>NZ_JBIATY010000009.1:0-356520 GCF_042892235.1 Streptomyces sp. NPDC001816
CGGGAAGAACTCGTACCACGAGCCGAACAGCGCCCGCTCCCGCTCCACGAGCAGCGGCATCGCGTCGGACGCGGTCACCAACTCCCGCAACGGATGACGGGACAACACCGCGTCCACCTCGGGCGCCAGGGCCGCCGCGAGCCGCCAGGCGGCCGGGCGGTCCTCGTCCCGCAGCGCGGCAGCGGCCGCCAGGACCACGTTCCGCTGCTCCTCGGGGACGCCGTCGGCCGCCCGCTCGTACAAGCGTGCGCCCTCCTCCAGGACCAGGCCGGTGTCGATGCCCGCCGGGATCTTGACGGAGGCGGTGTGCCGCCAGGTGCCGACCGGGTCCGACCAGGCCTCGACCGTGTAGGTCCAGCGGCCGGGCTCGTCCGGGGTGACGATGGCGCCCAGGCGGTCGGTGCCCGGGGCGAGTTCACGCATCGGGGTCCAGGGGCCCGGGCGGCCCTGGGGATCCCGCAGGACGACGTTCGCGGCGACGGCGTCGTGGCCCTCCCGGAACACGGTGGCCGACACCTCGAACGACTCACCGGCCACCGCCTTGGCGGGCCTGCGCCCGTGCTGCACCACCGGGCGCACGTCGAGGACGGGAATTCGGCCGAGAGTGGTCGGTTCCGGCGGGACGGGACGCTGCTGCCGTGGCGGGGCCGGAGCCTCCTCGAGGAGTTCCTCGGCGGGCTTTCCGGTTTTCTTGCCCGAAGTTTTCCTTCCGGCTGCCTTGCTGGGTGTCGTGGCTGCTGACGAGTGGTGCTTGGCGGGCATGACCGCTCCTGTCCGCTTCAACGTGGGTGTGGGCGGATTGCTGTGGGGAGGTGGGTCCTGCAGGTGAGACGTGGTGCTGCTGTGGGGCGTACCGGAGGAGCCTTCCCACCCTATTCGGGTGGGCAATCCGGCACTTTGTTAACTACTCACGCGTACGTCTACGCACAAGACCGGCCCCTTTTCGGGTTTCCCGCCAGGGTGGCCATTACGCCCCCGCCGCGCCCCGACACCCGCGCCTGCTACGTCCCCACCGACGCCCCGGTAACCACTAACGTCGACCCTGACGACGAGACGCACAGCGCCGTGCGTCTCACCCCGTAACGCGTCCGAGGTGGAATGTGAAGGCGATCCGTCGGTTCACCGTCCGTCCCGTTCTCCCCGAACCCCTCCGGCCGCTGAGCGACCTGGCGCGCAATCTGCGCTGGTCCTGGCATGCGGAAACGCGCGATCTGTTCCAGTCCGTCGACCCCGAACGCTGGGCCGCCGCCGGGGGCGACCCGGTGCGGCTGCTGGGCGGGGTGCGCCCGGACCGGCTCACCGAGCTGGCCGGGGACCGGCGGTTCCTGCGCCGCCTGCGCGCGGCTGTCGACGACCTCAACGACTATGTGACCGGCGACCGCTGGTACCAGCAGCAGGACGACGGGCTGCCCGCCGCCGTCGCCTACTTCTCGCCCGAGTTCGGCATCACGGCCGCGCTGCCCCAGTACTCCGGCGGCCTCGGCATCCTCGCCGGCGACCACCTCAAGGCGGCCAGCGACCTCGGGGTCCCGCTGATCGGTGTCGGCCTGCTCTACCGGCACGGGTACTTCCGCCAGACCCTGTCCCGGGACGGCTGGCAGCAGGAGCACTACCCGGTGCTCGACCCCCACGAGTTGCCCGTCAGCCTGCTGAGGGAGGCCGACGGCAGCCCCGCCCGGGTCTCCCTCGCGCTGCCCGGCGGCCGGGCGCTGCACGCCCGGATCTGGCTGGCCCAGGTCGGCCGGGTGCCGCTGCTGATGCTCGACTCGGACGTGGAGGAGAACGACCTCGGCGAACGCGGGGTGACCGACCGGCTGTACGGCGGTGGCAGCGAGCACCGGCTGCTGCAGGAGATGCTGCTGGGGATAGGGGGTGTCCGGGCCGTGCGGACGTACTGCCGGCTCACCGGGCACCCGGAGCCCGAGGTGTTCCACACCAACGAGGGACACGCCGGCTTCCTGGGGCTGGAGCGGATCGCCGAACTGTGCGACCGGGGACTCGACTTCGACTCGGCGCTGGAGGCCGTGCGCGGCGGGACCGTGTTCACCACGCACACCCCCGTCCCGGCCGGGATCGACCGGTTCGACCGGGAGCTGGTCGCCCGGCACTTCGGGGCGGACGCCGAACTCCCGCGCATCGACATGCAGCGGATCCTGGCGCTCGGCATGGAGACCTACCCGGGCGGCGAGCCGAACCTGTTCAACATGGCCGTGATGGGGCTGCGGCTGGCCCAGCGGGCGAACGGGGTCTCGCTGCTGCACGGGCAGGTCAGCCGGGAGATGTTCGCGGGGCTGTGGCCGGGATTCGACGCCGAGGAGGTGCCGATCACCTCCGTGACCAACGGGGTGCACGCCCCGACCTGGGTCGCCCCCGAGGTGCTCCGGCTCGGCGCCCGGGAGATCGGTGCCCAGCGGGCCGAGGACGCGCTGAGCGTCGGCGGCTCCGAGCGCTGGGACTCGGTCGCGGACATCGCGGACCAGGAGATCTGGGAGCTGCGCCGCACCCTGCGCGAACAGCTGGTGCTGGAGGTACGGGAGCGGCTGCGCGCCTCCTGGCGGCAGCGCGGTGCCGGGGACGCGGAGCTGGGCTGGATCGACGGCGTGCTCGACCCCGGGGTGCTGACGATCGGGTTCGCGCGGCGCGTGCCGTCGTACAAGCGGCTCACGCTGATGCTGCGCGACCGGGACCGGCTGATGGAGCTGCTGCTGCACCCGGAGCGGCCGATCCAGATCGTCGTCGCGGGCAAGGCGCACCCGGCGGACGACGGCGGCAAACGGCTGGTGCAGGAACTGGTGCGGTTCGCCGACGACCCGCGCGTGCGGCACCGGATCGTCTTCCTGCCCGACTACGGCATGGCGATGGCGCAGAAGCTCTACCCCGGCTGCGACGTCTGGCTGAACAACCCGCTGCGCCCGCTGGAGGCCTGCGGCACCTCCGGGATGAAGGCCGCGCTCAACGGCTGCCTCAACCTCTCGGTGCTGGACGGCTGGTGGGACGAGTGGTTCCAGCCGGACTTCGGCTGGGCCGTCCCGACCGCCGACGGCGTGGGCACCGACCCGGACCGCCGTGACGACATCGAGGCCGCGGCCCTGTACGACCTCCTGGAACAGCGGGTCACCCCGCGCTTCTACGAGCGCGGCCGGGGCGGGCTGCCCGACCGCTGGATCGACATGGTCCGCCAGACCCTCAC
Organism: Streptomyces sp. NPDC001816; assembly: GCF_042892235.1. Taxonomy (NCBI): domain Bacteria; kingdom Bacillati; phylum Actinomycetota; class Actinomycetes; order Kitasatosporales; family Streptomycetaceae; genus Streptomyces; species Streptomyces sp. NPDC001816. The sequence goes on from NZ_JBIATY010000009.1 coordinate 3,191, forward strand.
CCTGCTGGGCCCGAAGGTGCTGGCGGGCCGGATGGTCCGCGAGTACGTCGACCGCCTGTACGCGCCCGCCGCCCAGTCCCACCGGGCGCTGACCGAGGACACGGCGCGTGAACTGGCCGTCTGGAAGGCCAGGGTGCGGGCCGCCTGGCCCCGGGTGAGCGTCGACCACGTGGAGACGACGGCCACGACGGCCACCGCGGAACTGGGCTCGACCGTGGGGCTGCGGGTGCGGGTGGGGCTCGGCGACCTCGGGCCGGACGACGTGGAGGTGCAGGCGGTCTCCGGCCGGGTCGACGCGCAGGACCGCATCACGGACGCCACGGTGGTCCCGCTGAAGGCGACCGGCGCCCCGGACCTGGAGGGCCGCCGCGTCTACGAGGGCCCGCTCTCCCTGGACCGCACCGGCCCCTACGGCTACACGATCCGCATCCTCCCGGCCCACCGCCTGCTCGCCTCCGGGGCTGAACTGGGCCTGGTGTCCGTGCCGTCGGAGGAGGCCATGGAGGGGGCGGGGGTGCTGATGCGGTGAGCGTCAGTCCTTGAGGTCCCGGGTGGCCAGCTCCCTCAGCACCTTGCCGCATCTGCGGGCGTAGGCGTGCTGCAGCCCGCGTGTCGCGGCCCCGCCCGCGCGGGCGTACCACTTCTGGGCGCGGCTGAAGGCGGCCACCGTCAGCCAGACGGTGCCGTCGCCGGTGCGGTCGACCACGAAGGCCTCCTCGCCGCACTCGGGGTGGCCTTCCAGGGTGCCGTAGGCCCAGCCGGCGCGGCGGGGCTCCTCGACGGTCCAGACGATGCGGCAGGGGGCCTTGATGAGGCCGGCCAGGGTGACCGTGACGTCGACGTCGGGGGCCGCGCGGTCGGCGCCGGCGTCGATGCCCACGCCCATCGCGCGGTGCATCTCCCAGGTCAGGACCGCGTCGGCGGCTCGGCGGAAGACCTCAGGGCCCTCGCCGATACGGGTGCGTTCGAGTAGCGGGTGGAAGCCGGGCGGGCAGAAGGTCAGGTCGTCGCGGGTCGCGCCGACCGGCTCGTAGGTGAAGGGCGCCGAGGACATGGGTCACAAGGGTAGGGCGGTACCCGGGACGCCTTCCGCCCGGGTACCGCCCTACCTCACGTGGTGTGTGACTAGCTGACGTTGACCGCCGACCAGGCCGCCGCCACCGTCTTGTACTCGGTGCTGCCGGAGCCGTACAGCGCGGCCGCCGCGTTCAGGGTGCCGGTGCGGGCCGCCTTGTAGTTGGTCGTCGACGTGAAGTACGTCGTCAGCGCCTTGTACCAGATCTGCAGCGCCTTGGCGCGGCCGATGCCGGTGACCGTGGAGCCGTTGGACGTCGGCGAGTTGTAGCTCACGCCGTTGATCGTCTTCGAACCGCTGCCCTCGGACAGCAGGTAGAAGAAGTGGTTGGCGACACCGGACGAGTAGTGGACGTCCAGGTCGCCGACCGAGGAGGACCAGGAGTCCGCCGAGCCGCCGTCCTTGCTGGGCTTGTCCATGTAGCGCAGCGGGGTGCCGTCGCCGTTGATGTCGATCGCCTCGCCGATGAGGTAGTCACCGGGGTCAGAGGCGTTGTTCGCGTAGAACTCCACACCCGTGCCGAAGATGTCGGAGGTGGCCTCGTTCAGACCACCGGACTCGCCCGAGTAGTCCAGGCCCGCGGTGTTCGCGGTGACGCCGTGGCTCATCTCGTGGCCGGCCACGTCCAGCGAGGTGAGCGGGTGGGTGTTGCCGTCACCGTCGCCGTAGGTCATGCAGAAGCAGCTGTCGTCCCAGAACGCGTTCACGTACGCGTTGCCGTAGTGCACGCGGGAGTAGGCGGCGACACCGTTGTTCTTGATGCCGCTGCGGCCGAAGGTGTTCTTGTAGAAGTCCCAGGTCTCCTGCGCGCCGTAGGCGGCGTCGACGGCCGCGGTCTGGTCGGCGGTGGAGCTGGAGGCCGCGCCGGTGCCCCACGTGTTGTCCGAGTCGGTGAACAGCGTGCCCGCGGACGAGGTGGTGGTGTGCTTCTTGTTGTACGTCTTGTGGCCGCCACGCGTGGTGTCGTACAGCTGGTACGTCGAACCCGACAGCGTGGTGTTCAGGCTGACCGTGCCGGAGTAGAGGCTCTTGCCGGTGCCGGTCGCGTTCTCGACGCCCTGGTACTCGAAGAGCTTCTTGCCGGTGGCGGCGTCGGTGATGACGTGCAGCTGGTTGGGGGTGCCGTCGTCCTGGAGGCCGCCGACGATCGTCTCGTAGGCGAGGACGGGCTTGCCGGAGCCGGCCCAGATCACCTTGCGCGCGCCGTCCGCGGAGGACTTCGCGGAGCCCAGGGTCTTCGCGGCGCTCACGGCCTGCTTCTCCGCCTTGGCGGCGGTGATCTGCGGCTTGAGCGAGGCCACCTTGATGGCGGACTTGTTCGCCTTGGTGATGCCCTCGGCCTTGCCCGACTTGGCGGTGTGGACGACCAGGTCGCCGCCGAGGACCGGCAGGCCCGCGTAGGTGCGCTCGTAGCGGGTGTGGACGGTGCCGTCGGCGTCCTTGACGACGTCCTTGACGACCAGCTTCTCCTTGGCGCCGAGGCCTATGTGCTGCGCGGTCTCGGTCGCGTCGGCCTGCGCCTGCTGGATCAGGGTGGTACGGGCAGCGGCGGACAGCGCGGTCGGGGCGGCGGCCAGCGGCTTGGCGGCGGCGGCCTCGGCCGGGGTCTGGGCGCTGGCACTGGTGGTCAGACCAGTGGAGAGCAGGGCTCCGGCCGCGACAGCGGTGGCGATGGCCAGAGTGGTGCGCTTGTGACGCGCGTAGAGGGGGCTCACAGAAGCTCCTTCTCGTGGGGGAGTCCGGGCAGCGTGGGGTTACTGGCCGGAGTGTGTGGCGTTGTGACGTTGCTGTGCTGCTGCGGCGGGTGGAGAGAGAGTGACATCAGGGGCGCGTACATGTCAGGACCCCTAAGTGATGTTGGCCGAAAACCGACTGTCCGGTGAACGTTTCAGGAATGTAAAACGGGCGCCGCCCGAGGGGATCGAACCCTCGGACGGCGCCCTGTTCCGGTGCTGGTGGGGTGTGGTTTACGGGAACGTCAGCTTCCAGCTGTTGATCGTGCCGACGTCCTGTGCGGCCTGGTCCTGGACCTTCAACTTCCAGGTTCCATTGGCCGATTCGGAGGAGGCGTTGACCGTGTAGGTCGCGTTGACGTTGTCCGCCGAGTCGGACGAGGAGAAGTTCTTCAGGCGGTACGAGGTGCCCGACGGACCGACCAGGTCGATCACCAGGTCACCGCGCCAGGTGTGCGTGATGTCCACGCTCACCGAGAGGTTGCTCGGCGCGTTTCCGCTCCTGCCGGAGACGGTGATGCTCGAGGTGACCGCGGGCCCGTTGTCCGGGATCGACACCGGCGAGGTGTTCTCGTACGAGGTGCCGCCGCCCCCGCCGCCGCCGGAGCGCGAACCGACCGCGACGCCGGCCCAGGCGTCCTGCACCGCCTTGTACTCGGCGCTGGTGGTGCCGTACAGCTCACCGGCCGCCGCGAGGGTGCCGGTGCGGGCGCCCGCGTAGTTGGTGGTGGAGGTCCACTTGGTGGTCAGCGCCCGGTACCAGATCTGCAGCGCCTTGTCGCGGCCGATGCCGGTGACCGGAAGGCCGTCCGCGGTGGGCGAGTTGTAGGTGACACCGTTGATGACCTTGGTGCCGCTGCCCTCGCTCAGCAGGTAGAAGAAGTGGTTCGCGGGGCCCGACGAGTAGTGCACGTCGATGCCGCCGATCCCCGAGTACCAGCTGTCCTTGGACGCGCCGTCCTTGCTGGGCTTGTCCATGTAGCGCAGCGGGGTGCCGTCGCCGTTGATGTCGATCTTCTCGCCGATGAGGTAGTCGCCGGGGTCGGAGGAGTTGTTGGCGAAGAACTCGACACCGGCGCCGCCGAGGATGTCGGAGGTCGCCTCGTTGAGGCCGCCCGACTCGCCGCTGTAGTTGAGCCCGGCCGTGTTCGAGGTGACGCCGTGGGTCATCTCATGGCCGGCCACGTCGAGGGAGGTCAGCGGGTCGGCGTTGCCGGAGCCGTCGCCGTACGTCATGCAGAAGCAGCTGTCGTCCCAGAACGCGTTCACGTACGCGTTGCCGTAGTGCACACGCGAGTAGGCGCCGACGCCGTTGTTCTTGATGCCGGAGCGGCCGAAGACGTTCTTGTAGAAGTCCCAGGTCTCCGCGGCCCCGTAGTGCGCGTCCGCGCCCGCGGTGGCCGCGTTGGACGTGGTGCCGTTGCCCCAGGTGTCGTTGGTCTGGGAGAACAGGGTGCCGGTGCCCGAGGTGCCGTGGTTGAGGTTGTACGTCTTGTGGTTGCCGCGCGCCCCGTCGTTCAGCGTGTAGTTCGAGCCCGACTGGGTGGTGGTCAGCGTCACCTGGCCGCTGTACTGGGTGTTGCCCACGCCGTTCTTGATGCCCTGGTACTCGAAGAGCTTCTTGCCGGTGGCGGCGTCGGTGACGACGTGCAGCTGGTTCGGGGTGCCGTCGTCCTGGAGCCCGCCGACGACGGTCTCGTACGCGAGAACAGGCTTGCCGCTGCCCGCCCAGATCACCTTGCGCACGCTGTCCGCGGCCGACTTGCTGCCACCGAGGGCCTTGGCGCGCTGGACGGCCTGCTTCTCGACCGAGGCCTTCGACACGGCCGGGGTGAGGTCGGTGACCTTCAGCGAGGCGTTGCTCGCCTTGATGACGGACTTCGTCGCGCCGGACTTGGCGGTGTCCACGACGAGGTCGCCGCCGAGCACCGGCAGGCCCGCGTACGTCCGCTCGTACCGGGTGTGCACAGTCCCGTCGGCGTCCTTGACGACGTCATGGACGACCAGCTTCTCCTTGGCCCCGAGGCCTATGGACCGCGCTGTGGCGGCCTTCTCGGCGTCCGCGTGCCGGATCAGCTCGGCGCGCTGCGAGGGCGTGAGCTTGAGCGCCACATGGGCGGGGTTGACCTTGCCGGCCTGCGGCTTCGCCGGGGCGGCGCTCGCGGCGCCGGACTGGACGGCGGCGGCGATCAGGGCGGCGACACCCGCGAGGGCGACGGCGGCGGTGCGGCGGTGCGCTGTGTGGGAGGTGCGTCTGCGAGAGGTGCTACTCAACACTGACTCCTTCTGCGTGACCGCGGGTCGCGCGGCCAGGGGGAGCCGGACGGTGGGTTGGGACGTCCGGGCAGAACAGGGCGTTACGCGGAACCACGTGCAGGTGCAGAGCCGGCTCACGCGAGCATGGGGAACTGTGGGGTTGCTGTGAGTCGGCCGTGGGAAGAGTGGCAGGGGATCACGGCATCTGTCAGGAGCGCGTCAGAAACTTGGCTGGAAATGGTTCGTTGACCGGATGTTCATGTTCGGTATGCGGACTGTTGGCCCTGGTTGGCCGGTCTGTCGGTCGGCCCGCGCCCGGAATAGTCGACCGGTCGTAAAATTGCCCCATGGGACGTACCAGTGATGCCCGGGAGAAGATTCTCAGCGCCGCGTGGTCTCTGATCGAGATGCGTGGTTACTCCGCCCTGGGCGTGGCCGAGATCTGCAAGGCGGCCGGCGTGCCCAAGGGGAGCTTCTACTACTTCTTCGAGTCCAAGGAAGCGCTCGCGCTGGCCGTCATCGACGAGCACTGGGCCGGCCAGAAACGCACCTGGACCGCCGCTCTCGACGGTGACGCGGAACCGCTGCACCGACTGCGCCGGCTGTTCGAGGAGACCGAGGCCGCCCAGCGTGCCGGCCAGCAGAGCTGCGGCACCGTCTCGGGCTGCCTGTTCGGGAACCTCGCCCTGGAGATGAGCAACCAGACCGAGGCGATCCGCGCCCGGCTGCAGGAGATCTTCGACGCCCAGGTCGGGATGGTCGACTCGGTCATCGCCGAGGCCCTTGAGCGGCAGGAGATCGACGTGACCGACACTCGGGAGGCCGCGCGGGCCGTGGTCGCCCAGCTCGAGGGTCAGGTGCTGTTCGCCAAGCTGTACAACAGCCCGCAAAGGCTGGACGCCCTGTGGGCCAACTGTCTTGCGCTGCTGGGCGCGCGTGCGGCGCGGGGGGCTGCGGCGGGGGTGTGAGACCCGCCCACGCGGGGCAGGGCGAGCTGAGGCTCGGGCAGCACACGGCGGTCCAGCGTGAGACCCGCCCACGCGGGGCGGGCGGTGGGGTGGGCGTCGACGAGGTCCAGCCGGTCGGGTCGGCCTGCCTTGGCTCCGCTCCGTCAGGCGTCGCCGCTGTCGGGATCCGCGGTCGCCTCCGCAGGTGCGGGCCGTCGTACCGGAGCGCTCTGCCGCACCACCACCCCGTGGTGCGGGAACCCGATGCGCAGCACGGCGGCGGCCGTGGCGGCGGTCAGGACCACGGCGGCGGCCAGGAGCAGGGCCTGGTGGTAGCCGTGGCGGAGCAGGGGGGTGACGGCCAGGGGGCCGAGGATCTGGCCGACGGAGTATCCGGCGGTCAGCAGCGCGACCGAGCGCGGGAAGCGCAGGTGGGCTCCCGCGGCGAGGGCGAGCGTGCTGACGCCGATGAAGGTGGCGCCGAACAGGAGCGCGGAGACGAGGGCGGCCGCCACCCCGCCGATCAGGGCCGGCAGAGCGATGCCGGCCGCCTGGATGACGAGCGCGACGAGCAACAGACCGGGGCGGGACCAGCGGCGCCCGAGCCGGGCCCACAGCGCGGAGGACGGTACGGCCGCCAGACCGACAAGCACCCAGGCGCCGCTGCCGATCCAGCCCGGTGAGCTCTGCTCGATCGCGGCGACGAGGAAGGTACCGGCGACGATGTAGCCGATGCCTTCCAGGGTGTAGGAGGCGAACAGGGCGCCGAACCAGCGGCGGGTGCGGAGGGTCGGCGCGCCGGCCGGTGACGCGGTGGCCGCGGGAGCCGGCTCGGGGCGCAGCCGCCACGCGGCGATGGCGAGGATCGCGGTGAGGGCGGCCGAGGCCCACCAGGCGGCCCGCCAGTCGGCGACGGAACGCAGGGTGAGGACCAGCAGGCCGGACAGGGCGATGCCGCCGCCCACCCCGCCGAAGGCCCAGCCGGACAGGTGGGCGGGGTGCTCGCGCAGATGGCTGTGGAGAGAGCTGACGGCGATCACGAAGATCACGGCGCTGGCGATGCCGGCCAGCAGCCGCAGCACGATCCACACCGCCGTGCTGTGGGTGGCGGGCATCGCGACCAGGCTGACGGTCAGCGCGATCAGGGAGGTGCGCAGGAGGGCGGGGGAGCGGACCAGCGCGGGCGCCAGGATCCCGGCGAGCGCGCCGACGAGGTAGCCGACGTAGTTGGCGGTCGCCAGATTGGCGCCCGCACCCGCGGACAGTCCAGCGCGGGCGTGCATCAGGGGGAGGATCGGGGTGTAGACGAACCGGCCGACACCCATGCCCGCGGCCAGCGCGGCGGCGGCTTGGGCGACATGGGACCAGGGGGAGCGGAGCTGAGCGCTTTCCCGGGCTGTTTCGGCCGAGGAGGCGCGCGGCGGTCGTACGGGCATGAGGAAGGCCTGGCGGTGATGCGGGTGAGGGTGGGGGGAGGGGTCGGCGGCTGTGCCGTCAGTGGCTGCCCGGGTCGTTGGGGTGGGATTCGAGCGGGGTGACGGTGACGGTCATCCACGGGCGCAGGGGCAGGGTGCCGAGCACCTTCTCGTGGAGTTCCTGTTCGTCCGCGGCCCGCCAGACGCCGATGCTGCGCAGCTCACCGACCGGGCGCCACAGCCGCGCCAGGTTGCCGGTGGCGGCCAGTTCCCTCGCCCGGACCGCCTCGGCGGCCCGCCGCCTGTCGACCTCGTCCTGGCTGGTGCCGTCGGGGACGGTGGTCGTGATCTCGACCAGGAACTCTCGCATGGTCCTGCTCCGCTTCGGTGGGGCGTACGGCCGGGCCCGCCGCGGTCACTTCACGCCGGGGCCTCCATGCCCTCATCGTCCGCCCGCCGCAGCGGGCACGCCACGACAGGCTTCCTCGCTCCTGGGAGGCGCCGCCTCTCACCGACGTAGCATGACGGGCGTGGAGCTGCGCCAACTTCGCTACTTCGTCGCGGTGGCCGAGGAACTCAACTTCGGCCGGGCCGCCAAACGGCTCCTGATCGCCGGGCCGTCCCTGTCCCAGCAGATCAAGGCGCTCGAACGCGACCTGGGGGTGCGCCTGTTCGACCGCGACCGCCGTTCGGTGGCCCTCACCCCGGCCGGCTCGGCGCTGCTCCCGCACACCCGCGCACTGCTGGAACAGGCCGACGACCTGCAGCGGCGCGCACGTGGCCTGGCGGGTTCGGAACCGGTACGGCTCGGCTACGTCAACTGGCTGCCCGCGGACCTGATCGCCCGCACCTCCGCCGTGGCCCAGGTCCACGTCGACGCATGGGTCGCCCCCTCGCACGCCCAGGCCGCCCGGGTCGCCGACGGCAGCCTGGACCTCGCGGTGTGCTGGGTGCGCACCGAGGACCTGGAGCAGCGCGACCTGTGCGCCCGGCTCATCGGCGCCGACCGGCTCTATGCCGTCGCCACCGGCAAGGACACGAGCGAGGTGACGGCCGGGGAGACCGCCGTGCTCCTGGACGACGACACCACCTCCTGGTCGTCCTGGAACGCCTACGCCGAGCAAATGGCCCGGGACACCGGGGCCCGCGCGCTGCGCATCTGCGACGGCGGCATCACCGGCCCCGCCTTCTTCGACCACGTCCGCCGCAGCGGCCGCCCCGTCATCAACTCGCCCAAGGGTCAGACGACTCCGCTCCCTCCCGACCTCGTCCGACGCCCCGTCGTCGGACCGCGGATCCACTGGACCTGGTCTCTGGTGTGGCGCCGCGACGAAGTACGTACGGCGGTCCGCGCCGTCGCCGAGGCCCTGTGCGAGGGCGTCGGCGACCTGGGCATCCACGGCCCGGACGCCTGGCTGCCCGACGGGGACCCTTACAAGCGTTAGCAACCTCCGGCAGCGATCGGGGGCGGTGCCCCGCCGACGTGCACTGGGAGCCCGAGCCTCTCAGCTGCTAGGAAGCGGGTCCCGGCCCGGGCCTTCTCGACCTTTGACTCCCTTCGGCGATCGGCCTACGGTCACATAGTCGACCGGTCGGCTAGTAACCGCTCAGGTCGCGTAATCCCCAGGTCCCAACCCACTTTGGAGAACATCCTCATGAGCACGCAGAAGGTCGCAGTCATCACCGGCGCCTCCCAGGGCATCGGCGCCGGACTCGTCGACGCCTACCGCAAGCTCGGCTACGCCGTCGTCGCCACCTCGCGCGGCATCGCCCCCTCCGGCGACCCGGAGGTCCTGACCGTCCAGGGCGACATCACCGACCCCGCCACCGCCGAACGCGTCATCGCCACCGGAGTGGAGCGGTTCGGCCGTGTCGACACCCTGGTCAACAACGCGGGAATCTTCGTCGCCAAGCCCTTCACCGACTACACCCAGGACGACTACGCCGCCGTGACCGGGGTGAACCTCGCCGGCTTCTTCCGCGTCACCCAGCTGGCCGTCGAGCAGATGCTCACCCAGGGCGGCGGTCACATCGTCAACGTCACCACCAGCCTGGTCGACCACGCGGACTCCCGCGTCCCCTCGGTACTGGCCTCGCTGACCAAGGGCGGACTGCAGTCCGCCACCAAGTCACTGGCCATCGAGTACGCCACCCGCGGCATCCGCGCCAACGCGGTCTCCCCGGGCACCATCAAGACGCCGATGCACCCGGAGGAGATCCATGAGGTGCTCGCCGGCCTGCAGCCGGTCGGGCGGATGGGCGAGCAGAGCGACATCGTGGACGCGGTGATCTACCTGGAGAACGCCCCGTTCGTCACGGGCGAGATCCTCCACGTCGACGGCGGCGTCAGCGCCGGCCGCTGAAGGAGAACCATGACCCACACCAAAGCGGACAACGAAGCGATCCTGCGCAGCGTCCTCGACCGGTGGAAGGCGGGTGTCGACGGCCACGAGCCGCGTCGGGTCGCCGCCCTCTTCACCGAGGACGCGATCTTCCAGGGGCTGCACCCCTACAGCGTCGGACGGCAGGGCGTCGCCGACTACTACGAGTCCCAGCCGCTGGGCCTGTCGGCCGCGTACCGTGTGCAGGAGAGCCGGCGCCTTGCCGACGACCTCGTGCTCGGCTACCTGGAGGTCGACTTCTCCTTCACCGACCGTCCCACGCTGACCGTCAACCTCTGTGTCCTGCTGAAGCGTTCGGACGACGACTGGCGCATCGACCACTACCAGGTCTCCCGCCTCGACTAGCGCCTGATCCGCCGGACGCGCCCTAGTCCTCGGCGGGCGCCTCCCCGTGCCACGTTCGCCACAGGGCCGCGTACGCCCCGTTCGCGGACACCAGTTCCTCGTGGGTGCCCAGTTCGGTGAGGCGGCCGTCTTCCATGACCGCCACCCGGTCCGCGTCGTGGGCCGTGTGGAGGCGGTGGGCGATGGCGATCACCGTGCGGGACTCCAGGACCGCGGCCAGGGCACGCTCGGTGTGCCGGGCCGTGGTGGGGTCGAGGAGGGCCGTGGCCTCGTCGAGGATGAGGGTGTGGGGGTCGGCCAGCACGACCCGGGCCAGGGCGAGTTGCTGGGCCTGGGAGCCGTCGGTGGGCCGGCCGTTCGGGCCGAGGGGGGTGTCCAGGGAGGAAGGGAGGGCGCGGACCCAGTCGTCTGCGCCCACTGCCTTCAGGGCCGCCCACAAGTCGGTGTCCGTGGCGGTGGGTTCCGCGATCAGGAGGTTGTCGCGGACCGTGCCGAGGAAGACGTGGTGCTCCTGGGTGACCAGCACGACCTGGCGGCGCAGGCGTTCCGGTTCCAGGGACGCGATCGGTACGCCGCCCACCGTCACCGTGCCCGCCCCGGGCGTGTCGATGCCCGCGAGGAGTCTGCTGAGCGTGGTCTTGCCGGCGCCCGACGGGCCCACCACGGCGAGGCGTTCACCGGGGCGTACCGTCAGGTCCACCCCGCGCAGCACCTCACCGCCCCGCTCGTACGCGTACCGCACCCCGCGCACGTCGATCCTGTCGTCCGCCGGCTCCGGACAGCCGCCCTCCGCCTGTGTCCGGGGCGCCTGCGCCAGCCCCTCCACCCGCGCGAACGAGGCGCCGCTGCTCTGCAGTTGCTCCACCCGCATCAGGATCTGGTCCAGCGGCTCCGTGAACTGCCGCAGGTACAGCGCCGCGGCCACCACCGCCCCGACGCCCACCGCACCCCGCTGGTGCAGCCACCCGCCCAGCAGCAGCACACCCACCACCGGGACGCTGTACGTCACCTCGACCGCGGGGAAGAACACCGACCGCAGACGGAGCGTGTAGAAGCGGGTCCGGCGGGACTTCTCCAGCGCGTCCCGGTTCGCCGTGATCCGTCGCCGCCGGAGCCGGAACGCCTCGACCGTCCGCGCCCCGGCCGCGGTCGCCGCCACGATCTCGGCGACCTCCGAGGTGGCCGCGCCCTCGGCGAGGTAACCGTCCCGCGCCCGGCGCAGATACCAGCGCAGCGCCAGCCAGACCGGGGTCAGACCCAGCACACCGAACAGCCCCAGCAGCGGGTCGAGCGCGAACACCGCGCCGAGCACGAACAGCGCCTGCACGGTGCACACCAGCAGCTCCGGTCCGACGTCCCGCAGCGTGGTGCCGACGGTCGCCACGTCGGCCGTACCGCGCGCGGTCAGATCGCCGGTGCCGGCCCGCTCCACCGCAGAGGCGGGCAGCGCCAGCACCCGGTCGACGTACTCCTCGCGCACCCGGGCCAGCGTCCGCTCCCCGAACCGGTGCCCCACGTACCGCGCCCAGCGCGCCAGCAGCAGCTGGGCCAGCGAGCAGAGCAGGATCCACAGCGCCAGCCGGTCCACCGCCCCGACCCCGTGTCCCGCCCGTACCTCGTCGATGATCCGCCCGACCAGCCACGGCCCGGCGAGCCCCGCCCCGGCCGACAGCGCGTTGAGCGCCAGCGCGCCGGTGAACGCCCGCCGGTCCGCCCGCAACAGCCGCCCGGTGGCCCGCCGCACCCCGGCCCGGTCCGCGACCGGCAGCAGCCCCGTGTCCGTCGTCGTCACCGTACGGCCTCCTCGGCAGCGTCAGCAGTGTCAGCGGCGTCATCGGTGTCTCGCGCCACCAGCGCCCGATACCCGGGCTCCACTTCGAGCAGCCGCTGATGCGGGCCGCTCGCCGTCACCTTGCCGTCGACCAGGAACAGCACCGTGTCCACCCGGTCCAGCACCAGCGGCGACGTGCTCACCACCACCGTCGTACGACCCTCCCTCGCCGCCCGCAGCCGCTCGGCGACCGTGGCCTCCGTGTGCGCGTCCAGCGCCGAGGTCGGCTCCACGGCCAGCAGCACCTCGGGGTCCGCGAGCAGCGCCCGCACCAGCCGGATCCGCTGCCGCTGCCCACCGGAGAGGCTGCGCCCCTGCCCGGTCACGGCCGAGTCCAGCCCGTCCGGCAGCCCTCGTACGACATCCTCGGCGGCGGCCGCGTACACCGCCCGGCGCAGCGCGGCCTCCTCGGCCGGGTGTTCGGCGGCCACGACCTCCCTCAGCGGTCCGGCGAACAGGTCCGCCTCGTTGTCCGCGACCAGGATCCGGTCCCGTACGTCGGCCAGCGGCACCGAGTCGAGCCGTACCCCGCCCCAGGTGGCCTCCGTGGGCCCGTACCGGCCCAGGCGGTCGACCACGGCGGCGGCGTCCGCGGGCCGGACGGCGGCCAGCGCCACCAGCCGGCCCGGCGCCACCCGCACCCCGGACGCCGGATCGCACAGCTCGGCCGGCCCGTCCGGTGCGGCCAACGTGCCCGTGTCCGGCTCGGGTTCCAGCCGCAGCAGCCGTACGACCCGGCGGGCGGCCACCACACCCCGGTTCAGCTCGTAGGCCATCTGCACGAAGAACGCCACCGGCCCGATCAGCACCGCCACATAGCCGTACACCGCCACCAACTCGCCCACGCTGATGGACTTCTCGGCCGCCAGCCGGGCCGCGAGCCAGGTCACCACGGCCAGGAACGACGTGGGCAGCCCGACGCCGAGCGCCTGCACCCAACTCGCTGCCGCACCCACCCGATAGCCCTGCGCGCGCAGCCGCTGCGAGTCCTTCCGGAAGGCGTCCGAGAACAGCCCCTTGCCGCCAAGGCCGTTGAGGACACGCAGCCCGCCCGCGAGGTCGCCGATGCGCGCCGTCAACACGCCCTGCCGCTCCCGGTACTCGCTCTCCGCGCCCTGCAGCCGCAGCGTCAGCGGCCCCGTGAGCAGCGCGATCACCGGCACCCCGAGCAGCACCACGGCGGCGAGCGGCGCCGAGATGGCCAACAGCAGCCCCGCCACCACGACATACACCACGATCGAGCCCACCCCGGGCCCGACCACCGTCAGCGCCTGCGCGAGGGTCGCCACGTCACCGACCCCGATGGTGACGACCTCCCCGGCCCCGGCCCGGCGCGACAGCACCGCCCCCAGCCGGGCCGCGTGCTCGACGACCAGCTTGACCGTACGGAAGTTGGCGTCCATCCGCACCCGGGTCATCGTGCGATGCCGCATGATGCTCAGCCAGGCGTTCAGCGCCCCGACCCCGAACATCGCGGCGGTCCACCAGGCGAGCACCCCCAACCGCCCCGGCACCAGCCCGTCGTCCACGGCCCGCGCCATCATGTACGGCTGTGTCGCCATCAGCACCATCCAGACACTGGCCAGGAACGCCCCGGCCAACGACCGCACCGGCTGACGCAACACCAGCCACCCCAGGTAGTGCCACCCGCCCCGCGTGTCGGGCGTGCCCGGATCCGCGTACGCGTCGATCATCCATCCCCCGTTCCGTACGACACCCACCGGAACAGCGGCCCTGACCGGAGACGTCGAACGTACTCAGCGTAAGGATGGTTGCTCCAACGAATAAGACCGTGGGCCGTCGCAGCCCCGACACCTGCGACCCCTGCCGGTCCGGCCAAAACTCGGTGGGCGATGTCAGTGCGGATCCGTACGCTCGCGATGATGCCCACGACACGTGCAACCACCGAGGACCGCTCCGCCGTACGCACCCTTCTGCGCCTGTGGCCGTACGTCCGCCCCGTGCGGGCCCGGCTGTTCACGGCCGCGTTCGTCGCGATCGTCGCCTCCTGCACCGGACTGGTGATCCCGCTCGTCCTGAAGTGGCTGGTCGACGGACCGGTCGCCCACCGGGATCCGGCCGGGGTGTGGCTCGGCGCGCTGTACCTGCTGCTGCTCGGCCTCGCCGAGGCCGTCCTGTTCGGCATACGGCGCTGGCTGGTGGCCCGGCCGCTGTCGCACGTCGAGGCGGAGATGCGGGCGGGCCTGTACGGCCGTCTGCAGCGGCTGCCCGTGTCCTTCCACGACCGCTGGGCGTCCGGCCAGTTGCTCTCCCGGGGCACCACCGACCTGATGCTGCTGCGTATGTTCCTCGCCTTCCCGCTGACCTTCCTGCTGGTCAACGGGGTGACGATCCTGGTCGGCGTGGTGATCATGCTGATGCAGGACTGGAGGCTCGGGCTGGTCATCCTCGGGCCGGCCGTCCCCGTCATGTGGACCTGCGTGGTCTTCGAGCGGCGCTACGCCGAGGTGGCGCGGCGCGCCCAGGACCAGGTCGGGGATCTGACGACGGTGGTCGAGGAGAGCGTGCTCGGCATCCGCATCATCAAGGGCTTCGGCCGGCACCGCAGCCAGGCGCGGGCGTTCCGGGAGCTGTCGGGCACGCTGCGCGGCACGGAGCTGCGCAAGGCACGGCTGCTGGCGACCATCTGGGGCGTCATCGTGACGCTTCCCGAGGTGGCGATCGGTGCGGCGCTGGTGCTCGGAGCGGTACGGGTGGCCGACGGGGACCTGTCCGCGGGCACGCTGGTCGCCTTTCTGAGCACGGCACTCGCGCTGCGGTGGCCGGTGGACTCGATCGGCTTCCTGCTGGCGATGAGCCAGGAGGCGGCGACGGCGACCGAGCGGTACTTCGAGGTGATGGACGAGGTGCCGGAAGACGGATCGGAAGACGGGTCGGCTGCGGGTGGCCCGCGTGACTCGGCGCCGCGAGCTGCCGCTGCGCAGGGACTGCGTTTCGAGAACGTCCGGTTCCGCTACCCTGACGCTCCCCCCGACTCCCCACCCCTCCTCGACCACATCGACCTCCACATCCGCCCCGGCGAGTCGATGGCCCTCGTCGGAGCCACCGGCAGCGGAAAGACGACCCTCACCGCCCTCATCCCCCGCCTGCACGAGCTGACCTCCGGGCACATCACCCTGGACGGTGTCGACATCACCACGATGTCCCGCGAGGAGGTGCGCGCCAAGGTCGCCGTAGCCTTCGAGGAGCCCACCCTGTTCTCGGCCAGCGTCGGCGAGAACGTGCTCATGGGGGCCGGGGACGACGCCTCGGAGGCGGACCTCGACCGCGCCCTCGCCGTGGCGCAGGCCGAGTTCGCGCACGCGCTCCCGCAGGGCACCGGCACCCAGGTCGGCGAACAGGGCCTGAGCCTGTCCGGCGGCCAGCGCCAGCGTCTCGCGCTGGCCCGCGCGGTCGTCGGGCGGCCGGAGTTCCTCGTACTGGACGACCCGCTGTCCGCCCTGGACGTGCACACGGAGGCCGCCGTGGAGGCCGCGCTGCGGCACGTCCTCGCGGACACCACCGCACTGATCGTGGCCCACCGCCCGTCCACGGTGCTGCTCGCCGACCGGGTCGCCCTGCTGTCGGGCGGCCGGATCACCGCCGTCGGCACACACCAGGAACTGCTGCGCACCAACGCCGAGTACGCACACCTGATGTCCGGCGAAGAAGGCGAACAGGGCCAAGCAGGCGAACAAGGCAGAGAAGGGGAACGAGGGGACCTCCGATGACCACCACCACGACCGCCGCCCCCGCCACGGACAACGACGACGAACTCCCCCGCCCCAAGGACACCGGTGGCGCAGGCGATCCCTTCGACCAGGACGTCCTGCCCACGCCGCCCGGGGCGACGGCCTCCCTCCTGCGCTCGCTGCTCGCGCCCATGAGGGCCCGGGTCACCCTCACCACCGTCCTCCTGCTGCTGCAGCAGGCGGCCGTGCAGGCGGGCCCGCTGCTGGTGGCGTACGCCCTCGACACCGCCGTACCGGCGTTCCGGGACCACGACCACGGTCCGCTGATCGCGGTCGCCGTCGGCTATCTGGCCTGCGCGCTGCTCTCCGGCGGGCTGCAGTTCGCGTTCATCGAGGTCTCCGCCCGGGTGAACCAGGACGTGCTGCTGGACCTGCGCGGCCGGATCTTCCGGCACGCGCAGGCGCTGAGCGTCGACTTCCACGAGCGATACACGAGCGGTCGCATGATCTCCCGCTCCACGACGGACGTCGAGTCGCTGCGCGAACTCCTCAACGAGGGGCTCCAGGAGCTGGTGACCGTCGTGCTGTCCTTCGTCTACATCTCGGCGATGCTGCTGTGGCTGGATCTCGGCCTCGGCGCGGTCGCGGTGGCCTCCTTCGTGCCGCTGTACCTGCTCGTACGGGTCTACCAGCAGCGCGCGGGGCGGGTGTACCGCGCGCGCTCCACGGCGATCGCCGCGGTGATCGTGAAGTTCGTGGAGACGATGAACGGCATCCGCCCGGTGCGCGCGTTCCGCCGGGAGGCCGCGAACGACGCCGAGTTCGCCGTCCTCAACAGGCGGCACGAGCGGACGAACGGGGACGCGCTGCTGGAGATGGCCCGGTACGTGATCGGGTCCCGCCTGGTGGCCAACACGGCGGTCGCCGCGATCGTCCTGTGGGGTGCCTACCGCGTGGCGTCCGGCTCGCTGGCGCTGGGTGTGCTGGCGGCCGCGGTGCTGTATCTGCGGCGGCTGTACGACCCGATCGACCGGCTCGGCATGTTCCTGAACTCCTACCATTCGGCGGCCGCCTCCCTGGAGAAGATCGCCGGGCTGCTGGCGCAGACGCCGTCCGTGCCGGAGCCGTCGACGCCCCGTGAACTCCCCCCGTCGAAGGGCGAGTTTCCGGGGCGCGAGGTCGTCTTCGACGGGGTCCGCTTCGCCTACCGCACCGGCGGCGAGGTGCTGCCCCGCTTCGACCTGACCCTCCCCGCCGGGCAGACCGTCGCCGTCGTCGGCTCCACCGGCGCTGGCAAGTCCACCCTGGCCAAGCTGCTCGCCCGCTTCTACGACCCCTCCGACGGCCGGGTGCTGCTGGACGGCGTCGACCTGCGCGAGCTGGCCGTGCCCGAACTGCGGCGCGGGGTGGTCATGGTGACCCAGGAGGCCTTCCTGTTCTCCGGCACGGTCGCGGACAACATCGCGATCGGCCGGCCCGACGCCACCCGCGAGGAGATCGAGCGGGCCGCGAAGGCGATCGGCGCGCACGAGTTCATCAGCGCACTGCCCGACGGGTACGACACCGACGTACGCAAGCGCGGCGGGCGCATCTCGGCCGGGCAGCGCCAACTGGTCTCCTTCGCCCGCGCGTTGCTCGCCGACCCGGCGGTCCTGATCCTGGACGAGGCCACCAGCTCCCTGGACATCCCGGGCGAACGGGCCGTCCAGCGGGCGATGTCGACGGTCCTGCGGGGCCGCACCGCCGTGGTGATCGCCCACCGCCTGTCCACCGTGGAGATCGCCGACCGCGTCCTGGTCATGGAGCACGGCCGGATCGTCGAGGACGGCCGCCCGGACGAACTCATCGCGGGCACGGGCCGCTTCGCGGACCTGCACCGGGCGTGGCGGGACAGTCTGGCGTAGCAGCGACGAAGAGGGCTCCGGGGACTAGACCCAGCGCCATTTCTGGTCCTTGTGACCGTTGCAGCTCCACTGGATTGCAGTAGACCCCTTGCCGAAGCTGCCGGACCCGGCAAGGCACATGTTTGATTTCCTGTTGATGATCTCGGCTCCGCTACCCGACTTCCAGTACCACATCTGGTCGGGGTTTCCGTTGCAGTCCCACACCGAGATGTCTGCGCCCCGCTCCTTCGAGCCGCCATAGGTGCCCAGGCACTGGCCGTTGCGGTTGATTATCTGGTAGAAGTGCCCGCGGACGTCTTCACCGACGTGATTGAAAGTCCAGATCTGATCACGGTTGCCGTTGCAGGACCACATGTATCCAACGGTGCGATCGGATCCGTTAAGGCTTCCCAGGCAATAGCCGTAACCGTTTTTCAGGCTGTGACCGCCCGCCGCCGATGCCGTCGGTGCGAGCCCAACGGCCGTCACCAGTGCGGCAGACAGGGCACTTGCCGCGATCGATGCACGCGCGAACTTGTTCACGGTAGAAATCCCTCCAGAAATTTCCATGAATGCACAGTCCCCGTTCTCGCGGACTGTCCACACCAGGGAAAAGGCCCTGAACCTGGGGGGGCGTTGCACTCGGGATGCGTGATCCGTGTCACGCACAGTTTTCGCACAGCTCTCGCACAGGCTCACGCGACCCTCAGCAGCAGCACCGCCCGGGCCGGGACCGTGATCTCCTCGCCCGCCCCGTGGACCGTTCCCGGTGCCTCGGCCTGTTCCTCCCGCGAGGTGTCGACCACGACCTCGTACCGTTCCGCCCAGGGCGCGCCCGGCAGCACGAAGCCCGTCGGCCGGTCGCCCGCGTGCAGCACCGCGAGGAAGCTGTCGTCCACGACCGGCGCGCCCCGCTCGTCCCGGCCCGGGATGTCCCGTCCGGACAGATACATGCCAAGCGTGGCGGCGGGTGCGTACCAGTCGCCCTCGGTCATCTCCTCGCCCCGGGAGGTGAACCAGGCCAGATCGCGCAGGCCGTCCGCCGAGTGGGCGCGGCCGGAGAAGAAGGCGCGGCGGCGCAGCACCGGGTGCCGGTGGCGCAGGGCGATCAGCCGGGAGGTCAGGTCGAACAGGGGGCGCCAGGCCGGGTCGTCCAGCAGGGACCAGTCCAGCCAGCTGATCTCGTTGTCCTGGCAGTAGGCGTTGTTGTTGCCGCGCTGGGTGCGGCCGAGTTCGTCGCCGGCGACCAGCATGGGCACGCCGGTGGACAGCAGCAGGGTCGTCAGCAGGTTCCTGAGCTGCCTGCGCCGCAGGGCCCGTATCCGCTCGTCGTCCGTCTCCCCCTCCGTCCCGCCGTTCCAGGACCGGTTGTCGTCGGTGCCGTCCCGGTTGTTCTCGCCGTTGGCCTCGTTGTGCTTGGTCTCGTACGACACCAGGTCGCGCAGGGTGAAACCGTCGTGCGCGGTGACGAAGTTGACCGAGGCGTACGGGCGGCGGCCGCCCCAGGCGTACAGGTCGCTGGAGCCGGACAGGCGGTAGCCCATCTCCCGCACGTCGGGCAGGGCGTGGCGCCAGAAGTCCCGTACGGCGTTGCGGTAGCGGTCGTTCCACTCCGCCCACAGCGGCGGGAACGCGCCCACCTGGTAGCCGCCCGAGCCGATGTCCCACGGCTCGGCGATGAGCTTGACCCGGCGCAGCACGGGGTCCTGGGCGATGACGGCCAGAAAGGGCGACAGCATGTCGACGTCGTGCATCGAGCGGGCCAGGGCCGCCGCCAGGTCGAAGCGGAAGCCGTCCACGCCCATCTCCGTCACCCAGTAGCGCAGCGAGTCCGTGATCAGCCGCAGCACCTGGGGCTGGACCACGTGCAGGGTGTTGCCGCAGCCGGTGTAGTCGGCGAACCGGCGGGCGTCGTCCTGGAGCCGGTAGTAGCCGCGGTTGTCGATGCCCTTCAGGGAGAGCGTGGGGCCCAGCTCGCCCGCCTCGGCGGTGTGGTTGTAGACCACGTCGAGGACGACCTCGATACCGGCCGCGTGCAGCGCGCGGACCATCCGCTTGAACTCGCCGACCTGCTGGCCCGTCGTACCGGAGGCCGCGTAGGCCGCGTGCGGGGCGAAGTAGCCGATGGAGTTGTAGCCCCAGTAGTTCGTCAGGCCGCGGCGCAGCAGGTGGTCCTCGTGGGCGAACTGGTGTACGGGGAGCAGCTCCACGGCCGTCACGCCCAGCTTCACCAGGTGCTCGATCGCGGCCGGGTGCGCCAGACCCGCGTACGTGCCGCGCAGTTCCTCGGGTATGCCGGGGTGCAGCCTGGTGAAGCCGCGCACATGCAGCTCGTAGATCACCGAGTCCGCCCAGGGTGTCTTGGGGCGGCGGTCGTCGGCCCAGTCGTCGTCATCGTGGACCACGACGCCCTTGGGGACGTACGGCGCCGAGTCCCGGTCGTCGCGCACGGTGTCGGCGACATGCTGCTCCGGCCAGTCCCGGACGTGCCCGTACACCTCGGGTGGCAACCCGAAAACGGCGTACTCGCCGTCCACCGCCCGCGCGTACGGGTCCAGCAGCAGCTTGGCCGGGTTCCAGCGGGCGCCGGTCCACGGGTCCCAGCGGCCGTCGACGCGATAGCCGTAGCGCTGCCCCGGCATCACGCCCGGGACGAAGCCGTGCCAGATCTCGTGCGTCAGTTCGGTCAGCGGGATCTGCGTCTCCCGGCCCCGCTCGTCGAACAGGCACAGCCGGACCGCCTCCGCCCCGCCCGCCCACAGCGCGAAGTTGGTGCCCGCGACCCCGTCCGGGCCCACCCGGAACCGGGCCCCCAGCGGAGTCGGCGCCCCCGGCCACGCGGGCGGGGCGGCAGGCAGGGCGCGACGGACGCCGTCCACCACGGCCGCCGGGTGCCCGCTCTCGGCGGCCCGCCCCTCGGCCAGTGCCCGCTGCTCGGCTGCGCTCGTCACCAGTCGGCCCCTCTTTCAGTGGCTCGCCCCCGGGGCGCAGTCGGCCGTGCCGAAGGGCCGGGCGTGCCCGGGACCTCTTCCGGTCCCGGGCACGCCCGGCCGCCCGCTACGGCTGCGCCCCGACGGCTCCGACGTGGGCTGGGAGTACCCCGCTGGGGGAGGCTCCCCTGTCGTCCTCCCCACTGTTCTGCCCAGCCCTGGCGTCGCACTCACGTTTCCCGGGAGCGTGCCCGGTCGTTGAGCCCCACGTGAGGCACGTACAAGGGCGCGCACGGCGCGCGGGGGCCGTGATGGCCGCCGTACTGACATGGGCCGGTCTGCTGGCCGGCTGCTCCTCGGGCAGCCACGGCGGACTGGACTTCGACCGGGTCTTCGGCAAACATCCGGCCGCCGAGGACGTCATCAGGGTCACCCCCGACGACGGCGGAACGGCCGTCAAACCCGGGGACCGGCTGCGGGTACGGGTGCCCGACGGGCGCCTGGAGAAGGTGAAGGTCGTCAAGTCCCAGGACGCGCAGGACTCCCCGGTCCCCGGGCACATCAGCGCCGACGGGCTCAGCTGGGAACCGGACGACAAACGGCTGGCGCTCGCCGCCAAGTACACCGTGGACGCGGTCGCGCTGGACGCCGAGGGCCGGCGCTCGGCCCGGCACACCACCTTCACCACCCTCGTCCCCGCGGAGCGGTTCATCAGCTACGTCACCCCCGAGAACCGCTCCACCGTCGGCACCGGAATGATCGTCTCCCTCACCTTCAGCCGGGAGATCACCCACCGCGCCGCCGTCGAACGGGCCGTACGGGTCACCGCGAAGCCGCCCGTGGAGATCCGCCCGCACTGGTTCGGGAACAACCGCCTGGACTTCCGCCCCGAGGCCTACTGGAAGCCCGGCACCGAGGTCACCGTCCACCTCGGCCTCAGGGACGTCGAAGGGTCGCCCGGCGCCTTCGGCCTGCAGGACAAGACGTTCACCTTCACCGTCGGCCGCAGCCAGGTCTCCCTGGTGGACGCGGCCGAGCACATGATGGAGGTCCGGCGCGACGGGCAGCTGCTGGCCAACGTGCCGATCACCGCGGGCGCGCCCAAGACCACCACCTACAACGGGAAGATGGTGGTGATGGAGATGCTCGAGGTCACCCGCATGAACAGCCAAACGGTCGGCTTCGGCGGCGAGTACGACATCCCCGACGTCCCGCACGCCATGAGACTCACCGAGTCCGGCACCTTCCTGCACGGCAACTACTGGTCGCCGGACGCCCCCGGCCGGGTCAACGTCAGCCACGGCTGTGTCGGGTTGAGGGATGTCAAGGGCGGCAGTTCGGACACTCCGGCGGGCTGGTTCTTCGACCGCAGCCTGGTCGGCGACGTCGTCGAGGTCGTCAACAGCAAGGACAAAACAGTCGCTCCCGACAATGGCCTCGGAGGGTGGAACATGGCGTGGAAGGAGTGGAAAGCGGGCAGCGCGGTCAAGTAACCAGATGAGGGACGGGGTTGCGAGCGAGGGCGGCCGGTTGAATTTGCGACTGAACGGTGACATTCACCTGACACCTCGCTCAAAACCCTGCGGTTAACATGCGCACACCAAGTGTGGTGGGGAGCGGGCCTGACCTGGCCCGGCGAGGGGAGAACAAGTGAACGTGCGGCCTGTTTCGGGGGCGTCGGTGGGGGGCCGGGGGAGAGGCCGTAAGGGGCTGGCACTCATAGCCGGCGCCCTGCTCGTGACCCTCACCGCATGCGGCGGCGGTGACTCGGGGTCCGGGTCCGGATCCGGCGACGGGAAGGGCAAGGACCCCGGCACGCAGCAGGGCAAGCAGTCGACGGCCGCCGTCAGCATCTCGCCCAAGTCCGGTGCCACGGGCGTCGACACCAGCGGCGCCCTGAAGGTGAACGTCAGCAAGGGCAAGCTGTCCGAGGTCACCGTCAAGGACGCCAAGGGCACGAAGGTCGACGGCACCATAGCCGCCGGCGGCGCCTCGTGGACGCCGTCGACGCATCTGGCCGCCGGCACCAAGTACACGGTGCACGCGGTCGCCAAGGACTCCGAGGGCCGCGAGGCCGCCGAGGACTCCAGCTTCACGACGCTCACTCCGCAGAGCACCTTCGTCGGCTCCTTCACCCCCGAGGACGGCTCCACCGTCGGCGTGGGCATGCCGTTCTCGGTCCGCTTCACCCGGGGCATCACCAACCCGGACGACGTCGAGAAGGCCATCAGGATCAAGACCGAGCCGGCCGTCGACGTCGAGGGTCACTGGTTCGGCAACGACCGCCTGGACTTCCGCCCCGAGAAGTACTGGAAGGCCGGCACGAAGGTCACCGTCGACCTCAACCTGGACGGCGTCGAGGGCCGCGACGGCGTCTACGGCGAGCAGCACAAGACGGTGAAGTTCACCATCGGCCGCAACCAGGTCTCCATCGTGGACGCCAAGAAGCACACGATGAAGGTCACTCAGGAGGGCAAGGTCATCAAGACCATCCCGGTGACCACCGGCAAGCCCGGCTACGACACCTGGAACGGCCAGATGGTCATGCGGGAGAAGCTCACGGTGACGCGCATGAACGGCGACACCGTGGGCTACGGCGGCGAGTACGACATCAAGGACGTCCCGCACGCCATCCGCCTGACCGACTCCGGCACCTTCATCCACGGCAACTACTGGGGCGGCGACGCCTTCGGCAACTACAACGCCAGCCACGGCTGCGTCGGCCTGCGTGACGTGCGCGGCGGCTACGACAAGAACGTGCCGGCGGCCTGGTTCTTCAACCACTCGATGAGCGGCGACGTGGTCGTCGTGAAGAACTCCCACGACCGCACGGTGGACCCGGCCAACGGCCTCAACGGCTGGAACATGTCCTGGGCCGACTGGAAGAAGTGAGCCCGCTCTGAGCTACGGGCCCGGCGCTGTGACCTACGGCACCGGGCCCGCAGTCGTTAATGCCCGTGCTGTGCCTGCCTGGGGGTAACCCCCAGACCCCCGGCCGGGTGTGATCGACCGCACCGACCCAGTTGCCGTTAGTCCCCGTGCTGTGCCTGCCTGGGGGCAACCCCCAGACCCCCGGCCGGGTGTGATCGACCGCACCGACCCAGTTGCCGTTAGTCCCCGTGCTGTGCCTGCCTGGGGGCAACCCCCAGACCCCCGGCCGGGTGTGATCGACCGCACCGACCCAGTTGCCGTTAGTCCCCGTTAACCTGCTGCGCATGACCGTGAATCTCGAAGTCGCCGAAGGTGTCGGAACGCTGCGGCTGGACCGGCCGCCGATGAACGCGCTGGACGTCGCCACGCAGGACCGGCTGAAGGAACTCGCCGAGGAGGCCACGCGCCGCGAGGACGTGCGTGCCGTGGTCATCTACGGCGGTGAGCGGGTGTTCGCGGCGGGCGCGGACATCAAGGAGATGCAGGCGATGGACCACACCGCGATGGTCCTGCGCTCACGCGCCCTGCAGGACTCCTTCACCGCTGTGGCCCGCATCCCCAAGCCCGTCGTCGCGGCCATCACCGGGTACGCGCTCGGCGGCGGCTGCGAGCTGGCCCTGTGCGCCGATTACCGCATCGCCGCCGACAACGCCAAGCTCGGTCAGCCGGAGATCCTGCTCGGTCTCATCCCGGGCGCGGGCGGCACCCAGCGGCTGCCCCGCCTCGTGGGCCCCTCCAAGGCCAAGGACCTCATCTTCACGGGCCGGATGGTGAAGGCCGACGAGGCCCTCGCGATCGGCCTGGTGGACCGGGTCGTCCCGGCCGCCGAGGTCTACGAGCAGGCGCACGCCTGGGCCGCCAAGCTGGCCCAGGGGCCGGCCATCGCGCTGCGTGCGGCGAAGGAGTCGGTCGACACCGGCCTGGAGACCGACATCGACACCGGGCTCGCCGTCGAGCGGAACTGGTTCGCGGGGCTGTTCGCCACCGAGGACCGCGAGCGGGGCATGCGCAGCTTCGTCGAGGAAGGGCCGGGCAAGGCGAAGTTCCTGTGAAGTCCACCGACGAACTTCCCCGATGAGGCTTGCAGTTGACGCCTTGTCTGATCCGGGTCCCCCGATGGGGCGGTTTATGGGAGCCTTAAGGCAACCTTAAACCTGCCCCGTCGAGGGAGTCTGTCGATTGCCCGGAAGTGAGCCGTCGCCGCAGGCCAGACAGGCTGTTCCAAGATCGGACATGTCATCGGCATATGCCGGTAGGTCGGTGCGCGGCAGGGGCGTACGGGGGGCGTATTCCCCCGGAACGGCCACGGAGACGGCTTCGGACGGCCATCATGGGGGCATGGCGGGGCTGGAGGGCATCGAACAGCCGCGGGGACACAGCCGTGCGGCCGCGGCGCGGTGGTCGCCCGCGGTCGAGGACGAACAGGCGCTCAAGGCGCTCGAACTGTTCGGCAACCCGACGGAGGCGGAGGTACCGCTGCCGTCCCGCCCGGAGTCCGCGGCCACCGCGCGCCGGCTCGCCCAGGTCGTCATACTGCGGCAGTGGGGGCTGACCCCCAAGATGACCGAGGACGCGGTCTTACTCGTCTCCGAACTCGTCGGCAACGCCGTACGGCACACCGGGGCCCGGGTCTTCGGCCTCCGGATGCGCCGCCGCCGCGGCTGGATCCGCGTCGAGGTCCGCGATCCCTCGCGCGGACTGCCCTGTCTGATGCCGGTTCAGGACCTGGACGTCAGCGGCCGTGGCCTGTTCCTGGTGGACAAGCTGTCCGACCGCTGGGGCGTCGACCTCCTGCCGCGCGGCAAGACCACCTGGTTCGAGATGCGGGTCGCCGACCGCTGAAGGCGGGTCGAGGAGACCCGGCAGCTTGCTCCCTGCGAATGAATCCTCCCCCACGTCCGAGTGCGCGGCGCCCGGTGGCGCCTGCGACCCGAAATCGCCCCTCGATCGGCGCAATCGGCCGTTTTCTTACCCAACGCCCCTTAAATGGTGCGGGTGACCACGACCAACCGACGCGGGGTGCTGCGCGCGGGTGCCGGGCTCGTCACCGGCGGCGCTTTCGCCGCCGGTTGCGGCGCGGGCCAGGACGCCCGGCCCGGCGCGACGACCGCCGCGCATCCCGGGTCCGCCCCGCCCGCCGACGCGTCCGGCCGTCCCGCGGCCACCTCCCACGCCGCCCCCGCCCCCCGTGCCTACGCCGGCCTGCCCGCCCAGATCAGCCACGGCCCGCGCACCCGCCCCCAGGTCGCTCTCACCTTCCACGGGCAGGGCGACCCCGACTTCGCCGAGTCCCTGCTCAGCACGGCCGAGCAGCACGGCGCCCGGCTGACCGTGCTCGCCGTCGGCACCTGGCTGGACCAGCACCCGGGCCTGGCCCGCCGCATCCTCGACGGCGGCCACGACCTCGGCAACCACACCCAGCGGCACATCTCCGTCAACGCCATGGCCGAGGCCGAGGCCCGCAAGGAGATCACCGACTGCGCGGACCGGCTGAAGCGGCTCACCGGATCGATCGGCACCTGGTTCCGGCCCTCCCGCTCCCCGACGGCCTCCCCGCTGGTCACCCGGCTCGCCCGCGCCGCGGGCTACCCGCACGTGCTGTCGTACGACGTCGACTCGCTCGACTACACCCGCCCCGGCGCCGACGCCGTCACCCGCAGGGTTCTCGCCGAAGTGCGGGGCGGCTCGGTGGTGAGCCTGCACTTCGGCTATCCGGACACGGTCGCCGCCCTCCCCGCCGTACTCCACGAACTCGACCGCCGCCACCTGCGCGCGGTCACCACCACGGAGCTGCTGAGCTGATGCGAACCACGAAAGCCGCCCGCCTCCTGGCCGCCGGAGCCGCCCTCACCGCCCTGGCACTGCTGTCCGCGTGCAGCGGTGGCGCCCAGCACCAGGGGCACGAGGAGAACGCAGCCCTCGGCAGCAAGGCGCCTGCCCGGCCGCAGGTGAAGAAGCAGCAGGTGGACGGGTTGCCCGGGATGCCCCCGGTGCTGGACCCGACCGACGTCTACGCGGCCGACCGGCCGAACCGGCTCTCCCCGGTCGTCAAGGATTTCCCGTCCCGGGTGTACGTCCCCAACACCAACTCCGACACCGTCACGGTCATCGACCCGGAGAGCTACCGGATCCTCGAGACCATCAAGGTCGGCCGGCAGCCCCAGCACGTGGTGCCGTCCTGGGACCTGAAGACCCTCTGGGTCAACAACGACCTCGGCAACAGCCTCACCCCCATCGACCCGAAGACCGGCAAGGCCGGCAAGCCGGTCGACGTGCACGACCCGTACAACCTGTACTTCACGCCCGACGGCAAGTACGCGATCGTCATGGCCTCCATGGACCGTCAGCTCGTCTTCCGTGACGCGCACACCATGAAGGTCGTGAAGACCGTCCCGGTCGGCTGCTACGGCGTCAACCACGCCGACTTCTCCCTGGACGGCCGCTATTTCATCGTCTCCTGCGAGTTCAGCGGCGAACTCCTCAAGGTCGACACCGCGCGAATGGAGGTCGTCGCCCACCAGAAGCTGCCGTTGCACGGCGCGATGCCGCAGGACGTCAAGGTCTCCCCGGACGGCAAGCTTTTCTACATCGCCGACATGGTGGCCGACGGCATGTGGATCGTGAACGGGGACACCTTCGACAAGCCGGAGTTCCTCGCCACCGGCAAGGGCGCCCACGGGCTGTACGTCAGCCGGGACTCCCGGGAGATGTACGTCTCCAACCGTGGCGAGGGCACCATCTCCGTCTTCGACTTCACCGAGAACCGGCTCACCAAGAAGTGGCACCTGCCCGGCGGCGGCAGCCCCGACATGGGCGGGGTCTCCTCCGAC
Source organism: Streptomyces sp. NPDC001816 (assembly GCF_042892235.1). Lineage (NCBI taxonomy): Bacteria > Bacillati > Actinomycetota > Actinomycetes > Kitasatosporales > Streptomycetaceae > Streptomyces > Streptomyces sp. NPDC001816. The sequence goes on from NZ_JBIATY010000009.1 coordinate 30,461, forward strand.
GGCAAGGTGCTGTGGCTCTCCGGGCGCTACAACTCCGAGGTGTACGCCATCGACACCCGCACCGGCACCGAACTCGCCCGCATCGGGGTCGGCAGCGGACCGCACGGCCTCGCCGTCTACCCGCAGCCGGGCCGCTACTCACTCGGTCACACCGGCATCTTCCGCTGAAGCAGCACCTCCGAGCCCACCGGAAGGTACCCGGCCGCCTGGAACGCCCGCATGCTGCGGGCGTTCCCCGCCGACACCTGGGCCCACACCGGCTCGTCGGCCAACTGCCGCGCCGCCGCCACCAGCGCCCGGCCCAGCCCCTGGTGCCGTACCGCGTCGTCCACCTCGACCGCCACCTCCAGCCGGCCCGCCACCCCGCGCCCCAGCACCAGCACCCCGCCGTCCGCTGCCCACACCCGGACCTCGTCGCGCCGCCGGCGCGAGCTGACCACCCGCGGGTGGGACGGGTCGACGATCTCCCGCAGCGCGAGCGCCGGACGGCCCGGCAGCGGGGACCCGACGACCATCACGTCGACCGTGTCCGTACGGCACCCCGTGCGGTCCATCAGCGCGGTCAGGAAGCGCGCGTTCATCGTGGCGGCCAGCGCGTCGCACTCCTCGGTCACCGCGCGCAGCGTCTCGTGCACCCAGTGCGGATCCTCGTCGGTGAACACGACCGAGTGGGCCGTGAAGGCCAGGACACCGGCGTCCCTGGGCGAGGGCTGGGGAACGACCGTCGTGCCGCCGTCCGCCGGCGGGAAGACGCCCTGCGCCGCCGCGTCGAGAATGTCCCGCAAGGTCTCCACAACCGCGCTCCCTGAGTCTCCATGGTGGTCGCCGCACTCCCTGCTCACGGCGGCCGTTAATCTGACCAGCGACAGTACGCCGGCACGGCATGAGAAACACGAACAAAAGGGGCGGATCGGTGGCGGACATCGAGGAAGCACGCAAGCAGTTCCAGCGGATCGACGCGGACGGTGACGGTGTCATCACCGCCGCCGAGTTCAAGCACGCCCTGGCGCAGGAGGGCGACTGGAACGTCACCGAGGCGGTCGCCGAGGCCATCATCAAGACCCGCGATCTGAACGGCGACAAGGTCCTGTCGTTCGACGAGTTCTGGGCCTACCTGAACAAGTGACCCACCCGAAGGGGGTGCCCGTCCCGTGGGGAGGGCGCCCCCTTCGTCATGCCACGCCCCGTCGGTACTGCCCCGGCGCCACCCCGTGCTCCCGCTTGAACGCCTTGGCGAAGGCGAACTCCGAGGTGTAGCCGGTGCGGGCGGCCACCTGGCGCAGGGACAGGTCGTCGTGGCGCAGCAGCCGTCCGGCGACCGTCATGCGCCACCACGTCAGATAGGTCAGCGGCGGCTCGCCCACCAGCGCGGTGAAGCGGCGGGCGAAGGCCGCGCGGGACAGACCGCCGGTCGCGGCGAGCTGCGCCACCGTCCAGGCCTGCGCCGGGTCACCGTGGAGCGCGCGCAGCGCCGCCGCGACCGCCGGGTCGGCCAGCGCGGACGCCCAGCCGCGCGCCCGGCCCGCTTCACGCTCGCTCTCCCACCAGGCGCGCAGGATGTACAGCAGCAGCGTGTCCAGCAGCGAGGTGACGATCGCGTCCGTCCCCGGCCGCAGTTCCTCCAGCTCCATCCCGAGCAGATCCACCGCCGCCCGCAGCGAACGGTGGCTGCCGACATGGGCGGGCAGGTGCACGACCTGAGGCAGTTCGGCCAGCAGCCGGTGGGCGCGGTCGCGGTCGAGCCGGTAGGTGCCGCACAGGGTGACCGTGTCCGCACAGCCCTCCCGCGGCTCGCCCGGCGGCGGCCCGCTCCAGGTGCCGTCCGACAGCAGCCGTACCTCCTGCAGGGGTACGTCCAACCCGCTGGCCAGCGCGTGCCCCTGGCCGTGCGCGAGGAAGACGACGTCCCCGGGCGCCAGCGCCACCGGCTCCCCGCCGTCCGGGATCAGCCAGGCCGAGCCGCGCAGCACCACATGGAAGCCGGCCCCGTCGGTGGCGCCGAAGTGGCGGCCCCAGGGCGCGTACTTGTAGTGGCGCGCGGAGTGCGGCCGGCCGATGCGCATGGCGGCGACGACGTCGCTGAGCACGTCCATGGGGCCACCGTAGCCCGGAAGCCCGACCGGGAAGACGTACGGACATGAAACCGAGACCGGAGGACATGGAGCGTCTCCCGTACGGGACCTAGCGTCGACGGCATGACAACTTCCGCACGCACAGTGCTCTTTCACGAACTCGGCGGCCCCGACGTGCTCACGGTCGAGGAGGTCGAGCTGCCCGCCCCCGGCCCGGGCGAGGTGCTGGTGAAGGTCGAGGCGCTGGGCCTCAACCGGGCCGAGGTGCTCTTCCGCGCGGGCACCTACTACTACCGGCCGACCCTGCCCGCCTCCCGCAACGGCTACGAGGCGGCGGGCGAGGTCGAAGCGGTCGGCGAGAAAGTCACCGCCTTCGCGCCGGGCGACCCGGTCCTCTCGGCCGCCAACTTCGAACTCAGCGCCCACGGCGTCTACGGCGACCGGGTGCTCCTTCCGGAGAGCGCGCTGGTCCCGCGCCCCGCCGGGGTCGACGCCGTGACGGGTGCGGCCGCCTGGCTGACGTACACGACGGCGTACGGCGCGCTGGTGGAGCGGGCCGGCCTGGTCCCGGGGCACCAGGTGCTGATCACCGGCGCGTCCAGCGGGGTCGGCACCGCGGCGATCCAGGTCGTCCGCCGGGCGGGAGCCGTCCCGATCGTCACCACCCGTACTGACGCCAAGCGGCAGGGGCTGCTCGACCTCGGCGCCGAGCACGTGATCGTCAGTGCCGACGAGGACGTGGTCAAGGAGGCCAGGCGGCTGACCGGCGGGCGGGGAGTGGACATCGTCCTCGACGCGATCGGCGGCGCCGGCTTCGCGGAGCTGGGCGGTGCGGTCGTCCAGGACGGGACCCTGGTCTCCTACGGCTGGCTGGACGAGCGGCCCATCCTGCTGCCCCGGCAGTGGCCGCTCACCGTCCACGGCTACGCCAACATCTCCCTCACAGGCACCGCCGAAGGCCGTCACCGCGCCACGCACTACCTCGCCTCGGGCCTCGCCGACGGCACCCTCCGCCCGGTCCTCGGTGAGGTCTTCGACGGCCTCGACCGGATCGGGGACGCCCACCGCCTGATGGAGTCCAACCGGCACACGGGCAAGATCGTCGTACGGGTCTGAGGACGTTCTGCGAGCGGTCATCCGCTTGCCGCAGTCACCGGAATACTCCCGTTCCCCCTGAGGTTGTCGCCGACGACCGACGCATGCACATGCATCGACCCTGGAAGGCTCTGTCATGAAGATCGGCATCATCGGCGCGGGCAACATCGGCGGCAACCTCACCCGGCGGCTCACCGCCCTCGGCCACGACGTGTCCGTGGCCAACTCCCGTGGCCCCGAGACCCTGAAGGAGCTGGCCGAGGAGACCGGCGCCACCCCGGTCCCGGCGACGGAGGCCGCCAAGGGCGCCCAGGTCGTCGTGGTCACCGTCCCCCTGCACCGGGTCCCCGACCTCCCCTCCGGACTGCTGGACGGCGCGGCCGAGGGCGTCGCCGTGATCGACACCAACAACTACTACCCGCAGCAGCGCGACGGCCGGATCGCCGGCATCGAGGACGAGGGCCTGACCGAGAGCCGCTGGACCGAACGGCACCTCGGACACCCCGTGATCAAGGCGTTCAACGGCACCTACGCCCAGGACATCCTGGACCGCCCCCGCCCGGCCGGCGACCCCGAGCGCCTGGCCCTCCCGGTGGCCGGCGACGACCAGGCCGCCAAGCAGGTCGTCCGCGACCTCATCGAAGAACTCGGCTTCGACACGGTCGACTCGGGCGGCCTCGACGACTCCTGGCGCCAGCAGCCGGGCACCCCGGTGTACGGCCTGCAGGCGGGCCTGGAAGCTGTACGGAAGGCCCTGGCGGAGGCGTCCCCGGAGCGCCCGGCGGACTTCCGCGGCTGACCCTCAGTGCCCGGCGGCCCACTCCCGCAGAGCGGCCCGGTCGGCGAACGCGGCCACGTTCTTGTCGTGCGGCTCGCTGCTGTACTGATGGAAGCGCCACTTGGCCTTGATGCGGGGGTGGCCCGCGCTCACGTAGTCGGCGATCCAAAGGCCGTCGCCGGCGTACGAGGTGACGTCCACGTTGAGCCAGTACTCCCGGTTGGCGTAGAGCAACACCTTGTTGTGCGGCCGGAGTTCCTTCACCGTCCGGATGAACAGGTCCTTCTGCGCGTTGCTGGCGTGCGTGCCGTCGCTGGTCGTCTCCCAGTCGACGGCGAGCAGGTCGCCCGCGCGCTCGGGGGCGTGCCTGACGAAGTACTCGGCCTGGGCGGCGGTGTTGCCCGGCCACAGGAAGTGGTAGAAGCCGACGACGAGTCCGGCGTCGCGGCCGTGCTTGGTCTGGGCGGCGAGTCTCGGGTTCACGTACGAACGCCCCTCCGTCGCCTTGATGAAGACGAAGGAGAGGCCGTCCGTGTCGTACGACGACGACTGGTACGCACTGACGTCAATGCCGTGCAGCATGGGGGACTCCCTTGAGTGCCAGTGGGGGGACAGGAGTTGACGTGTGTATGCCCCACCTTGGCACGGGAGATCCGCCGTTGAGTCAGAAATGTCAGCTCCGGGTCGCCAACGACCCAAGGACCGACGCCGACTTGGCCGACCAGTCCGAGGTGATGACGCTCGCGTGGTCCTTGGCCAGCAGGGCGAGCCGGGCGGCGACTTCGGCGTCCGTCGGGTCGGTGGAGGAGATCGCCGGGAAGACGCCGTACGCGTCCGTCATGATCAGGATGTAGTGGTTCGTCGAGTAGAAGGAGGAGTCGTAGGCGTTGTTCACGTACGTCGCCGCGGAACATCGGCCTCCGCCGGCCGGGGAGTCTCAGGGGGAAACGGGTGAGGGCGCGGTCAGCACTCGATGATGTTGACGGCCAGCCCGCCCCGGGCCGTCTCCTTGTACTTCACGCTCATGTCCGCCCCGGTGTCCTTCATGGTCTTGATGACCTTGTCCAGGGACACCTTGTGGGAGCCGTCGCCGCGCATCGCCATCTTCGCGGCCGTGACCGCCTTCACCGCGGCCATGCCGTTGCGCTCGATGCAGGGGATCTGGACCAGGCCGCCGACCGGGTCGCAGGTCAGGCCGAGGTTGTGCTCCATGCCGATCTCGGCGGCGTTCTCGACCTGCTCCGGGCTGCCGCCGAGGACCTCGGCGAGGGCGCCGGCCGCCATCGAGCAGGCGGAGCCGACCTCGCCCTGGCAGCCGACCTCGGCGCCGGAGATGGAGGCGTTCTCCTTGAAGAGCATGCCGATCGCACCGGCGGCCAGGAGGAAGCGGACCACGCCGTCCTCGTCGGCGCCGGGCACGAAGTTGATGTAGTAGTGCAGGACCGCCGGGATGATGCCGGCCGCGCCGTTGGTGGGGGCGGTGACCACGCGGCCGCCCGCCGCGTTCTCCTCGTTCACCGCCATCGCGTACAGCGTCAGCCACTCCATGGCGTGCGCCAGCGGGTCGCCCTCGGCACGCAGCTGGCGGGCCGTGACGGACGCGCGGCGGCGGACCTTCAGACCGCCGGGCAGGATGCCCTCGCGGGACATGCCGCGCTGCACGCACTCGCGCATCACGCGCCAGATCTCCAGCAGACCGGCCCGGATCTCCTCCTCCGTGCGCCAGGCCCGCTCGTTCTCCAGCATCAGCGAGGAGATCGACAGGCCCGTCTCCTTCGTGAGGCGGAGCAGCTCGTCGCCGGTACGGAAGGGGTACTTCAGGACGGTGTCGTCCAGCACGATGCGGTCCGCGCCGACCGCGTCCTCGTCCACGACGAAGCCGCCGCCGACCGAGTAGTACGTCTTGGAGAGCAGTTCCGTACCCGCGGCGTCGTACGCCCACAGCGTCATGCCGTTGGCGTGGTACGGGAGCGCCTTGCGGCGGTGCAGCTTCAGGTCGGCGTCGAAGTCGAACGCGATCTCGTGCTCGCCGAGCAGGCTCAGCCGCTTGGTCGCCTTGATGTCCGCCACCCGCTGGTCCGCCGTCTCCACGTCCACCGTGCGCGGCGAGGCGCCCTCCAGGCCGAGCAGCACCGCCTTGGGCGTGCCGTGGCCGTGGCCGGTCGCGCCGAGTGAGCCGTACAGCTCGGAGCGTATCGACGTGACGGACTCCAGCAGCTCCTCGTTGCGCAGCCGCAGCGCGAACATGCGCGCCGCGCGCATCGGGCCGACCGTGTGGGAGCTGGACGGGCCGATGCCGATCGAGAACAGGTCGAAGACCGAGATGGCCACGGGGAACTCCTCAATACGGGGGTGGTGCTCAGGGGGTGCGGTGCGGGGGTGGGCACCTCCCAGCACCGCGCGCGCCTTCTAGTGTCCAGTGTGCGCGGTGCCGGGGTACTTCGGACTTACTTGTTCAGAGCGGGGTACAGCGGGTGCTTGTCGGCCAGGGCCTTCACCCGGGCCTTGAGGGCCTCCGCGTCGTACGCCGGCTTCAGCGCCTCGGCGATCACGTCCGCGACCTCGGCGAAGTCCTCGGCCGTGAAGCCGCGGGTCGCCAGGGCGGGCGTGCCGATCCGCAGGCCCGACGTGACCATCGGGGGACGCGGGTCGTTCGGGACGGCGTTGCGGTTGACCGTGATCCCGACCTCGTGGAGGCGGTCCTCGGCCTGCTGGCCGTCCAGCTCGGACTCGCGCAGGTCGACCAGGATCAGGTGCACGTCCGTACCGCCGGAGAGCACGTTCACGCCGGCCTCACGGGCGTCGGCCGCGGTCAGCCGCTCGGCGAGGATCCGCGCGCCCTCCACCGTACGGCGCTGGCGCTCCTTGAAGTCCTCCGATGCGGCGACCTTGAAGGAGACCGCCTTGGCCGCGATCACGTGTTCCAGGGGGCCGCCCTGGAAGCCCGGGAAGACGGACGAGTTCAGCTTCTTCGCGAAGTCCTTCTTCGCGAGGATGATGCCGCCGCGCGGACCGCCGAGCGTCTTGTGGGTCGTGGAGGTGACCACGTCCGCGTACTCGACCGGGTTCGGGTGCAGACCCGCGGCGACCAGGCCCGCGAAGTGCGCCATGTCGACCCACAGGTAGGCCTCGACCTCGTCGGCGATCCGGCGGAACTCGGCGAAGTCCAGCTGCCGCGGGTACGCCGACCAGCCCGCGATGATCACCTTCGGGCGGTGCTCCTTGGCCAGGCGCTCGACCTCGGCCATGTCGACCAGACCGGTCTCGACGTCCACGTGGTAGGCGACCACGTTGAACTGCTTGCCGGAGAAGTTCAGCCGCATCCCGTGGGTCAGGTGGCCGCCGTGCGCCAGGTCCAGGCCGAGGATGGTGTCCCCGGGCTGGGCCAGCGCGAACAGGGCCGCCTGGTTCGCGGAGGCGCCGGAGTGGGGCTGCACGTTGGCGTACTCGGCGCCGAACAGCTCCTTGATCCGGTCGATGGCGATCTGCTCGGCGACGTCGACGTGCTCGCAGCCGCCGTAGTAGCGGCGGCCCGGGTAGCCCTCGGCGTACTTGTTGGTGAGGACCGAGCCCTGGGCCTCCATCACCGCGAGCGGCGCGAAGTTCTCGGAGGCGATCATCTCCAGGGTCGACTGCTGGCGGTTCAGCTCGGCGTCGACCGCGGCGGCGATCTCCGGGTCCAGCTCGTGCAGGGACGTGTTCAGGACAGTCATACGGCTACGACTCCTCAGCCGGCGGTGAAGGCGGTGTACTCGTCGGCGGAGAGCAGCTCGGCCGGCTCCTCCGCGATGCGTACCTTGAACAGCCAGCCGCCCTCGAAGGGGGCCGAGTTCACCAGCGACGGGTCGTCGACGACGTCCTGGTTGATCTCGGTGACCTCGCCGGTCACGGGGGAGTACAGGTCGCTGACCGACTTGGTCGACTCCAGCTCACCGCAGGACTCGCCCGCGGTCACCGTGTCCCCGACCTCGGGGAGCTGCACGAAGACGACATCGCCGAGCGCGTTGGCCGCGTGCTCCGTGATGCCGACCGCCGACACGCCGTCCTCGGCGGCCGACAGCCACTCGTGCTCCTTGCTGTAGCGCAGCTGCTGGGGGTTGCTCATGGCCTGAATTCTCCTGTACGCGCGGGAGTGCTGATGAAGGGGGGACTGCTGAACCTGCTGATGAGCAGGTGATGTGTGCGCAGGGTCACGTACCCGGTACGGACCGCGCCCAGTGTCTACTTCTGGCGCTTGTAGAACGGCAGCGCCACGACCTCGTACGGCTCGTGGCTCCCGCGGATGTCCACACCGACACCCTCGGTGCCCGGCGCCGCGTGCGCCGCGTCGACGTACGCCATGGCGATGGGCTTGCCCAGGGTGGGGGAGGGGGCGCCGGAGGTGACCTCGCCGATGACCTCGCCGCCCGCGACGACGGCGTACCCGGCGCGCGGCACCCGGCGGCCCTCGGCGATCAGACCGACGAGCACTCGCGGCGGGTTCTGCTCGGCCTTGGCGGCGGCCTCGGTGAGCGCCTCGCGGCCCACGAAGTCGCCCTCCTTCTCGAACTTCACCACGCGGCCGAGCCCGGCGTCGAACGGCGTCAGCGACGTGCTCAGCTCGTGCCCGTACAGCGGCATGCCCGCCTCCAGGCGCAGGGTGTCCCGGCAGGACAGGCCGCAGGGCACCAGGCCGACGCCCTCGCCGGCCTTGGTCAGCGCCTGCCACAGCTCCACGGCGTGCTCGGGCTTCACGAACAGCTCGAAGCCGTCCTCGCCGGTGTAGCCGGTGCGGGCGATCAGGGCGGGGACGCCGGCCACCGTGCCGGGCAGGCCCGCGTAGTACTTCAGGCCGTCCAGGTCGGCGTCCGTGAGGGACTTCAGGATGCCGGGGGACTCGGGGCCCTGGACCGCGATCAGCGCGTACGCGTCACGGTCGTCGCGCACCTCGGCGTCGAAGCCCTCGGCGCGCTCGGTCAGCGCGTCCAGCACCACCTGGGCGTTGGAGGCGTTGGCGACGACCATGTACTCGGTCTCGCCGAGGCGGTAGACGATCAGGTCGTCCAGGATGCCGCCGTCGGCCTGGCAGATCATGGTGTAGCGGGCGCGGCCGACGCCGACGGAGGCGATGTTGCCGACCAGGGCGAAGTTCAGCAGGGCCGCCGCCTCGGCGCCGGTCACGGTGATCTCGCCCATGTGGGACAGGTCGAAGAGCCCGGCCTTGGTGCGCACGGCCACGTGCTCGTCGCGCTCGGAGCCGTAGCGCAGGGGCATGTCCCAGCCCGCGAAGTCGGTCATGGTCGCACCGAGCGAGCGATGGAGGGCATCCAGCGCGGTGTGACGGAGTTCGGTACTGCTCATCGGTCGGTCGTCTCCCAAGGCATGACGGGCGAGGTCGTTCCTCCCCATCTGTCATCGGAACCTGAGAGGTTCGCCGAGACCGCCACAGGGACGATCACGGCTTGCACCTTGGGTGGAGCCACTGACACAGCGGCCCGCTTTTCAGATGTGCCTCGCCCGCGCGGTAACGGGGCCTGAGAGATTCAAGGGAGGGACTTGCTCCTTCGGCGCCCCAGCGAAGGCTGCTGGGAACTCTCCCGCGCGGATTCAAACGGCCGGTATGCAGTTGGCGGGCACATCATTGCACGCCTCACCCCCACCCGTCAGGGCCGCATCTGTAACCGACCTGTGGCAGTACGCGCACCGAACCACTGGACGCGGCGCATTACCTTCTCTTTACATGTGATGGGCAGGGGATGACCGAGCCCACAGGGGAGGACGATCACGGTGAACAGGACCACGGCCTACGCCACCACCACCGGCATCGCGGTGCCGAAGCAGCCCTCCGCCCCGGCCCGCGAGCGCTGCGCCGACCGCCCGGCCCCGGTCGTCCGCGACCTGCGCGACCGCGCGGGCCGCAGCCCGCACGCCCTGCTCTTCGGGCCCGCCGACCTGGTCGTGATCACCGGCCTGCCCGGCAGCGGCAAGTCCACGCTGATGCACCGCGCGGTCCCCGGCCACCGCATCGACTCCCAGGACACCCGCGACAGCTGGGACGCCCGCATGCCCCGCCTCCTCCCCTACGCGCTCTACCGCCCCCTGGTCCGCCTCGCGCACTACGCCGGACTGCGCCGCGCCCTGCGCACCGGCGAGGGAGTCGTCGTCCACGACTGCGGCACCCAGCCCTGGGTGCGCTCCTGGCTGTCCCGCGAGGCCCGCCGCCGCGGCGGCACCCTGCACCTGCTCCTTCTCGACGTCACCCCCGGCACGGCCCGCGAGGGCCAGCGCGAGCGCGGCCGCGGCGTGTCCCGGTACGCCTTCAGCCGCCACCGCCGTACGACCGCCCGGCTGCTGCGCGCGGTGGAGCGCGGCGAGCTGCCTGCCGGCTGCGGCTCGGCGGTGCTGCTGGACCGGGACGCGGCGGACGTCCTGCACCGCATAGCCTTCACCGGCTGATCGGACCGGTCACTGTCACAGGCACCCGCTAGCCTTTTGCTCCACAGCATGGTTCCCAGCAGGCGGTAGAGGCAGATGGACTTCCCGGCGGACACTCCCGCGGACTTCCCGGCACAGACGCACCCCCACCCGCACGGCGGTTGGCCCGGCAATGAGCTGGAGGAGGTGCTCTCGGCCTCCCTGGGCATACCCTCCGCGGGCGGCCGGATCATCGAGGTGCTGGGCCGCAGCTTCCTCTGGATCCCCCTGCCGAGCGGCGGCGGCCCGCAGAGCGGCCCCCTGGACCTGCCCACGATGGACATCGAGGGCCAGGTGTACGTCCCGGTCTTCAGCTCCGAGGAACAGCTCCGCCAGGCGACCGGCTCCCACATGTCGTACACCATCGCCCCGGCGGTGGAGTTCGCCCGCGGTCTGCCCCCGCAGGTCGGCATCGCGCTCAACCCCGACGGCGTGGTCGGCATCCCGCTGCCGCCCGAGGCGGTGGCCGAGCTGTGCCGCGTGGACCGCACCCCGCTGGACGGCCCCGGCTCGGGCGGCCGGGTCCGCCTCTTCGAGCCCGACTGGCAGGACGACCCGGTCGACTTCCTGGCCGCCGCCTCCGCCGAGTTCGCCGCGACCGGCGTGGTCCTCACCGCCCGCCGCTGCCTCGCCGCCATCGAGACGGCCGACCCCGTCATGTTCGTGGGCGTGGAACTCTCCCAGTGGGAAGGCGACCTACGAGTCCTCCCCCTGGACGCCCTCGGCAAGGCCCTCGGCAAAGTCCCGGTCAAGTGGCCCGTCAACCTGGTCCTCCTCGACGTGGCCCAGGACCCGGTGGCCGACTGGCTCAGGACAAACGTGCGCCCCTTCTACCAGTCCGGACACTAGAAGCCGACATAGGGGCAGCCAACTCAGGGGCGCGGGGAACTGCGCGAGAACCCACCACGAACCCGCACTCGCCGACGAACATGAGGCCCCGAGCTACTCGGCGCTTAAGCTGTGTCCAAACGCGGGGCAAGAATTGAAGGGGCGGTAAGACAGGTGAGCGCGAGCCCAAGCGGCAGCGTCGAGCACATGCTGCGCCAGGTCACCCCCGGGCGCTACGACGCCTACGAGGCACTGCTGCGCGCCCTCGCCACTCCCTCCTCCGGCCAGATCTGGATGCTCCTGTGGCACGGCCAGGCCGGCTCGCCCGACGCCCAGTACGGAAACATGGAGGTCGACGGCTTCAGCTACGCCCCCTGTGTGACCTCCGCCCAGGAACTCTCGGCGAGCGGCTGGAACCGCTCCTACGAGGTGGTCGACGGACTGGACGTGGCCCGGACCCTCTATCCCGACCACTTCGGCCTCTGGCTCAACCCGCACGCCCAGGGCGGCGGCGTCGGCATCCCCTGGCTGGACCTGCGCCGCATCGCCACCGGCCTGGACCGGCAGCCGGCCGGCCCCCTGCGGCTGTCCGAACCCGGCATCGAGATCCCGCAGTTCTACGCCCTGCTCGCGCAGAACGCCCACCGCACCCCGGCCCTGCGCTCCCTGCGCCGCGCCTGGGTGCAGCCCGCGCTCGGGGCGCCGTACCTGGTCATCGGCCTGGACGTGTACGACACCTCGCCGGCCGCGGTGGACTCGGTGCGCGCGATGATGCAGCAGTCGGTCGGCGCGGTCCCGGACGGGCTGCCGGTGTCCACGGTCGCGATGACCGACGACTACGACCCGGTCGTGATGTGGATGCGGGCCAACGCCCGCCCGTTCTACGACCGTGAGGCCCACGCGGCCGCCCCGCAGCCCCAGCCGCAGGCCCCGGCCGCCGGATACGGATATCCGCCCGTGCACGGCGCCTACTGAGCGGCGCCACCGCGCCCCACCAGGGCATTCCCTGTCCGCCTGGACGCCCGTCGCATGCGACGGGCGTCTTTGCGTGAGCGCCTGCGCGCCAGGTCGAGGGCGACGAGTGACTGGTCATCGGGTGTGCTGGGCGCGTTCGCCGGTCGGTTTCGGAGGTTCGGATAACGGAACCCCCATGGCCGCATCACGGTTATGCATACTTTCGCCTTGGGCTCTGGCGGGTGATCGCAGCCACGTTGAAGACTCCCCACTCAAGGCACACGAGGCGCTCACCTCGTGGTCGAGTGCAAGTCGATAAAGCCGCAAACCATCGCGGCAGACGCGGGCCGGGCAACAACCGGCTAGAGGGGTCGGGTTCACAGTGACCGCACCGATCGAGACCACCGGAGCCGAGGCTGAGACCCCGCCCGAGGCTGTGCTCGCCGGGGTCAAGAAGGCTCAGATCGAAGGGCGTTCACTCACACAGATCGCCTGGACCCGTTTCAAACGGGACAAACTGGCCGTGGCGGGCGGTGTCATCGTCATCCTGCTCGTGCTGATGGCGGTCCTCGCGAAGCCGATCGAGTGGGCTTTCGGGCTGGACCCCAACCAGTTCCACCAGGACCTCATCGACCCGGCTCTGCTGGCCCCCAAGGGCAGCTGGGGCGGTATGAGTTGGGACCACCCGCTGGGCGTGGAGCCGCAGTACGGCCGTGACATGCTCGCCCGCATCATCGAGGGCTCCTGGGTCTCGCTGCTGGTCGCCGGCGGAGCCACCCTGCTGTCCGTGATCATCGGTACCGTGCTCGGCGTCGTCGCCGGCTACTACGGCGGCTGGGTCGACAGCGTCATCAGCCGGCTGATGGACACCTTCCTGGCGTTCCCGCTGCTGCTGTTCGCCATCGCCATCTCGGCCTCTGTGCAGGACGGTTTCTTCGGGTTCAACGGGCTGTCGCTGCGCATCGGCGTGCTGATCTTCGTGATCGGCTTCTTCAGCTGGCCGTACATCGGCCGTATCGTGCGGGCCCAGACGATGAGCCTCGCCCGGCGCGAGTTCGTGGAGGCCGCCACCAGCCTGGGCGCCCGCGGCCCGTACATCCTGTTCCGCGAACTGCTCCCCAACCTCGTCGCGCCGATCCTCGTCTACTCGACGCTGATCATCCCGACGAACATCCTCTTCGAGGCCGCGCTGAGCTTCCTCGGAGTCGGTATCGCACCGCCGCAGGCTTCTTGGGGCGGAATGCTCAGCAACGCCGTGGATCTCTACACAGCGGATCCGCAGTTCATGTTCGTGCCCGGACTGGCGATCTTCATCACTGTCCTGGCATTCAACCTGCTGGGTGACGGGCTGCGTGACGCGCTCGACCCTCGCAGCAAGTGATCCACATCGATCGAGGGGGCATTCCTCACGTGAAGACGAGAAGGGTTACCGCCGCTATTGCGACGGTCCTGGCGGTCTCGCTCGGCGCTGCCGCGTGCGGCGGCGGTAAAGACAGCAACGACAACAGCGGTGGTGGCGCCGGCAAGAAGGACGCGGCGCTCAACTCCATCGTCAACGCGTCGAGCAAGAAGGGGGGGACGCTCAACCTCGAGGACTCCGACGTTCCGGACTCCCTGGACCCGGGCAACACGTACTACGGCTTCGTGCAGAACTTCTCGCGTCTGTACGCCCGTACGCTCGTCACCTTCAAGCCGGCTGCCGGCAAGGACGGCCTCACCGTCGTCCCCGACCTCGCCGACTCCCTCGGCAAGGCCAGCGCCGACGCCAAGACCTGGACGTACCACCTGCGTTCGGGCCTGAAGTTCGACGACGGCACGCCGATCACGTCCAAGGACGTCAAGTACGCGGTCGAGCGCTCCAACTTCGCGCCCGAGGCCCTGTCCAACGGTCCGACGTACTTCAAGGCGTACCTGAAGGGCGGCGACAAGTACAAGGGCCCGTACAAGGACAAGAAGGGTCTCGACTCGATCGAGACCCCGGACGACCAGACGATCGTCTTCCACCTGGCCAAGCCGTTCGCCGACTTCGACTACCTGGCGACCTTCTCCCAGACGGCCCCCGTGCCGCAGGCGAAGGACGACGGCGCGAAGTACGTCCAGCACATCGTGTCCTCCGGCCCCTACAAGTTCGCCTCGTACGAGGAGGGCGCCAGCGCCTCCCTCGTCCGCAACCCGAACTGGGACCCGAAGTCGGACCCGATCCGCAAGGCGCTGCCGGACAAGATCAACGTCAAGTTCAAGGTCAACCCGGTCACGGTCGACAACGACCTGCTCGCCGACAAGATCACGGCCGACATCACCGGCGCCGGTGTGCAGCCGCAGACCCAGCCGAAGATCCTGAACGGCAAGTACGCCAAGCAGACGGACAACTCGTACGCGGGCGCCACGGGCTACATGGCCCTGAACCTGCACGTCGCTCCGTTCGACAACGTCCACTGCCGCAAGGCCGTCCAGTGGGCCCTCGACAAGCAGTCGGTCATCGACGCCATGGGCGGCTCGCCCAAGGGCGACGTGGCCACCACGCTGCTGCCGCCGTCGGTCAACGGCTACACCAAGTTCGACAGCTACGCCACGGCGGGCCACAAGGGTGACGCGGCCAAGGCCAAGGACGAGCTGAAGCAGTGCGGCAAGCCGAGCGGCTTCTCCACCACGCTGACGGCCCGCGCCGACCGCCCCGCCGAGGTCGCGGCCGCCACGGCCATCCAGAACTCGCTCAAGGGCGTCGGCATCAAGGTCGACATCAAGCAGTTCCCCTCCGGCAAGTACTTCTCCAACTTCGCCGGTGTCCCGAGCTACGTCCACCAGCACAAGCTCGGCATGATGATGATGGCGTGGGGCGCCGACTGGCCGACCGGCTACGGCTTCCTGGACCAGATCATCGACGGTTCGGCCATCAAGCCCTCGGGCGGCAACAACCTGATGGAGCTGAACGACCCGAAGATCAACAAGGCTCTGTCCGACGCCATCTCCAACACCGACTCCGCGGCCCGCACCAAGGCCTGGGGCGACATCGACAAGATGGTCATGGACAACGCCTCGGTCGTCCCGCTGATCTACCGCAAGAACCTGCTGATCAGGCCTACGTCCGCGACCAACGTCACGGTCACGCAGGCGTACCTCGGCATGTACGACTACACGCTGCTGGGCTCCTCCAAGTAACAGCAGGCCGGATACCCCTGAAAGGCAGGTGAAGGCCCCGGGCGGCCGGGACGGACACACTCCGTCCCGGCCCCCCGGAGCCGCACAGCTGTGGCTGCGTACATCATCCGACGCGTCTTCGGCGCCTTGGTGCTGCTGCTGGTGGTCAGCGCAGTCACCTTCGCAATCTTCTTCCTGGTCCCCCGCCTGGGCGGCCAGACGGCCACCCAGCTGGCCACCCAGTACGTCGGCAAGGACGCCAACCCCGAGTCCATCGCCGCGATCAAGAAGAACCTGGGCTTCGACCAGCCCATCTACATCCAGTACTGGGACTACATCAAGGGCCTGTTCGTAGGCGCCGACTACAAGTTCGGTCCCGACGCGACGCATTGCAGCGCCCCCTGCTTCGGGTACTCCTTCAAGAATCACATCGAGGTGTGGCCGGAGCTCTCCAAGCGCATCCCGGTCTCCTTCTCGCTGGCCGTCGGCGCGGCCGTGATCTGGCTGATCTTCGGTGTGACCACCGGCGTCATCTCGGCGCTGCGCAAGGGCAAGCCCGTCGACCGCATCTCGATGTTCATCGCGCTCGCCGGCGTCTCGCTCCCGATCTTCTTCACCGGCCAGGTCATCAACGCGCTGTTCATCTACCAGTGGCCCATCTGGGACAGCACCGACTACGTGCCCTTCACCCAGAACCCGGGTGAGTGGGCCTGGCACCTGCTGCTGCCCTGGGTCAGCCTCGCGTTCCTCTTCTCCGCCACCTACGCCCGGCTCACCCGGGCGGGCATGCTGGAGACGATGAGCGAGGACTACATCCGGACGGCCCGGGCCAAGGGCCTCAAGGAGCGCACGGTCGTCACCAAGCACGGCCTGCGCGCGACCCTCACCCCGATCGTCACCATCTTCGGCATCGACTTCGGCACCCTCATCGGTACCGCGGTGCTCACCGAGACGGTCTTCTCCCTCCAGGGCGTCGGTGCGTACTCGATCAAGGCCATCCAGGAGAACGACCTGCCCATCGTGATGGCCGTGACCCTGGTCGCCGCCTTCTTCATCGTCTTCTCCAATCTGGTCGTCGACCTGGTGTACGCAGCCATCGACCCCCGCGTGAGGTACTCGTGAGCAAGCTCGAAAAGGCGGCGCTGGGCGAACCGGCCGAGGACGTCGCCGCCCCTTCCGACGCCCAAGACGCGTTCCTCTCCGTTCGCGATCTGCGCATCCACTTCAACACCGACGACGGTCTGGTCAAGTCGGTGGACGGTGTCAGCTTCGACCTGCGGCGCGGCCAGACCCTGGGCATCGTGGGCGAGTCGGGCTCCGGCAAGTCCGTGACGTCCCTCGGCCTCATGGGTCTGCACCGCGCGGCGAACGCCAAGGTCTCCGGCGAGGTGTGGCTGGACGGCCAGGAACTGATCGGCGCCGACCCGGACGAGGTGCGCCGGCTGCGCGGCCGCAAGATGGCGATGATCTTCCAGGACCCGCTGTCCGCGATGCACCCGTACTACAAGGTCGGCGACCAGATCATCGAGGCCTACCGGGTCCACAACAAGGTCAGCAAGAAGGTGGCCCGCACGCGCGCCATCGAGATGCTCGACCGGGTCGGCATCCCCGAGCCCGCCAAGCGCATCGACGGCTACCCGCACGAGTTCTCCGGCGGTATGCGCCAGCGCGCCATGATCGCGATGGCGCTGGTCAACAACCCCGAACTGCTCATCGCGGACGAGCCGACCACCGCCCTCGACGTGACCGTCCAGGCGCAGATCCTCGACCTGATCCGGGACCTGCAGAAGGAGTTCGGCTCCGCGGTCATCATGATCACGCACGATCTCGGCGTGGTCGCCGAGATCGCCGACGACGTCCTGGTGATGTACGGCGGCCGGTGCGTGGAGCGCGGACCGGTCGGGGAGATCTTCGACCAGCCGCAGCACCCCTACACCTGGGGCCTGCTCGGCTCGATGCCGCGCATCGACCGCGAGACCGCCGACCGGCTCATCCCGGTCAAGGGCCAGCCGCCGAGCCTCATCAACGTCCCCTCGGGTTGTGCCTTCCACCCGCGCTGCCCGTACGCGGACCTCCCCAAGGGGAACGTCACCCGCACGGTGCGCCCCGAGCTGCAGCAGGTGGAGGGCGGCCACTGGTCCGCCTGTCACCTCTCGGCCGAGGACCGCACGCGGATCTGGACCGAAGAGATTGCGCCGAAGCTGTGAGTGAGACGAACAAGAAAGACACCGTCGAGGACGGCGCCGGGAAGGCCACGATCCCGCAGCAGGCGTCGGCTCCCCAGGACGGTTCCGTCGAGCGTGAGGTGCTGCTCCGGGTCACGGGCCTGAAGAAGCACTTCCCGATCAAGAAGGGCCTCCTGCAGCGCCAGGTCGGCGCCGTGAAGGCGGTCGACGGCATCGACTTCGAGGTGCGCAAGGGCGAAACCCTGGGCGTCGTCGGCGAGTCGGGCTGCGGCAAGTCGACCATGGGCCGGGTCATCACCCGGCTCCAGGACCCGACCAGCGGCACGATCGAGTTCGAGGGCCGGGACATCACGCGGCTGAGCACCGGGAAGATGCGCCCGATGCGCCGCGACGTCCAGATGATCTTCCAGGACCCGTACGGCTCCCTGAACCCCCGGCACACCATCGGCTCGATCGTCTCGGCGCCCTTCCGGCTCCAGGGCGTCGAGCCCGAGGGCGGGGTGAAGAAGGAGGTCCAGCGGCTCCTGGAGCTGGTCGGCCTCAACCCCGAGCACTACAACCGCTATCCGCACGAGTTCTCCGGCGGTCAGCGCCAGCGCATCGGCATCGCCCGCGCGCTCGCCCTGAAGCCGAAGCTGGTCGTCGCCGACGAGCCGGTGTCCGCGCTGGACGTGTCGATCCAGGCTCAGGTCGTCAACCTCATGGACGACCTCCAGCAGGAACTGGGCCTGACGTACGTGATCATCGCGCACGACCTGTCCGTCGTCCGGCACGTCTCGGACCGGATCGCGGTGATGTACCTCGGCAAGATCGTCGAACTCGCCGACCGCAACTCGCTGTACGAGGCGCCGATGCACCCGTACACCAAGGCGCTGATGTCGGCCGTGCCGATTCCCGACCCGAAGCGGCGGGGCACCAAGGACGAGCGCATCCTGCTGCGCGGTGACGTCCCGTCGCCGATCGCGCCGCCCTCCGGCTGCCGTTTCCACACCCGGTGCTGGAAGGCGACGCAGATCTGCAAGACGACCGAGCCGCAGCTGCTGGAGCTGAAGCCCGGTCAGCGGGTCGCCTGCCACCACCCGGAGAACTTCGCCGACCAGGCCCCGCAGGACACGGTCCTGCTCACGGCGGCGAAGGAGGCTTCCGAGCTGGTCGGTGAAGCGGTCCTGGAGGAGTCGGCGGAGACGTCGGCGGCGGTGGCCGCCGAGGTCGCGGCGGCTGAGGAGGCCGACGCGGCTGAGGAGGCGTCGGCCGAGGCCGAGGCGTCCGAGGCTGCGCCCGAGGCGGCCGAGGAACCCGACTCGGAGGAGTCGGAGTCCCAGGAGTCAACCGACAAGTAGCGCATGACAACTGGGCAAAGTCATGTACATGCCTGAACGGGAGAGTGCAGAGTCGTCCGTGTCCGTCCACCGACAGGCACACGCTCGAAAGGGACGACCATGGCACTCTCCCGTTCGGCACGCTTAGGGGCCGTCGCCACCGCGGCGGCCTCCTTCCTGGTCATCGCCGCCGCTCCCGCCCCCACCGCGGGCGCACCCGGCATCGGCGACCCGTACTTCCCGCAGCTCGGCAACGGCGGCTTCGACGCCCGCCACTACGACCTGGACATCGCCTACGACCCGGGCACCGGCCGCCTGGACGGCCGTACGACCCTCACCGCCCGCGCCACCCAGAACCTCTCCTCCTTCGACCTCGACCTGCAGCAGCTGGACATCACGAAGGTCGAGGTCGACGGCAGGCGCGCACAGTTCACCCGCGACGGCGACGAGGTCACCGTCACCCCGCGCGGCACCCTCGCCGAGGGCCGCGAGTTCACCGTGTCCGTCACCTACGGCGGCATACCCGAGCCGCTCGGCGGCCCCATCGTCTTCGGCTCGAAGTACGGCTGGATGAAGACCGCCGACGGCGTCTTCGTCGCCTGCGAGCCCAACGCCGCCTCCACCTGGTTCCCGTCCAGCGACCATCCCGCCGACAAGGCCACCTACGACATCCGGATCAAGGCGCCCAAGGGCCTGACCGGCGTCTCCAACGGCCGGCTCGTGTCGACGTACGACTGGGGCGACTCGACGTACACGCACTGGCGCGAGAGCCGGCCCATGGCCACCTACCTCGCCACCGCCACCATCGGGAAGTTCGACGTGCGGACCGGCCGCACCCCGGGCGGCATCCCGATCTACGTCGCCATCGACCCCGTCCTGAAGAACAGCAACAACGTCGACGTGTACGCCGTCACGGCCGCCGCCACCGACTACTGGTCGCAGGTCTTCGGGCCCTACCCCTTCGAGGAGACCGGCGCGATCGTCGACGACATGCCCGAGGCCGGGTTCTCGCTGGAGGTGCAGAGCAAGCCCGCCTACTCGGCCGTGCGCAACGAGACGACCATCGTGCACGAGCTGGCCCACCAGTGGTTCGGCGACTCGGTGAGCGTGGACCGGTGGAAGGACATCTGGCTCAACGAGGGATTCGCCACCTACGCCCAGTGGCTGTGGGCGGAGCACCAGGGCACCCGCTCGGCCCACGACTCCTTCCTCGCCGCGTACAACGCGCGCCCCGCCGACGCGGCCTTCTGGCAGATCGAGGTGGCCGACCCGCAGCGCGACACGATGTTCGCCTCCGCCGTCTACCAGCGCGGCGCGATGACCCTGCAGGCGCTGCGGGAGCGGATCGGCGACGAGGCGTTCTTCCGGCTGCTGCCCCGGTGGACCCGGCTCCACCGGTACGGCAACGCGGACACGGCCGACTTCGTCCGCCTCGCCGAGCGGATCAGTGGGCAGCAGCTGGACGATCTCTTCGACACCTGGCTGTTCACGACAGGCAAGCCGACCCTCTAGGCCTGGCTTTGTAAGGTTCACACGCTCTGACAGGTAAGAATGTCAGGGTGCAGCTGCAACAACTCTTCAGTCCCTCTGTCCAGCACACGCTCGATGTCATCGGCATCTTCGTGTTCGCGATCTCCGGCGCCCTGCTGGCCGTCCGGAAGAACTTCGACGTGTTCGGCATCGCCGTGCTGGCCGAGGTCACCGCGCTGGGCGGAGGGCTGTTCCGCGACGTGATCATCGGGGCCGTGCCCCCGGCCGCCTTCACGGACCTCGGGTACTTCTTCACCCCGCTGCTCGCCGCGCTCGTGGTCTTCTTCCTGCATCCGCACGTGGAGCGCATCCAGTCGGCGGTGCTCGTCTTCGACGCGGCCGGCCTCGGCCTGTTCTCGGTCACCGGCACGACGAAGGCGTACTCCTACGGCCTCAACCTGACCGCGTCCGCGACCCTGGGCCTCGCCACCGCGGTCGGCGGCGGCGTGCTCAGGGACGTGCTCGCCAACGAGGTTCCCTCGCTGCTGCGCTGGGACCGCGACCTGTACGCGGTCCCGGCCATCGTCGGCGCCACCATGGTGGTGCTGTGCATCCACTACGACGTCCTGACCTCGTTCACCAGCGGGCTCGCGGTGGTCACCGCTTTCGCCCTGCGCCTGCTGGCGATGAGGTACCACTGGCGAGCGCCGCGCGCGTGGAACCGTCGCTCGACGGTGTCGGAGGAGTAGACCCGGCGGACCTGCCGGTCCCGGTGAGGGACCGGTCCGCGCCCCTGGCACGGTTCTGACCCATCTCCAGGGTCAGCCAGCGGAACACCGTGGTGACCTGCGGCCGCCACAGCGCCATGGTGTGCCCGCCCGCGCTGCGCGGCAGGAACACCACGTGCACGGTCGTCGGCGCCTTGGCGACGGACTCCAGTGCCACACCCGCCTGGTAGCCGTCGCCGGACTCGCCGGAGAAGTACAGCGCGATCCGGGGCGGTACGGGCGCCTTCTTGAGAAGCAGGTAAGGGTTGTTCTCGGCGCGCAGCGTGGGGTTCTGGGCGGCGAGGGAGTTGCGCTCGCCTATCGGGTCGTTGTAACCCGACATGCTCACTGCGGCCCGGTATCGGTCCGGGTGCGCCACGGCCAGCTTGACCGCGCAGTGCGCGCCCGCCGAGTACCCGGCCACCGCCCAGCCCTGCGGGGCCGGCTGGGCCCGGAAGTTGTCCATGACCATCTTCGGCACGTCGATGCTGAGCCAGCTGTCGGCGTTGACCTGGCCGGGGATGTTGGCGCAGCCGGTGTCCACGCCGGCCAGCAGGTTGGTGCGCGGGGCGACCAGGATGAAGGGCGCCACCCGGCCGCTCCTCATCAGCGACAGCAGCTGCTCGTGCGTCTTCATCGACCCGAACCAGGCCTTCGCCGAGCCGGGGTAGCCCGGCAGCAGCTCCACGACCGGGAACTTCTTGTTGCGGTAGGCCGGCTCGTTGTACTGGGGCGGCAGCCAGACGTAGACCTCGGCGTTCACGCCGGAGACCCGGCCCTTGAGCTGGGTGACGCGCACCCCGCCGGCCGCGTGCATACCGGGACCGTCGGCCTGCTCGAAGTTCTGCCTGACCTTGGGCAACCGTTTCAGCGCTATGCCGCCGGTACCGTCCCGGCCGAGGTCGGCGGCCTGCTGGACGTGGTTGCCGGTGCCGAACAGGTCGGCCCAGTTGTCGTACAGGTTGTTCTGGTTGTTGACCAGCGTGAACACCAGCGTGACGGCCGTGCCCTGGGCGAACAGCAGCATCAGCACCCGGGCGGCGGCACGCAGGGGCCTCGGCCCCCGCATCCTCGACCACAGGACGAGCGGCAATATGACGGCGACCACGGAGAGCACGATGGTCGTGTAGAGGAACGGAGTCCCGGTGAGGCTCATGTCCCGATAGAGGGGAAACGGGGGCCCGGGGTTGTGGACGTGTCGGGACACTTACCTAGAAATTGCCGGAACCTCACCCGGTGGGAGGGCCTCGCCCCATCCTGCCATCCGCCCGGTGGGATCTTGTCATCCGCCCGCAACACGCAAAGCTACCGCTTAGTAATTTCCTGTTGTACGGTTCAGTCATGCCAGAAGCAGCTTCCGCACCCTCCCCCACTCTCGGCTTCGCTCGAGCGGGGGGACCCCCATCGTCGCGGGCCGTGATCGGCGACAGCGAGTTCGACCGCGACACCGCGGTCACCCGGCGCGAGCCCGGGGTCTACGACATCGACCTCTCCGCCGGCTGGACCATCATCAACGCCGTCAACGGCGGCTATCTGCTGGCCGTGCTCGGCCGGGCCCTCGCGGACGCCCTCCCGCACCCGGACCCCTTCACCATCTCGGCGCACTACCTGACCGCGTCCCAGCCGGGCCCGGCGGTCATCCGCACCGAGCCGGTCCGCACCGGCCGCACCCTCTCGACCGGCCAGGCATCGCTCTTCCAGTACGACGAGGAGGGCAACGAGGTCGAGCGCATCCGCGTCCTCGCCTCCTACGGCGACCTCGCCGCCCTGCCCGACGACGTCCGTACGACGGCGACCCCGCCCGCGATCCCGCCGCTGGACCAGTGCTTCGGCCCGGACGACTCGCCCGCCCCGATCCCGGGCAGCTCGGCCATCACCGACCGGCTCATGCTGAAGCTCGACCCCGCCACCCTCGGCTGGGCGCTGGGCGCTCCCTCCGGCAAGGGGGAGATGCGGGCCTGGTTCGGCCTCGCCGACGGCCGCGACGCCGACCCGCTCTCCCTGCTCCTCGCGGTGGACGCCCTCCCGCCCACCGCCTTCGAGATCGGCATCAAGGGCTGGGTGCCCACGGTCGAACTCACCGTCCACGTCCGCCACCGCCCGGCCCCCGGCCCGCTGCGCGTGTCGATCACCACGCGCAACCTGGCCGGCGGCTTCCTGGAGGAGGACGCGGAGGTCTGGGACAGCGAGGACCGCCTGGTCGCCCAGTCCCGTCAGCTCGCCCGAGCCCGACTCACCTGACCGGTGCGGGCCGGTCAGGCCCGGTCCAGGGGCCGGCGGCCCATCCAGGCCGCCAGCTGCTCGTAGACGTCCGCTCCCTCGGGTGCCTGGTGGCGGGCGTCGAAGGGAGTGTCCTCGTCGCGGGGGCGGGAGTCGGGCAGCACCTGGCGGGCGGTGGCCAGTGCGAACTCGGCCAGCTCCGGGTCGAGTTCTCCGGGGTGGCCGAGGGCCTCGGAGAGGTCCCAGGTGTGGGTCACGATCTCCATGACATAACCGGAGAGTGCCGCGTGGCCGGGGACCTCGCCCCAGGGCACGCGCACCGCGCTCGTCATCCGCTCGTCGGTCTCCCAGGCCCTCAGGACGCGGACGCGCACCTCGTCGTAGGCGGCCGCCCAGCCGTCGTCCGCGATGCCCTCGGCGAACGACTGCATCGCGAGCCCGTCGCCGCCCTCGCCGACCACGGCGATCCGCCGGGTGCCGCCGACGATGTGGCTCAGCAGGGTCCGTACGTCGAACTCGATACAGGGCGTGGGGCCGTCGAGCTGTTCGGGGCGCACCGTCTTGATGAGCGCGGCCGCCTGCTCGGTGGCGCGGGTGTAGACGGGGCGCGGGTCGATGGTGTTCATGGGATGCCTCTCCGTAGGTCGGTGCAGTGAGGTTCCCTCGATAACTTGACAGTTTCCGTCAGGTTTTTCCCCGTCAGGGTTTTTCGCGCCAGAACTCTCCCCGGACGACCCGGCACCGCCGCCGTGAAATTGCTCCGGCCACCCGCTCGGCGGGATCCTGTCGGCGTGAAGTCCGACCGGCTGCTGTCGATCCTGCTGCTCCTGCAGACCCGGGGCCGCGTCCCCGCGCACGAACTCGCCGACCGGCTGGAGGTGTCGGTCCGCACCATCTACCGGGACATCGAGGCGCTGTCGGCCTCCGGCGTCCCCGTGTACGCCGAGCGCGGCCGGCACGGCGGCATCGAACTCCTCGCCGGATTCCGCACGGACGTCACCGGCCTCACCGCCGACGAGTCCCGCGCCCTGTTCATCCTCGCCGCCCAGGGCGCCCACGCCGCACTCGGCCTCGACGCGGCGCTCGGCTCGGCCCTGCGCAAGGTGATGGCGGCCCTGCCGGCCCCGCACCGGCCCGCCGCCGATGTCACCAGCCGCCGCATCCTGGTCGACGCCACCCGCTGGCGCAGCGGCCCGCAACAGGCCGTCGACCTGGAGGTGCTCCAGGAGGCGGTGTTCTCCGACCGGCGGCTCAAGCTGCGCTACCGGCACAGCGGGGAGCAGGAGCCGCGGACGTACACCGTGGACCCGTACGGCCTGGTTGCCAAGGCCGGGGTCTGGTACCTGGTCGCCGACCGGCGCGGCGCCCCCCGGCTGTTCCGTGCCGACCGGGTGCGCTCGGCACGCCTGCTGGACGACCCGGTGCGGCGCCGGACCGGTGTCGAACTCGGCGACGTCTGGGAGGTGCTGCGCCGCCAGGTGGAGGAACGCCCGGAGGACGGGATCGACGTCACGATACGGATCCGGCGCGAGCGGCTCGACATGTTCCGGCGCATGGCCACCGGGCAGCTGACCGAACTCCCCGACGACGACGGCGAGGGCGACTGGGTCACCGCCCGGCTGTCGTACCCGGTGCTGCGCGCCGTGCGCCAACTGCTCGCGTTCTCCGACCAGGTGGAGGTGCTCGACCCGCCCGAGGCGCGCGCGGAGCTGCTGCGGGCGGTCCGTTCCGTCACGGCCTTGTACCAGGGGGCGGCCCGGGTCGAGGGATGAAATCCCAGGTGAGCAGCGGTACTTGAGGCGCACTTTACCCGATCGACAGGCGACGGACAGGCCGGTCCCAAGAACGCCCTAACCGCCCTTGGTTGAGTGCCCGCCTCAGGATTCCCTCATCTTCCGCGGAGCTGACTCTCATGAAGCGTGCACGCCTCGTCCCCACCGTAGCCCTGCTGGCGCTGTCCTCGCTGCTGCTCACCGCGTGCGGCTCGGGCGACTCCTCCTCCTCGACCAGCGGCAACTCCGGCGGGCAGGCCTGCCAGGCGCCGTCCGGCATGCCGACCGGCGGCACGGGCCGCCGGCCGAGCGGGGCACCGTCCGGGGCGCCTTCGGGTGCCTCCACGGCCAAGCCGACCGGGTCGCCGTCGGCCCGGCCGAGCGGAGCACCCTCGGGCATGCCGAGCGGCGCGCCCGGCGGAGGCCAGGGTGGTCCCGGGGGCGGCCAGGGCGGTGGCTGCGGCGGTCCGGGCGGGGGACAGGGTGCAGGGCAGGGCGGGGCGCAGGCCGGGGGACAGGCTCAGCAGGGCTGATCGACGGGGTCGTACGGCGACGGGGGCGGTGCGCTCGGCGGGACGGGCGCACCGCCCCTGCGCGTGTGCCGCGGCCGGTCGGTCCAGCTCGGTCCAGCTCAGTCCAGCCAGTGCCGGCGGCCGATGCTGATGAGCCGCATCTGCCGGGTGGCTTGCTGGGCGACGCGCTCCCGCTCGTCTGCGGTTCCCTCCAGGGTCTCGAGGAAGAGCGAGGCGGTGATGAGCATCTGGTCGACGTAGAGATGCGCGAGCATCAGCACGTCGTCGTCGCTCCAGCCTTCGGCCTGCGGGTCCTTGGCCAGCTCGGCCTTCACCTCCTCGGCGAACCGGGCCAGTTGGGACTGGATGGCTTCGCGCACGGGCTGCACCCCGCCGTGCCGCTCGCGGGCGATGAAACGGACGTGGGCGGGATGGGCGTCCACGTGGTGCGCGATCAACTCGATCGCGCGCGTGATGCGCTCCTCGCTGTCGCCCGCCGTGGACACCGTCGTCCGCACCATCGGGTGCAGGCTGCCGAGAGCCTCGTCGACCAGGGCGACGCCGAGGTCGGCGGTGGAGCGGAAGTGCCGGTAGAAGGCGGTCGGGGCGACACCGACGGCGCGGGTGACCTCGCGCAGACCGAGGCTGCTCAGGCTCTGTTCCTCCAGCAGCGCGAGCGCTGCGTCCAGGAAAGCCTGCCGGGTCTTCTGCTTCTGGGCCTGCCGGATGCCGAGGGTGTGACTCATGTCATCCAGTTAACAACTGTTCTCTGGAATTTTAAAGCCGTGGGAGGCGCTAGACTCGAAGTCAGTGAACAACTGTTACTACAACTGTTCACCGAAACTTCACAGAAGCCAGACCCAAGGCATCTCGGAGGGGGGATCTGATCCCATGTTGTTCCTCGTCGTCGCACTCATGCTGCTCGGCGTCGTACTGGGCACCGTCGCTCACGTACCGCTGACCGTCACCGTCACCGCGGCCGCTTTCATCGCCGCCTGGCTCGCCGTCTTCGCGATCCGCGAGCGCCACAGCCGCCGCCGCGGCACCTCGGTCAACTGACCTTCCGGAACGACTTCCAGGAGCTGAGCACCATGCAACTCACCGCACCGGCCACCGGCCGCACCGACACCCGCTCGCAGGCGCGGGACGCCGACGGGATGGCCGTCGCGTCCTTCATCCTCGGCCTTCTCGGCCTGCTCGTCCTCAACATCTTCCTCGGCCCGATCGCCATCGCCCTGGCCGCCGTCGCCCTCTGGCGCGGCACGACCCGCCGCGGCCGCGCCTACCTGGGCCTGACCCTGGGCATCGCGGACCTGGCAGTCCTGGTGATCGCCATGGAGATGTCCCACACGGTGTCCTGGAGCCTCTGAGCCCAAGCACCACCGCCCGAAGGCACCAGGGCCCCGAGGACGACGGGGCACAGCCGCACAGCCGCAGTGCAGGCTGTCGTGCAGTCGATCGCCGTGCAGTCGACCGCCGTATCGCCGACCGCGGTGTCGGACCGCTGTGTCGCCGGTCGCAGTGCCGTCGACCGCCGTATCGCCGACCGCCGCACCGCTGTGACGCCGCACTGCCGACCGCCGCACCGCCGACCGTCGTGTGGCCGAGCGTCGTGCCGTCGACCGCCGTGGCGACACACCGCAGGCCGTCGTGTCGCTGACTGCCGTGCCGTCGACGTCGTGTGGCCGACCGTCGTATCGCCGACCGCCGACCGCCGACCGCGGACCGCCGACCGCCGACCGCCGACCGCCGACCGCCGCACCCCCGGCCGCCGTGTCGCCCCCCCCGCCGTGGGCAGACGTTCCGCTGGGCGGAACGGGTGGGCACGGCCGACAGTGCCGGGCACGCCGCCAACGCCGCCAGGTGCAGCTCACGCAAGGCGCACCCGCAGCCGACGCAAGCCACATCAGCAGCCGACCTAAGCCACATCAGCAGCCGAGGCAAGCCGCACTCGCCCCCCGCAAGGCGCCGCACGGCAACTGCACCCACTCCGAGGCCAAGCCCAACTGCAAGGCCTCGTAGAATCGGGCTCACCATGGCTTACCTCGACCACGCCGCCACGACCCCGATGCTCCCGGAGGCGGCAGAGGCCCTGACCGCCCAGCTGAGCATCACCGGCAACGCGTCCTCCCTGCACGCCTCCGGCCGCCGGGCCCGCCGGACGGTCGAGGAGTCCCGCGAAACCCTCGCCGAAGCACTGGGCGCCCGCCCCAGCGAGGTCGTCCTCACCTCGGGCGGCACCGAGTCCGACAACCTCGCGGTGAAGGGCCTGTACTGGTCCCGCCGCGACGCCGACCCGGCCCGCACCCGCGTCCTGGCCAGCCCCGTCGAGCACCACGCCGTACTCGACGCCGTGCACTGGCTCGGCGAACACGAGGGCGCCACCGTCGAGTACCTCCCCGTCGACTCCTACGGCCGCGTCCACCCCGAGGCCCTGCGCGAGGCCATCGCCCGCAACCCCGAGGACGTCGCCCTGGCCACCGTGATGTGGGCCAACAACGAGATCGGCACGGTCATGCCGGTCCGTGAACTCGCCGACGTCGCAGGCGAGTTCGGCATCCCCCTGCACGCCGACGCGGTCCAGGCCTTCGGCCAGCTCCCGGTCGACTTCGGCACCTCCGGCCTCGCCGCGATGACGGTGTCGGCCCACAAGATCGGCGGCCCCTACGGCATCGGGGCGCTGCTCCTCGGCCGCGAGTACACCCCCGTACCCGTCCTGCACGGCGGCGGCCAGGAACGCCACGTCCGCTCCGGCACCCTCGACGTCCCCGCCGTCGCCTCCTTCGCGGTGGCCGCCCGCGTCGCCGCCGAGCATCAGGAGTGGTTCGTCAGCGAGATCGGCGCCCTGCGGGACCGGTTGATCGAAGCCGTCCGCACGGCCGTGCCGGACGCCATCCTCGGCGGCGACCCGGCACCCGGGGGCCGCCTCCCGGCCAACGCCCACTTCACCTTCCCGGGCTGCGAGGGCGACTCCCTGCTGCTCCTGCTGGACGCCCAGGGCATCGAGTGCTCCACCGGCTCCGCCTGCACCGCGGGCGTGGCCCAGCCCAGCCACGTCCTGCTGGCCACCGGCACCGACCCGGACCTGGCCCGCGGCACCCTGCGCTTCTCCCTCGGCCACACCTCCACGGAGGCCGACGTCGAGGCCCTCGCGAAGGCGATCGGGCCGGCCGTGGAGCGGGCACGGGCGGCGGGGCTGACGTAGCGGCGGCGGGGCCGACGCAGAACCGGCGGAGCCGACGCAGGACCGGCGTGACGCCTCAGGCCCGCGCCTGCCGCACCAACCCCAGATAGCGGTCCCAGTCCCAGTGGCGCCCCGGGTCCGTGTGATCCGTCCCCGGCACCTCCACGTGCCCGATGACGTGCTCCCGGTCGACGGGTATGCCGTAGCGCCGGCATATCGCCGCCGTCAGCCGCGCCGAGGCCGCGTACATCGCGTCCGTGAAGGAGGCGGCGTCCTCCACGAAGCCCTCGTGCTCGATGCCGACGCTGCGCTCGTTGTACTCCCGGTTGCCCGCGTGGAACGCCACGTCCAGCTCGCGGATCAGCTGGGTGATCCGGCCGTCCTTGCGCACGATGTAGTGCGCCGCGGCGCGGTGCGCGGGGTCCTGGAAGACCTTCACCGCCGACGCGTACCCGCCCTGGGTGACATGGATGACCACCCGGTCGATGCGGTAGTCGTCCGGCCGGTCCGCCCGCCGGTAGTTCGCCGCCGAGGCCGGCACCCAGCGCGCGCCCCGGAAGTCGACGGCCCCGGCCACCCGCTGCTTCTCCACCCCGGGCAGCCGCCACCACAGCCGGGACAGCTCGTCCCGGGCCAGCACGGCCGTGCCCACGGCGGCCGCGGCCCCGCCGATGAGCAGGGCACGCCGCCCCAGGCGCCGGCCCGCATCCTTCGCCGGCGCCTCGGTCGTCTCCTCAGCCGTCGCCCCCATGTGATCGTCAACGCATATCCGGCGGCCCCGGTTCCCGCGCCCCGTACTCTGGAAGGGCTATGACTGACACCCTGCAGCGCCCCCGCCCCCTCCGCGTCCTCGCCGCCATGTCCGGCGGGGTCGACTCCGCCGTCGCCGCCGCGCGGGCCGCGGAAGCCGGCCACGACGTCACCGGCGTCCATCTCGCGCTCTCCGCGAACCCTCAGTCGTTCCGCACCGGCGCGCGGGGCTGCTGCACCATCGAGGACTCGCGCGACGCCCGCCGCGCCGCCGACGTCATCGGCATCCCGTTCTACGTGTGGGACCTCGCCGACCGCTTCCGCGAGGACGTCGTCGAGGACTTCATCGCCGAGTACGAGGCCGGCCGCACCCCCAACCCCTGCCTGCGCTGCAACGAGAAGATCAAGTTCGCCGCGCTGCTGGACAAGGCGCTGGCCCTCGGCTTCGACGCCGTCTGTACCGGTCACTACGCGAAGGTGATCCTCAAGGAGGACGGCTCCCGCGAGCTGCACCGCGCCTCCGACATGGCCAAGGACCAGTCGTACGTCCTCGGGGTCCTGGACGAGAGGCAGCTCGCCCACGCGCTGTTCCCGCTCGGCGACACGGTCACCACCAAGGAGGAGATCCGCGCGGAGGCCGAACGCCGGGGCCTGGCGGTCGCCAAGAAGCCCGACTCGCACGACATCTGCTTCATCGCCGACGGCGACACCCAGGGCTTCCTGGCCCAGCGGCTCGGCAAGGCCGAGGGCGACATCGTCGACGAGTCCGGGGCCAAGGTGGGCACGCACGAGGGCGCGTACGGCTTCACGATCGGCCAGCGCAAGGGGCTGCGCATCGGCACCCCGGCCGCCGACGGCAAGCCGCGCTACGTCCTCGACATATCGCCGGTGAACAACACGGTGACCGTGGGCCCGGCCGCCGCCCTGGACGTCACCGCGCTGACCGCGATCAAGCCGCGCTGGTGCGGCAGCGCCCCGTCCGGCCCCGGCACGTACACCGCCCAGCTCCGTGCCCACGGCGGCGAGACCGAGGTCACCGCGGAACTCGTCGACGGCGAACTGCGGGTCAGCTTCACCGAGCCGGTCCGGGGCGTCGCCCCCGGCCAGGCGATCGTGCTGTACGACGGCACGCGCGTGGTCGGCTCGGCGACGATCGCGTCGACCACACGCGCGGCGGCAGCGGCGGTCTGACCGGCCCGCTCACCGGGTGAGGAACTCGGCCAGCACGGGGCCGAGGACGCCCGGTTCCACCATGTGCGTCTGGCCCTCCAGCACGCGGTACGTGCCCTGCGGCACCGCCTCCGCGACCGCTTGGCACGCCCTGTGCATCCACTCCGCGCTCGCGCCGCCCGCGACCGACAGCACAGGCACGGAGATCCCGGCCAGCCGCTCGCGCGGCAGCAGGCCGTCGCCCATGACCGCGTCGTCGTACGCCAGGCTCGGTGCGACGGCCTCCATGCCGGCCCACATGGGCGACTCACGCGCGCCCCGGATCATCTCCTCGCCCAGGCCCGTCAGCCGCAGGAACAGCTCCACCGCGTCCCCGCGCCGGCCCTCGGCGAGCGCCTTGTGCAGGTTCTCCTTGTACGCGGCCTCCCGCTCGGCACCGCCGTCCAGGAAGTCCGCGAACGGCACCTCGTACACGGCGGCCTGACGCACCGGCAGACCGCTCGCCGCCGCCTCCAGCACCAGCGCACCGCCCGAGGAGACCCCGAACAGCGCCTGCGCACCGCCCACCGCCTCGATCAGCGCGGCCAGGTCCTCGACCTCGCGCCGCACCGCGTACGGCGCCGTGTCCCCGCTCCCGCCGCGGCCCCTGCGGTCGTAGACGACGGCCGTGCAGCGGTCCGCGAGCCGGTGCGCCAGGGGCGTCACGGTGCCGCCGGTGGACATCGCGCCGCTCACCAGGATCACCGTCGGCCCCTGGCCGATCACTCCGTACGCGAGAGAGGTGCCGTCGCGGGAAGTCGTCATCTTGTCCATGCCGGTGCAGACTGCCGTACGGCACGGAAATCAGCGGTCACGACACGTCGACCTCGTAGAAGCAGTAGTGGTCCCGGATCTCCGCCACGCCCGGCTTCGGATCCGGGTACGCCCACACCAGGTCGGGCGCGTCCGGCAGCGACCAGTAGGACGCGGTGCCCTTGAACGGGCAGACCGTGTGGGTGCCGGAGGGCGTGAGCAGATCGAGGCGGACGTCCTCGGCGGGTATGTAGTAGCGCACCGGCGAGCCGGTCTCGCGCAGTACGAGGGGACGGTCGGTCTCCGCGAGCACCTGGTCGCCGTGCACCACGCGCACGTGCTGCTCGCCCTTTTCGATGGTGATCGTGTGTCCTGTGGCCATGTCCTCACAGCGCGCGCGGGCCCGTACTTCTTCCCGCGTACGGTGAAGGACATGAACATCTGCGTCTTCCTCTCCGCCGCCGACCTCGACGAGCGCTACACGGGCCCCGCGCGCGACTTCGCGAAACTGCTCGGCAAGGGCGGGCACACCCTGGTCTGGGGCGGCTCCGACGTCGGTCTGATGAAGGTGGTCGCCGACGGGGTGCACGAGGCGGGCGGCAGGCTGCTGGGCGTCTCCGTGGAGTTCCTCGCGGCGAAGGTGCACCCCGACGCCGACGAGATGGTCGTCGCCGCCGACCTCGCCGAACGCAAAAGGCTGCTCCTGGAGAAGGCGGACGCCGTGGTGATCATGGTGGGCGGCACCGGAACGCTCGACGAGGCCACCGAGATCCTGGAGCTGAAGAAGCACGGCCACACCGAGAAGCCGGTGGTGCTGCTGAACACGGCCGGCTTCTACGACGGCCTCCAGGAGCAGTTCCGCCGCATGGAGGCCGAGGGCTTCCTGCCCCGCCCGCTGTCCGAGCTGGTCTTCTTCGCCGACGAGCCGGCCGCCGCACTGGCCTACCTCGAAGAGTCTTTGCGCGCCTGATGATGCGAGCATGGCGGGCATGGCTACACATGTGATCACCGGGGCCGGTTCCGGCATCGGCGCGGCCGTCGCCCGCCGTCTGCACGCGCGCGGGGACGACATCGTCCTGCACGCGCGCGACGCCGGCCGCGCGAAGGAGCTGGCCGCCGAGTACCCCGGGGCGCGCACCCTGGTGGGCGACCTGGCCGACCCCGACAAGCTCTCCTGGGCCTTCTCCCACCAGGCGCTCCCGGACCGGGTCGACTCGCTGCTGCACATCGCCGGAGTCGTGGACCTCGGCGAGGTCGGCGAGCTGACCCCCAAGACCTGGCGCCACCAGCTCAACGTCAACCTGGTCGCCCCGGCCGAGCTGACCCGGCACTTCCTGCCCCAGCTCCGCGCCGCCCGCGGCCATGTGATCTTCGTCAACTCCGGTGCCGGCCTCAACGCCCACGCCGGCTGGTCCGCGTACGCCGCCTCCAAGCACGGTCTGAAGGCCCTGGCCGACTCCCTGCGCCACGAGGAGCACGGCAACGGCGTCCGCGTCACCTCCGTCTACCCCGGCCGCACGGCCAGCCCCATGCAGGCCAAGGTCCACCAGCAGGAGGGCAAGGACTACGACCCCGCCCAGTGGATCGACCCCGAGTCCGTCGCTACGACGATCCTGATGGCCCTGGACCTGCCCAGGGACGCGGAGGTCAACGACCTGACGGTGCGACCGGGGCGGTGACACGGGACGGCGGGAGCGGGTCTGCGGTACCGGACGGCAGGCGCGGGGCGAGCGCCGACGAGGTCCTGGCCTGGCTGGAGGAGACCTGGTCCCGGACCGAGGCCGCGCTGATCCTGGCGGGCGGGCACGGGCGCGGCAGGCTCGCCGACCGGGAGGTCCTCGGCGAGGTGTTCGCCCCGGCAGGCCTCGCACAGCTGCGCGCGCTCACCACCGTCGGCGAGTTCACCGGTGACATCTGCCGGTGCCCGGGCAGCCTGACGGTGGCGCTGCTGGACGCCGACTGCGAGTTCACCGGCGCCGGCAGCCTGCACGGCGGCACCGACCTCTCCTGGGAGCGCGGCCGCTTCCGCAACAACCTCGCGGTGGCCGATCCGGAGGGCCTGTGCGCCCTCCTGCGCCGGTACGGCGCTTACTGGTTGTGAGGGCACCGGCCGACGTTACGTACCCTGCCTGGGTGAGCGAAAACAGGGAGTTCAGGTTCGCCGGAGCCACCGGCATCGGGTCCATGCCCGGAGGGGACGCGCGGGAGGCCGCCAAGACCGTCACCGGCAGCTTCGAGGACTTCGCGTTCCTGCCCGAGCTGCCCGCCCGCGGCCCCGGCGCCGACATGATCGGACGGACCGCGGGCATGCTCGTCGAGCTGTACGCGCGCGTGGAGCCCAGCGGCTGGCGGATCGGCGACCGGCCGGGCCGCGACACCAAGCGGGCCCGGTCCTGGCTGGGCGAAGACCTCGACGCCCTGGAGGAGTTCACCCAGGGCTACGAGGGTGACCTCAAGGTGCAGGCGGTCGGACCGTGGACGCTGGCCGCCGCCCTGGAGCTGAGGAACGGCGAGTCCGCCCTGTCCGACCCCGGCGCCTGCCGCGACCTCGCCGGCTCGCTGGCGGAGGGCCTGCGGCTGCACCTCGCCGAGATGCGGCGCCGTGTCCCGGGCGCCCGGCTCGTCCTCCAGCTCGACGAGCCCTCCCTCACCGCCGTACTGCGCGGTCAGGTCCGCACCGCCAGCGGCTACCGCACGCACCGGGCCGTGGACCGGCAGGTCGTGGAGGCCACCCTGCGCGACGTCATCGGGGTGCACGACGGCGGACCCGTCGTGATCCACTCCTGCGCGCCCGACGTCCCGTTCGCCCTGCTGCGCCGGGCCGGAGCCGCCGCGCTCTCCTTCGACTTCTCGCTCCTCACCGAACGTGACGACGATGCCATCGGCGAGGCCGTGGAAGGCGGCACGCGGCTGTTCGCCGGTGTCGTCCCGGGCACGGACGGCCCATTGTCAGACCCTGCGGGTAGCGTCATGGGTGTCAGGACGCTGTGGCGCAGGCTGGGGCTGCATCCGGGGTTGCTCGCGGAGGCGGTCACCGTCACCCCGGCGTGCGGTCTCGCGGGCGCTTCCCCCGCCTACGCACGCCAGGTGCTCGCCCACTGCGTCCGGGCGGCGAGATCACTCGCGGACAACCCAGAGTAACGGGAGGACCACACGGTGGCCGGCGACAAGCAAGCGGAAACCACGGCAGTGCCCGCCGAGGCCCGCGAGAAGCACGCCCAGCTCGCGGAGCAGGTCGAGGAGCACCGCTTCCGGTACTACGTGAAGGACGCTCCCGTCATCAGCGACGCGGAGTTCGACCAGCTCCTCAAGACGCTGGAGGCGCTGGAGGAGCAGTACCCGGAGCTGCGCACACCGGACTCGCCGACCCAGAAGGTCGCGGGGTCCTACGAGACGGAGTTCACGGCGGTCGAGCACCGCCAGCGGATGATGTCCCTGGACAACACCTTCAACGACGACGAGCTGGCCGCCTGGGCCGACCGCATCGCGCGCGAGCTGGGCGACCAGGAGTACCACTTCCTGTGCGAGCTGAAGGTGGACGGCCTGGCCGTCAACCTCACCTACGAACGCGGCCGTCTCACGCGCGCGGCCACCCGCGGCGACGGCCGCACCGGCGAGGACATCACCCCGAACGTCCGCACGATCGCGGAGATCCCGGACCGCCTCCACGGCGACGACGTCCCCGACCTCGTGGAGATCCGCGGCGAGGTCTACTTCCCGATGGAGAAGTTCGAGGAGCTGAACGCCCGGCTGGTCGCGGCGGGCGACAAGCCCTTCGCCAACCCCCGCAACGCCGCCGCCGGTTCGCTGCGCCAGAAGGACCCGCGGGTCACCGCGACCCGCCCGCTGCACATGGTCGTCCACGGCATCGGCGCCCTGGAGGGCTTCACGGGCATGACCCGCCTCTCCCAGGCCTACGACCTGCTGAAGACCTGGGGCCTGCCCACGTCCCCGCACAACCGGGTGGTCGACGACCTGGGCGGCGTACGGGAGTTCATCGCCCACTACGACGGCGAGAACCGCCACTCCGTGGAGCACGAGATCGACGGCGCCGTCGTCAAGCTGGACGAGATCCGGCTCCAGGGCCGTCTCGGCTCCACCGCCCGGGCCCCGCGCTGGGCGATCGCCTACAAGTACGCGCCGGAAGAGGTCAACACCAAGCTCATCGACATCAAGGTGGGCGTCGGCCGCACCGGCCGCGTCACGCCGTACGCCCAGGTCGAGCCGGTCACGGTCGCGGGCAGCGAGGTCGAGTTCGCCACCCTGCACAACCAGGAGGTCGTCAAGGCCAAGGGCGTGCTCATCGGCGACACGGTGGTGATCCGCAAGGCCGGTGACGTCATCCCGGAGATCCTCGGCCCGGTGGTCGACCTGCGGGACGGCGCCGAGCGGGAGTTCGTGATGCCCAGCGAGTGCCCCGAGTGCGGGACGCCGCTGCGGCCCATGAAGGAGGGCGACATCGACCTCCGCTGCCCCAACGCGCGTACCTGCCCGGCCCAGTTGCGCGAGCGCGTCTCCTACCTCGCGGGCCGTGAGTGCCTGGACATCGAGAACTTCGGCGCGGTGGCCGCCGC
Organism: Streptomyces sp. NPDC001816; assembly: GCF_042892235.1. NCBI lineage: Bacteria > Bacillati > Actinomycetota > Actinomycetes > Kitasatosporales > Streptomycetaceae > Streptomyces > Streptomyces sp. NPDC001816. The sequence continues at coordinate 66,495 of NZ_JBIATY010000009.1, forward strand.
CGCGCTGACCCGCCCGCTGGAGCCGGCCGACCCGCCGCTGGTGGACGAGGGCGACCTGTTCGACCTGACGGTGGAGAAGCTGCTGCCCATCAAGGCCTACGTCCTCGACCCGGACAGCGGCCTGCCCAAGCGGGACCCCAAGACGGGCGAGGAGAAGGTCGTCACGGTCTTCGCCAACCAGAAGGGCGAGCCGAAGAAGAACACCCTCGCGCTGCTGGAGAACATCGAGGCGGCCAAGGCCCGACCGCTCGCCCGCTTCCTGAACGGCCTGTCGATCCGGCACGTCGGCCCGGTGGCGGCGCAGGCCCTCGCGCGCGAGTTCCGCTCCGTCGACCGCATCGAGCAGGCCACCGAGGAGGAGCTGGCCACCACCGACGGCGTCGGTCCGATCATCGCCGCCGCCCTCAAGGAGTGGTTCGCCGAGGACTGGCACCGCGAGATCGTCCGCAAGTGGAAGGCGGCCGGAGTCCCGCTGGAGGACGAGTCGTCCGGCGAGGACGAGGGGCCGCGCCCGCTGGAGGGTCTCACCGTCGTCGTGACCGGCACGCTGGAGAACTTCACCCGGGACGGCGCCAAGGAGGCGCTGCAGAGCCGCGGTGCGAAGGTGACCGGTTCGGTTTCGAAGAAGACCTCGTTCGTCGTGGTGGGCGACAATCCGGGATCGAAGTACGACAAGGCCATGCAGCTCAAGGTTCCGGTTCTGAACGAGGACGGTTTCGGCGTCCTGTTGGAGCAGGGGCCCGAGGCGGCGACGGAAGTCGCGCTTCCGACCGGGGAGTAGCGGTTGAAGGCCACCCGTTCGGCGCATATCAGTTGCATACGGGTGGCCCAGGCGCATTCGGGCAACCGTCGACGACCGCTGCCCGAGGAAGCCTTCCGCGGCCTACTGTTGAGGTGTGCGCCTGCCGTGCCCAGCTGCGGCTGGGGCATCCCCCTGCCCGCGAAGGGCACGGGGAAGGTTTCTTCGACGCGGAGCCGCTGATGGTTGTCGGGCATCGGGCCGCGTGGCGTGGGCACCGCCGGCTGTGAGAGGGACGGGAATGGAACCGACCGAGAGCGCCGCCCCGGACTCACGGCTGCGCCTGCGCCGCCGTGCGGTCGCGTGGCGGGGGATCCGGTGGACCGGGTGGGGCGCCGAGCGCACGGGCACTCGGGCGCGCCCGGCCGGACCGGGCACCGCGACCGAGGCACACACACCGATCCCGCCGGCCACCGAGGCCGCCCCCGCGCTGCCCGGCAGCGACCCCGAACGGCACCTGTCCTGGCCCGCGTTGCCCGCGGGCCTCGTGGCGGCCGCCGGCTTCGCCCTGGGCGCGGGCTTCTACCGCGCCTTCAGCGACAACCACGCCCTCTTCCCGGGCGGCACGCTCGGCTGGTCGCTGGCCGTGCTCACCGGCACCATCGTCGGCCACCTCGTGATGCTCGGCCGCGCCCGCTGGTGGGGCGGCACGGGCTCCGGCGCGGCCCTCACCCTCGCCGTCCTGCTGCTGTACGGCTGGGTGCCCTCCGCGATGGTCAGCCTCACCGTCGTCGTCCTGGTCGGCATAGCCAGGCGCAACCGCTGGCGGCAGGGCGTGCTGCACGGCGCGGTGGACATCCTCGGGATCAGCGCCGGCGCCCTGGTGCTCGGCGCCTTCGGGCGCGTACCGACGGTCGAGGATCCCTGGAGCCCCGACAGCTGGACCATCGCCACCGTGCCCGAGGTGGTGCTGGTCGCCGCCGCCTATCTCCTGGTCAGCCGCGGCCTGCTGTGGTACCTGCACGCACCGCGCGGCGGCGGACTGCCCACCGTCGCCCGTACTGCCCTGGTCAGACAGGGTCTGGTTGCCGTCGCGCTGCTCGGCATCGCCCCGCTGGTGTGCGTGGTCGCCGACGCCCAGCCGATCCTGCTCCCGCTGTTCGCCATCCCGCTGATAGCCCTCGACTCCACGCTGTGGATGGCTCGGGCCCGCGCCGAGGAGCAGCTGCGCGACCCGCTGACCGGACTGCCCAACCGGCAGTGGCTGCTGGAGCGGATCTGGACCGCCCTCGACGACGCCGAGCGCATCGGCGCCCGCACCGCCCTCATGCTGATCGACCTCGATCGATTCCGGTCGGTGAACGACACCCTCGGTCATCTCGCCGGTGACCGGCTGCTGCTGCAGATAGCCGACCGGCTGCGGATCGCCCTCCCGCGCGGCGCGGAGGCCGCCCGGCTCGGCGGTGACGAGTTCGCCGTCTTACTGCCGGTCGCGGACTCCACCACGTCCGCCACCCGGGTCGCCCGCGGCCTCGTCGCCGCCCTCAGCTCCCCGCTCGACCTCGACGGGCTCACCCTCGTCCTGGAGGCCAGCGCCGGCGTCGCCGTCTTCCCGGACCACGCGCTGGACGCCGAGGGGCTGCTGCGGCGGGCGGACGTGGCGATGTACCAGGCGAAGCGGGACCGTACGGGCGTCGAGGTCTACGAGTCCAAGCGGGACTCCAACACCCCGGACCGGCTGGGCCTGCTGGGCGATCTGCGCCGGGCGCTGGACGCGCACGAGGTGCAGCTGCACTACCAGCCGAAGGTCCGCTTCGACGGACAGGTCGCCGGCCTGGAGGCGCTGGTGCGGTGGGTGCATCCCGAGCGCGGGAAGGTGCCGCCGGACGAGTTCATAGCGATAGCCGAATCCTCGGGGCTGATGCCCCATCTGACGGAGTACGTGCTGGAGACCGCGCTCGCACAGGTCGCCCGGTGGCGGGCCCAGGGGCTGCGGGTGCCGGTGGCCGTGAACGTCTCCCCGCGCGACGTCCACACGCCCGGCTTCGCGGGCTCCGTCGCCGCCCGGCTGGCCCGGCACGGAGTCCCCGCGGGAGCGCTCCAACTGGAGATAACCGAGCACGTGCTGCTGGAGGACCCGCAGCGGGCCGCTGACACCCTCGCCGGGCTCACCGGGCACGGCGTGAAGATGTCCCTGGACGACTTCGGCACCGGGTACTCCTCGCTGGTGCATCTGCGGCGGCTGCCGGTGAGCGAGCTGAAGATCGACCGGTCCTTCGTGGCCCGGCTGGCCGTGGACGCCGAGGACGCCGAGATCGTGCGCTGCACGGTCGACCTGGCGCACTCGCTGGGGCTGCTGGTCGTCGCCGAGGGGGTGGAGGACGACGAGACCTGGGAGCGGCTGCGCGACCTCAACTGTGACGCCGTGCAGGGATGGCTGGTCGCCGCGGCGATGCCCCCCGAGGAGACGACGGCGTGGCTGCTGGCGCGGGGGTCCCGTGGGTGGCAGCGGCCGCGGGCCGCTCTGCCGGCTGCCGAGTAGTCTTCGCACCCGCCCGCCCGTTCAGCTCGACTGGACCGTTGCCGCTTCCCGCGGGGGTCCATCGCCGCCGGCGGCTGCGGGTGTCAGTTCCCGGCGAAGTGCCCGATCAGCAGGGCGAGCCTGCGCTCATGCGCCTCCTCCGGCAGTCGACCACTGCGCATCAGCGTCACCAACCCGTGCAGCCCCGCCCAGAACGTCTCCGTCAGCAGGCCGGGGTCGTCGCCCTCGGCCGCGATCGGCTGGACGGCGCAGAACAGTTCGCCGAACGCCGCCCGCAACGGCTCCGGTGCCTCCTCCGTGGCGAACGGCAGGTCCACGAGGTGGGTGAACATCGCGTCGTAGAGGGCCGGCCGGCGCCGCGCGAAGGACGTGTACGTCTCCGCCACCGCCGCCAGTGACTCACGCACGCCCTGCGCCTCAGCCCGCGCCGAGGCCAGCTCGGCCGCCAGGTCCGCGCAGCCCTGCACCACGACCGCGGCCATGATCGCGCCCTTGCCCTTGAAGTGGCTGTAGAGGACCGGCTGGCTGTACTCGATCTCGGCGGCCAGCCGACGCGTGGTCACCGCGTCCCAGCCCTCCGCCTCCGCCAGTTCCCGCGCGGTCGTCACGATCAGCCGCTCGCGTTCCGCTCGTTCGCGCTCTCGGCGCGTCTGGATCGTCATGCCCGCAATTCTAGCACCGCTAGTGTTTCTGTCGATGCTCTGCTAGCTTCGCTCTTGTCCCTAGCGTTGCTAGCGAGGAGAAGAGACGTGACCGTCACCGCGTACACCCTGGCCGTCGTGCTCGACCTGTTCTGCGTGTTCCTCGGATACCGCTTCCTGTTCCAGCCCGCCTCCGCCGCGGCCGGCTACGGCGTGCCCGCCCGGCCGGAAGGCGACGCCGGTGCCTACCTCACGGTCAAGGGCCTGAAGGACGGCACCTTCGGCCTGCTGGGCCTGGCGCTGCTGGCCTTCGTCGGAGCGCAGGCCGAGGCCTGGTTCATGCTCTGCGTGGCCCTTGTCCCGCTCGGCGACACGCTGATAGTCCTGCGCAACGGCGGCACGAAGGCCGTCGCCTTCGGGATCCACTTCGCCACCGCGGTCGTTGTGCTGATCAGCGCCGCGCTGCTCTTCCTCGTCTGACCACGGCACCACCGTCACCAGGGGGTTTTGAGATGTCGCTGTTCGTTCCGAAGTTCGACGAGTCCGTGATCGTCCGAGAGGCCGAGGCCGAGGTCGTCGGCCGCGCGCCCACCACCGTGCGCCTGCTGGCCGACAGCAGCCGGACCGGCGGCGCGCTGTCCACCCAGCGCGTCACCCTCACGGCGGGCGCCGACGGCGCCAAGCCACACTGGCACGACAACTCCGCCGAGATGTTCTTCCTGCTGGACGGCGCCGCCGACATCCTCTCCGGCGAGGACGTCGTCACCGCCGGCCCGGGCGACCTCGTCATCGTCCCGCCCGGCAAGCCGCACGCCTTCGCCGCCGTACCCGGCGCCGACGCCGACCTGCTCATCGTCATCACACCGGGCGTCGAGCGCTTCGAGTACTTCCGCCACCTGCAGCGCATCGCCCTCGGCGAGGTCCCCCCGGAGAGCCTCCTGGACGTGCAGGAGCTGTACGACAACCACTTCTTGAGCAGTGAGGCCTGGGACGCGAGGCGGTGCTGAGGGCGCGCTGACGGCGGGGCCCCGGCAAACCGTTTCACGGTCACCGGGGCCCGCCCCATAGGATTGGGCCCTAACCACACACACTCACCCCAGAGGAACGCTGCATGCCTGGCATCACGCGCGAGGAGGTCGCCCACCTCGCCCGGCTGGCGCGTCTGGAGCTGAAGCCCGAAGAACTCGAACACTTCGCAGGCCAGCTCGACGACATCATCGGCGCGGTCGCCCGCGTCAGCGAGGTCGCCGACCAAGACGTACCGCCGACCTCGCACCCGCTCCCGCTGACGAACGTCATGCGGCCGGACGAGGTCCGTCCCTCGCTCACCCCCGAGCAGGCGCTCTCCGGCGCCCCGGCCCAGGAGCAGCAGCGTTTCAAGGTGCCGCAGATCCTGGGGGAGGACTGACCATGACGGACAGCATCATCAAGCTCACTGCGGCCCGGACCGCCGAGAAGATCGCCTCCGGCGAGCTGACGGCCGTCGAGGTCACCGAGGCCCACCTGGCCCGCATCGAGGCCGTGGACGAGAAGGTCCACGCCTTCCTGTACGTCGACCGTGAGGGCGCGCTCGCGCAGGCCCGCGCCGTCGACGAGAAGCGGGCCCGCGGCGAGAAGCTCGGCCCGCTGGCCGGTGTCCCGCTCGCGCTCAAGGACATCTTCACCACCGAGGGCGTGCCGACGACCGTCGGCTCGAAGATCCTCGAAGGCTGGATCCCGCCGTACGACGCGACGCTGACCAAGCGGCTGAAGGCCGCCGACGTCGTCATCCTCGGCAAGACCAACATGGACGAGTTCGCCATGGGGTCCTCCACCGAGAACAGCGCCTACGGCCCGACCGGCAACCCCTGGGACCTCACCAAGATCCCCGGCGGCTCCGGCGGCGGTTCCAGCGCCGCTCTCGCCTCCTTCCAGGCCCCGCTGGCCATCGGCACCGACACCGGCGGCTCCATCCGCCAGCCGGCCGCCGTCACCGGCACGGTCGGCGTGAAGCCGACGTACGGCGCGGTCTCCCGCTTCGGCATGGTCGCCTTCTCGTCCTCCCTGGACCAGGGCGGCCCCTGCGCCCGTACGGTCCTGGACGCGGCCCTCCTGCACGAGGTCATCGCCGGGCACGACCCGCTCGACTCCACCTCCATCGACGCCCCCGTCCCGCCGGTGGTCGAGGCCGCCCGCAACGGCAGCGTCGCGGGCATGCGGGTCGGCGTGGTCAAGCAGTTCCGCGGCGAGGGCTACCAGGCCGGCGTCATCCAGCGCTTCGACGAGTCGGTCGCGCTGCTCAAGGAGCTGGGCGCCGAGATCGTCGAGCTGGACTGCCCGTCCTTCGACCTCGCGCTGTCGGCGTACTACCTGATCGCCCCGTCCGAGTGCTCGTCCAACCTCGCCCGCTTCGACGGCCTGCGCTACGGCCTGCGGACCGGCGACGACGGCGGCCACTCGGCCGAGGAGGTCACCTCCCTCACCCGTGAGGCGGGCTTCGGCCCCGAGGTCAAGCGCCGCATCATGCTCGGCACGTACGCGCTGTCGAGCGGCTACTACGACGCCTACTACGGCTCCGCGCAGAAGGTCCGCACCCTCATCACGCGCGACTTCGAGAAGGCCTTCGAACAGGTCGACGTGATCGTCTCCCCGACGACGCCGACCACCGCCTTCGCGATCGGCGAGCGCGCCGACGACCCGATGGCGATGTACCTGGCCGACCTGTGCACCATCCCGACCAACCTGGCGGGCAACGCGGCCATGTCGCTGCCCTGTGGCCTCGCCCCGGAGGACAACCTCCCGGTGGGCCTGCAGATCATCGCCCCGGCGCTGAAGGACGACCGCCTTTACAAGGTCGGCGCCGCCGTCGAGGCCGCCTTCGTGGAAAAGTGGGGGCACCCGCTGCTCGAGGAGGCTCCGTCGCTGTGAGTGCACTGAACAAAGCCAAGGGCTTCAAGAAGTCGAAGTCCGGCACGTACCTGTCGATGGCCGGGACCGCGTTCGGCGCGTTCGGTGTGGCCAAGCAGATCAAGAAGGCGCGCGCCGAGCACGACACGCTGCGGCTGATCGACGCCACCGTGTCCGCCGTCGCGATCGTCACCGGCCTCGCCATCCTCTACCGCGAGCTGAAGCGGCTGGGCGACGACGACGTCCTGCTGGGCTGAGAGGGAAGTTTTCACCGTGACCACCACGACCGACCTGGTGTCGTACGAGGACGCACTGGCGTCGTACGACCCCGTCATGGGCCTTGAGGTCCATGTCGAACTCGGCACCAAGACCAAGATGTTCTGCGGGTGTTCGACCGAGCTGGGCGCCGAGCCCAACTCGCAGACCTGCCCGACCTGCCTCGGCCTGCCCGGCTCGCTCCCGGTCGTCAACGCGACCGGCGTCGAGTCCGCGATCAAGATCGGTCTCGCGCTGAACTGCGAGATCGCCGAGTGGTGCCGCTTCGCCCGGAAGAACTACTTCTATCCGGACATGCCGAAGAACTTCCAGACCTCCCAGTACGACGAGCCCATCGCCTTCAACGGCTACCTCGACGTGCAGCTGGAGGACGGCGAGACCTTCCGCGTGGAGATCGAGCGCGCCCACATGGAGGAGGACACCGGCAAGTCGACGCACGTCGGCGGTGCCACGGGCCGTATCCACGGCGCGCAGCACTCCCTCCTCGACTACAACCGCGCGGGCATCCCGCTCATCGAGATCGTCACCAAGCCGATCGTCGGCGCCGGCGACCGTGCCCCCGAGGTGGCGAAGGCGTACGTCCGTGAGCTGCGCGAGGTCATCCGTGCCCTCGGTGTCTCCGAAGCCCGCATGGAGATGGGCCAGATGCGCTGCGACGTCAACCTGTCGCTGATGCCCAAGGGCAGCGAGAAGTTCGGCACGCGCTCCGAGACGAAGAACGTCAACTCGCTGCGCTCCGTCGAGCGTGCGGCCCGGTTCGAGATCATGCGCCACGCTGCCGTGCTCTCCTCCGGCGGCACGATCATCCAGGAGACCCGCCACTTCCACGAGGACACCGGGTCGACGACCTCGGGCCGCGTGAAGGAGGAGGCCGAGGACTACCGGTACTTCCCGGAGCCCGACCTCGTCCCGGTGGCGCCCTCGCGCGAGTGGGTCGAGGAGATCCGCGCCGCGCTGCCGGAGATGCCGCTGGCCCGCCGCACCCGCCTGCTCGCGGAGTGGGGCATCTCGGCCACCGACATGCAGGCGATCCTCAACGCCGGCGCGCTGGACCCGATCGTCGCCACGATCGACGCCGGTGCCGACGCGGCCTCCGCCCGCAAGTGGTGGATGGGCGAACTGGCGCGCAGCGCCAACGAGTCGGGCAAGTCGCTGGACGAGCTGTCGATCACGCCGGCGCAGGTCGCCCGGGTCACCGAGCTGGTCAGCTCCGGCGACCTGAACGACAAGCTGGCCCGCCAGGTCATCGAGGGCGTCCTCGCGGGTGAGGGCACCCCGGACGAGGTCGTCGAGAAGCGCGGCCTCAAGGTGGTTTCCGACGACTCGGCCCTCGGCACGGCCGTCGACGAGGCCATCGCCGGCAACCCGGGCATCGCGGACAAGATCCGCGGTGGCAAGGTGGCCGCGGCCGGTGCCCTGGTCGGCGCGGTCATGAAGGCGACCCGCGGTCAGGCCGACGCGGCCCGCGTCAAGGAACTGATCCTGGAGAAGCTGGGCGTCAGCGAGGGCTGACGTTCGTGAACTCCCTGGGGGGACACACCGGAACCGGTGTGTCCCCCCAGGCATGTGGTCGTTCGCACCGAAGGCCCCGCATCAGGTTTCCCGGCCGGACGCGCTACGCTCGCCCGCCATGAGTGGACGTACCGATTCCGACACCGCTACCGACGCCGAACCCGTCATATCCGACGTGGACGACGTGGAGGAGCCGGCGGACGACGTCTCGGACGCCCGCCGGGCCCGCTGGGTCGCCTCCGGCACCGGGGTGCTGCTGTGTCTGGCCGGACTGGCCGCCGCGGTGCTGCGGCTCACCGGCTCCGCCCCGGCCCTCGTACCCGCCGCGTACGCCCTCGGCGCCGCCGTCTGTGCCCTCGCCGCGGTCCTCGGCTCGCGGGGCCGTACCCGCCGTGCGCTGTGGCTGCTGATCCTGGGGACGATGGTCATGGCGCTCGGCGACCAGTTCGACTGAGGAGTCGCGAAGCGCACCAAAGTACCCGCGGGGACGACAGAGTTCACCGGATTGTCCTGTGACGTCCCTCCCACTCCTGTGAATAAGCCCATGAACGCGGCAAACGATCACTTTCGCCTGCAAGAGTGTCTCGCGTTGCTCATTCGTTCTTTGCGGGCTGTTCAGTTCATGGACGATGGTTCCCGGCCAAAGATCCACAAATCGTCCCCTGGGAGCAGGTCCGTGGCAGCCCTCGCGCGTTGGTGTGTCCGCCACCGCCTGATCACCGTCCTGCTGTGGCTGCTCGCCTTCGGCGGGGTCGGTGCGGCCGCCGCCACGGCCGGTTCGGCGTACTCGAACGACTACGAGGCCCCCGGCACCGAGTCGGGACGCGCGACGCGGCTGCTCCAGGAGGGCTTCCCGGGCCTGGGCGGCGACAGCGACACCGTCGTCTGGCACACCACCGACGGCACCGTCCGCGCGCACGGCGTCCGGCGGACCATGACCCGCACCCTGGACCGGATCGCCGACCTGCCGGGAGTGGCCTCCGTGTCCGGCCCGTACGGTCGTCACGGCGCCCACCGGATCAGCGCCGACGGGCACACGGCCTACGCCACCGTCACCTTCGCCCAGCAGGCCGAGCACATCGGCAAGTCCGAGGCCGAGGCGGTCGTGCGCACCGCCAGGGCCGCCGAACGGGACGGGCTGCGGGTGGAGCTGGGCGGCAGCGCCATCGAACTCACCGAGTCCGCGCGCGGGCACACGGCCGAGGTGGTCGGCGTGGCGGTCGCGGCCGTGGTGCTGTTCCTCGCCTTCGGTTCGCTCGCCGCCTCGCTGCTGCCGATCGCCACCGCGCTGATCGGCGTCGGCACGGCGTACGCCGGCATCGGGCTGCTCGGACACGCCATGACCGTCGCCGACTTCGCGCCCATGCTCGGCCTGCTGATCGGGCTCGGCGTCGGCATCGACTACGCGCTCTTCATCGTGACCCGGCACCGGCGCGGTCTGAAACGCGGCCTGAGCGTCACCGAGGCCGCCACGAACGCCGTGGCCACCACCGGACGCGCGGTCGTGTTCGCGGGTGCGACCGTGTGCATCGCCCTGCTGGGCATGCTGATCCTGCGCCTGGGCTTCCTCAACGGGGTGGCCGTCGCCGCGTCGTTGACGGTCGTCCTCACCGTCGCGGCCTCCGTCACCCTGCTGCCCGCCCTGCTGGCCTGCATCGGACCGCGCGCGCTCAGCCGCCGCGAGCGGCGCCGGCTCGCCCGGCGCGGCCCACGGCCCGAGCTGCCCACCGGTCTCGCCGCCCGCTGGTCCGCGTTCGTGGAGCGCTGGCCCAAGCTGCTCGGCTCCCTCGCTGTCGCCGTCATCGCCCTGCTCGCGCTGCCCACGCTCTCCCTCCACCTCGGCACCTCCGACCAGGGCAACGACCCGCACTCGTCCACCACACGGCAGGCGTACGACCTCCTCGCGCAGGGCTTCGGCCCCGGCGTCAACGGTCCGCTGACCCTGGTGACCCGGGTGGACGGCGGCGACGACAAGCTCGTCCTGGACGGCCTCGACACCACCCTGCGCTCCACCCGGGGCGTCGCCTCGGTCACCCCGGTGACCTACGACTCCGGCGGCGACACCGCCTACCTCACCGTCGTCCCCGACTCCGCGCCCCAGTCGCAGCGCACCAGCGACCTCGTCGACCGGCTGCGCACCGAGGTGCTCCCGCGCGCGGAGACGGGAACCTCCCTCGACGTGCACGTCGGCGGAGTGACGGCGAGCTATGACGACTTCGCGGATGTGATCGTAGGCAAACTGCCGCTGTTCGTCGGCGTGGTGATCGGGCTCGGCTGTCTGCTGCTGCTCGTCGCCTTCCGCTCGCTGGGCATCCCGCTGAAGGCGGCCGCGATGAACATCGCCGCCGTGGCCGCCGCCTTCGGCATCGTCGTCGCCGTCTTCCAGTGGGGTTGGGCCAGCGAACTGCTCGGCCTCGGCCGGGAGGGCCCCATCGAGCCGTTCCTGCCCGTGATCATGGTCTCGGTGCTGTTCGGGCTCTCCATGGACTACCAGGTCTTCCTGGTCAGCCGGATGTACGAGGAGTGGCTGGAGACCGGCGACAACCGGCGGGCCGTGCGCGTCGGACTCGCCGAGACCAGCCGGGTGATCAACTCCGCCGCGGTCATCATGATCTCCGTCTTCCTCGCCTTCGTGCTCAGCGGCGACCGCGTGATCGCCATGTTCGGCATCGCGCTCGCCTCCGCCGTGGCCCTCGACGCCTTCGTCCTGCGCACCCTGCTCGTGCCCGCCCTGATGCACCTGCTCGGCGCCGCCAACTGGTGGCTGCCCGCCTGGCTGGAGCGCCGGCTGCCGCGCATCAGCATCGAACCGCCCGAGTGCCGCGCCGCACATGAGAGGCTCAGCAGGGTGTCCATGGAGGAACTGCGTGAGGAGCAGCAGCGCGATGTACGCGATATCCCTGGGTGAGGACGGCGCCGAACTGCGCCCCCTGGAGGTCTGGCACGCCGAGGAGGTCCTCGCCAACATCGACCGGGGGCGGGAGTACATCGGCCGGCACATCGGTCTGCCGGACGCGGTGTCCGACCTGGCGGGTGCCAGGTCCTGGGTGAAGTCGTACGCCGACAAGCGCGCCGCCGACGCCGGCAGCCTGCACGGGATCTGGCTGGACGGAAAGCTCGTCGGCGGCCTGCTGTTCCGTGTCTGGGACACCCCGAGCGGGGTCTGTGAGGCCGGCTGCTGGCTGGAACCGGCGGCGGCCGGGCGCGGCCTCGTCACGCGCGGCATGCGGGTGCTGCTGGACTGGGCGTTCGACGAGCGCGGCATGCACCGCGTGGAGTGGTACGCCTCCTCCGCCAACGAGGGCAGCATCAACGTGGCCAGGCGGCTCGGCATGAGCCGCGAGGGCGTCCTGCGGGAGAACTACCCGCACCGGGGCGTGCGCGCGGACACCGAGATCTGGGCGGTGCTGGCCCCGGAGTGGCGTGCCGTACGCGCGCGTGGCGCGCACAACGATCATTAAGAGACCTCTCAGACTGCGTCCGTACGGTGCCGGGCATGGCAACGAAGACTGAGGACCTCACCAAGACCGACGACGAGCAGGCACCGCAGGAGGGGGCCGCGGCTGCCGAGGCGGCGGCCGGGACGGACGCTGCGGAACCGGACGAGCAGCTGACCGACGAGAGCACCGAGGAAAGCACCGGGGAAGGCACCGGGGAGAGCGGGGAGCCCGAGGAGCCCGAGGAGGCGCCTCAGGAGAAGACGCCTTCCGGGGTCGGCCTGGGCGCCGGTGCCGTCGTCTCCGCCGCGCTGGGCCTGGTCTCGCTCAGCGGCGGCTGGATCGGCACGGTCGCCGCCGCCCGTGAGACCCTCATCGGCCAGCTCCAGACCTCGTCCACGGCGAACGTCGCCACGCAGGTCAAGGAGGTCTACGGCGACGCCTGGCACACCACCGCCCTGTGGGCCGGCCTGTTCGCGCTGGCCGCGCTGATCACCGGCGTGGTCGTGCTCGCCCGGCCCGCGTTCGGCGTCCCCGGCCGCCCGCAGGCCGCGTGGATCAAGTCGGTCGCCTGGGCGGGCGTCTCGCTCGGCGTCATCGGCCTGCTCCTGGCCGTCCTGAAGTACTCCGACGCGCTGCTGGCCCTGCCCTCGACGGGCTGAGAAACCGCAGGTCCCAGGGGGCCTTAGGGAATCCGTAGGTACCTTACGGAGCCTCTGAGGCCCCTTATGCGCGTGGGCGGGCGCCCACGCGCGCGAAGATGCGGAACTCTCCCGATGTGGCGCACCCCCCGGGGAGACGAAGGTGGAGGCATCGCAGAAAGCGAAGCACGAAACCACCTCTCCCGAAGGACAGGTCATGTACGAGTACGAACTCCACCGGGTGCGTTCCGCCGAGCTGCTCCGGGAGGCCGCACAGGAGCGCCTCGCCCGCGAGGTCCGGCGCTCCCGTCGCACCGCCCGCCGCGAGGAGGCCGCACGGCACAGCAGCGCGGGTGCCGAGACCCATACCGATCGCCCCCGCAGGCACCGGCTCCCGCGCATCGCGTGAGCGCGGGCAGGGCAGAGGGCGGCCGTACGGGGGTCGGCCGTCCTCTGCCCCAGATTCGTACGACCATCGCACCGGAGCTGTGGAAAACAGGTGCACCGCCGTCCGGACCTCGTGCGATGCTCGGGCCCGTGGAGACCAGGTCCGTGAGTCCCGTGTTCGTCGGCCGTACCGACGAGTTGGACACCTTGAACGACGCGCTCGCCCGTGCCGCCGCGGGCGAGCCGCAGGCGTTGCTGCTCGGCGGAGAGGCGGGGGTCGGCAAGACCCGCCTCGTCGAGGAGTTCGCCGCGGCCGCCTGCCGTCGTGCCGCCGTCGTCGCCGTGGGCGGCTGTGTGGAGATCGGTGCCGACGGGCTGCCCTTCGCCCCCTTCTCCGCCGCGCTGCGCGCCCTGCGCGACGCCCTGCCCGAGGAGTTCGCCACCGCCGGCGCCGGACAGGAGGAGGAACTGGCCCGGCTGCTGCCCGAGCTGGGGGAGGCCACCTCCAGCCGCCACGACGAGCAGGGCATGGCCCGCCTGTTCGAACTCACCGCCCGGCTGCTGGAGCGGGTCGCCGCCGCGCACACCGTCGTGCTCGTCCTGGAGGACCTGCACTGGGCCGACGCCTCCACCCGCCACCTCCTCGCCTATCTCTTCCGCACCCTGCGCACCGGCCGCCTCCTCGTCCTCGCCACCTACCGCGCCGACGACATCCACCGCCGCCACCCGCTGCGCCCCCTGCTCGCCGAACTCGACCGGCTGCGCACCGTCCGCCGTCTCGAACTCGCCCGTTTCACCCGCGAGGAGGTCGGCCGCCAGATCGCCGGCATCCGCGCTGCCGAACCCGATCCCGCCCAGGTCGACGAGATCTTCGAGCGGTCCGACGGCAACGCCTTCTTCGTCGAGGAACTCGCCGTCGCCGCCACCGAGGGCTGCTGCACCGGGCTCACGGACTCCCTGCGCGACTTGCTCCTGGTCCGGGTCGAGGCGCTGCCCGAGAGCGCCCAGGGCGTCGCCCGGATCGTCGCCGAAGGCGGCTCCACCGTCGAGTACCGGCTGCTGGCCGCCGTGGCCCAGCTTGCCGAGGACGACCTCATCGAGGCGCTGCGGGCCGCCGTCGGCGCCAACATCCTCACCGCCACGACCGGCGGCGACGGCTACCGCTTCCGGCACTCCCTGGTCCGCGAGGCCGTCGCCGACGACCTGCTCCCCGGCGAACGCTCCCGGCTCAACCGGCGCTACGCCGAGGCCGTCGAGACCGACCCCACGCTCGTCCCCGCAGACGCCCGCGTGATGCGCCTGGCCAGCTACTGGTACCACGCCCACGACGCCGCCCGGGCCCTGCCCGCCGTCCTGGACGCCTCCGTCGTGGCCCGCCGCCGGCACGCCTACACCGAGCAACTGCGGCTCCTGGAGCGGGCGATGGAGCTGTGGGACGCCGCGCCCGAAGAGGTACGCGCCGCCCTGCGCCCCGTCGACTACACCGACGTCTACCCTCCGTGCGGCTGCGATCCGGCCACCGCCCCGCTGCGCTACCTCGACCTGATGGCGGAGGCGACGGTCGCGGGCCGTTTCTGCGGGGAGCGCGAACGCGCCCTGAAGATCTCCAAGAAGGCGCTGCGGCTCCTCCAGGACGAGCACGACCCGCTGCGCGCCGCCTGGTTCTGGGTGCAGCGCTCCCGGCTGGTCCAGGCCCTGGCCCGGGGCGACGGCTGGCAGGAACTCGCCTACGCCCAGGACCTGGTACGCGGCCTGCCACCCTCGGAGGTGCACGCCGAGGTGCTGGCCAACGTGGCCGGCTGGTCCATGCTCCACCAGCCCGGCCCCGAGGCCTTCGCCGCCGCCGAACGGGCCGTGGAGTACGCACGGATGGTGGGCGCCCGTGAGATCGAGCTCAACGCGCGCATCACCCTCGGCTGCCTGATGGTCGACGCGGGTGACGTCGACGCCGGGCTGGCGGAGACGACCCGGGTCATGGAGACCGCGCTGCAGGAAGGCGTGGCGCATGTCGCGGGCCGGGCTCATGTGAACCTGCCGTCCGAGCTGGAGGCGGTCGGCCGCTCCCGGGAAGCGGTGCCCATCCTGCGCGAGGGCATCGCCTTCGCCCGCAAGTACGGGCTGCTGGACTCCGAGGCGTGGATCTGGGGCAACCTCTCCGACTCGCTGTACGCGCTCGGCCAGTGGGACGAGGCCGCCGAAGCCGCGTCGGGCGCCCTGGGCTCCGCGGCCAGCGCCAAGCCCCGGGGCTCCGGCGCGCTGCGCCTGGCCCACATCGCCCTCGCCCGGGGCGACGCCGCCGAGGCCCGCCGCCAGCTGGCCATCTCCCACACCCACTACGGCACCCACGACCCTATGCCCCAGCAGCAGCTGCCCATCGCCCGCATCGCCATCGGTGTCGCCGCAGAGGAGGGCCGGCTCCTCGACGCCCGGGCCGAGCTGGACCGCGCTCTGGAGGTCGGCTTCCCGCCCGGCACCCAGCGCTACGGCTGGCCCCTGCTGCTGGCCGCCGCCACCGCCGAGGCCGACGCCCGCGCCCTGCCCGCGGCGGCCGACGGCCGTGCCGAGGTCCTCGACAAGCTCGCCGAAGCCGCACGGAAGCTCACCACCGGAGCACCCGTCTGGGACGCCTACGAGCGCTGGACCCGCGCCGAACTGCACCGCGCCCACGGCACCGACACCACAGCGCTCTGGTCGGACGTGGTCACCGACTTCGAGTGCCTGGACCGCCCCTACGACCTGGCCCGCGTCCGCCGCCGGCTCGCCCAGGCCCTGCTCGAAGAGGCCGCCGGCGACGACGAACGCGACCGTGCCACGGAGCTGCTCCGCCTGGCCGGGGCGGTCGCCGACCACCTGGGCGCCCGCCCGCTCGCCGAGGCCGTCGCCCGGCTCGCCCAGCGCGCCCGCCTCACCCTCACCCACACGCCCCGCAAGGCCCTCGACCCCGCCGAGAGCCTCGGCCTCACCAGCCGCGAGCGGGATGTCCTCCGCCTGGTCTCGGCCGGCCGCACCAACCGCCAGATAGCCGAGGAACTCTTCATCTCCCCGAAGACCGCGAGCGTCCACGTCTCGAACATCCTGTCCAAGCTCGGCGTCGCGGGCCGGGGCGAGGCGGCGGCCGTGGCGCACCGGCTGGGGCTGTTCCCGGCCGAACCGCTCACGGCCGAAGCGCCGGGCTGACCCGTACGCTGGAGAAAACCGGCAAGGGGGGAGAAGCCGTGTTCAACGCCTTCGAGGAACTGTTCGCACCCGGTCGCAAGCACACCCATGACGAAGAGAAGCGCCTGGAGCTGACCCGGGAGGACGTCGGGGACAACGACCCGAGCCGGGGCCCCATAGACCTCGCCTCGGGAAAGGTCGTCGTCCGCCGGCCCGAACCGCCCTCCACGGAAGCGGAGTCGGAGGACTCGGAGGACGGCGAGTGAGCCACGGATGAGCGGGGAGATTACTTCACCTCCACC
The DNA here is from genome assembly GCF_042892235.1 of Streptomyces sp. NPDC001816. NCBI lineage: Bacteria > Bacillati > Actinomycetota > Actinomycetes > Kitasatosporales > Streptomycetaceae > Streptomyces > Streptomyces sp. NPDC001816. Next base: position 83,014 of record NZ_JBIATY010000009.1, read on the forward strand.
TCCAGCACCCGGTCGTCGCCCTTCTTCGGCGTCCCCCGGCCGTCCGTGTTGCTCGTGACCAGCCACACCTTGTCGCCGCCCGCCGCGACCACCGTGCGCAGACGGCCGTACTCGCCGGTGAGGAAGGCCTGGGGTGCCGCCGCGGCCTCGGTGCCCCGCAGCGGGATGCGCCACAGGCGTTTGCCCTTCAGGCCGGCCATCCAGATGACGCCGTCGACGTAGGCGATCCCGCTGGGGGAGGCGTCGTCGGTGTGCCACTGGGCGATCGGGTTGTGGAAGCCGGCCTGCGAGGACCTGCCCTCCGCCTCCGGCCAGCCGTAGTTGTCGCCCGGCTTGATCGCGTTCAGCTCGTCCCAGGTGTCCTGGCCGAACTCCGAGGCGAACAGGCGCTGCCTGGAGTCCCAGGCCAGGCCCTGGACGTTCCGGTGGCCGTACGAGTACACGGGGGAGCCGGGGAACGGGTTGCCCGGGGCCGGCTCGCCCTCGGGGGTCAGCCGCAGGATCTTGCCGCCCAGGGACTTCTTGTCCTGGGCCAGGCCGCGGTTGCCGCTCTCGCCGGTGCCCGCGTAGAGCATCCCGTCGGGGCCGAAGGCGATCCTGCCGCCGTTGTGGATGATTCCCTTGGGGATGCCCCTGAAGACCGTGTCGGGGGCGCCCAGTTGCTCGCCGGCCGGCTTCTGCTCGTCGTACAGCATCCGGACGATGCGGTTGTCCGAGGCCGAGGTGAAGTAGGCGTAGATCATGTGGTCCGAGGCGTAGTCGGGCGACAGGGCGATGCCCAGCAGGCCGCCCTCGCCGGCCGGGGAGACCCCCGAGACCTTGCCCAGGTCGGTCTTGCGGCCCGTCTTCTCGTCGATCCGGGTGATCGTGCCCTCGTCACGGGAGGAGACCAGCAGCCCGCCGCCGGGCAGCGGGGCCAGGCCCCACGGCGTCTTCAGGCCCTCGGCCACCGTGCGCAGCACCTTCACCGAGCCCTTGGCCGCGGCGGCCGTCTCCGTGGCCCGGGCGGAGGACGCGGCGGCGCCCGGCGACGTCGTGCTCCCGCTGCCGTTCGGCGAGCCACCGCCGTCGGCGGAGCAGCCCGCCGTGAGCAGGAGCGCGGTCGCGGCCAACAGGGCCGTCACAACTCGACGTTGCACGATCATGGTCCCTTCGGGGCGGTGATCCAGCGGCAGCTTCTCCCATCTCACCACTGCTCGCCCCGCCCGGGCCCTCAGTCCCAGGATCCCCGCGCGGCCGGCAGTCGGGACACCTCCGCCAGGTCCTGTGCGGTCAGCCGGAGCGCGGCCGCCGCCGCGTTCTCCTCGGCCCAGCGCTCCTGCTTGGTGCCGGGCAGCGCGATCACCTGGCGCCCCTGGGCGAGCACCCAGGCAAGCGCCACCTGGGCCGCGGTGACGTCCTCGCCGTGCCGGCGGGCGACACGGCGCAGTCCGGCGACGATCGGCTGGTTGGCCGCCATCATCTCGGCCGTGAACCGGGGGTGGCGGGCGCGCAGGTCGTCCGGCTCGAAGCCCTCTCCCGGGGTGAGCGTGCCGGTCAGGAAGCCGTTGCCCAGGGGCATCGCCGCCAGGAAGCCCACCCCCCGCGCCGCGCACCACGGCAGCAGCCCGTCCAGCGCCTCCGGCGACCACACCGACAGCTCCGCCTGCACCGCGCTCACCGGGAAGACCTGTTGTATCCGCTGGAGCTGACGCAGGGTCGCGTCGTACAGCCGGGATCCGGAGCGGCGCCCGCCGCGCGCACCCACCGCGCACACACCCAGCGCCCGTACCTTCCCCGCCTGCACCAGCTCGGCCATCGCGCCCCACGTCTCCTCGACCGGGACCTCGGGATCCGCGCGGTGCAGCTGGTAGAGGTCGATCACGTCCGTCTGCAGGCGCCGCAGCGAGGCGTCGCAGGCCCGCCGCACATACCCCGGGCGGCCGTTGGCCACGATGTGCTGCTCGCCCACGAGCAGCCCCACCTTCGTCGACACGAAGGCGTCCGCACGCCGCTCCCTGAGCACCCGCCCCAGCAGCAGCTCATTGGTGAACGGGCCGTACATGTCCGCCGTGTCCAGGAGGGTCGAGCCCAGATCCAGAGCCCGATGCACGGTTCTGAGCGATGCGTCGCCCCGCTGCCGGGATCCGCTGTACGCCCAGCTCATCGGCATGCACCCGAGTCCGACGGCCCCCACCGCGAGCGCCCCCGCGCCGATCGTCCTGCGCTCCACCTGCTCGTGAACCTCCCTCTGCCGGCCCCCAACCTAACCTCTGCACACCTGTACGACTGACATAGCCTCCTGGCATGAGTGCAGACGTGTGGCTTCCCATCCCGCCGGACGAGATCGAGGGGCTTCCCGAGGGGCTCCGGTACCTGTTCTGGGACGGGGGCGAGAGCGGCGACGAGGAGTTTCCGGGCGACCCCGCGGACTGTGTCGTGTACGTGGTGCCGTACATGAAGCGGTGGCCGGTCAAGGTGCGCCCACTGGAGCATCTGACCAACGTTCAGGTCATCCAGACACTCACCGCGGGCGTGGACGACGTCACCGCCCGGCTGTCGGCGATCGTGCCCGGGGTCCAGCTGTGCAACGCGCGCGGTGTGCACGAGGCGAGCACGGCCGAACTCGCGCTGACCCTGACCCTGGCCTCCCTGCGCGGCATCCCCCAGTTCGTCCGGGCGCAGCAGGAGGAGCGCTGGCAGAGCGCGTTCTACCCCGCCCTCGCCGACAAGAGCGTCCTCATCGTCGGTTATGGCGCCATCGGCTCGGCCGTCGAAGACCGGCTCGTGCCCTTTGAAGTAGCGCGGGTGGCGCGCGTCGCGCGCTCCCGGCGCACCACGGCGCGCGGTCTGGTGCACCCGCTCACCGAATTGCCCTCACTGCTTCCGGAAGCCGATGTCGTGATCCTCTGCACGCCCTTGACGGAGGAAACCCATGGTCTGGTGGACGCGGAATTCCTGGCCCGTATGAAGGACGGGGCGCTGCTCGTCAACGTCGCCCGGGGAGCCGTCGTCGACACGAAGGCGCTGCTCGCGGAGGTGGAGAACGGGCGCATCACGGCGGCCCTCGACGTGACCGATCCCGAGCCGCTGCCGCCCGGACACCCCTTGTGGCAGGCGCCCGGCGTGCTCATCAGCCCGCATGTGGGCGGGCCCACGTCGGCCTTTCTGCCGCGCGCCAAGCGGCTGCTCGTGGACCAGTTGAACCGCTTCGTGAACCAGGAGCCCCTGCGGAACGTGATCCTCACAACAGGGGCGTAATCCGCTTCCGGTACCCTCCGCAATCTTCCGAATGCGAGCGGTACTGGCATATCCATTGATCGTCACGGAGCGTAGAGAAGCTATGTCCCTGAGTGACGATACTGGTGTATCGTCCCGACAGGGGCTGCGCCGGTGACGTTCGGCGCCGGGGATGGACATTTCAGATTTGTGAGGGGGGCGACGGGCGATGCACGGCCTATGGACGAACGATCCGACGCGGCGGAGCCGCCGACGGCGACCCTGGCGCACGGCGGCGCGCAGACGCGGCCACCACACGAGCCATCACAGCCACCACCGCAGGCCGGGCGGCCGCAGGAAGAATGCGCACCGGGACCCACGGGGCCCGGGAGCGGCGCGGACCGGGAGGCCCCGGTGAACGCGCCGCCTTCCGTGACGACCATCCTCGACGGCGCGCTGCGCACACCGCACCCGCCGGGGGCCCCGCTGCCGCCCCGTCCGTCGGCCGCCGGCGACGGGAGGCGGCTGGTCCGTCAGCTCGTCCTGGCCCTGGTCTGCGGCGCCTATGTCATCGGCTCCGTGTTCGACTGGGGTTCGGGCCAGCTCGCGCTGATCATGGGCGACTTCGGGCTGACCGCCGCGGCGGGCACCGCCGCAGTTTCCTGTTTCTTCTACGCACGCAGCCCGCGGGTCCGCTTCCGGCCGGCCTGGCTGCTGTTCGCGCTCTCCTCGGCGATGGCGGCCCTGGGCAACGCGGTCTGGGGGTGGTACGAGGTGGTCCTCGGACGCCCCGTGCCCAGCCCCAGCTACGCCGACCTGTTCTTCCTGTGCTTCGCGCCGCCCGCCATCGTGGGCCTGCTGGTCCTCGCCAAACGGCCGGTGACCCGGGCCGGCTGGATCTGCCTGGCGCTGGACGCCTGGCTGATCGGCGGCTCCCTGCTCACCCTGTCGTGGAGCCTCGCGCTCGCCCAGGCGGCCCGGTTCGACGGGCCGAGCGTCGCGCACACCGCGCTGTCCCTGGCGTACCCGCTGCTCGACATCGCGCTCGTCAGCATGGTGCTCGCGCTCCACTTCCGCCGCACCCCCGGCAACCGCACGGCGGTGAACACCGCGATCGGCGCGCTCGCCCTGACCGTGATGTGCGACGCGCTGTTCACCTCGCCGCTGCTGCACAGCAGCTACCAGTCCGGACAGCTGCTGGACGCGGGCTGGTTCGCCGGTTCCCTGCTGCTCGCCTACGCCCCCTGGGCCGCCCCCCGGCGCCCCGGAGCGCAGGACGGCGAACGGCACGTGCCGGACGGGCACACGCGCGTCGTCCACGAGCACGTGCCCGGCCAGCGCGGCACCGGCCACCCCCACGTGCCCGCGCCGGGCGGCGACCACACCCGGTACCCGGCCGGCCGGCCGCTCACCGGCTCCCTCGCCGCGCTCACCCCGTACCTCGCCGCCGCCGTGTGCACCCTGGGCATCCTGTACAACGTCCTCAACGGCCGCCGGCCCGACCACGTCGTGCTGATCACCGCGGGTGGCGTCGTGCTGGCGCTCGTCATGCGCCAGGGCATCATGCTGCTGGACAACATCACCCTCACCCAGGAACTGGCGCAGAAGGAGAACCACTTCCGCTCCCTGGTGCAGGGCTCCAGCGACGTCATCATGATCGCCGCGCCCAACGGCATCCTCCGGTACGTCTCCCCGGCCGCCGCCGGGGTCTACGGACGACCCGCCGAGGATCTGGTGGGCACCGAACTGGCGGCCCTGATCCACCCGGAGGACCTGGGCTGCGTGGTGCACGAGGTGCGCCGCTTCCTCGCCGCCAGCCCGCCGGAGGAACCCACCACGCGCATCGAGTGCCGCTTCCGCTCGGGCGAGGGCGGCTGGCTCAACGTCGAGTCGACCGTCAACCGGCATCACGGCGGCCTGATCTTCAACAGCCGGGACGTGACCGAACGCGTACGGCTGCAGGCCCAGTTGCAGCACAACGCCGAGCACGACCCGCTCACCGACCTGCCCAACCGCGCCCTGTTCACCAAGCGCGTCCAGCAGGCCCTGTCCGGCCGCCGGGCCACCGACCGGGGCGCCGCCCTGCGCGGCACGGCCGTGCTCTTCATCGACCTGGACGGTTTCAAGGCCGTCAACGACACGATCGGGCACCAGGCGGGGGACGAGCTGCTCGTCCAGGCCGCCCGCAGACTCCAGGAGGCGGTCCGGCACGGGGACACCGCGTCCCGGCTGGGCGGCGACGAGTTCGCGGCCCTGATCGTCGGGGACGGCACCCGTGACCGTGCCGCCCGGGAGCGGAACATCCTGGAGCTCGCCGACCGCCTCAGGGTGACCCTCTCCCAGCCGTACGCGATCGACGGCAACGATGTCCGTGTCAACGCCTCCATCGGGGTCGCCTTCGCCGAACCCGGCCTCGGCGCGGGCGAGCTGCTGCGCAACGCCGACCTCGCGATGTACCGCGCGAAGTCGGCCGGAAAGGGCCGCGTCGAGCTGTACAAACCGCAGATGCAGCAGGACGTCGTACGCAAGGCGGAGCTGGCCACCCGGCTGCGCGCCGCACTGCACGACGGCGAGTTCGCGCTGCTGCACCAGCCGGTGGTCTGCCTGGAGAACGGCCGGATCACATCGGTCTCCGCGCAGGCGCGCTGGCGCTCCTCCCAGGGGGTGCTGTTCACCCCGGCCGAGTTCCTGCGGGTGGCCGAGGACGGCGACAAGACCGCCGAGCTGGACCGCTGGATCCTGGAGGAGGCCGTGGAGCAGGCGGCCGAGCGGGCCGCCACCGGGAACGCGGTGCCGGTGGCCGTCCGGACGAGCGCCCGGCGGCTGCTGGACCGCTCGACACCGCTCGGCTCCCTGGAGGCGCTGCTGACCCGGCACGGACTGCCGCCCGGCGCGCTGGTCGTCGAGCTGTCCGAGACCGACTCCAGAACCTCGCTGGACGAGCTGGAGCGGCGCCTGGCCGCGCTCAGCCGGCTCGGAGTGCGGATCGCGCTCGACGGCTTCGGCAGCGGCTACGCGGCGATCACGGCCCTCAGAAGGCTCCCCGCCGACATCCTCAAGCTCGACCGCAGCCTGGTCGACGGAGTCGTGGAGTCCGCGCGACTGCACAAGATCACCAGCGGGCTGCTGCGCATCGCCGGCGATCTCGGACTGCAGTCCGTCGCCGAGGGCGTCGACCTGCCGGAGCAGGTGGTCGCGCTGCGCGCGATGGGCTGCACCCACGGGCAGGGCATGGCCTTCGCGGGACCGCTGGACGAGTACCGGCTGCGTCGGGCGCTCGGATCAGGCCACTACCCCGTGCCGCACGCCCCGGTCGAACCGGCGTTCGCGGGCGGGGCGGCGGGGGTGTACACCGGAGGTGTGTCGGCCGTCTTCGGAGGTGGCAGTGCCCTTCGCTCACATAATGAGACTCCCGTCCCACCCACTTGACACGTGGTGCGCGTCGGGGGGAGGGTCAGTGCCATGCGCACCCGAATTCTCGTACTTGGACAGCGCGTCGGCTGAGCTGGGAACGACCGGAGGACGATCCGGAATCTCCAGCGACCACACCGGCGCGCTCCCCTCGCTTGCCCTACGGCACGAGGGGTTTTTTGTTGCACAGGCACCTGTCGTACCGCAGTCGTACACCGCACAAACCTCGCAAAAACCCTCAGCATCGAGAAGAGAATGCCGATGACCGAGCAGGCCACCGGGGCCCATCCGCAGCCGCGGCCCCGATCCGGAGGACAGCAGTCCGCCCCCGTCGAGCACGTCACGGGTGCGCAGTCCCTCATCCGCTCCCTCGAGGAGGTCGGCGCTGAGACGGTATTCGGTATCCCCGGCGGTGCGATCCTGCCGGCGTACGACCCGCTGATGGACTCCACCCGGGTGCGCCACGTCCTGGTCCGCCACGAGCAGGGCGCCGGCCACGCGGCCACCGGCTACGCGCAGGCCACCGGCAAGGTCGGCGTCTGCATGGCGACGAGCGGCCCCGGCGCCACCAACCTGGTCACGCCGATCGCCGACGCGCACATGGACTCGGTGCCGCTGGTCGCGATCACCGGCCAGGTCGCCTCGAAGTCGATCGGCACGGACGCCTTCCAGGAGGCGGACATCGTCGGCATCACCATGCCGATCACCAAGCACAACTTCCTCGTCACCAAGGCCGAGGACATCCCGCGGGTCATCGCGCAGGCGTTCCACATCGCGTCCACCGGCCGCCCGGGCCCGGTCCTGGTCGACATCGCCAAGGACGCCCTCCAGGCGAAGACCACCTTCTCCTGGCCGCCCACCATGGACCTGCCCGGCTACCGCCCGGTGACCAAGCCGCACGCCAAGCAGATCCGCGAGGCCGCCAAGCTGATCACCTCCGCCAAGCGGCCCGTCCTCTACGTCGGCGGCGGCGTCCTCAAGGCGCAGGCCACCGCCGAGCTGAAGGTCCTCGCCGAACTCACCGGAGCGCCCGTCACCACCACCCTGATGGCGCTCGGCGCGTTCCCCGACAGCCACCCGCTGCACGTGGGAATGCCGGGCATGCACGGTGCGGTCACCGCCGTCACCGCGCTGCAGAAGGCCGACCTGATCGTCGCCCTCGGAGCCCGCTTCGACGACCGCGTCACCGGCAGGCTGGACAGCTTCGCCCCGTACGCCAAGATCGTCCACGCCGACATCGACCCGGCCGAGATCGGCAAGAACCGCGAGGCCGACGTGCCGATCGTCGGTGACGCCCGCGAGGTCATCGCCGACCTGGTCCAGGCCGTGCAGAAGGAGCACAGCGAGGGCAACAAGGGCGACTACACCGCCTGGTGGAGCGACCTGAGCCGCTGGCGCGAGACCTACCCGCTCGGCTACGACCAGCCCGAGGACGGCTCCCTGGCCCCGCAGCAGGTCATCGAGCGCATCGGGCAGCTCGCCCCGGAGGGCACGATCTTCGCCGCGGGCGTCGGCCAGCACCAGATGTGGTCCGCGCACTTCATCCAGTACGAGAAGCCCGCCACCTGGCTGAACTCCGGCGGCGCGGGCACGATGGGCTACGCGGTCCCGGCCGCCATGGGTGCCAAGGCCGGCCGGCCGGACCGTGCGGTCTGGGCGATCGACGGCGACGGCTGCTTCCAGATGACCAATCAGGAGCTGACCACCTGCGCCCTGAACAACATCCCGATCAAGGTCGCCATCATCAACAACGGCGCCCTCGGGATGGTCCGCCAGTGGCAGACCCTCTTCTACAACCAGCGCTACTCCAACACCGTGCTGCACTCCGGCCCGGAGGCGGACGGCAAGCAGCCCAGCGCCGGCACCCGCGTCCCCGACTTCGTGAAGCTGTCGGAGGCCATGGGGTGTTACGCGATCCGCTGCGAGCGCCCCGAGGACCTGGACAAGGTCATCGAAGAGGCGAACTCCATCAACGACCGTCCGGTCGTCGTCGACTTCATCGTCCACGAGGACGCGATGGTGTGGCCGATGGTCGCCGCCGGCACCTCCAACGACGAGATCATGGCCGCCCGGGACGTTCGCCCCGACTTCGGCGACAACGAAGACGACTGAGCGAGAGAGACGTAAAAAGACCATGTCCAAGCACACGCTCTCCGTCCTGGTGGAGAACACGCCGGGCATCCTCGCCCGGATCGCCGCCCTGTTCTCCCGCCGCGGCTTCAACATCGACTCGCTCGCGGTCGGCGTCACCGAGCACCCCGACATCTCCCGCATCACCATCGTGGTGAACGTCGAGGACCTGCCGCTGGAGCAGGTCACCAAGCAGCTCAACAAGCTCGTCAACGTGCTGAAGATCGTCGAGCTGGAGCCCGGTCAGGCCGTTCAGCGCGAACTCGTTCTGGTGAAGGTGCGCGCCGACAACGAGACCCGCTCCCAGATCGTGGAGATCGTCCAGCTGTTCCGCGCCAAGACCGTCGACGTCTCCCCGGAGGCCGTCACCATCGAGGCCACCGGATCCGGCGACAAGCTGTCCGCCATGCTCAAGATGCTGGAGCCGTTCGGCATCAAGGAGCTGGTGCAGTCCGGCACGATCGCGATCGGCCGCGGATCCCGTTCGATCACGGACCGCTCGCTGCGCGCCCTCGACCGATCCGCGTAAGGCTGAATACGGGCGGTCGGTACATCGCCGGTCGCCCGTATGCCGAGACCCCGAGACTTTCCGTCCGCTCACCGGCATACGGTGGGACGCACAACCTGCACACCAAGGAGAGAACCCAAAGTGGCCGAGCTGTTCTACGACGCTGACGCCGACCTGTCCATCATCCAGGGCCGCAAGGTCGCGGTCATCGGCTACGGCAGCCAGGGCCACGCGCACGCCCTGTCGCTGCGCGACTCCGGTGTCGACGTCCGTGTCGGTCTGCACGAGGGCTCCAAGTCCAAGGCCAAGGCCGAGGAGCAGGGCCTGCGCGTGGTGAGCCCGGCCGAGGCCGCCGCCGAGGCCGACGTCATCATGATCCTCATCCCGGACCCGATCCAGGCCGAGGTCTACGAGGCGTCCATCGCCCCGAACCTGAAGGACGGCGACGCGCTGTTCTTCGCCCACGGCTTCAACATCCGCTTCGGCTTCATCAAGCCCCCGGCCGGCGTGGACGTCGCCCTGGTCGCCCCGAAGGGCCCGGGCCACCTGGTCCGCCGCCAGTACGAGGAGGGCCGCGGCGTTCCGGCGATCGCCGCCGTCGAGCAGGACGCCACGGGCAGCGCCTTCCCGCTGGCCCTGTCGTACGCCAAGGCCATCGGCGGCACCCGTGCCGGTGTCATCAAGACAACCTTCACCGAGGAGACCGAGACCGACCTGTTCGGCGAGCAGGCCGTGCTGTGCGGCGGCACCTCCGCCCTGGTCAAGGCCGGCTTCGAGACCCTGGTCGAGGCGGGCTACCAGCCGGAGATCGCCTACTTCGAGTGCCTCCACGAGCTGAAGCTGATCGTCGACCTCATGTACGAGGGCGGCCTGGAGAAGATGCGCTGGTCCGTCTCCGAGACCGCCGAGTGGGGCGACTACGTCACCGGCCCGCGCATCATCACCGACGCCACCAAGGCCGAGATGAAGCAGGTCCTCGCCGAGATCCAGGACGGCACCTTCGCCCAGACCTGGATGGACGAGTACCACGGCGGTCTGAAGAAGTACAACGAGTACAAGCAGCAGGACTCCGAGCACCTGCTGGAGACCACCGGCAAGCAGCTGCGCAAGCTGATGAGCTGGGTGAACGAGGAGGCGTAAGCCCCACGTCAGGGGGTCGGGGCAGACTGCTCCGGCCCCCTTTGTCCATCCCGTCCAGCCCCGGACGGGTGATCCTTCCGCGGAGGCGTAAGACGCCCTCCGACACGCCACTACACTGCTGCACAACATACGCGTCAGGCCCACAGCGTCGTGCGTCTACCGCGGCTAGCCCCTCCACCGCCAGCGGCCGTCGGGACGGCCGTCCGCATTGGACTTGTGAGGACTCACGTGAGCTCGAAACCCGTCGTACTCATCGCTGAAGAGCTGTCGCCCGCGACCGTCGACGCGCTCGGCCCCGACTTCGAGATCCGGCACTGCAACGGCGCCGACCGAGCCGAGCTGCTCCCCGCCATCGCCGACGTCGACGCGATCCTGATCCGTTCCGCCACCAAGGTGGACGCCGAGGCCATCGCCGCCGCGAAGAAGCTGAAGGTCGTCGCGCGAGCCGGCGTCGGCCTGGACAACGTCGACGTCTCCGCCTCCACCAAGGCCGGCGTGATGGTCGTCAACGCCCCGACCTCCAACATCGTCACGGCCGCCGAGCTGGCCTGTGGTCTGCTCCTCGCCACCGCGCGCAACATCCCGCAGGCGAACGCCGCGCTGAAGAACGGCGAGTGGAAGCGCAGCAAGTACACGGGTGTCGAGCTGGCCGAGAAGACGCTGGGTGTCGTGGGCCTGGGCCGCATCGGTGCCCTCGTCGCGCAGCGCATGTCCGCCTTCGGCATGAAGGTCGTCGCCTACGACCCCTACGTGCAGCCCGCGCGGGCCGCGCAGATGGGCGTCAAGGTGCTGTCCCTGGACGAGCTGCTCGAGGTCTCCGACTTCATCACCGTCCACCTGCCCAAGACCCCCGAGACCCTCGGCCTGATCGGCGACGAGGCGCTGCGCAAGGTCAAGCCGAGCGTGCGCATCGTCAACGCGGCCCGCGGCGGCATCGTCGACGAGCAGGCGCTGTACTCGGCGCTCAAGGAGGGCCGCGTCGCGGGCGCGGGTCTGGACGTGTACGCCAAGGAGCCCTGCACGGACTCCCCGCTGTTCGAGTTCGACCAGGTCGTGGCCACCCCGCACCTCGGCGCCTCGACCGACGAGGCCCAGGAGAAGGCCGGTATCGCCGTCGCCAGGTCGGTGCGCCTCGCGCTCGCCGGTGAGCTGGTGCCGGACGCGGTGAACGTCCAGGGCGGTGTCATCGCCGAGGACGTCAAGCCGGGTCTGCCGCTCGCCGAGCGCCTCGGCCGCATCTTCACCGCGCTCGCGGGCGAGGTCGCGGTCCGCCTCGACGTCGAGGTCTACGGCGAGATCACCCAGCACGACGTGAAGGTGCTGGAGCTGTCCGCGCTCAAGGGCGTCTTCGAGGACGTCGTCGACGAGACGGTGTCGTACGTCAACGCGCCGCTGTTCGCGCAGGAGCGTGGCGTCGAGGTGCGGCTGACCACCAGCTCCGAGTCCGCCGACCACCGCAACGTGGTGACCGTGCGCGGCACGCTCGGCAGCGGCGAGGAGGTGTCGGTCTCCGGCACGCTGGCCGGCCCGAAGCACGTGCAGAAGATCGTCGCGGTCGGCGACTTCGACGTCGACCTCGCCCTCGCCGACCACATGGTCGTCCTGCGCTACGAGGACCGCCCGGGTGTCGTCGGCACCGTCGGCCGCATCCTCGGCGAGGCGGGCATCAACATCGCCGGCATGCAGGTCGCCCGTGCGGCGGTCGGCGGAGAGGCGCTGGCCGTGCTGACCGTGGACGACACGGTGGGCTCCGCGGTGCTGGCCGAGGTCGCTTCCGAGATCGGGGCGACGTCCGCCCGCTCGGTGAACCTGGTCTGAGTTTCCGATACGCAAAGCGCCGGGCGGGCTGAGGAGTTCTCAGCCCGCCCGGCGCTTTTGTGCCGCAGGTGTGAGGCTCAGGCCGCGGCCTCCTCCGCTGCTGCGACGGCCTCCGCTGCCGGAGTCTCCCGGACGTGGATCCGGCGCAGCGTGGTCGCCGCCCCGACGGCCGCGAGAACCAGCAGCACCGCCCCCGCGATCGCCGCGCCGTGCATGCCGGTGGTGAACGCCTCCCGGGCCGCCGTCGCCAGGGCGTCACCCGTGCGCCCCGGCAGCTGTCCGGCGACGGCCAGCGCGCCGCCCAGGGTCTCGTGGGCCTCGGCCGGGGCCGAGGCCGGCATCTCGTGGCGGTAGATCGCCGTACCGATGGAGCCGAGGACCGCCATGCCCAGCGCGCCGCCGAACTCCGCGCCCGTCTCCAGCAGCGAGGAGGCGGCGCCCGCCTTCTCCACCGGGGCTGCGCCCATGGCCAGGTCGGTCATCTGCGACATCACCATGACGACGCCGGAGGACAGGACGCCGCAGGCGGCGAGGACGAGCCAGAGGGAGTCCGTGCCGGCCAGGGCCAGCATGCCGAAGCCCGCCGCGGAGATCGCGAAGCCCGCGGTGACCACGTAGGCGCGGTTGACGCCCTTCTGGACCAGGGCCGTCGCCACCGGGGCGGCCATCCCGATCGGCACCGACGGCAGCAGCGACCACAGGGCCGCCTCCATCGCGCTCTTGCCGAGCACCGACTGCAGGTACTGCGTGGTGAAGAAGGCCGAACCCATGATCGCCAGTGAGGAGACGAGGTTCAGGACGACCGCGGGGGCGAAGCCCGGGCCGCGGAAGAGGGCCGGCGAGATCATCGGCGAGACCGCCGTGCGCTGGCGGCGGACGAAGAGGGCCGCGAAGAGCAGGCCGACGGTGATCGAGACGACGTACTGCGCGTGCCAGCCCTCGGACGGGATCTCCTTGAGGCCGTAGATGACGGGGAGCACCGACGCCATCGACAGCGGCACGCTCACGAAGTCGAAGCGGCCGGGCTGCGGGTTCTTCGACTCGGGCAGCAGGATCGGGCCGAGGACCAGCAGCAGCACCATCGCGGGCAGGTTGACCAGGAAGACCGAGCCCCACCAGAAGTACTGGACCAGGACTCCGCTCAGCACGGAGCCGAGGGCGATGCCGCCGGTCATCACGCCGGACCAGATGCCGACCGCCTTCGCGCGCTCCTTGGGGTCGGTGAACATCGTGCGGACCAGCGCCATCGTCGAGGGCATCAGGGTCGCCCCGCCGATACCGAGGACCGCGCGGGCCGCGATCAGGGTCTCGGCGCTGTTGGCGTAGGCCGCCACCAGGGAGGCGGCACCGAAGGCGGCGGCGCCGAACAGGAGCAGCCGGCGCCGGCCGATGCGGTCGCCCAGCGCACCCATCGTCATCAGCAGGCCGGCCAGGACGAAGCCGTACATGTCGAAGATCCACAGCTGCTGGGTGCCGCTCGGCTTCAGGTCCGCGCTGATCGCCGGGATGGCGAAGTAGAGGACCGAGACGTCCATGGAGACCAGCAGCAGCGGAAGCATCAGCACGCAGAGCGCGGTCCATTCGCGCCGACCGGCGCGCCCGGCGGGGGAGTTGGTGCTCGTCGAGTTCGTCATGCCGATGACTGTACGGGCGTCTTAAACGCTTGTCTAGAACGTTTGTATAAGTCATCCGTCTAGGACGGTCGTATGAAGCGGCGGTAGGCTGGCCCGCATGGGACACCGTGAAGATCTGCTGGAAGGCGCCAAGCGCTGCCTGCTGGAGAAGGGCTTCGCGCGGACGACGGCGCGCGACATCGTGAAGGAGTCGGGAACCAACCTCGCCTCCATCGGCTACCACTACGGCTCGAAGGACGCGCTGCTCGCGCAGGCCTACGTCGCGCTCGTGGAGAACATGTCCGGCGCCTTCGGTGAAGAGGGGGCCGTCGAACCGGAGGGCGCGCCCGGGTCGCTGGAACGCTTCCGATGGGTCTGGTCGAACATCATCGCCACCATGCGGGAGCCCGGCTCGGTCTGGCGGCTCAGCATGGAGGTCATGACCCTCGAACTGCCCGAGGTGCGCGACCACTTGTCCCGCGCCCAGCGCGAGGGTGGGCGCGGCCTGGTGTCGCTGCTGATGGGGGTGCCGGAGGAGGAGGTCTCCGACGAGACCGCGGACACGCTCGGCCGCTTCTATCTGACGCTGATGACCGGGCTGATCGCCCAGTGGACGTTCGACCCGAAGACCGCGCCCGACGGGGAAGCGCTCACCGAAGGTCTGCGCCAGGTCATCGAGGCTGCCACGAAGAGCTGACCCTGCCCTGCTCTCACTGGCCACCGCCCGCTTCGAGCCGGCTGCCGCGACCGCTCCGTGCCCCAAGAGCGCCAAGAGCGTCCGCACCTGCGTGTACGCCCTCGGCGGCTTGAACGACACGTCTTTCACAGCGCTGAACTCCGTCGAGGCCCTTCCCGTCGGTCGCTGACAACCTCAATCGGGATTTCCATCGAGCCGCGCCCTCTTCAGCGCCATGTGCAGCAGCAGCCGGTCCTCGCCGTCGTCCAGGTCGAGGCCGGTCAGCTGCTCCACGCGGGACAGGCGGTAGTACAACGTCTGCCGGTGGATGCCCAGCGCAGCGGCCGCGCGGCCGGCCTGGCCCGCGCAGTCGAGGTACACCTCGGCGGTGCGGGCCAGCTCCTGGTGGGCGGGGGAGAGGAGGGGAGCGACGGCCGGGTCGTGGGGGGCCTCCGCGGACAGTGCGGTCAGCAGGCGGTACGGGCCGATGCGCCGCCACTCGGCCACGGGCCCGAACCTCGGCTCGGCCAGGGCGGCGCGCGCGGCGGCGGAGGCCTCCTGCCAGACCGTGCCCAGGTCGGCGAGTCCGATGCGGGGCTCGCCCACACCGGCGGCGGCCCTGGCCGCACCCGACCGCGTCCCCTCCGCCTCCTTGAGCAGCCGGGAGGCCGCCGTCAGCGCGGGCACCGCCACATCCGTCGAGCGCAGCCGCACCAGGATCGCGAGGCTCTGACCTGTCGTCCCCCACGGCACCGTGCACAGGGCCGTGGCGTGCGGCACCGTACGCGGTGACGGGGCCTGCTCCGGGTCGGCCGAGGGCCACGGGGCGATGCAGACCACTGTGTGGGGGGCGTCCGCGCGAGCACCGAGGGCGGTGCGGAGTTCCATCACCGCCGAGTCCCGCTGCCACCCGCTCTCCGCGGTCAGCACGGCCCGCAGCTCCCGGCTCAGTCCGGCCCCCGCCTGCGCCTCGTCGGCGAGCAGCGCGCCGATCCGGCCCGCCACCTGCATGGCGGCGGTCAGCTGCGCATCCGTGGGGCCGGGGTCGTAGTCCAGCAGCCAGACGTAGCCCAGCACCACACCCCGATGGCGTACCGGCAGGCAGATGCGGCCGCGGTAGACGCCTTCCTCCGGGGTCGGCGGGATCCGTACCGGTCCCGTCGCACGCGTGATGCCGAAGCCCTCGAACCATGCCCGCACCGTCGCCGTGGAGCGCCGGGTCAGGATCGAGCGGGTGCGCACCGGGTCCAGCGCCGAGGGATCCAGGTCGCCCTCACTGTCGTACGCACCGAAGGCGATCAGCTCGAAGTCCCGGTTCTCCAGGGTCGCGGGCGCCCCCAGAAGCTCCGAGATCTCGTCCACCAGCTCCTGATAATCACCTTTGTAATCCGCCGCCACTCGGGCATTCTCGCGCATTTCCGCGCCGCCTTCATACATCTGTCTGAGATCCAGTGCACGGATGCGTGACAGCTGTCGATGGCCGACGATCGGAGAGATCCTTAGGTTTCACGGTGGTTCTCCGTGCCGTACCCGAATCGTCGGGTGGCGGCCCTTTTGATGCTTGTCTGTGGAGGTGCCCCGTGCTGGGTCCCGTGATTCTCGCCGCGTCGCGCAGCGACCGGATGCGACGCCTGATCTCGGCGGCCCCGGTGACCAAGCAGGTCGTCGACCGCTTCATCCCGGGCGAGACCGTCGACGACATCGTCCCGATCATCAGGGACCTGACGGCCAAGGGCCTGGAGCTGACGATGGACGTCGTCGGCGAGGACATCACCACCCCCGAGCAGGCCACCGCCGCCCGGGACGCGTACCTGCTGCTGATCGACCGGCTGCGCGAGCTGGAGCTGGGCGAGAAGGTCGAGATGTCCGTCAAGCTCTCGATGTTCGGCCAGGCCCTCCCCGGCGGCCACGAGCTGGCGCTCGCCAACGTCCGCCCCGTCGTCGTGGCCGCCGCCGCCATCGGTACGACCGTCACGCTGGACGCCGAGGACCACACCACCCTGGACTCGATGTTCGCCATCCACGAGGAGCTGCGGAAGGACTTCCCGCAGACCGGCTGCGTCATCCAGGCCTACCTCTTCCGCACCGAGGCCGACGCCCGCCGCCTCGCCGAGGCCGGCAGCCGCGTCCGCCTCGTGAAGGGCGCCTACAAGGAGCCCGCCGAGGTCGCCTACCAGCAGAAGCACGAGATCGACAAGGCCTACGTGCGCATCCTGAAGACGCTGATGGAGGGCGAGGGCTACCCGATGATCGGGTCCCACGACCCGCGCCTCATCGCCATCGCCCAGGAGCTGGCGCACCAGGCCGGGCGCAAACTGGACGAGTACGAGTTCCAGATGCTCTACGGCATCCGCAGCGAGGAGCACCTGCGCCTGGCCGCCGAGGGCCACCGCATGCGCGTCTACACCGCCTACGGCACCGACTGGTACGGCTACTTCATGCGCCGTCTCGCGGAGAAGCCGGCCAACCTGCGCTTCTTCGTCCGCTCGATGATCAGCAAGGGCTGAGCCCGAACACCCGCTCACGTACAAGGAGTCAAGGATCTCATGGACGCTGTGACCCAGGTCCCCACCCCCGTCAACGAGCCGGTGCACGGCTACGCCCCCGGCTCGCCCGAGCGTGCCCGGCTGGAGGCCAAGCTCAAGGAGCTGGCCGAGAACCCGATCGAGCTGCCGATGACCATCGGCGGGGAGAAGCGGATGGGCGGCGGCGAGACCTTCCAGGTCGTCCAGCCGCACAACCACAAGGCCGTCATCGGCACGCTCCGCAACGCCACCCAGCAGGACGCGCAGGACGCCATCGACGCGGCCCTGGCCGCAGCGCCGGCCTGGCGTGCGATGTCCTTCGACGACCGCGCGGCGATCATCCTGCGCGCCGCCGAGCTGCTGGCCGGCCCCTGGCGCGAGACCATCGCCGCCTCCACCATGCTCGGTCAGTCCAAGACCGCCCAGCAGGCCGAGATCGACAGCCCCTGTGAGCTGGTCGACTTCTGGCGCTTCAACGTCCACTACGCCCGCCAGATCCTCGCCGAGCAGCCCCCGGCGAACTCCCCGGGTGTGTGGAACCGCATGGACCACCGCCCGCTGGAGGGCTTCGTCTACGCGATCACGCCGTTCAACTTCAGCGCCATCGCGGGCAACCTGCCCACCGCGCCCGCTCTCATGGGCAACGTGGTGGTCTGGAAGCCGTCCCCGACCCAGACCCACGCCGCCGTGCTGCTCATGCAGCTGCTGGAGGAGGCCGGTCTGCCCAAGGGCGTCATCAACCTCGTCACCGGTGACGGCATCGAGGTCTCCAAGGTCGCCCTTGAGCACCGTGACCTCGCCGGTATCCACTTCACCGGCTCGACCAAGACCTTCCAGTACCTGTGGAAGACGGTCGGCAACAACATCGAGAAGTACCGCTCCTACCCGCGTCTGGTCGGCGAGACTGGCGGCAAGGACTTCCTCGTCGCCCACCCGAGCGCGGACCGCGCGGTCCTGAAGACCGCCCTGACCCGCGGTGCCTTCGAGTACCAGGGCCAGAAGTGCAGCGCGACCTCCCGCGCCTACATCCCGGCCTCCATCTGGAACTCGGGCTTCAAGGAGGAGTTCGCGGCCGAGGTCGACTACCTGACCATGGGTGACGTCACCGACCTGTCGAACTTCATCGGCGCCGTGATCGACGAGCGTGCCTTCGCCAAGAACAAGGCCGCGATCGACCGCGCCAAGGAGGACCCGACCTGCACGATCGTCGCGGGCGGCACCTACGACGACTCGGTCGGCTACTTCGTCCGCCCGACCGTCGTCGTCTCCACGGATCCGGAGAACGAGGTCTTCCGCACCGAGTACTTCGGCCCGTTCCTCGGCGTCTACGTCTACGAGGACGACAAGTACGACGAGATGCTGGAGCAGATGGAGTCGGTCTCCGACTACGCCCTGACCGGCTCGGTCATCTCCAACGACCGCGCCGCGGCTGCCCACACGATGGAGAAGCTCCGCTACGCGGCGGGCAACTTCTACATCAACGACAAGTCGACCGGTGCCGTCGTCGGCCAGCAGCCCTTCGGCGGCGGCCGCGCCTCCGGCACCAACGACAAGGCCGGCGCCCCGCAGAACCTGATGCGCTGGACCCTGACCCGCGCCATCAAGGAGACGCTGGTCGCGCCGACCGACTACACGTACCCGCACATGGGCTGACCCTCAGCCCCCCGAACGACGGGCCGGGAAACCTGACATCCGAGCAGGCTTGCCGGCCCGTTTCCAATTCTCCCGTCCCGCCCTCCCGTCCCGTCACACTGGACCCATGACGGTCATGACGGACGACGGAGTACGGCTGTGGGCGCAGCGGTCGGGCGGTGCGGGTGATCCACTGGTGCTGTGCCACGGCGGGCCGGGCCTGTGGGACATGTTCGGTGACGTGGCCGGGCTGCTCGCGGACGTGACCCCGGTGATCCGCTGGGACCAGCGCGGCTGCGGGCGGTCGGAGCGATGCGACGGGCCGTGGACGAGCGAGCGGTTCGTCGCGGACCTGGACGCCGTACGACGGCACTTCGGGCTGGAGCGGATGGCGCTGCTCGGCCACTCCTGGGGTGCGCAGCTGGCCCTGAGCTACGCCCTGGCGCATCCGGACCGGGTCGGCTCGCTGGTGTACGTCGCGGGCACGGGCATCGGCCCGGACTCCGACTGGTACGGCGCCTTCCACCACAACTTCCTCACCCGCCTCGCCGACCACCCCGAACGCCTGGCCCGCTGGCGGGAGTTGACCGCCCTCGCGGAGCGCACGCAGGAGGAGGAGCGGGAGCGGGCGGTCCTGCAGTGGTCCGTGGAGTTCGAGGACCGGGACGGGGCCCTGGAACCCGCCGGGCGCATGGCCGACCCGTGGTTCGGGATCAACTTCGAGTCCAACACGGTGCTCAACGAGGAACGCAAGCGCGTCTGGGGCACCCCGGAGCTGTACACCGCCTGCCGGAAGCTCGACGTGCCGGTGCTGATCATCGACGGCGCCCGGGACATCCGGCCGCGCACGGCCGTCGACTCCCTCGCCGAGGCCCTGCCCCGCGCCCGCCGGGTGATCCTCCCGGACGCCGGGCACCTGCCGTGGGCGGAGGACCCGAAGGGCTTCCGGGAGGCGCTCAGGCAGTGGTGGCAGTGGGCAGATTCCGGCCGAGAAAGTCCCGCATGAGCGCGGCGATCTGGTCCGCGTGCGTCTCCAGGGCGAAGTGCCCGGCCGGGAGCAGGTGCACCTCGGCCCTCGGCAGGTCCCGCTGGAAGGCGAGCGCACCGGCGGGCACGAAGATCGCGTCGTGCGCGCCCCAGACCGCGAGCAGCGGCACCTGGCTGGTGCGGAAGTATTCGTGGAAGGCCGGGTACAGGGCGATGTTGGAGCCGTAGTCGGAGATCAGGTCGAGCTGGATCTCCGTCTGGCCGGGCCGGGCCATCCGGGCCGTGTCGTGCTCGTACGCGTCCGGGCTGACCAGTGACGGGTCCGGCACCCCGTGCACGTACTGCCACTTGATCCCGTCCGGGCTGATCAGCTCCCGGACCGGCTCCTCGGACTGCGGCGTCCGCTCCGCGATCAGCGCGAGCACCGGCGCCCAGGCCTGCTCGCCCAGCCCCTCCTCGTACGCGTTGCCGTTCTGCGTGACGATCGCCGTCACCCGGTCGGGGTGGGCGAGGGCCAGGCGCAGGCCGATCGGGGCGCCGTAGTCCTGGACGTAGAGGGCGAACTCCTTGAGCCCCAGCTGCTCGGTGAACTCGCCGGTGATCGCGGCCAGCTCGTCGAAGCGGTAGGTGAACTCCGTGGCCGCCGGGGTCGCCGACCGGCCGAAGCCGATGTGGTCGGGGGCGATCACCCGGTAGCTGTCGGCGAGGAGTGGGATCAGCTCGCGGAACATGTGCGAGCTGCTCGGGAAGCCGTGCAGAAGCAGCAGGACGGGGGCGTCTTCCGGGCCCGCCTCGCGGTAGTACACGTCGAGGCCGCGGACGGTGACGGTGCGGTGGTGAACCTGGTGAATCGACATGACAGCAGTGCACCACGCCCACCACTAACCAGTCAAGAGACTTTGAATGGTTAGAGGTGGGAGACGGGGTGCGATCCTTGCTCCATGACCCTTCGCCTGCGCACCGCCCACACGGCTGACCTCGACCCCGCCGACCTCCGGGCCGCCCGCGCCCTCCTGGACGAGGCCTTCGACGGGGACTTCGCCGACCAGGACTGGGACCACGGCCTCGGCGGCATGCACGCCCTCGTCCACGACGGCGCCGGTCTCGCCGCGCACGGCTCGGTCGTGATGCGCCGGATACGGCACCAGGGGCGCTGGCTGCGCACCGGATACGTGGAGGGCGTCGCCGTACGGGCCGACGTGCGCCGCACCGGGCTCGGCGGGCGGGTGATGGCCGAGCTGGAGCGGATCGTCGACCGGGCCTACGACCTCGGCGCGCTCTCCGCGAGCGAGGACGGCGCCCCGCTGTACACGGCCCGCGGCTGGCAGCGGTGGAGCGGTCACGTGTGCGCCCTCTCGCCGGACGGAATCGTCCGTCTGCCGGAGGAGGAAGGGGACGTCTACGTCAGGCCCGCACTTGCCGGACCCCTGGACCCGGCCCACGCCCTCGTCCTCGACTGGCGTGACGGGGACCTCGCCTGACGGCGCATCACGCCCTGCGGACCAGGATCTTCCCCGTGTTGCCGCCCCGCAGCATCAGCAGGAACGCCTCCACGATCAGCTCGAACCCGTCCACCACCGTCTCGTCCAGCGCGAGCGCCCCGCTGCGCAGATGCGGTACGGCGAAGTCGTACAGCTCCTCCTGCACGTCCCGGTAGCCGCTCACCAGGAAGCCCTCGATGCGCAGGCTCTTCTCCACGACGTCCGAGTGGTTGAAGACGACCGGTGGCGCGTCCGGGGTGTTGTACGTGCTGATCGTGCCGATCCGCACCACCCGGCCCCGCTCCCGCAGCGCGCCGATCGCCGCGCCGAGGTGGTCGCCGCCGACGTTGTCGACGAACAGGTCGATGCCGTCCGGGGCGGCCGCGGTGAGGAGTTCGGCGACCGGGGCCGAGTGGTAGTCGAAGGCGGCGTCGTAACCGACCTCCTCCGTCAGGTACTTGACCTTTTCGGCCGATCCCGCGCTGCCGATCAGCCGGCCCGCGCCCAGCAGCCGGGCGAAGCGGCCGGTGGCCGTGCCGACCCCGCCCGCCGCGCCGGAGACGAACACGTCGGCACCCTCGCGCAGTCCGGCGATCCGGGTGAGACCGACATAGGCGGTCAGGCCCGTGCCGCCCAGCACGCTCAGGTAGGCCGACAGTGGCACGCCCGCGTGGTGGGGGAGCCGCCTGACCTCCTCGGGGCGGACCACGGAATGCGTGCGCCAGCCCTGCCGGTGGAAGACGATCTCGCCCTCGGGGAGCGCCGGGGTGCGGGAGGCGACGACCCGGCCGAGGGTGCGGCCTTCCAGCGGGGCGTTCAACTCGAAGTCGCCGTCCATCATTTCGCGGTGGTAGGGGTCCACGGACCAGTACAGGTTCTCCAGCAGGGCCGTACCCGGGGCCGGTTCCGGGACGGGGGACTCGACGAAGCGGAAGTGGCCGGCGGTCGGGAAGCCGGTCGGACGGGCGGTCTGCTGCACGGTGAGCGCGATCTCGGTCATGGCAGGGACCGTAGGAAGGAATGCCCAGGCCGGGCAGAGGGTTGCGCTCATGGAACGCGGTGATCCATGAACCGCCCTCATAGACGCAGGTGGGAGCCCCGAGTGACAGCAGCCGACCTTACGCCGCAGGAGCTGAGGACCCTCGTCGCCGTGGCCGACGAGGGCGGCTTCTCGGCCGCGGCCGCCCGGCTCGGGGCCACCCAGTCCGCCGTCTCCCACGCCGTGCGCGGCATCGAGCGCAAACTGGGCGTCGTCCTCTTCGAGCGCGGCCGGTTCGGCGCCCGGCCGACGCCCGGCGGGGAGCGGGCGGCGGCCCATGCCCGGCGTGTGCTGCGGATGCTCCGGGCGCTGGCCGCCGACGCCCGGGGCGCGGGCACCGGCGAGACCACCGGCGCACTGCGCGTCGCCGCGTTCCGCAGCGCCGCCCTGCACCTGCTGCCGCCCGCCCTGGAACGGCTCGCCGAACGGCACCCGGGCATCGAGGTGACCGTCACCGTCGTACGGGAACTGGGCCCCGGCACTGCGGGCGAGGTCGCCGAAGGACGGGCCGACCTCGGCATCGCCACCCTCGGCGGCGGCTCGCCCCTGCCCGCCGGGCTGGTCGGCGACGTGCTGCTGGAGGAGCCGTACTCCCTGGTCCACCCCGCCGGACACCCGGCCCCGCGCACCCTCCCGCTGGTCGACTGGATGGAGAACTGCGGCTCCTACACCCGCGACTGGTGGGCCGCCCAGGACTGGATCCCGGCCGCGACCGTGCGCGCCGAGGACGACGGGGCGGTGCTGTCGATGGTGGGCAGCGGTCTCGGCATGGCCATCATGCCCGCGCTCTCCCTCACCGGTGCCCCGCCCTCGGTGGCCGTCACCGACCTCGGACCCGAGCGGCCGTCCCGTTCCGTCGGCTACGTCACCACCCCGGAACTGGCCACGGCCTCCGCTGTTCGGGCGCTCGTCCGGGAGCTGCGCTCACTCCACCCGCGGACGGCAAAAGAGCAGGTCACGACGGTGTGACCCAGTCCACCGTCTCAGATAGTAGGAAGTCCGAGTAATTGTGCAGACAGGCGCGGCCGGCTCCCTTACTTTTGTAGGAGCCGAACGTCTCGCTCGATCAAGCGAATGGCGGTCGTGAGCCGGGCCCTGTGCAGGCAACCCCTGCGGCACCGCTCCCCGCCCCTCCGGCGTCTCGCAACCCCCCTTTGCCGCACTCCGGTTTGCCGAAGGAGTCGATTTCCATGGCCGAGACGACCGTCCGCCGCCGAGTCCGCCACGTGTCCCGCGCGAGCGAGTCCGAGCGCAAGAACGCCGCCGCCGCCCTCCAGCGCGCCCTCGACCGCCGCGACAACGGCGGCGAGACCGGCCACTGAGCCGCCACTGATCCGGGAGCCGCACCCGCAGGGGTGCGGCGCGGCCTCATCCGCCGCGCCGCACCTCGAAGTGGTCGATCCGCCGTCCGTCCTCGGCCAGCGCCGACACCGTGAGCCGCGGTGACGGGCCCGGCCGCGACTCCACCGAGAGCAGTGAGAAGCCGGTGTAGCGCACCCGCGACCACTGCGCCGTCTCCGTCGCGTGCTCCTTGTCCTTGGTCCAGGCGAAGGTCTCCACGGCGTCGTGCCGGGTGACATGACCCTCGTAGCTGTCCTTGACGCCCGAGGGGAAGGAGTACAGGTCCCGGCCGCCGCCGCCCGCGGTGACGTACACGATCCCGTCCCGCGTCGGATCGGTCGACGCGCCGATCGGGACGGACCTGCCGACCTCACCGCCCTTGATCGCGTCCGTCCGCTCGTACACGTGGTTGTGCCCGTTGATCACCAGGTCCACCTGGTGCCTCGCGAACACCGGCAGCCACTCCCTGCGGACACCGCCGTCGGAGGCGTGCTGGGAGGTCGAGTACGCGCAGTGGTGGAAGAAGACGACCAGGAAGTCCACGCCCTTCGTCGCGCGCAGCTCGCCCAACGTCGCATCCAGCCACTTGGTCTGCCGGCCGCCGCTGTGCCCGAAGTTGGCCGGGATCTCGTACGACACGTCGTTGGCGTCCAGCGCGACGAAGCCCGCGTTGCCGTAGGTGAACGCGTAGGCGCCCGGTGTCCCGTGCGGGTCGAAGCCGCTGTCCGGCAGGGAGAACCGGGCCAGCTGTCCGCCGTAGCCGTCCGGCGAGTACCAGGCCTCCATGTCGTGGTTGCCGGTGGTCACCATCCACGGCACCGACTTGGCGACCGGGTCGTTCTGCTGCAGGAACTGGTCCCAGAACGTGGGGTCGTAGCCGTCCGAGGTCTTTCCGGCGCCGTTGACGTCCGCGTAGCAGATGTCGCCCGCGTGCAGGTGGAAGGCGGGGTTCTGGCGCCCCACGAGGTGGTCGTTGACGTTCGCGGCCTGCCCCACGCCCTGGTCGCCGAAGGCCGTGAAGACGAAGCGCTCCGGGGTCGCGGGCGCGGTGCGGAAGGAGGCGAGGCCGGCGCGGTGGGCGGGAGCGGCCGGGTCCCAGCCGTCGTGGCCGACGCCGTAGTAGTACGTCGTGCCGGGCTTCAGGCCGTCCAGGGCCGCGTGCAGGTAGTACTGCTCGACCGCAGGCCGCACCCCCTGCACCCCGGGCGTGTGCAGGTTGCGCACCTCGGCCTCGATCCGGCGGCCGAGGTCGTCGGGGCGCAGCCCGACGCGCACGTACGGCCGCTTCACCGCGAGCGGCAACTGCCAGGAGACCCGCATCTGAGTCTTCGGGTCGGCGCCGAAGGCCAGATGGCGGCCGAAGGGGCGGACCACCGAGCCGGACACCCGCGAGGCGGCCGGGGCCGGGTGCGCCGCCGTGCCTGAGCCGGACGAGCAGCCGGTCAGCAGGCCGCCCGCGACCGCGCCCGCCGTCACCAGGGTGCGGCGGCGGACCATTCGGGTGCGCAGGTACTCGTACTGCTCGGCCATGCTCATCCGCGCCGCGAGCGGGCGCGGGATGCCGAAGTCGGGGACGGGGGGTCCGGGGGGTGTCCCCCTGGAAAGGGCAGCCATGTCGGGGAAGATTCCACCGGGGTCCAACACCCGTGCCACATACGGGTGAACGACAGCCGACGGGAGGACACCTGCAACCCGTACGGGTGTCCGTATGACGGACAGGGCATGTCATCACCTGGGACGAGGAGTAGGGTGCCGGCATGTCTCGCAGCATCAATCTCGCAGTGATCCCCGGTGACGGCATCGGCCAGGAGGTCGTGGCCGAGGGTCTCAAGGTCCTCTCCGCCGTCCTGCCGCAGGATGTGAAGCTGGAGACCAAGGAGTACGACTTCGGCGCCAAGCGCTACCACGCCACCGGTGAGACCCTCACCGACGCCGACCTCGCCGCCCTCAAGCAGCACGACGCCATCCTGCTCGGCGCGATCGGCGACCCGAGCGTCCCGTCCGGCGTCCTGGAGCGCGGCTTCCTGCTCAAGCTCCGCTTCGCCTTCGACCACCACGTCAACCTGCGCCCGTCGAAGCTGCTCCCCGGTGTCGCGACCCCGCTGGCCGGCCAGCCGGAGATCGACTTCGTCGTCGTCCGCGAGGGCACCGAGGGCCCCTACACGGGCAACGGCGGCACCATCCGCAAGGGCACCGAGCACGAGGTGGCCACCGAGGTCTCCGTCAACACGGCCTTCGGTGTCGAGCGTGTGGTCCGCGACGCCTTCGCCCGCGCCCAGGCCCGCCCGCGCAAGAAGCTCACGCTGGTCCACAAGAACAACGTGCTGACCTTCGCCGGGCACCTGTGGACGAACATCTTCAACAAGGTCGCCGCGGAGTTCCCCGAGGTCGAGACCGACTACATCCACGTCGACGCGGCGACCATCTACCTGGTCACCCAGCCCGAGCGGTTCGACGTGATCGTCACCGACAACCTGTTCGGTGACATCATCACCGACCTCGCCGCGGCCGTCTCCGGCGGCATCGGTGTGGCGGCCTCCGGCAACATCAACCCGAGTCGCGAGTTCCCGTCCATGTTCGAGCCGGTTCACGGCTCGGCCCCGGACATCGCCGGCCAGGGCAAGGCCGACCCCACCGCGACGGTCCTGTCCGTCGCCCTGCTGCTGCGCCACCTCGGCTACGACACCCAGGCCGACCGCATCGACACGGCGGTCGCCGCCGACCTCACCGAACGCGTCGGCAAGCCCGCACGCAGTACGTCGGAGATCGGCGACGCGCTCGCCGTACGAGTAGCCGGCTGACCCGCCGGGCTGCACACCAAGCCGCCGGGTCGCATCTGCACCCGGCGGCTTTTCCTATGCGGTCGCCGGGTGCCACCATCAACCCTGGGCCGCATTCACCCTGATTCCTTCCGTCCGCAGCCCCGCGCGATAATCGAACGCGGAGCCGCGGAATGAGGGAAAGCTCGGACGTCCTAGCACCGGCTGGAGAGCCGATGCGGGAGTGAGCGCGGCCCGACACTACAACCGGTGAAGGACACCCACTCATGACGACGCCCACGATCGAGCTCAAGCCCTCCGCCCATCCGCTCGCCGCCGCGGAGCGCGAGGCGATCCTGGCCAGCCCCGGATTCGGCCGCCACTTCACCGACCACATGGTGACGATCAAGTGGACCGAGGGCCGCGGCTGGCACGACGGCCAGCTCGTTCCGTACGCGCCGATCCCCCTCGACCCGGCCACCAACGTCCTGCACTACGCCCAGGAGATCTTCGAGGGCCTGAAGGCCTACCGCCAGCCCGACGGCTCGGTCGCCACCTTCCGCCCCGACCAGAACGCCAAGCGCTTCCAGCGCTCCGCCAAGCGTCTGGCCATGCCCGAGCTGCCGGTCGAGACGTTCGTCGAGGCCTGTGACGCCCTGGTCCAGCAGGACAGGGACTGGGTGCCCGCGCACGGCGGCGAGGAGTCCCTCTACCTGCGCCCGTTCATGATCGCCACCGAGGTCGGTCTCGGCGTCAAGCCCGCCAACGAGTACCTGTTCATCGTCATCGCCTCCCCGGCCGGCGCGTACTTCCCGGGCGGCGTGAAGCCGGTCTCCATCTGGGCGTCCGAGGACCGCGTCCGCGCCGTCCCCGGCGGCATGGGCGACGCGAAGACCGGCGGCAACTACGCGGCCTCCCTGCTCGCCCAGGCCGAGGCCGCCGCCCAGGGCTGCGACCAGGTCTGCTACCTCGACGCGGTCGAGCACAAGTGGGTCGAGGAGCTGGGCGGCATGAACCTGTACTTCGTGTACGGCGACAAGATCATCACGCCCACCCTGACCGGCTCCATCCTGGAGGGCGTCACCCGTGACTCCCTGCTGGCCGTCGCCCGCGACCTCGGCTACGCGTCCGAGGAGGGCCGCGTCTCCATCGAGCAGTGGCAGGCCGACTCCGAGAACGGCACCCTCACCGAGGTCTTCGCCTGCGGCACCGCGGCCGTCATCACGCCGGTCGGCACGGTCAAGCGTGCCTCTGCCGAGTGGAAGCAGGGTGGCGGAGAGCCGGGTGAGGTGACTCTCCGCCTGCGCCAGGCCCTCCTCGACATCCAGCGCGGCAAGTCCGAGGACAAGCACGGCTGGATGCACCGTATCGGCTGATGGCTCGGCGGGAACTGACGCGATCGGCCGTCGTTCGTCTGCTGCGCCGTTGTGGCTGGTCGCGCAGTTCCCCGCGCCCCTTTGGGGCGCTGACGCTCAGCTCTTTGCGGACGTGCTCAGGGCTGCCGTGGACTCTTCGATGTCCACGGCGGCCCCCTTGTGTCCCGGGCGGGACGTCAGCAGCAGGTACACCAGTCCGCCGACCGCGCCCGACAGCAGGAAGCTGCAGTCCACCCCGCCGGTGAGGTGCAGCAGCGGGCCCTCGTACGACGGCAGGGACACCGCGAGCAGGCCGACCGCCGCGCCGGCGGCCCAGGACACGGTGGCCGGGATGTGCCAGCCGGCCCGGTACCAGTAGATCCCGCCCCGGGAGCGGCGGTTGAAGACCTGTAGGGCGTCGGCGTCGTACACACCGCGGCACCGGGCGAAGCCGATCAGGGTGATGACCGCCCACGGCGTGCCGATGGCGGTGAGCAGCAGGACGAAGGACGTCATCGCCGACTGCGCGTTCCAGGCGTAGTGGCCGACGAAGACGCAGGCCGTGGCCACGACGGCGACCGTGTAGGTGGCGCGGGCGCGGGAGGCGCGGGGCAGGATGGCGTCCAGGTCGAGGCCCATCGAGTAGAGCATCAGGCCCGCGTTGCCGACCGAGCCCGCGGAGGCGGACAGCAGCAGCGGGACCAGGTACCAGGTGGGGGAGGCGGACACCAGGGGCCCGGCGTAGTCGGTGGCCGCGCGGGCCGCGTACGCCGTGAAGGTGCCGAACAGCTGGGGCACCAGCAGACCCAGGATCAGGCCGAGCCAGGTGGCGTGCAGGACGCGCCGCCCGGCGTGGCGGGCGGGGGAGATGTAGCGGGTGTAGTCGCCGAGCAGGGTGATGAAGGCGATCGGTCCGGACAGGCCCGCCGCCACGGCCGCCAGGAGCCAGGTCGGCCAGAAGGAGCCCAGCAGATAGCCGCCCGCCCCGGGCAGGGCCGAGGTCGTGAAGTGCGGGGCGTAGGCGAAGATCCCGAGGGCCAGCAGGGCGGTCATGCCGATGGCCAGCACCCGGGACATGGCGAGCAGCACCCGGTAGCCGTAGACCGCGCCCGCGACCGTGGCCGCGGCGAGCACCGCGTAGACGACGGCGTACGACACCCCGTCCGCGGGCAGCCCGAACAGCCGGCCGAGCACGCTCAGCATCACGTCGCCGCCGATCCACACGGTCAGGGCGGTGTAGCCGAGGGCCAGCAGCAGACCTACGACCGAGCCGACCAGCCGGCCCCGCACGCCGAACTGGGCGCCGGAGGAGGTGGAGAGGTTGGTCGCGGTGCGCAGGGAGACCAGCGCCAGGGGGGCCGTGAACAGCGTGCCGATCACCGTGCCCGCCACGACCGAGCTGACCGACGCCCACCAGCCGAGCCCGAAGGACGGCGGCAGCCAGCCGAAGATGATCACTCCGAGGCACAGGTTGGACCCGAGCAGGATCGAGACCAGGTCCCGTGGACCGCTGGTCCGTTCCTCGTCCGGGATGGTGTCGACACCGCGCTGTTCGATCGGCATGGCTGGGTCTCCTTCGACGGCCGCCTCGGTTGGTTTGAGCGACGCTCAATGTGACGTGTGCTGAGGCCGTCAGTCAATGCTTCAGTTTCCCGAAGAGTGCGTTTAGAGTGATGCTCAAATGTGTGGGAGGCAAGGAGGTGCCGCGTCGTGAGACTGACCCCCACGGAACGTGACCGGCTGCTGCTCTTCGGAGCCGCGGAGCTGGCCCGGGCCCGCCGGGCACGCGGTCTCAGGCTCAATGTGCCGGAGGCCACCGCGCTGATCGCGGACACCGTCTGCGAGGCCGCGCGGGACGGCCGACGGCTCGCGGAGGCCATCGAGGCCGCCCGGTCGGTCCTCGGCCCCGAGGATGTGCTGCCGGGCGTCGCCGACGTCGTCACCGAGGTGATGGTCGAGGCCGTCTTCGACGACGGCTCCCGGCTCGCCGTGGTCTCCGACCCGATCGGCAACGGCGCCGGCGCCGAGGGCCCGGGCGCGCTGCTGCCGGGCCCCCAGCACGCGGAGCCCGAGCCCGCCGTCCGGCTCACGGTCACCAACACCGCGACCGTGCCGGTCTCCGTCACGTCCCACTTCCACTTCTTCGAGGCCAACCCGCGGCTGGACTTCGTACGCGAGCGGGCCTACGGCATGCGGCTCGCCGTACCCGCCGGATCCTCCGTGCGGTTCGGGCCGGGGGAGAGCGCCGAGGTCGGGCTGGTCCCGATCGGCGGCGAGCGGATCGCGATCGGCTTCGCCGGTCTGGTCGACGGGCCGCTGGACGCGCCCGGAGCCCGGGAAGAAGCCCTGCGCAGGGCCGCTGCCTGCGGTTATCTGGGAGTCATGGCGGAAGGAGGCGAGCGATGAGCCGCTCGAAGGGGCGCGAGATCGACGAGTCGGTCCGCATCGACCCGCACGCCTACGCGGCCACCCACGGCCCCCGCGCCGGTGACCGGGTCCGGCTCGGCGACTCGGGCCTGGTGATCCGGGTCGAGTCCGACGCGCAGAAGTACGGCGACGAGTTCCTCGCCGGGTTCGGCAAGACCGCCCGCGACGGGCTGCATCTGAAGGCCGCCGCCGTCCGCGAGACCTGCGACGTCGTGATCAGCAACGTCGTCTTGATCGACGCGGTGCAGGGCATCCGCAAGGTGTCCATCGGCATCCGCGAGGGCCGGATCTGCGCGATCGGGCGGGCCGGCAACCCGGACACCCTCGACGGGGTCGACGTCGTCGTCGGCACGGGTACGTCGATCGTGTCCGGCGAGGGGCTCATCGCCACCGCCGGCGCCGTCGACACCCACGTCCACCTGCTGTCGCCGCGGATCATGGAGGCCTCCCTCGCCTCAGGCGTGACCACGATCATCGGCCAGGAGTTCGGCCCGGTGTGGGGCGTCGGCGTCAACTCGCCCTGGGCCCTCAAGCACGCCTTCAACGCCTTCGACGCCTGGCCGGTCAACATCGGCTTCCTGGGCCGGGGTTCGTCCTCGCAGGGCGCCCCGCTGGTCGAGGCCCTCGCCGAGGGCGGTGCCTCGGGTTTCAAGGTGCACGAGGACATGGGCGCCCACACCCGCGCGCTCGACACGGCCCTGCGGGTCGCCGAGGAGCACGACGTCCAGGTCGCCCTGCACAGCGACGGCCTGAACGAGTGCCTGTCGGTGGAGGACACCCTGAAGGTGCTGGAGGGCCGGACCATCCACGCCTTCCACATCGAGGGCTGCGGCGGCGGACACGTGCCCAACGTGCTCAAGATGGCCGGCGTCCCGAACGTCATCGGCTCCTCCACCAACCCCACCCTGCCCTTCGGCCGGGACGCGGTCGCCGAGCACTACGGCATGATCGTCTCCGTCCACGACCTGAAGACCGACCTGCCCGGCGACGCCGCCATGGCCCGCGACCGCATCCGGGCCGGCACGATGGGCGCCGAGGACGTGCTGCACGACCTGGGCGCGATCGGCATCACCTCGTCCGACGCGCAGGGCATGGGCCGCGCGGGCGAGACGGTCCGCCGTACCTTCGCCATGGCCGGGAAGATGAAGGCCGAGCTGGGGCCCCTGCTTCCCCATGACGGGGAGGCCGGCGACGGCGAGGGCGACGACAACGCCCGCGTCCTGCGTTACATGGCGAAGCTGACCATCAACCCCGCCATCGCGCACGGCCTCGCGCACGAGGTCGGCTCGATCGAGGTCGGCAAGCTCGCCGACCTCGTGCTGTGGCGCCCGGAGTACTTCGGCGCCAAGCCGCAGCTCGTCCTCAAGTCCGGCTTCCCGGCGTACGGCGTGGTCGGCGACCCGAACGCGGCCACCGACACCTGCGAACCCCTCGTCCTGGGCCCGCAGTTCGGTGCGCACGGCGCCACGCCCGCGGACATCTCGGTCGCGTTCGTCGCACAGGCCGCCCTCGACCAGGGCAACGACCGGATGCCCACCCGGCGCCGCCGGGTCGCCGTACGGGGCACCCGGGGCATCGGCCCCGCCGACCTGCGGCTGAACGCCCGCATCGGAGCGGTCGACGTCGACCGGCGCACCGGTCTGGTCACCCTCGACGGCGACCCGCTGCGCTCAGGGCCCGCCGACTCCGTCTCCCTCAACCGCCTCTACTTCCTGTAAGGACCCGCGACATGACCACCCCCGCAGCCGACGGCTTCCGCATGCCGGCCGAGTGGACCCCGCACGAGCGCACCTGGATGGCGTGGCCGGGCCCCAACCCCACCTTCGACGACCCGGACGACCTCCGTCTGTCCCGCATGGCCTGGGCCTCGGTGGCCCGCGCGATCCTCCGCTTCGAGCCGGTGACGGTCGTGTGCAGCCCCGGTCGGTCGGCGGATGCGCAGGTGCTGCTCGGCCCCGGCGTCGACACGGTCGAGCGCGATCTGGACGACGCCTGGATGCGGGACATCGGCCCCACCTTCCTCACCAACGGCCGGGGTGAACTGGCCGCGGTGGACTGGACGTTCAACGGCTGGGGCGCCCAGGACTGGGCCCGCTGGGAGCACGACTCGAAGATCGCCGCGTATGTCTCGGACCTCGCGGGCGCGAAGACGTACGCCTCGAAGCTGGTCAACGAGGGCGGCGCGATCCACGTCGACGGCGAGGGCACGGTGCTGCTCACCGAGACCGTGCAGCTCGGCCCCGAGCGCAACCCGGGCTGGACGAAGGCGCAGGTCGAGGCGGAGATCCACGCCCACCTCGGGACCAGCAAGGCGATCTGGCTGCCGCGCGGTCTGACCGGCGACTACCCTCCCCACGGCTTCGGCACCCTCGGCCACGTCGACATCGTCGCGGCCTTCGCCCGCCCCGGTGTGGTCGTCGCCCACCACCAGCCGGACCCGGCCCACCCCGACCACGAGGTCACCAAGGAGGTCATCGGCATCCTGAAGTCGGCGACCGACGCGCGCGGTCGCACGCTGGAGGTGGTCGAGGTACCCGCCCCGACCGTCCTGGAGGCCGACGGCCACTGGGCCGACTACTCCTACATCAACCACTACCTCTGCAACGGCGGGGTCGTGCTCTGCGGCTTCGACGACCCGCGCGACGAGATCGCCGCCGGGATCTTCCGCCGTCTCTTCCCCGAGCGGACGGTCACCCTGGTGGACGCCCGTACGATCTTCTCCGGTGGTGGTGGCATCCACTGCATCACCCAGCAGCAGCCGAAGGTCTGACACGCGAAGGCCTGACACGCGAAGGCCTGACACACGAAGGTCTGACACCACAGGAGCAGCAGATGGCCGGTGCGGCCCGTGCGCGCAGGAACGCGCCGCCGCGCGAGGAGGTTCTCGTCGCCGCCATGGACATGATCGCCGAGCGCGGTCTGGAGAAGCTCACCATGGCGGGGCTCGGCCGCGAGGTCGGGATGAGCAGCGGCCATCTGCTGTACTACTTCCGCTCCAAGGACGAGCTGCTGCTGCAGACCCTGGAATGGAGCGAGGGCAGGCTCGGCGCCGAGCGCAGCCGCCTGCTCACCCGCCCCGGCACCGCCCGGGAGCGCCTGGAGGCGTACGTCGAGCTGTACGTCCCCGACGGCCACCGCGACCCGCACTGGACGCTCTGGCTGGAGGTCTGGAACCGCTCGCAGAGCGCTGCCGCCGACGCTGTCGCCCGCGAGCGGCAGGCCGCCATCGAGGGCGCCTGGCACCGCGACCTGGTCGCGCTGCTCGCCGAGGGCGTCTCGCGCGGCGAGTTCCGCCCGGTCGACGCCGACCGCTTCGCCGCGAGGCTGCGTGCGCTGCTTGACGGCTTCTCCATCCACGTCGCCATCGGGTTGCGCGGCACCGGACGGGAACAAGTGATCGCCCACGTCCGGGAGTTCCTCGCGGAGACACTCCTCACGCCGGACACCTGACGACCGCATCCTGAGACAGTCGGTGAGCGAGGGGCAGCGCTGTGCCAGACTGCCTCCGTGCTCTCGTTCGCCATGATTATTGGCAGCAGGCGCGCCGGTCCGCAGTGACCACCACGTACGACCAGGTACGGGTGGCCACCGTCGTCCTCGACCCGCGCGCAGACCTCTCGCACCCGCGAGGGGTTTTTTGGTTTTCCGGCCCACCTTCAGCCGGGAACGGAGCGCGAGGGACTATTGGGGGGACGGTGGAGCCGGTCATTCCGGTAAGACCGAAGATCCACAATCAGGAGCCTTGAGACCATGACCGAGACGGCAACCAGCGAGCTCGACGACTCGTTCCACGTCTTCGACACCACGCTGCGTGACGGCGCGCAGCGCGAGGGCATCAACCTCACCGTCGCGGACAAGCTCGCCATCGCACGGCACCTGGACGACTTCGGCGTGGGCTTCATCGAGGGCGGCTGGCCCGGCGCGAACCCGCGGGACACCGAGTTCTTCGCCCGCGCCCGGCAGGAGATCGACTTCCGGCACGCCCAGCTGGTCGCCTTCGGTGCCACCCGCCGCGCCGGCGCCAAGGCCGCCGACGACCCTCAGGTCAACGCGCTCCTGGACTCGGGTGCCCCGGTGATCACGCTGGTCGCCAAGTCGCACGACCGGCATGTGGAGCTGGCGCTGCGCACCACGCTGGACGAGAACCTGGAGATGGTCCGGGACACCGTGTCCTACCTGTGCGAGCAGGGCCGCCGGGTGTTCGTCGACTGCGAGCACTTCTTCGACGGCTACCGCGCGAACCCGGAGTACGCCAAGGCGGTCGTACGCACCGCCTCCGAGGCCGGCGCCGACGTCGTCATCCTCTGCGACACCAACGGCGGCATGCTCCCCGCCCAGGTCCAGGCGGTCGTCTCCACGGTCCTCGCCGACACCGGCGCCCGGCTCGGCATCCACGCCCAGGACGACACCGGCTGCGCCGTCGCCAACACCCTGGCCGCGGTGGACGCCGGCGCGACCCACGTCCAGTGCACGGCCAACGGCTACGGCGAGCGCGTCGGCAACGCCAACCTCTTCCCGGTGGTCGCGGCCCTGGAGCTGAAGTACGGCAAGAAGGTGCTGCCCGACGGCCACCTGCGCGAGATGACCCGCATCTCGCACGCCATCGCCGAGGTCGTGAACCTGACCCCGTCGACCCACCAGCCCTACGTCGGCGTCTCCGCCTTCGCGCACAAGGCGGGTCTGCACGCCTCTGCGATCAAGGTCGACCCGGACCTGTACCAGCACATCGACCCCGAGCAGGTCGGCAACACGATGCGCATGCTGGTCTCCGACATGGCGGGCCGCGCCTCCATCGAGCTGAAGGGCAAGGAACTCGGCATCGACCTGGGCGGCGACCGCGAACTGGTCGGCCGGGTGGTCGAGCGGGTGAAGGAGCGCGAGCTCAAGGGCTACACGTACGAGGCCGCGGACGCCTCCTTCGAGCTGCTGCTGCGCGCCGAGGTCGAGGGCAGGCCCCTGAAGTACTTCGACGTCGAGTCCTGGCGGGCCATCGTCGAGGACCGCCCCGACGGCACCCACGCCAACGAGGCCACGGTGAAGCTGTGGGCCAAGAGCGAGCGGATCGTCGCCACCGCGGAGGGCAACGGCCCGGTCAACGCCCTGGACCGGGCGCTGCGCGTCGCCCTGGAGAAGATCTACCCGCAGCTCGCCAAGCTGGACCTGGTCGACTACAAGGTCCGCATCCTGGAGGGCAAGCACGGCACGTCCTCCACCACCCGCGTGCTGATCTCCACGTCCGACGGCACGGGCGAGTGGTCCACGGTCGGCGTGGCGGACAACGTCATCGCCGCGTCCTGGCAGGCCCTGGAGGACGCCTACACCTACGGCCTGCTGCGGGCCGGGGTCGAGCCGGCCGAGTAGTCCGCCTCAGGGGGCACGCCAGACGTTGTCGTAGGCGTCCTTCTCGATGCGCCGCCGCTGCCGCACGGCCTCCAGCTCCGTCAGCGCGTCGTTGACGGCCGCCAGGACGGTCACCACCGCGTCGCCGGGAAGGTCCTCCGGGGCCTGTTCCGGCGCGCCCTCGGGGATCCCGAGGGCGGCCGCGAGACCGGTGAGGACGGGCTCGTGGGAGGCCCAGCGGTCGGTGGCGTGCCGTCGCTCCGGCGATTCGGCCGGGGCGTCGGCCGAGGTGTCGTCCCCGCTCCGCCAGGGCAGCCAGTGGTGCCGGGCTCCGGTGGCCGGCCGTCCCCGCTCCTGCAGATCGTCGGCGTAGGCGGCGGCCAGACCGCGCCCGCGGCGCCACAGCCAGTCCTCGACGGACTCGTACGGCGTCTGCCGGGTGAGCGCAGCCTCCGCCGCGTCCAGCAGCCGGTCACCGGTGGCCGGCTGCAGGCCGGGCACGATGCGCACGTCGTCCAGGGTGACGGCCTCGGCGTCGATCAGGTCGACCAGTTCGGCCCCGGCCAGGGCGAGCGAGAGGTCCCCCTGTCCGACGGGCCGGCCGGACGGGACGTCCAGAGCGACGATCAACAGGTCCCGCGCTGTGCTCATGCCGTCCTCCAGGTCGGAAACGTCAGGCGTGGCCCGGGGTCGTTCGGGTGCATCTCCTCGGACCCCTTCATCGTCCCCCACCCACTGAGCGCCCGCTCCTCAGCACGAGTCCCGGGCGAGCTTCTCGAACGCCCCGGCGCTCATCGCCCGGCCGTCGGCCCAGACCTGACCGGGCCCGAGCCGCCCGATCCGCTCTGCGGTGAACGTCACGATCGCGTTGTACGAGTCACCGGTCACGTAGTGCCCGAAGCCGAGCACGTACCGGTGGCCGGGCAGGAGCCGCTGGGCGCCGCGGTGCCGGGGCTTCCAGCGCTCGGGCGGTGCGAACAGGGGGAACTCGGCATCCCCGTGCAGCCCCTCCCTGCGCACGTCCCACCCGGTGGTGACGGGCCCCTCACCGCCGTTCCGTGCCTGCCCGTCGAGGTACGGCCCCTGATAGCCGTCGTCACCACACGGCCGGAACAGCGCGTACGGCACCCCGTCCGCCCCGACCCGCACCCCGGCGAGCGGCAGATCGACCGCCGTGCACCCGCTGAGCAGAAGCATCCCGCCCACGACACCGAACACACCGGCCGCCCGCTGCCTCAGCACGTGTCCCCCAGAAACCCGTCGAAGTCCTCCCGGCTCATCGCCCGGCCGCCGTGCCCAGTACGGCTCCCCTGCGTTTCATGTCCCGCCCCCTCCGAGGGCGGGACGCGGCCCGCCCTACTGCAAGTGCCACTTCTGGTTGGCGGCCCCGGTGCACGACCAGATCTGTGCCCTCGCCCCGTTCGCCGACGAGTTGTCCGTCACGTCCAGGCACTTGTTCGCCGCCGTGTTCACCACATCACCGGTGGAGGCGTTGTACGACCACTGCTGGGCACCGGTTCCATTGCATTCGTACAACTGCACCTTGGCCCCGTCCGCCGTCGAACCCGAGGTCACGTCGAGGCACTTGCCGAGCGCCCGGACCGAACCGTCGGTCTGCACGGTCCACTGCTGGGCGCCGCTGCCGTTGCAGTCGTAGAGCTGCACGGCCGTGCCGTTCGCGCTCGAACCGCCCGCCACGTCGAGGCACTTGCCGGCCAGCCCCACGAAGGCCCCCGACCGGCCGCCGCCGCCCGACTGGGTGCCCGACCAGGTGAAGGTCGCCGAGGTCTTGCCGGGGAGCGAGTAAGTGGCGTGCTGGGACCCCCAGTTGATCGTCACGGTCCGGGCGGAGGAGGAGTCGTTGTACGCGATCAGCGCCTTGCTGCCGTCCGGGTTGCGCCACGCCACGTTCGGCACCGCGGACGACGCCGTGGACGCGATCCGCTGGGCGCCCGGGCGGACGAACTTCGTCAGGTGGCCCATGTCGTAGTACTCGACCGTGTAGTCGACGGTCCCGCTCGCCCCGTCCCCGTTGTGCACGGTGATCAGACCGGTGCAGGTGCCGCACCCCCCGTTGTGCGGGCCCATGTTCTGGTCCACCGCCAGCGACCACTTGGTCACCGACTTCGCCCAGTTGCGCGTGTAGTCGATGATGTTGGACATGTCCTCGCGCTGCTGGTCGGCGATCCAGGTGCCACCGGAGTGCTCGGTGCCGAAGGCGTCCAGCGTCGGGTACTGGTTGTGCACGGAGGTCTGCTTGGCGATGTCGCCGCCGTAGCCGTGCCAGGCGATCCCGCCGAAGTTGGGGTGGTTGCGGACCGCCGCGTCGTCCACGGTCCGGGCCGCATAGGAGTCGTAGACGTCCCAGTTCCAGTCGTGCGCAAGCACCTTCGTCGACAGACCCGCCGCCTGCAGTTTCGGCAGCAGCTCGCTCTTGGTGAAGTAGGCGAGACCGCTCGCGTTCCAGCTCATCGACGGGTAGCCCGAACAGCACGTCGGCTCGTTCTGCGCGGTGACGTACGAGACGTCGACTCCCTGGTCCTTGTACGCCTGGAGGTACTTCACGAAGTAGGAGGCGTACGCCCCGTAGTCCTCCGCCTTCAGCCAGCCCCCATTGAGCGAGCCGCTGTCCTTCATCCAGGCCGGCGCCGTCCACGGCGAGGCCATCACCGTCAGGGAGGGGTTGAGCTGGAGCGCCTGCTTCGTCAGCGGGACGACGTCCGCGAGGTCGTGCGCGATCGAGAACTTCGACAGGGACGGGTCCGTCTGGCCGGCCGGCACGTCGTCGTACGTGTAGCCGTACCGTGCCAGGTCCGAGGCGCCCATCGGATTGCGCAGGAACGACAGTCCGATCCCGTCCGCCGGTGAGAACAGCTTGCGCATGGTCGCGTCCCGTGTGCTCTGCGACAGCGCCCCGCTGCTGTTCATCAGCCAGGCCGCCGTGTCCGTGAAGGACGCACCGCCGCCGGTGAAGCTCTGGTAGCGGGTGTTCTCGTCCACGGTGATGTTCTCTCCGCTGCCGCCGGTCCCGGACTGGAAGGCGAACGGCGTCTGCGCCTGGAGCCCGCGCACGACGTGCCGTCCGGCGGAGTCGTCGGTCGTGGTGAGCCAGGCCGTGACCTGCTCACCGGACGCGTGCGCGGAGGTGGTGGCCGCGGTGAGGCCGGCCGTGGAGAGCAGTCCGGCCAGCAGCAGCCGGACCGCGCGGGGGGATCTCCTCATGGGGCGTCGCCCTTCCCGGAATGTCTGACGTGACGTCTTGACGGGTCTGTGGGTCGTTAGTTAACTCACGGCGTGATCTAAGTCCTGAGTGAACCACGAGAGTCGAGGATGGTCTATGCCAAGAACCGCCCTGCTCGTGTCCGCCGCGTTGCTCGCAGCCCTGCTCTCACCGGCCGTGTCCCACGCGGCCGACGACCCCGCCCCCGCCCCCGTCCCCGTCGACCGCTTCGAGGGCGAGGTCCCCTTCGCCTCCCAGCCCGCCGAGGGCATCTTCACCTGGGGGAGTGACACCGACGACCCGCCGGCCCTGCAACTGACCGCCCGCTCCGACGCCCCCGAGGGCGCCAAGGTCCTCACCGGCAGCTACGACATCAGCGGCTACGGCGGCTTCACCCACGACTTCGCCGCGACCGAACCCGCCCACGACTGGTCCGCCCACAAGGGCATCCGCTTCTGGTGGGACGGCCAGGACAACGGCAAGAAGATCGCCTTCGAGATCAAGGACGGCGGCGCGAACGGCGAGGCCTCCGAGCTGTGGACGACCTCCTTCACCGACGCCTGGACCGGCTGGAGACAGGTCGAGATCCCCTTCACCGACTTCGTCTACCGCACGGACTACCAGCCCGTCGGCGGCATCGACCACGTCCTCGGGCTGACCGGGATGTGGGGCTACGCCGTCACGCTCCCGGCCGGCGTCAAGGGCCGGTTCGCCATGGACGACGTCGAGTTGTACGGCAGGGCCGACCAGTCCCTGCGGGCGAACGTCACCACGGACGCCGCCGTGTACCCCGTGAAGGAAGGCGGTACGGCAGCCGTCAGGGTCACCGTCGCCACCACCGGCTCCGCGCCGATCGACGACCCGGTGACCGTCGCCTACGAGACCGCGGGCGGCACCGCCGACCCCGGCAAGGACTACGCCCCGGTCCACGGCACCCTCACCTTCCCGGCCGGCACCGCCTCCGGCACCTCGAAGACCATCGAGGTGCCCACCCTCAGGGACAAGGCCGCCGAGTCCGCCGAGACCGTCCCGCTGCGGCTCACGGTGACCGGCGCCAAGGCACCCGCCGAGACCCCGCAGATCGTCGTCGACGCCCACGGACTGCCGTACCTGGACGCGAAGTTGCCGGTCAGGAAGCGCGTCGCCGACCTCGTGTCCCGCATGTCCCTGGCGGAGAAGGCCGGCCAGATGACCCAGGCCGAGCGCGGGGCCGTCGGGGGCGGCGGCGACATCGCGACGTACGCCCTCGGGTCACTCCTCTCCGGCGGCGGCTCGACGCCCACGCCCAACACCCCCGAGGCGTGGGCGAAGATGACCGACGCCTTCCAGCTGCGGGCCCGGGCGACCCGCTTCCAGATCCCGCTGATCTACGGCGTCGACGCGGTCCACGGCCACAACAACCTGTCCGGCGCCACGGTCATGCCGCACAACATCGGCATCGGCGCCACCCGCGACCCCCGGCTCGCCGAGCAGGCGGGTGCGGTGACCGCGGCCGAGGTGCGGGCCACCGGAATCCCCTGGGACTTCGCACCCTGCCTGTGCGTGAGCCGCGACGAACGCTGGGGCCGCTCCTACGAGTCCTTCGGTGAGGACCCGGCGCTCGTCCAGTCCATGGAGACCGTCATCCAGGGCCTCCAGGGCCGCGCGAACGGCAGGGACCTGAGCCGCAGCGACAAGGTCCTCGCCACCGCCAAGCACTTCGTCGGCGACGGCGGCACCGAGTACG
Organism: Streptomyces sp. NPDC001816; assembly: GCF_042892235.1. NCBI lineage: Bacteria > Bacillati > Actinomycetota > Actinomycetes > Kitasatosporales > Streptomycetaceae > Streptomyces > Streptomyces sp. NPDC001816. The sequence goes on from NZ_JBIATY010000009.1 coordinate 123,340, forward strand.
GCTCCTCCACCACCGGGACGTACAAGATCGACCAGGGCGTCACCAAGGTCACCCGGCAGCAGCTGGAGGCCGTCCACCTGGCGCCGTTCGAGACCGCCGTCGACCGGGGCGTCGGCACGGTCATGCCGTCGTACTCCTCCCTGGACGTGCTCGGCGACGGACAGGGCCCGGTGAAGATGCACGCCCGGGCCGACATGATCAACGGTGTCCTCAAGGACCGCATGGGCTTCGACGGCTTCGTCATCAGCGACTGGAACGCCATCGACCAGCTCCCCGGCGACTACGCGTCCCACGTCCGCACCTCGGTCGACGCGGGCCTGGACATGATGATGGTGCCGTACACCTACAAGGACTTCACCGGCACGCTCGTCGACGAGGTGAAGGCCGGCCGGATCAGCGAGCGGCGGATCGACGACGCCGTCTCCCGCATCCTGACCCAGAAGTTCAGGCTGGGCCTGTTCGAGCACCCCTACGCCGACACCAGCGGCGCCGCCGCGATCGGCTCCCCGGAACACCGGGCCGTGGCCCGCCGGGCCGCTGCCGAGTCCCAGGTGCTCCTGAAGAACGCCGGTGGGCTGCTGCCCCTGAAGAAGAGCGAGAAGGTGTACGTCGCCGGGTCCAACGCCGACGACATCGGCAACCAGTCCGGCGGCTGGACCCTCACCTGGCAGGGCTCCTCCGGGAACATCACCCCGGGCACGACCGTCCTCCAGGGGATGCGCGAGGCGGGCGGGAACGTCACCTACTCCAAGGACGCCTCCGCACCGACCGACGGCTACGACGCCGGCGTGGTCGTCGTCGGCGAGACCCCGTACGCCGAGGGCGTCGGCGACGTCGGCAACGGCCACTCCCTGCAGCTGTCCGCCGCCGACCGGGCCGCCGTGGACAAGGTGTGCGCGGCCATGAAGTGCGCGGTGCTGATCGTCTCCGGGCGACCGCAGCTGATCGGCGACCGGCTGGCGGGGATCGACGCGCTCGTGGCCTCCTGGCTGCCCGGCACCGAGGGCGAGGGCGTCGCCGACGTCCTCTACGGCAGGCTCCCCTTCACCGGACAGCTCCCGGTCACCTGGCCGAGGTCCGAGTCCCAGCTGCCGATCAACGTCGGCGACGCGTCGTACGACCCGCAGTTCCCCTACGGCTGGGGCCTGACCACGCTCACCCGGGTCCCGCAGGGCGGCACCACCACCCTGCGCGCGCTCGCCCTGGCGGCGACGGCAGCCGAGCGGGCGGGCGCCGACCGGACCGGACGCGAGCTGGTCGCGAAGGCGCGGCTGCTCGTCCAGCAGAAGGTCGGGCAGGGGGTCACGGACGCCGTCGCGAAGCCCTTCGCCGACGCGGACCATCTGCTGCTGACCGGCAGGTACGGAAAGGCGGTGCAGAAGCTGACGGAGGCGTACCGGGCCGCGTGAGCCCCTCCGTCTGATCTGGAAGTATGCCCAATTTTGGGAGGCTTCGGGTAGCTTCGAAGGATGAAGGCCGTCCTGCGGACCCGAAGCCTCCCAGCGCTGCTGCTGGCCGTCCTCACCCTGCTGATCGTGACCGCGCTGGCCCCCGGCGCGCTGGCGGCCACCAGCATCTCCACCATCGCCGAGGCCCTCCGCAAGGGCCCGGTCTACGTCGACCCGGCGGCCTCCGCGCAGCTGTCCGCCGCGGACGCCGACACACTCGCCAAACAGATCAAGGGCGCGAACAAACCCCTGTTCATCGCGGTCCTGCCCGCCGGCTACCCCACCCAGAACCTCTTCTCCGAGCTGCGCACGGCCACCGGCGTCACCGGCCTGTACGCCATCCGCCTCGGCGACCGCTTCGACGCCCGCGCCGACTCCTCGGTTCTCCCGCGCAGCGCCGTCCAGAACCTGGTCACCAGCGTCCAGGGCGAGGACACCAAGACCCAGCTCACCGACTTCACCGAACGCGCCCTGGCCAACATGGGCGGCCACGCCCCCGCGTCCTGGGGCTCCTCCGGCAAGGGCGGCGGAGTGTCCACCACGGCACTGATCACCACGGCCGCGGTCCTCGTGGCCGGCGGCGCGGGCGCCTACGCCCTGGTCCGCCGCAACCGCCGCCGCCACGCCGAGGAGCAGCGGGCCGCCCTCGACCGCCTGCGGGTCGTCGTCGACGAGGACATCACCGCCTTCGGCGAGGAACTCGACCGGCTGGACTTCCACCCGGCCGAGACGGGCGCCGACGACGCCATGCGCGGGGACTACGAACGGGCCCTGGACGCCTACGACAAAGCCAAGCAGTACATGGCCGACGCCCGGAAACCCGAGGACGTCCGCGCGGTCACCGAGGCGCTGGAGGACGGCCGCTTCTCCCTGGCCCAACTGGCCGCCCGCCGCGAAGGACGCCCCCTCCCGGAGCGCCGCCCGCCCTGCTTCTTCGACCCCCGGCACGGCCCCTCGGTCACCGACGCCGCCTGGACCCCGCCCGGCGGCGCACCCCGCGAGGTCCCGGTCTGCGCGGCCGACGCGACCCGGCTGGCCGACGGCCGCGACCCCGTGATCCGCGAGGTCGACACCGACTACGGCCGCCGCCCCTACTGGGACGCGGGCCCGGCCTACGGCCCCTGGGCGGGCGGCTACTTCGGCGGCGGCATCCTCCCCGGCCTGCTCGTCGGCACCCTGCTCGGCAGCATGATGGCCACACCGTCGTACGCGGCCGACTACGGCACCGGCTACGGCGACTTCGGCGGCGCGGACTTCGGCAGCGGCGGCTACGAGGGCGGCGACGTGTCCGGTGCGGACTTCGACCCCGGCGACTTCGGCGGCGGCTTCGGCGACGGAGGGGGCTTCGACGGCGGCGGGGGAGGGGACTTCGGCGGGGGCTTCTGAGCGCGTCAGTCGCGCCGCGCGGGCACGTCCACCGTGCCCAGCCGCTCCATCACCGCCGCGGCCAGCACCAGCACCCCGCGCTCCGTCTCGCCCAGCGCCCCGAGCGCCTCGGCCAGCCAGGCGTCCCGCTCGGCCATGTCCCGCTCCAACGCCCGCCGCCCGGGCTCGGTGAGCGTGAGCACGGCCTGACGCCGGTCCGTCGTGCCCGCTTCCCGCGCGATCTGCCCATCGGCCTCCAGCTCGGCGAAGACCCGGGTGAGCGACTGCGGCCGCTGCCGCTCCGCCGCCGCGATCTCACCGGGCGTGGCCGATCCGCGCCGGTGCAGATACCCGAGCACCACGAGCTGGTTGGGGCTGAGACTCCCGTCCCCGCGCTCCTGCCTGAGCCGTCGGTTGAGCCGGACGATGGCACTTCGGAGGAGGGCGGCCTCGGAAAGGTGATCCATGACGAAGAATGATACGCGCTTGCGTACTATCTTCGTCCTGCGCGGCCCAATATTCTGCCGTGATGGCTGACAAACTAATACGCAACGCGTACGAAGCGGCCGTGACGATGACGGCCGTCCTGCTCTCGTGGTCGATCGCCCTGTGGCTGGAGGGTGCGGCCGGACTGCACACCGACTCGGTCGTCCTCGCGGTGGTCCTGACCGTCATGCTCGCCCGGACCCAGCGGACGGCGGACACCCGGGGCCGCCTCAGGGCGCTGGCCCTGCTGCCGGCGGTGTCGGCGGTCTGCGCCCTGGTCGGCCGCCTGATCGCCGCCCACTACTGGCTGGGCGCTGCCGTCTTCACCGCGGGCATCTCCCTGGCGATCTGGATCCGCCGCTACGGCCCGGCCGCCACCAGGGCAGGCACCCTGATCACCCTCCCGCTGGTGGCGCTCCTCGTGGTCCCCGGCCCGACTCTCCCACCCGAGGCGCAGGGGGAGCTGGTGAGTTGGGCGTGGTCGGCGCTCATCGGCGTACTGGCGTGGGCGAGCGTGTGGCTGGTGCAGACGGCGGCCGACCGGTACGGCCCCTGGCCGGCCGAAGCCGATCCGGGCACCCCGCGGCGGCCCTCCCGGCTGCGCCCCCGCCCCAGCACGCGGATGGCCGTACAGATGGCGGCGGGGGTGGCGGCGTCCTTCGCGCTCGGCCGACTGCTCTACGACGACCACTGGCCGTGGCTGGTCCTGACGGCGTACGTCGTCGCAAGCGGCAACCGGGGTCGAACCGACGTACTGCGCAAGGGAGTAGAGCGCTTCCTGGGCGCCTGCGCCGGCACCCTGCTCGCCACGGGCGTGGCGGCGGCCGGCAGCACGGGTCGCACGGCGATGGTCGTGCTGTTCGCCGTGCTGGCCGTAGCCCTGTGGCTGCGCCCGCTCGGCTACGCCTACTGGGCGGCCGGCATGACCACGGCCCTCTCCTTGCTCCTCGGCTACTTCGGCCAGGACGCGCAGAGCCTGCTGCCCACGCGCCTGGCCGCGATCGCCGTCGGCGCGGTGCTGTCCGTCGGGGCGTCCTGGTTCCTGCTGCCGGTTCAGCGGAAGCCGTGGCGTCGGCGTACGGCGTGACGGCCGGCGTAACGCTCACCGGCGGCGTGCCACCAGGCGGGCGGGGAGGGCCCGTCGACGACGGAGGACGGCTGATCCGGATGCAGTCCGAGCCGCCACAGCGCGCGGGCGTCCACGTTCACGCCGAAAGTCCCGTGCCAGTGCCCGTCCTCGTCCATGCGGCACATGAGGTCGATCCGTATCTCTTCCTGCGTGAACGGCATCCAGTCGATACCGCGCTCGCGCAGTCAACCGAGCAGGAACCGGCCCGGGTTGGGATGCCCCGGCAGGTTCGGGAACGAGGCGAGATGGACCCAGTCGGTCTCTTCGTGCTCGGAGAGTGCTGCCATCGGACCACTCTGACACGAACAGGCGGACGCCCGCCCTCTCTTTTCGGGGGAGTGGAGGGCGGGCGTGCTCAGGGTGCGGAGGTCTCGGGGGCGGCTGAACCGCCGGAGGCTCACGCGTTCTTGATCGCCGAGATGTCGAAGTTCAGCTTGATCTTGTCGGAGACCAGGAAGCCGCCGGTCTCCAGCGCCGCGTTCCAGGTCAGGCCCCACTCGGAGCGCAGGATCTCGGTCTTGCCCTCGAAGCCGACGCGCTCGTTGCCGAACGGGTCCTTCGCGGCGCCGTTGAACTCCAGGTCGATGCTGATCGGCTTGGTCACGCCGAGGATGGAGAGGTCGCCGGTGATGCGGTAGTCGTCGCCGCCCAGGGCCTCGGCCTTGGTGGAGCGGAAGGTCATCGTCGGGAACTCGTCGGTCTTGAAGAAGTCCGAGGACTTCAGGTGGCCGTCACGGTCGGCGTTGCCGGTCTCGACGCTCTCCATCCGGACGTCGATCGTGGCGGTGGACTTGGCGGGGTCGGCGCCGTCCAGGTGCAGGGTGCCGTTGAAGTCCAGGAAGCTGCCCTTGACGTTGGTGACCATCGCGTGGCGGGCCACGAAGCCGATCGTGGTGTGCGCGGGGTCGAGCGTGTAGTCACCGGTCAGCGCGGCCAGGTCGGGGCTGACGGTGGCGGGCGCCGAGGCGGGGGTGGGGGTGCTTTCCTTGCGGCTGAAAATGCCCATGACGTGCTCCTTGGGGACGGGCGCGGTCGACGAGGCCGAAGCCGCGGCCTTTCTGTTTAACGTTCAACGAACCTAACGACACCGACCGTAGACCTATTCCGTTCGGTTTTCAACATCATGCGTATCGTGTCTTCACGGTAACCAAGAGTCACCGTGCGCGCCCTCTGGTGGACCCGTGCAGGGCTCGGGCACCATCGGCGTGCGCCACCTGCACAGCCGCCCCACAGGAAGCACGGCCATCCGCAGGAAGGGTCCCCATGAAGGCCACGAAGGTCATGAAGGTCCGCTCCGTCCTGACCGCGCTCGCCCTCGTCGTCGCCCCCGGCGTCGCCGTCGTCGGCACCGCCACCGACGCCTTCGCCGTCACCAAGATCAGCCATGCGACCGCCACCCAGATGTTCCGCGACGTCGGCATCACCTGGTCCTCCTCGGGCAACTGCTCCGACCGGAACAACCCCACCTGTACGTCCTTCGAGCAGCTCAACCTCGCCACCGCACAGGGCGCCCAGACCCTCAAGCGGGCCAGTGGCTGCGCCCTCAACATCACCGGCGGCACCGAGACCGGCCACGCCTCCGGCACCTACTCCCACTGGAACGGCTACAAGCTCGACTACGGCAAGAACACCTGCGTCACGTCGTACATCAAGGGCAACTTCACCTACATCGGTCTGCGCGGGGACGGCGCCCCGCAGTACCGGTCCGGCTCCGGAAACATCTACGCCGACGAGGGCAACCACTGGGACGTCCTCTACTACAACTGCGGCGGCTGCTGAACAGGGGCGGTGACCACCGGCATGGGTACGACCGGACCGACGCGGCGAGCCCTGCTGCTGGCCGCCGCCCTCACCGCCACCCTGGCGCCCCGGGCCCACGCGGCACCCGCCGCAGACCCCTACGACACCCTCCGCCGCCGCTGGCTCGACATCGCCCTCGGCACCGGATACGACCCAGCCGCCGAGCCGTACGCCTCCCGTCTCTCCCAACTCGGTGCACTGGCCAGGGACTTCCGGGGCGCCATGGTTCCTGCCCCGGCCTCCCTCTGGCCCGGCCACCCCTTCGACCCGCCCGCCGGCATCACCTTCAGCTACGGCCGCCTGTGGACCATGGCCCAGGCCTACGTCCAGCCCGGCACCGGCTCCACCGGCGACGACACCCTCCTCGCCGACGTGCTGCGCGGACTCGACCACCTCTCCGCCACCGTCTACAACCCGGCCACCACCCGCTACGGCAACTGGTGGGAGTGGCAGATCGGCAGCCCCCGGCTCCTCATGGACCTCACGGCCGCCCTGTACGACCACCTCGGTGAGACCCGGGTCGCGACCGCCTGTGCCGCGGTCGACCACTTCATCCCCGACGCGATGCTCACCGACTACTCCGGCACCTCCACCGGCGCCAACCGCGTCGACCTATGCCGCTCCGTCGCCCTGCGCGGCATCCTCGGCCGGTCCGGCGACCGTGTCGCGCTCGCCCGGGACGCCCTCTCACCGGTCTTCCCGTACGTCACCCGGGGCGACGGCCTCTACGCCGACGGCTCCTTCGTCCAGCACACCTGGGTCGCCTACTCCGGGACGTACGGCCAGGTGCTGCTCGACGGCCTCGGGCGGCTGTTCGCACTGCTCGCCGGTTCGCCGTGGGAGGTCACCGACCCTGCCCGGCAGAACGTCCTGGACAGCGTCGAGCACGCCTATGCGCCCCTGATCCACGACGGGTTGGTGATGGACTGCGTCAACGGCCGTGCCATCAGCCGGGGTTACCTGCTCAGCGACGACCTGCACATCATGCGCAGCGACCACTTCCACGGACAGGCCCTGATCGCGGCCATCGCCCTGCTCGCGGGCGGTGCGAGCGAGGGGGAGCGGGAGCGGTGGCACGGCAGGATCAAGGGCTGGATCCAACGCGACACCGTGACACCGATCCTGACGGCAGGTCAGTTCGAGGTCGCCGATCTCGCCCGGCTGCACGCCGTCGCCGACGCGGCCGTACCCGCGAGCCCGGAACCCGTCGGGCACCACCTGTTTCCGGCCATGGACCGGGCCGTCCACCGTCGCCCCCGCTTCACCGCAGCGCTCTCCATGGCCTCCGACCGCATCGCGCACTACGAGTGCGGCAACGGCGAGAACCCGCGCGGCTGGCACACCGGCGCCGGGATGCTCTCCTGGTGGCCGACCGGGGGTGACGATCGGTCCGATCCGTCCGGTCGGACCGATCAGTACACGGACTGGTTCTGGCCGACCGTGGACTGGTACCGCCTGCCCGGTACGACCCTGTCGACCAGGCGCCTGGCCGACCGGGCCGGCGGCGAGTGGGGTGCCCCCAAGCCGGACGTCCGCTGGGTCGGCGGCGTCACCGACGGCGAGTACGCGGCCGTCGGCCAGCACCTCAAGGGGCTCGGGTCGACACTGGAGGCCCGCAAGTCCTGGTTCTTCCTCGACGACGCCGTCGTCTGCCTGGGCGCCGGGATCACCTGCGCCGACGGCGTCCCCGTCGAGACGGTCGTGGACAACCGCAACCTCGGCGAGAACGGCACCCAGGCCCTTGTGCGCGGCCCCGGCTGGGCCCATCTGGAGGGTCACGGCGGCTGGATCCTGCCGTGCGGCGGCGAGCTGCGCAGCCGGCGCGAGGACCGCACCGGCGCCTGGTCCGACATCAACACCACCAGTACGGCCGAGCGCCGCACCCGCCGCTGGCAGACCCTCTGGCTCGACCACGGCACCGACCCGGCCGCCGCCGCGTACGCCTATGTCCTGCTGCCCGGCGCCTCCCGCGCCGAGGTCGCCGCCCGGGCCGCCGACCGTCACTGGCTGCGCGTCCTCGCCAACGACGCCCGCCGCCAGGCCGTCGCCGTGCCCGCGCTCGGCCTGACCGCGGCGAACCTGTGGGAAGCCGGTACGGTGGGTGGCCTGACCGCCTCCGCGGGCGCGAGCGTGCTCGTCCGGCGCCGGGGCGGGACCGCTACCCTCTGCGTCAGCGAGCCGCCCCGCACGGGCACTCCCCTGGAGATCGTCTGGGACCACCCCGTGCGCTCGGTCGTCCGTGCCGACGACACCGTGGAAGTCCTCTCGACGGGGCCCCGTCCGAGGCTCCGTGTCACTCCAGGGATGGCATGCTCCACACACGAATGTGAGCTGGCTCTCAGGTGACACCTTTGTTGCCTCCCTACAACGCCGACGCCCCCTGAGCAGTCGGAACGGCTGCATGCCCCCCTGGTTCTGTTTGGTGGCACCAGGAAAACGGGCTGGAGACTGTACGGAGTCGACGGCTCGCTTTCCTTGGTGTCCTTCGTAAGGTCGCTACATGACCGTTTTGGAAGAGACGACGGGTGAGCCGACCGGCGAGCCGACGGACGCGCGCGGACGGGTCGCCGAGCTGCACGAGATCCGTGCGCAGGCCGTGGCAGGCCCCAGCGAGAAGGCGACCGAGGCGCAGCACGCCAAGGGCAAGCTGACGGCGCGGGAGCGCATCGAGCTGCTCCTGGACCCGGGGTCCTTCCAGGAGGTCGAGCAGCTGCGCAGGCACCGGGCGACCGGTTTCGGCCTGGAGGCGAAGAAGCCGTACACCGACGGTGTCATCACCGGCTGGGGCACGGTCGAGGGCCGCACGATCTTCGTGTACGCCCATGACTTCCGGATCTTCGGCGGCGCGCTGGGCGAGGCCCACGCGACGAAGATCCACAAGATCATGGACATGGCCATCGCGGCCGGTGCGCCGCTGGTCTCCCTGAACGACGGCGCGGGCGCCCGTATCCAGGAGGGCGTCTCGGCCCTCGCCGGCTACGGCGGCATCTTCCAGCGCAACACGAAGGCCTCGGGTGTCATCCCGCAGATCTCCGTGATGCTGGGCCCGTGCGCGGGCGGTGCGGCCTACTCCCCGGCGCTGACGGACTTCGTGTTCATGGTCCGCGAGACCTCCCAGATGTTCATCACCGGCCCGGACGTGGTCAAGGCGGTGACGGGCGAGGAGATCACCCAGAACGGCCTGGGCGGCGCGGACGTGCACGCCGAGACGAGCGGTGTCTGCCACTTCGCGTACGACGACGAGGAGACCTGCATCGCCGAGGTGCGCTACCTCCTCTCGCTGCTCCCGCAGAACAACCGCGAGAACCCGCCCCGGGTGGAGACCGGCGACCCGGTGGACCGCCGCAGCGACGTCCTGCTCGACCTGGTCCCGGCGGACGGCAACCGGCCGTACGACATGGCCAAGGTCATCGAGGAGATCGTCGACGACGGCGAGTACCTGGAGGTCCACGAGCGCTGGGCGCGGAACATCATCTGCGCGCTGGCCCGTCTGGACGGCCAGGTGGTCGGCATCATCGCCAACCAGCCCCAGGTCCTGGCCGGCGTCCTGGACATCGAGGCGAGCGAAAAAGCTGCACGCTTTGTCCAGATGTGTGATGCTTTCAACGTCCCGATCGTGACCTTCCTGGACGTACCGGGGTTCCTGCCCGGTGTCGACCAGGAGCACGGCGGAATCATCCGCCACGGCGCGAAGCTGCTGTACGCCTACTGCAACGCGACCGTGCCGAGGATTTCGCTCATCCTGCGCAAGGCGTACGGAGGTGCCTACATCGTCATGGACTCCCAGTCGATCGGCGCCGACCTCACCTACGCCTGGCCCACCAACGAGATCGCCGTGATGGGCGCGGAGGGCGCGGCCAACGTCATCTTCCGCCGTCAGATCGCCGATGCCGAGGACCCCGAGGCCATGCGGCAGAAGATGGTCAAGGAGTACAAGGCCGAGCTGATGCACCCGTACTACGCGGCGGAGCGCGGCCTGGTGGACGACGTCATCGACCCCGCCGAGACCCGCGAGGTCCTGGTCAAGTCCCTGGCGATGCTGCAGTCGAAGCACGCCGACCTGCCCTCCCGCAAGCACGGCAACCCCCCGCAGTAACCGAGCGGACCCGTCGCGGCAACCCCGCGGACCTCTCTCTCACGGAGACTGACATCCATGAACACGCCTGACATCCGCGTCGAGAAGGGCCACGCCGAGCCCGAGGAAGTCGCCGCCATCACGGCCGTCCTCCTGGCCCGTGCGGCCGCCCAGCCGGCGGCCTCGTCCCAGACCCACCGAGGCCGTGCCAAGGCAGGCTGGCGCCGCCTGGAGCGCGAGCCCGGCTTCCGGGCGCCGCACAGCTGGCACGGATAAGCCGCGCCGCTCAGCCGGTTCCTGAGGGCCCCTCTGCTGCAGAGGGGCCCTTCTTGGTGTGCGGGCCCAGGAGAGACAAGCGCCGCTGCGGCGGAAAGCAGAAGGGCCCTTCCCCGTGCGGGGAGGGCCCTTCTGCAAGGCGGTCGGCTAGCGCAGGCGCGCCATCAGCGCGTGCTCCACCAGGGTGATCAGCGCCGACTTGGCGTCCGCGCGGTGGCGGGCGTCCGTCGTGATGATCGGGGTGTCGGGGCCGATCTGCAGGGCCTCACGGACCTCGTCCGGCTGGTACGGCTGGTTGCCGTCGAAGCCGTTGAGGGCGATGACGAACGGCAGGCCCGAGTTCTCGAAGTAGTCGACCGCGGGGAAGCAGTCGGCGAGACGGCGGGTGTCCACCAGGACGATCGCGCCGATGGCGCCGCGCACCAGGTCGTCCCACATGAACCAGAAGCGGTCCTGGCCCGGCGTACCGAAGAGGTACAGGATCAGGTCCTGGTCCAGGGTGATACGGCCGAAGTCCATGGCCACCGTGGTGGTGGTCTTGTCTCCGGTGTGGGTGAGGTCGTCGATGCCTGCCGAAGCGGACGTCATGACGGCCTCTGTGCGCAGCGGGTTGATCTCCGAGACGGCGCCGACGAACGTGGTCTTGCCCACGCCGAAGCCGCCCGCCACCACGATCTTCGCTGAGGTGGTGGAGCGGGAAGGACCGCCGCTAGAGCTTGCGAAGTCCACTGAGCACCCTTTCGAGCAGTGTCACGTCTGGCTGGCCACCGGCGTTCTCGTCGCCGCCGGGCTGATGGATGGCGACCAGGCCCGCCTCCGCCAAGTCGGCGACGAGGATCCTGGCCACGCCGAGGGGGATCGTGAGCAGGGCCGAGACCTCGGCCACCGACTTGATCTCCCGGCACAGGTTGCAGATCCGCTGATGCTCGGGCAGCTGGCCCTGCATCTGGTGCGGCTGCGCGGTGGTGTGCACCAGTGCCTCGATGGCGAGCTGGTAGCGCGGGCGGGTCCGGCCGCCGGTCATGGCGTACGGACGCACCAGGGGGTTGTTGGAAGCCGTGGCCGGCGCCGGCTCGGGGCGGCGCTGGGGCTGTACCGGCTGGATACGCGGGGCCGGCGGCTGGTCGTACGGCGACGGACCGGGGCCCTGCGGCGCGTACGGCTGCCGGTGGCTCGGGGCGGAGGGGAAGTTGTACCGGTTCGCGGAACCGTCGCCCTGGCCCTGGGCAGGGCCGTACGACCAGTTGCCGTTATTCGAACCGCCTGGGGGTGTTGCCACTTTCTCTCCTCCTCCGACCGTGCCGGGCACCCATCCCTGTGGAGCCGCGTCCCGAAACCTTACGGCCCCGGGACGCGTATACGCACCGTTCGTCTGTTAGTTGAGAAGGCTTCCCTGGAGTTCTGCACGCAGATCCGGGGTGAGGACCGTGCCCGCGCGGTCCACCAGAAGGGCCATCTCGTACCCGATGAGGCCGATGTCCGCCTCCGGGTGAGCCAGAACGGCGAGTGACGAACCATCAGAGATGGACATGATGAACAGGAATCCCCGCTCCATCTCCACAACCGTCTGATTCACGCTGCCTCCCTCGAAGATCCGGGAGGCGCCTGCCGTCAGAGACGTCAGACCGGAGGCGACGGCCGCGAGCTGATCGGCGCGGTCGCGGGGGAAGCCTTCGGACATAGCCAGAAGGAGTCCGTCGGCGGAGACCACCACCGTGTGGGACACCCCCGGGGTGTTGTCCACGAAGTTGGTGATCAACCAGTTCAGGTTCTGTGCCGCCTGGCTCATCGGGCTCACACTAACGCTCCTGGTTGTAGGTGCTGTCAGGGCCGAAGCCCTGGCCGTTCGTTTCACTGCCTGCGCTGCGTCCGCGCTGGACGCCCCGACGCAGGTTGCTCAGCCTGCCCCGGACGTCCTCCGGGGCGCGGGAGACCTGTGGGCCTCCCTGAGGGGTGCTCTCGGCGGTGCCCTCGACCAGGTTGGCCTTGGGTACCCGCCGCGGCAGGCCGGAGGAGGTGACCCCGCCCGCCTTGGGCTTCCGGAGCTGTGAGGCCTGCTGCCAGCGCTGGTCGTTCGCCGAACGCCAGCCGCTGTCGCCGTTCTGCCCCGGGGAGTTGCCCGGTGCGGGAGCCGGCGCTTCCTGCTGCACGCGTGCCGTGCCGTTGGTGGCGCTCGAACCGTTGGAGCCGCTCGGGACGGCACCGCGGCGGGGCAGCCCGGCGTCGGTCAGCGTGTGGGCGGCGGGAGTGGCCGGTCCCGGACGGTCGAAGCCTACGCGGTTCCGCTCATCTGCGTCACCGGCCTGCGCGGATTCCGTTTCCGGAGCGTACTGGGCCGGATAGCCGTTCTGGTAACCGTCCTGCTGCGGCTGCTGCGGCCAGTCGTCCTGGTAGGACTGGCTCTCGTAGGAGCCGAACCCGTCGGACCCGGAGGCGTGCGCGGGCGCGTGCTCGTCCTGAGCGGGCTCCGAATACGCGGGCTCGGGGTAGCCGCCGCCGTTCTGGCCGAAGCCGTCACGCTGCGGCAGACCGCTGTTCGGCGCGTAGTACTGGTCGTCGTAGGGCTTCTCGTACGAGGTGTGCTGCTGCTCCTCGTAGGTCTGCTCCTGGTACGCCTGCTCCTGGTACGCCTGCTCCTGGTACGCCGGCTGCTCGGTGTAGCCCGTGCTGCTGCCGTCGTAGCCCTGCTGTGCGTCGAACTCGTCCTGGTACGCGGGCTGCTCGGGGCTCTCCTGCGCCTGGCCGTGGCTCTGGGCCTCCAGGGCCGCCCGGCGCCCCTCACGCATCAGGGAGCGGCCGACGGGGTCAAGACCGCTGATGTCGTCGGGGACATCGGTGTAGCGGCTGTCGTCGAAGCCCAGCTCGGCGGCGGTGCGCATGGGGCCCACCTGGCCGAAGCTCTCACCCGGGAACTGCTGCTCCGGGATGATCTGGGAGACCGTGAACTCCTCGCGGTCCAGCGGCGCCTCGCCGCCACCACCGTGCGTGATCGCGTCCGGCAGCATGACAAGCGAGGTCGTGCCGGCCTGCTCGCCCGAGGGGCGCAGCTGGACACGGATGCCGTGCCGGTCGGACAGCCGGCCGACCACGAACAGGCCCATGCGCTGCGAGATCGCGGCGTCCACGGTCGGCGGGTTGGCCAGCTTGTGGTTGATGTCCGCGAAGTCCTCGGCGGTGAGGCCGATGCCCTTGTCGTGGATCTCGATCATCACGCGGCCGTCGGGGAGACGGGTCGCGGTGACGCGGACCTTGGTCTGCGGGGAGGAGAACGTCGTGGCGTTCTCCAGCAGCTCGGCGAGCAGGTGCACGAGGTCGGTCACGGCACGGCCGTGGATCTCGGCCTCCGGGACACCGGACAGCTCGATGCGCTCGTACTGCTCCACCTCGGAGGAGGCGGCGCGCAGGACGTCGACCAGCGGGACCGGCTGGTCCCAGCGGCGGCCGGGCTCCTCGCCGGCGAGGACCAGCAGGTTCTCGCCGTTGCGGCGCATACGGGTCGCGAGGTGGTCCAGGCGGAAGAGGTTCTCCAGCTGGTCCGGGTCGGCCTCGTTGTTCTCCAGGTCGGTGATCAGGGTCAGCTGGCCCTCGATCAGCGACTGGTTGCGGCGCGACAGGTTGGTGAAGATCGCGTTGATGTTGCCCCGCAGCAGGGCCTGCTCGGCGGCGAGCCGGACGGCCTCGCGGTGGACCTGGTCGAAGGCCCGGGCGACCTCGCCGATCTCGTCCGTCGAGTTGATCGGGATCGGTGCGACGCGGGTGTCGACGCGGCCGGGGTCGGTGCGCGAGAGCTGGTCGACCAGCATCGGCAGGCGCTGCTCGGCGATACCGAAGGCGGCGTTGCGCAGCTGGCGCATCGAGCGGCTCATCTGGCGGGCGACGGTACCGGCCAGGATGAACGCGAAGAGCAGGGCGACGACGACCACGGCGCCGGTGATGAGCGCGGAGGTCTTGGCGTCGTCGGCGATGTCGGAGGCCTCGTTCACCGCCTTGTCGGTGAGATCCGACTCGATCTGGCGGTAGGCCTTGTACTTGAGGGTGTTGACCGCCCACCAGTTGTCGGCGGTGATGCCCTTGGTGGCGAGCGCGTCACGCGTGAGCGGATCGGTGTCCTTCAGCGTGGCCAGTGCCGAGACCATCGTCTCCGGCTTGGACGGCGGAGGGACGTACTTCGGGTTCTGCTGCTTGGCGGCCGCGGCCATGGCGGCGCCGTCCGTCTTCATCTTCGCCTGCGCGTCGGTCAGCTTCTGCGCGTCGGCGTCGGTGCCACCGCCGATGTACTCCTCGAGAGCGATGCGCTCCAGGTAGGCGTACGAGGACAGGGACACCCGCTGGGTCGCCAGGTTCGGGGCGTCCGGGCCGGGCTTGACCAGCAGGTGCGTGCCGATCGACCGCTCCAGCGACAGTGCCGCCTTGGTCAGCGAGATGGCGTAGACGGTACGGCCGTAGGAGGTGATGTTGCCGGTGCCCAGACCGAGTTCGTTGGCGAACTCCATCAGGGGGTGGCTGACCCCGATGTAGCCCTCTTCGGTCTGCACGCCGATGGTCTTGCTGGTGTACGCGACCTGGCGCAGCGTCGACAGCTTGGTCTCGGCCTTGCGGAACTGCTGAAGACGGCGCTGCAGACCGGACTTGTCCGGCATGTTCTGCGCGGCCTGGTCGAAGGCGCTGGCGGCCTGGTCCGTGGCCTTGCGCGCCCCGTCGATGGTCGCCTTGCCGTCCTTCTTGTTCAGCAGCAGCGGGGCCGCCGTGACGTCACGCTCGTTCTCGAGGGCGTCGGCGTAGGCGAGGGCGGCGCGCACCAGGCGGGCGGTGTTCTCCGCGTCCTGGGCCTGCTGCCAGGTGTCGATCGAGGCCTTCACCTGGAAGCCGCCCATGACGAGACCCACCGCCACGGGTATGAGCAGAATCGCGTTCAGCCTGGTCGGCACGCGCCAGTTGCGCGGGGAGAAACGGCCGCCGCTCTTCGCGGGTGCGGCCGCCGGCTCCGAACCGGGCACAGGGGTGGGCGCCGCAGCGCGCGGCGGCGGGGTGAAGTTGCCCCGCGCCGACGGCTCGGGACCGTTCTTGCTTCGCCTCACTCGACCAACAACCTCTCGGCGGTCGGCACCTTCGTCGTGCCGCAGTCTCTCAGAGCCCCGTTCGTCATCGACCACTAGGTACGTCTTTGACTATTGGGCAGTTCAGGCATTCCAGCACGTGGACCAGCGCACTTCCAAACAGTGGAAACCCCCGGAGGGTGCGCTTGTAAGCCCTAGATAAAACGGTCATAAAGAGCGAGCCCCGCCAAAAGGCGGGGCGTTTGTGAGCACAGCGGTACCGCTCGACCGCGTCGCGTGGTGATACCGGGCGATTCCTCTGCCGAACTGTTATGAACAGCGGAGCCGACCGTGTCAAAGGCCACAGTCGGCTCCGATTGCATTACGACAACTGCCGTATCACGCGTCGCACTTGAGTGCTAGCGCAGGCGGGCCATCAGGGCGTGCTCCACCAGCGTGATCAGCGCACTCTTGGCATCCGCACGATGGCGGGCGTCGGTCGTGATGATCGGCGCGTCCGGCCCGATCTGCAGGGCTTCGCGCACCTCGTCCGGGGTGTACGGCTGCTGGCCGTCGAAGCCGTTGAGGGCGATGACGAACGGCAGACCGCTGTTCTCGAAGTAGTCCACGGCCGGGAAGCAGTCGGCGAGGCGCCGGGTGTCCACGAGCACCACCGCGCCGATGGCGCCGCGCACCAGGTCGTCCCACATGAACCAGAAGCGGTCCTGGCCCGGCGTACCGAAGAGGTACAGGATCAGGTCCTGGTCCAGGGTGATACGGCCGAAGTCCATGGCCACCGTGGTGGTGGTCTTGTCTCCGGTGTGGGTCAGGTCGTCGATGCCCGCCGAAGCGGACGTCATGACGGCCTCTGTGCGCAGCGGGTTGATCTCCGAGACGGCGCCGACGAACGTGGTCTTGCCCACGCCGAAGCCGCCCGCCACCACGATCTTCGCCGAGGTGGTGGCCCGGCCCGCGTCAGAGCTTGCGAAGTCCACTGAGCACCCTTTCGAGCAGCGTCACGTCCGGAGCGCCGCCGTTGTTCTCGTCGCCACCCGGCTGGTGAATGGCGACCAGGCCGGCCTCGGCGAGGTCGGCCACCAGGATCCGGGCCACGCCGAGCGGCATGGCCAGCAGCGCCGACACCTCCGCGACCGACTTGACCTCACGGCACAGGTGGCAGATGCGCTGGTGCTCCGGGAGCAGTCCCATGAGTGCTGCCGGGTCGGCCGTGGTGCTGATCAGCGCCTCGATGGCGAGCTGATAGCGCGGCCGCGTCCGGCCACCGGTCATCGCGTACGGACGTACCAGCGGCTGGTCGCCCTCATCCCCGTACGGCTCCGCGTACGGATCATGAGAGGCGGTGGGCGGGGTCATGAATCCTCCGGGCGGGACAGCAAGTCGGTCAGTCAAGCCGTCTTTTGGGGCCGGTGGGGGGATTGTGGCGGCCGGACGGTGTTTTCGTGAGGTGGGTGGTGCCGGGGCGGGTCAGTGGAGCAGACTGCCCTGGAGTTCGGCGCGCAGGTCCGGGGTGAGTACCGCACCCGCGCGGTCGACGAGCAGTGCCATCTCGTAGCCGACAAGGCCGATGTCGCACTCCGGGTGGGCCAGTACCGCGAGGGACGACCCGTCCGAGACGGACATCAGGAAGAGGAAACCGCGCTCCATCTCGACGACCGTCTGTGCCACGTTGCCGCCCTCGAAGATCCGGGACGCCCCGGCCGTGAGGGAGGTCAACCCGGAGGCGACGGCGGCGAGCTGGTCGGCGCGGTCCCGCGGGAAGCCTTCGGACATCGCCAGCAGAAGGCCGTCGGCGGAGACGACCACCGTGTGCGACACCCCGGGGGTGTTGTCCACGAAGTTGGTGATCAACCAGTTCAGGTTCTGTGCCGCCTGGCTCATCGCTCTCAACTAACGCTCCTGCTGGTGAGTGGGGTTCGGGTAGCTGCCGGTCTGGCCGTTGCCGACCTGACGACCCTGTGCGATACCCCGACGGAGATTGGTCAGCCGGCCGCGTACGTCGTCAGGCGCACGCGAGACCTGCGGACCGGCTTGGTGCTGTTGCTGCTGAGCCGTGCCCGGGACGAGGTTCGCCCGGGGCACCCGGCGCGGCAGGCCGGAGGTGGTGATGCCACCCGCCGCGGGCTGCCGGACGCGCTCCGCCTGACGGACGAGTTCGTCGTTGGGCGAGGTGCGCCAGGAGCCGGTGGCGGCAGAGCGCTGCGGAGCGGGCGCGGGCGCCTGCTGCTGCGGTGCCGGGGACGGAGCCGGGGGGTTGTCCGGCTGCCGCTCCGGCTGGGTGCCGTGGAACCAGTTGGTTTCCAGAGTGTCGTACAGCGGGGTACGACCGTCGACCGGACCGGTGGCCGGCGGCAGTGCCTCCGGCTCCCGGCGGGCCGGACGCTGCTGCGGGGCCGGCGGGCGCGAGGCGCCGAAGTCGCCGCCCTGCTGGGGCCGCTCGAACTGGCCGGTGTTCGCCGGGCTCTGGCCCGGGCGGCCGGGCAGCGCGTGCTGGCCGGTGGAGCTGCCGTTGAAGCCGGCGTCGTAGGCCTGCGGGGCCGCGAACTGGCCGGTGCTCTGCGGGGCCTGCTGCCCGGGCGCCGACGTGCCGTACACATCGGGGCGGACGAACCCGTTGTTGTCCTGCTGGCCGTACTGGCCGTTGCCCTGCTGGGTGCCGGGACGCGGGAACTGGCCCGTGGAGTTGTTGGCGCCGATGTCGGGGCGGGGGAACTCGCCCGTGGCGGACGGGCCCTGCGTGTCGATGCGGGGTATCTCCGCGGTCGCGCCCGGGCCCTGCCGGTCGTCGATGCGCGGCATGCGCGAGGTCTGCGCCGGGTCCTGCTCGTCATGGCCGCGCGGGG
The DNA here is from genome assembly GCF_042892235.1 of Streptomyces sp. NPDC001816. NCBI lineage: Bacteria > Bacillati > Actinomycetota > Actinomycetes > Kitasatosporales > Streptomycetaceae > Streptomyces > Streptomyces sp. NPDC001816. Next base: position 141,816 of record NZ_JBIATY010000009.1, read on the forward strand.
TGTCCAGCGAGGCGCGTGACTGCGGGGCCTGGGCGTTGTCGCTCCAGTCCTGGGTGCGCGCGGGCGGGTTGCTGCCGGGCAGCTCGGCCCGCGGACCGCCGCGCGGCGACAGCTGCTGACGGCCCTGGTCGGCAGCGCCCGCGCCACCGCGCGGCTGCGCAGGACCACGACCACCGAAGGCGTCCTGCTGCGATCCGCCGACGCCCCCGGACTGCAGGCCCTGCGTGGCACCCGGACCGCCGTAGCCGCCCGCACCCGCACCGGCCGGCGCCTGCCGGCCCTGCTGCGAGGTACCCGGACCCTGCGGACCACGCGCGCCACCCGGCGCACCGGGACGGCCGCCCTGGCCGGCGCCGGGCAGCGCGGCCCGGGGACCCTGGCCGGCGCCGACCTGGCCACGCGGGGACGGACCGGCGCCGAGGAGGCCGCCGCCGGACGGGGCACCGCCGAGGGCACCGCCCGAGCCGTTGCCGCCGTTGCCCCGGCGGGCGGCGGCAGCACCGGCCGCGGCCTGCGCGGCGGCCGGACCACCGGTCGGCGCGGGGGCGCCGGGCTTGCCCGCGGGCTTCTTGCCGCCCTGGGCGACGTCGACGGGGAGCATGACCAGCGCGGTCGTACCACCGGAGTCGGAGGGGCGCAGCTGGATGCGGATGCCGTGGCGCTGGGACAGCCGACCGACCACGAACAGACCCATGCGGCGGGACACCGAGACGTCCACGGTGGGCGGCGAGGCGAGCCGCTCGTTGATCGCCGCGAGGTCCTCGGGGGAGAGGCCGATACCGGTGTCGTGGATCTCGATCAGCACCCGGCCGTCGGGCAGGGCGTGACCGGTGACCTTGACCTTGGTCTGCGGCGAGGAGAAGGAGGTGGCGTTCTCGAGCAGCTCGGCGAGGAGGTGCACGAGGTCGTTGACGACGCGGCCGGCGACCTCGGTGGTCGGGACCGCGGCCAGCTCGATGCGCTCGTACTGCTCCACCTCGGACGCGGCGGCGCGGAGCACGTCGACCAGCGGGACCGGGCGGGTCCAGCGGCGGCCGGGCTCTTCACCGGCGAGAACGAGGAGGTTTTCACCGTTACGGCGCATACGCGTCGCGAGGTGGTCGAGCTTGAAGAGGGAGGACAGCTGGTCCGGGTCGGCCTCGCGGGACTCCAGTTCGGAGATGAGCGAGAGCTGACGCTGGATGAGGCCCTGGGAGCGGCGCGAGAGGTTGGTGAACATCGCGTTGACGTTGCCCCGCAGCAGGGCCTGCTCGGCGGCGAGGCGGACCGCCTCGCGGTGCACGTCGTCGAAGGCCGCGGCCACCTGGCCGATCTCGTCCCGGGAGTGCACACCGACCGACTCCACGGACGTGTCCACGTCCTGCGGGTCGGACTCGGACAGCTGCTTGACCAGCTCGGGCAGGCGGTCCTGGGCGACCTTGGTGGCGGTCTCCTGAAGACGGCGCAGCGAGCGGATCATGGAGCGGGCCACGACGAACGCGCCGACGAGCGAGATGCCGAGGACGATCAGGATCAGCGCACCGGAGATGATCGCGTCGCGCTCGGAGGCGCTGCGCAGCTCGCGGGCCTTCTGCTCCATGTCCTCGAGCAGCGAGTGCTCGATCTTCTTCATTCCCTCGATCTTGGTCGAGCTGTCGTCCACCCAGTCCCGGTACGAGCGCGCCGGCAGGCCGTCGAGGCCGGTGGGGGACTCGAAGGTCCGCTTGGCGTAGAGATCGGCGGACTGGATGATCGGGTTGCCGTCTTCGATCGGCTTCAGCAGCAGGTCCGGGTTCTGGTTGCTGTAGATCTTCCGGAAGATCGCGATCTCGGAGTTCTCGCTCTCGTACGCCGACTGGCCGTAGAGGCGGTCGTTCGAGGAGAGCGTGCCCTTGGCGTTGCCGCTGGTGGTCAGCGCCGCGGCGATGACGGCACGCTGCACGGACGCGTACTCCTTGGCGCTGGAGAAGGCCGCCAGGGCGCGGGTGCGCGTGATCATCTCGGGGTTGCTGGACGCCTCGGCCATGGCCTGGGAGAGGTCGACCAGCTGGGTGATCAGGCGGTGGTACGACTCGACGGTCTGCGTCGAGTTGCCCTTCGCCTGGTAGGCGGACCGGCGGATCTTGGCCAGGTCGTCCAGCTGGTTGGCGAGGCTCACCAGGGTGTCGCGGACGCCCTGGAGGTTGCCGTTCTTGCTCGCCTCGTCGATCTCCTCGGAGGCGTTGAGGAAGTTCTCGCGGGCCCGGTCGGTCCTGTCCTGGTAGCCCTTGATCTGGTAGTCGGTCGACTTCAGGCCGTGGGACAGGGGACCGGCGGACTGGTCGCGCTCCTCCTGGAGCGCCTGAGCCAGCTCGGTGGCCTGCTTGGTCATCTCCGTCAGCAGCTTCATGTTGTCGAGCTGCTGGATGTCGGTGATGTTCTGGTCGATGCGCAGCGCGCCCAGCGAGGTGGCCGCCACCACGGGGAGCGCGAGCAGCGAGACCAGACGCGTGGAGATGCGCCAGTTGCGCAGGGCAACGCGCGAACCGGAGCCGGTCGGGCCCTGGACGGGCTTCACGGTCGGGGTGGGGTTCCCGGTCTTCGTGGGGCCCGCCGAGGAGGACGCGCCGGGGCGCCCACCACTGTCCCCGGACGGGGCCGGGCCCGGGATCTGGGCGTGCTGGGGCGTGGAGCCACGGTCGGTCCCGCCGTGCGCCTGCGGCTCCGCCGAAGCGCTGCCATCCCTCTTGAAACGTCCCTGCACTAGCGTCGCAACCTCTGGACCAGGCACCCCCCCGGTTGAACGGAGGGACACGGTGTCGGCGTATTGGAGAACGCCCTGAATGCGCCCTCCGAGTGGTCTGGAGTGACCGGCGCAGGTTCCCCCCTATCTCGCCGCCACTCGGCGCTGCGTTGCGCCCTGCGCGCCGGCTCGATCCCGCGGCGGTCCGTGGAATTCCAGCACAGTGCCGGATCTCCAACAAGGGCCGTGTCCCGAGCTGTGACCTACGTGACGGACTGTGGGGTAAGTGTCACCGGTTGTGGACCGTGATCCAGGCCAAAGCGGACGCATCCCTGCGAATCGCCCCCTGGTGTCACGTGTCCCAGTCGCCATGATCAGGAGCGGAATGACTGCTTCAGGGGGTCAATGTCCGTTTCGGCGGGGAGAGTTGTCGGCCGGAATTGACCGGTTTGCCCGTGGATTCGTGAGCAAACTCACATGCAGATCATGGGGGGTTCATGTCTGAGCCGGGGAATCGCATGTTTAGCCTGACGCTTTACAAGATGGGCGACTCTGCCAACTCCGACACGAAGCCACAGGACGTACAACGGTGAAGACGACGATGATGTTCCGCAACATAGCCAACCCGCGGCGCACGACTCTGGCGCACCTCGAGGACGCCGACGAACTGCAGACGCCCGAGCTGCCGGAGCACTCCGTCGACCTCCCCGCCCAGACGGCGAACCCGCGGCGCACGGTTCTCATGGAGATCCCGGTGGCCGCGGCGGTCGCGGCCGGCGAGTAGCCGAGCGGGCACCGCACACGCACGGCGAGCGCGGCCCGGAAGATCGTCGCAGGTACGACGATCTTCCGGGCCGCACTCGTCCCCGGCGTCCGCCGCCTTCCCGAACGAGGCAGGCCCGACCGGTTAACCTGGGGCGTCAGTACGCCGGTACTCAGTGAGGGGCGCAGGATCCCGTGCGCATCGCCAGGTTCTCCATCGACGGGAACGTAGCCTTCGGCGCGGTCGAGGGCGAAAAGCAGGACGAACTCGTCCTCGACATCATCAAGGGCATCCCGTTCGCGGACTACGAGCTGTCCGGGACGAAGGTGCCGCTGAGCAAGGTCAGACTGCTCCCGCCGGTTCTCCCCAACAAGGTCGTGGCGTTCGGCCGCAACTACGCCGACCACGCCAAGGAGCTGGGCAACGAGGTGCCCGAGACCCCGTTCGCCTTCTTCAAGCCGTCCACCTCGGTGATCGGCTCCGGGGACGAGATCCAGTACCCGTCCTTCTCGCAGGAGCTGCACCACGAGGCGGAGCTGGCCGTCGTCATCGGCCGCATGTGCCGCGAGGTGCCGCGCGAGCGCGTCAAGGACGTGATCTTCGGCTACACCTGCGCCAACGACGTCACCGCCCGCGACGTGCAAAAGCGCGAGAAGCAGTGGGCCCGGGCCAAGGGCTTCGACACCTCCTGCCCGCTCGGCCCCTGGGTGGAGACGGGCCTGGACCTCGACCGCGCGAACGACCTGACCATCCAGCTCACGGTCAACGGCGAACAGCGCCAGCTGGGCCGCACGAGCCAGATGATCCACTCCATCGAGGACCTGATCGTCAACATCTCCGAGGCCATGACCCTGCTGCCCGGCGACGTCATCCTCACCGGCACCCCCGCAGGGGTCGGCCCCCTGAACGTCGGCGACGAGGTCGCCGTCACCATCGAAGGCATCGGCACTCTCACCAACAAGGTTGTCAAGCGTGGCTAGCGCATCCGGCTCCCCCGTACGCGTCCGTTTCTGCCCCTCGCCCACCGGTAACCCCCACGTGGGCCTGGTCCGCACCGCCCTGTTCAACTGGGCGTTCGCCCGGCACCACCAGGGCACCCTGGTCTTCCGCATCGAGGACACCGACGCGGCCCGCGACTCGGAGGAGTCGTACAACCAGCTGCTCGACGCGATGCGCTGGCTGGGCTTCGACTGGGACGAGGGCCCTGAGGTCGGCGGCCCGCACGCGCCGTACCGCCAGTCGCAGCGCATGGACCTCTACAAGGACGTCGCGGACAAGCTCCTCGACGCCGGCCATGCCTACCACTGCTACTGCTCCCAGGAGGAGCTGGACACCCGCCGCGAGGCCGCCCGCGCCGCCGGCAAGCCGTCCGGCTACGACGGCCACTGCCGCGACCTGAGCGCCGAGCAGGTCGAGCAGTACCAGGCCCAGGGCCGCACCCCGATCGTCCGCTTCCGGATGCCCGACGAGACGATCACCTTCACGGACCTGGTCCGCGGCGAGCTGACCTTCACCCCGGAGAACGTTCCGGACTACGGCATCGTCCGCGCCAACGGTGCCCCGCTGTACACGCTGGTCAACCCGGTCGACGACGCCCTGATGGAGATCACCCACGTCCTGCGCGGCGAGGACCTGCTCTCCTCCACCCCGCGCCAGATCGCCCTGTACAAGGCCCTGACCGAGCTGGGCATCGCCAAGCGGACCCCGGCCTTCGGCCACCTGCCGTACGTCATGGGCGAGGGCAACAAGAAGCTCTCCAAGCGCGACCCGCAGTCGTCCCTCAACCTCTACCGCGAGCAGGGCTTCCTGCCCGAGGGCCTGCTCAACTACCTGTCGCTGCTCGGCTGGTCGCTCTCGGCCGACCAGGACATCTTCACCATCGACGAGATGGTCGCCGCCTTCGACATCGCCGACGTGAACCCGAACCCGGCGCGCTTCGACCTCAAGAAGTGCGAGGCGATCAACGCCGACCACATCCGCATGCTGGATGTGAAGGAGTTCACGGAGCGCTGCCGCACCTGGCTGAAGGCGCCGTTCGCCCCCTGGGCGCCGGAGGACTTCGACGAGGCCAAGTGGCAGGCGATCGCCCCGCACGCCCAGACCCGCCTCAAGGTCCTCTCCGAGATCACCGACAACGTCGACTTCCTGTTCCTCGCCGAGCCGGTCTTCGACGAGGCGAGCTGGACGAAGGCGATGAAGGAAGGATCCGACGCCCTCCTGCGCACCGCCCGCGAGAAGCTGGAGTCCGCGGACTGGACGTCGGCCGAGGCCCTCAAGGAGGCCGTCCTGGCCGCCGGCGAGGCCCACGGCCTCAAGCTCGGCAAGGCCCAGGCCCCCGTCCGCGTGGCCGTCACCGGCCGCACGGTCGGCCTGCCCCTGTTCGAGTCCCTGGAGGTCCTCGGCAAGGAGAAGACGCTGGCCCGCATCGACGCGGCGCTGGCCAAGCTCTCCGCGTAGCCACTTCTCGTAGCGACTCCTCGTAGCGACTCCTCGTACGGCGTCTCTTCGCGGAACACGGCTGAGACAGGGCGGCGTCCCTTTCGGGCGCCGCCCTTCGTCCGTCCACCGAGCCGTCGTCCGGCGTTCACCCCTGCGGCCAAGCTCCGCTTCCCGAACGGACGTTGGATGCTCCCTGTGCGCGTGATGTGCATGCGCAGCCTGTTCAGGGGGTGGGGGACGTGACCCGTTCACGAGGCGAGGCGATCCGTGTCCGAAGACTGGCCACGGCGGTCGTCGCCGGAGCGGTGGCGCTGACCTGCGCCGCGGCGACCGCGCCCGCGCAGGCCGGGCCGGCCGTCGCGGCGCCGGCCGGCACCGTCACGCTCAGGTCGGAGCGGCCGACCTACGTCGACTACCTGTGGACGGGGGCGTCCGGGTTCCAGTGGCGTGCCCGGAACGCGGGCAGCTTCGGCACCTGGGTGGGCTACCCGGGCTTCGTCCCGCCCGCGCACGCCGGCCCGGACGACCTGGCCACCGGCACCGACGTGGTCAGCACCAGGGACGGTGCCAAGGTCACGCAGCAGCACCGCTCCACGGGCGTGACCGCCACCGTCACGATCCCGGCCGGTCAGACCTATGCGACCACGTCCGGCTGGAGCGTGCTCACCGAGGACGCCTCCGCCACCCCGCACGTGCTGCGCGCCGCGGCCGACGGCTCCACCACCGACCTTCCGGTGACCGGGCTCCCCGCGGGCGCCCGGCCCACCGACTACGTCCCCGGCGGCTCGGTGAGCCGCGTCGCGATCGTCTACACCCTGGACGGCACGACCTCCGTGGGTCTCGTGGACCTGCGGGACGGCACCTTCCGCACCTACGTCACGGGCGTGGCCGCCGCCCCGCCGGTCCGCTTCAACGACCGCTGGCTGGTCGCCGACTGGAAGTACATCCGCACCGACGCCGCCCCCGGCACCGAGCCCACCGGGCTCACCCGCTGGGGCGCCGACCTGGTGGCCGTCGTCGGTGACCAGCTCCTCATCGGCAACCCGACCTTCGTCCAGGCCGGCACCAAGCCCGCGCTGACCTCCCGTTCACTGGCCACCGGCGAGACCCGCACCGTCCTCGCGGACTCCTCCGGCGGGATGGCGGCGACCCCGGACGGCGGCGCGCTCGCCACGGCAGGGCCGTCCAGCCTCGACTGGAACGTCCACCGCATCACGCCGACGGCGGACGGCGGGACCGCCACCGAAAAGGTGGCCCAGATCCCGGCCGACCGGATCCGGGTGGAGGGACTGGCCCTCGCCGGGGGCGAGCTGTTCCTGGACGGCAGGGAGGGGGACGGGCACCGGTTCTTCAGCTTCGCGGTCGACGCCGCCGGCCGCCCGGCCGGACCGCAGACCCGGCGCAGCCGCGCGCTGGCCGCCCCGACCTGCCTCACGGGCGACGCCGCCTGCCCGCAGATGGAAGCTCTCGGCGACGGACGGGTCGCTTTCCTGTTCACCGACTATTCCGGCCAGGAGTCGGTGATCGAGACCGGCTTCGACACCGGCGATCTGCCGAGGGTGCCGACGGGCGACGCCCGCGGCCGCATCGCCGGTGGCACCGGTCGCTACGTGCTCTACAACGGCGGTACGCCCGGCGTGCAGAAAATCGTCGACTTCCCGCGCGGCGCCACCTCCGGCACGGTCGCGCTCAGCCGCGGCCGCACCACCGCGGCGGTCTGGGGCCAGGTCCTGTGGACGCCCGGCAGCGCCAGGGGGTCGATCACCGGCCGCGATCTGAAGACCGGCCGGACCACGACCACCGTGGCCACCGGCGCCCCGTGCACGCCCACCGACATCCAGGCCGTCAACACCTGGCTCTACTGGAGCTGCGGCGCCGCCGGCCCGGCCGGGGTCTACGACCGGGCGGCCAGGCGGAACATCCCGGTCCCCGCCGGCCCCTCCCCGGCCCGCCTCGCCGACGGCTTCCTGGTGCGCGAGAACCGCACCACGCACGAACTGCGGCTCACCGACGTCCACACCGGTACCGCGCACACCCGCACCGTGGCCGTCCTGCCCAGGACGGACCAGAACACCGGCGGCAGCAACGGCCGCTGGGCCGTGGACCGCTTCGGCGGCCAGATCGCCTACCTCACCGCGACCTACGGCCAGGTGGTGATCGTCCCCAGCGGCGTCCCCACCTCGCCGCTCGCGCAGATGGAGGCGCAGGTCCCCTCGCCGTCCGTCATCGGCACGTCGATGCCGTGGTCGCCGGTGTGGCAGCTGAACAAGCCGTCCACCTGGACCCTGACGCTCGCCACGTCCTCCGGCACGGTCCTGCGCACCCTCACCGGCGCCTCCACGGCAGCGGCCGTACGCCCGGCCTGGGACGGCAGGACCGACAGCGGCGCCGGTGTCGGTTCCGGCAGGTACACCTGGAAGCTCACCGCCCGGCCCCGCGACGGTCAGGGCAGGACCCTGGCCCTGACCGGCACGATGACCCTCGGCTGACGGCGCGCGGAAGGTACGGTCGCTCTGATCACGATCAGAGCCGTGGCCTGGGACGGGGACGACACCCCCTTCGACGCCGCATCTGCGACGGTACTGTCGATGCCATGACGATCCGAGCCGTCGTGTGGGACGTGGACGACACCCTCTTCGACTACACGACCGCGGACCGCGAGGGCATGCGGGCCCATCTGGCGGCGGAGGGCCTGCTCTCCGGGTACGAAAGCCCGGAGCAGGCGCTCGTGCGGTGGCGGGAGGTCACCGATCAGCAGTGGGCGCGCTTCTCGGCGGGGGAGGTGTCCTTCGAGGGGCAGCGGCGCGACCGCGTACGGGTCTTCCTGGAGCAGGAGCTGTCCGACGCCGAGGCCGACGTCTGGTTCCGGCGTTACATCGCTCACTACGAGGCCGCCTGGAGCCTGTTCCCGGACGTGCTGCCCGCCCTGGACGCCCTCGCCGCCAGCCACCGGCACGGGGTGCTGTCCAACTCCAGCCTCACGGTCCAGGAGCACAAGCTGCGCACCCTCGGCGTCCGCGACCGCTTCGAGAGCTTGCTGTGCGCCGCCGAGCTGGGCGTCTCCAAGCCGGAGGCCGGGGCGTTCCTCGCGGCCTGCGAGGCTCTCGACCTGCCCCCGCACGAGGTGGCGTACGTCGGCGATCACCCGGAGATCGACGGGCGGGGCGCGGCCGAAGCCGGGCTGCTGTCCGTCTGGATCGACCGCGGCGGAGTGTACGCGCAGGCCCCGGACACGGTGGCCGCACACCGGATCTCGACCCTCGCCGAACTCCCCGCGCTAGTCCATGCGGATACCCGTTTTGGAGCCCCGTCCACCTTCGGGTAATGTTCTTCCTGCGCCGAGGGGCGCGGGCCGAAAGGCCGGAGCCCCGAGGAGCAAGCTAGAACGAGAACCCCGCAGGGGCTTGAGTTCCAGTGGCCTATGGTGTAATTGGCAGCACGACTGATTCTGGTTCAGTTAGTCTTGGTTCGAGTCCAGGTAGGCCAGCTCGCAGAGCTCATCTGCAAAGCCCCCGTTGTGTAGCGGCCTAGCACGCTGCCCTCTCAAGGCAGTAGCGCCGGTTCGAATCCGGTCGGGGGTACTGATCTCGATCAACTTGAGATCGCTAGGGCCCCCGTTGTGTAGCGGCCTAGCACGCCGCCCTCTCAAGGCGGTAGCGCCGGTTCGAATCCGGTCGGGGGTACGACTGGTCTAAACCATCATTGGTCTATGGTGTAATTGGCAGCACGACTGATTCTGGTTCAGTTAGTCTTGGTTCGAGTCCAGGTAGACCAGCTCGGACCTGCGGAAACGCAGAGTCCACGCCCCCGTTGTGTAGCGGCCTAGCACGCCGCCCTCTCAAGGCGGTAGCGCCGGTTCGAATCCGGTCGGGGGTACAGGAAGAAGGCCCTTCGCTTCAGCGGAGGGCCTTCGTCGTGCCCGGCACCGGCTACTCGAAGCCGTACCGCCGCGTCGTCTCCTCCTCCTGGGCCAGCCGGTGCAGCGCCTGCAGCACCGGCTCGTTGAGGATCGCCCCCAGGATCGCGAACTCGATCCGCTCCTCCTCCTGCGACGAGTACGACTCCATGTTGTCCAGGTCGAGGACGGCTGTCCGGTACATCAACTCGGCATACGGCGTGAGCAGTTCGGACCCGAAGTCGTAGCCGAGCCGACGGAGCGCGGCCACCGACACCACCAGCGAGCGGTACGCGGGGGAGAGGGTCGTGAGCTGCTTGGCGTTCTCCCAGCCGAGCTGGTCCAGGAGGGCCGTGACCTCCTGGTGTGCGGCCTGGACGTACTCGTCCTCCTCGTCCGGCTCCGGCACCTGCGGCAGCGCCCACAGAGCCGCGCCCAGGCGGAGCGAGCGGCCCAGGGAGTCGTCGTCCACATGCCCGAGCACCTCGCGCACCTTCGCCACCGGCACCCGGCCGACCTGGATCATCGCCCGCACCAGCCGCAGCCGGCGCAGGTGCTCCTCGTCGTACTCGGCCGTCGTGGCGTTGACCTGGCGGCCCGGCGGCAACAGCCCTTCGCGCAGGTAGTACTTGATCGTCGCGGTGGACACACCGCTGCGCTCGCTGAGTTCCGCCAGCCGCATCTCTTGCGCTCCCTCTCGGATAACGGCACTATCCAAGCACCACTACTTGGATAGCTCCGCTCACCAACGAGGGGGAAGTGGTCATGGTGACCCGTACGACTGCTGATGCGAAGGGCGAGGTCGTCGTCCTGTTGATCGGCATGCGCATCAACCGCTTCTGGGCGGCGCACCTGTGGCTGCCGGTGATGCTCGCGATGCTCCGCATGCTGCGGGATCTGCGGAAGGAACCCGAGCGGGGTCTGCTCAGCCGCGTCCTGCTCACGGCCTCGCCGCGGACGTACTACGTCGTGCAGTACTGGGAGTCCAAGGAGAAGCTGTACGCCTACGCGACCGCGCCGGAGGCCTTCCATCACAAGGCCTGGGCACGCCTCAACCGCAAGGAGCGGGCCGGGAAGCTGCGCGGGCGGGTCGGCATCTGGCACGAGACGTACGTCGTGCCCGAGGGGTCGTACGAGGCGATCTACGGGGACATGCCGGCGTTCGGCCTCGCGGCCGCGCACGGTCAGATCCCGCTGGAGAAGCGGGGCCGGTACGCGAAGGACCGGTTCGCGCACCGGTCGCCGCAGGCGCCGGTGGCCGAGAAGACCGGCTGAACAGGAGGATCGGGGGAGCGAGGAGGGCCTGCCGCGGCGTTGAGGCAGGCCCTCCTCGGCGTCCCGGATTCCCGGAGACGGTGCTCAGCCCGAGCGGCGCAGGGCCTCCGACAGGCGGGCCGCCGCGTCGATGACCGCCTGGGCGTGCATACGGCCCGGGTGGCGTGTCAGGCGCTCGATGGGGCCGGAGACGGACACCGCGGCCACCACGCGGTTGGAGGGGCCGCGTACGGGCGCCGAGACGGACGCCACGCCCGGCTCGCGCTCGCCGATGGACTGGGCCCAGCCGCGGCGTCGTACGCCTGACAGGGCCGTCGCCGTGAAGCGGGCGCCCTGGAGCCCGCGGTGCAGCCGCTCCGGCTCCTCCCAGGCCATCAGGATCTGTGCCGAGGAGCCCGCCTTCATGGTCAGCGTGGAGCCGACCGGGACCGTGTCCCGCAGGCCGGACAGACGTTCCGCCGCGGCCACGCAGATCCGCATGTCACCCTGGCGACGGTAGAGCTGTGCACTCTCGCCGGTGACATCGCGGAGGTGGGTGAGCACGGGGCCCGCCGTCGCGAGCAGGCGGTCCTCGCCGGCCGCCGCCGCCAGTTCCGCGAGGCGCGGGCCGAGGATGAACCGGCCCTGCATGTCGCGTGCCACCATGCGGTGGTGTTCCAGGGCCACGGCCAGGCGGTGGGCCGTGGGTCTTGCCAGTCCGGTGGCTCCGACCAGACCCGCGAGGGTGGCCGGACCGGACTCCAGAGCGCTCAGGACGAGGGCCGCCTTGTCCAGAACGCCGACGCCGCTACTGTTGTCCATGAAACGATACTCACGTCTCACTCTGTGAAACGCAAGTTCAATTTTCCGTGGAACGCGCCACCCTGGAACCACACAGCGGCCCGCAGACCAACGGGCCTGGCGGTGGACGCCCGGAATCACGACTTCAGGGGCCCCTAAAAAGGCACAGCCGCCGCTGCCTCAAGATCTCTAGTTGGGCCGGTGGACGTTTGCCGGCCGGAGGGAAAGCGATGGGTAGGACACTCGCGGAGAAGGTCTGGGACGACCACGTCGTCCGGCGCGCCGAGGGCGAGCCCGACCTCCTCTACATCGATCTGCACCTGCTGCACGAGGTGACCAGCCCGCAGGCCTTCGACGGGCTCCGCAAGAGCGGCCGTCAGGTGCGACGTCTCGACCTCACCATCGCGACCGAGGACCACAACACCCCGACCCTCGACATCGACAAGCCCATCGCCGACCCGGTCTCCCGCGCCCAGCTGGAGACGCTGCGCAAGAACTGCGCCGAGTTCGGGGTGCGCCTGCACCCGCTGGGCGACGTCGAGCAGGGTGTCGTGCACGTCGTGGGTCCGCAGCTGGGTCTGACCCAGCCGGGCACCACCGTCGTCTGTGGCGACTCGCACACCTCCACGCACGGTGCCTTCGGCGCGCTGGCGTTCGGCATCGGCACCTCCCAGGTGGAGCACGTGCTGGCCACCCAGACGCTGCCGCTGGCCCGTCCGAAGACCATGGCCATCACGGTCGACGGTGAGCTGCCCGAGGGCGTCACCGCCAAGGACCTGATCCTGGCGATCATCGCCCGGATCGGTACCGGCGGCGGCCAGGGCTACATCCTGGAGTACCGCGGCTCCGCCATCGAGAAGCTCTCGATGGAGGCCCGGATGACCATCTGCAACATGTCGATCGAGGCCGGTGCCCGCGCGGGCATGATCGCCCCCGACGAGACCACCTTCGAGTACCTCAAGGGCCGTCCGCACGCCCCTGAGGGCGCCGACTGGGACGCCGCGGTCGAGTACTGGAAGACCCTGAAGACGGACGAGGACGCGGTCTTCGACGCCGAGGTCGTCATCAAGGCCGAGGAACTGTCGCCGTTCGTCACCTGGGGCACCAACCCCGGCCAGGGCGCGCCGCTTTCGGCCTCGGTCCCCGACCCGGCATCGTACGAAGACGCTTCGGAGCGCCTGGCCGCCGAAAAGGCCCTGGAATACATGGGGTTGGAGGCCGGTCAGCCGCTGCGCTCCATCAACGTGGACACCGTCTTCGTAGGCTCGTGCACCAACGGCCGTATCGAGGACCTGCGTGCCGCCGCGGACCTGCTGCGCGGCCGCAAAGTCGCCGACGGCGTACGGATGCTGGTCGTCCCGGGCTCCGCGCGGGTCGGTCTGCAGGCCGTCTCCGAGGGCCTGGACGTGGTCTTCAAGGAGGCCGGCGCCGAATGGCGGCACGCGGGCTGCTCGATGTGCCTCGGCATGAACCCCGACCAGCTGGCCCCGGGTGAGCGCTCCGCGTCCACCTCCAACCGCAACTTCGAGGGCCGGCAGGGCAAGGGCGGCCGTACCCACCTGGTGTCGCCGCAGGTCGCGGCCGCGACCGCCGTCCTGGGCCACCTGGCCTCGCCCGCCGACCTGTCCGACGCCCCTGCGCCCGCTGGAGTCTGAGAACCATGGAAGCCTTCACCACCCACACCGGCCGGGCCGTCCCGCTGCGCCGCAGCAACGTCGACACCGACCAGATCATCCCTGCTCACTGGCTCAAGAAGGTGACCCGGGACGGCTTCGAGGACGGGCTGTTCGAGGCCTGGCGCAAGGACGAGTCCTTCATCCTCAACCAGCCCGAGCGGCAGGGCGCCACCGTCCTGGTGGCCGGCCCCGACTTCGGCACCGGCTCCTCCCGTGAGCACGCCGTCTGGGCGCTGCAGAACTACGGCTTCAAGACCGTGATCTCCTCCCGCTTCGCGGACATCTTCCGGGGCAACTCGCTGAAGAACGGCCTGCTCACCGTGGTTCTCGACCAGAAGGTCGTGGACGCGCTGTGGGAGCTGACCGAGCGGGACCCGCAGGCCGAGATCACCGTCGACCTGGAGGCCCGCGAGGTGCGCGCCGAGGGCGTCACCGCCTCCTTCGAGCTGGACGAGAACTCCCGCTGGCGGCTGCTGAACGGCCTGGACGACATCTCCATCACCCTCCAGAACGAGGGCGACATCGCCGCCTACGAGGCCAAGCGGCCGGGCTACAAGCCGCGCACGCTCCAGATCTGATCCAGATCCCCCGACCGGGTCGAGATCCGGCCACCTCAACACCCTCTCCGTACCCCCGATCGCCACGATCGGGGGTACGGCCGTTTCTGCACCCGAACGGCTCCGCGCGTTCTCGCAGGTCCACTCAACTCCCCACGTTACGAAGGGTGTTGTCGGGGTACGCGAGTGTTGTGAACGCGGCTTCGGCAAGGGCCCGGAGGGCCTTTTGAGGCGGCAGTTATACCCTGCGCAGGCGACAACTCGCCCCAGATGGCACAATCTGTGCATGGAACACGACGGCCAACTCGAGCTCTATGCGGCGGTCGCGGACCAACTGAAGGAAGCGCACACAAGAGTGCGCGCACTGCAAGTCCCGGAGGGCGTACGGATGGCGCTGAACCGGAAGCTGCTGGTCATTACGGCCGCGGCCAAGCACGACATCGCCGACGCGGCAAGGCGCCTCGAGCGGTTCACCAAGGACCTCGACGAGGGTCGGATCCCCGACGAGGGCCGCTGAACAGCCCGAGATCACCGAGTCCGTTGCGGCACAAGGGTGATAAGCCCGTTTCGTGTTTGATTTGCGGTATATATCTGCCTAACGTGCGAAAAAGCTTGAACACTTTCGTTCTGGCGATGTCTCCGAAGGGGAAGACGTGAACAAGGCGCAGCTCGTAGAAGCGATTGCCGACAAGATGGGCGGCCGCCAGCAGGCCGCCGATGCTGTCGATCATGTCCTGGACGCCATCGTCCGCGCGGTCGTCGCGGGCGAGCGGGTCTCGGTCACCGGCTTCGGGTCCTTCGAGAAGGTGGACCGCCCCGCCCGCTACGCCCGTAACCCCCAGACGGGCGATCGGGTTCGGGTCAAGAAGACCTCCGTGCCCCGCTTCCGCGCGGGCCAGGGCTTCAAGGACCTGGTCAGCGGCTCGAAGAAGCTCCCGCGCGGCGGCGAGGTCGCCGTCAAGAAGGCGCCCAAGGGCAGCCTGACCGGCGGGGCTGCCGCGACGGTCAAGAAGGCCGCGGCCAAGAAGACCACCAAGGCGGCCGCGAAGAAGGTCACCGCCAAGAAGGCGGCGCCCGCGAAGAAGGTCACGGCGAAGAAGGTCACGGCGAAGAAGGTCGCCGCCAAGAAGACGACGGCGGCTGCGAAGAAGACCACGGCGAAGGCCGCCGCGAAGAAGACGACGGCCAAGAAGGCCCCGGCGAAGAAGGTCACCGCCAAGAAGGCCCCGGCCAAGAAGTCGACGGCCCGCAAGACCACCGCGAAGAAGGCCACTGCCCGCAAGGCGTCGTAAGTCGCCAGGGCATTCACGCGCCGGGCCGGACTCCCCTGGGGAGCCCGGCCCGCGGCGTTTTCCGGAGCCTCAGAGTGTCTGCAGGGTCACCAGCGTGATCCGCAGGCCGTCTCCGGCACCCTCCGTCTCGATCCGCACCCGCTGCCCGGGGCGCAGCAGCCGCAGCCCGCCCGCGTCGAACGCCGCCGCGTCGAAGGGAACCGGGGTGCCGTCGTCGAGGAGCACCTGCCCGGCGCGGGTTTCGGGGTCGTAGGTGTATGCGGTCGCCTGCATGACGGCCAGCCTAATGCCCGCGGTGGTTCGGGGGTGCGCCGTGGGGGCTGCGGGGCGGGTGCCGGGTGCGCTGTGGCTGGTCGCGCAGTTCCCCGCGCCCCTGGGGAGTTGCAGCCCCGTCGGCCGAATGCGCACCCTGCGTAGCTGCGGGCAGTCGTGCCGCTGGGGCGATGGGGGTCCCCCCTGCTCGAGCGAAGCCGAGAGCTTGGGGGAGGGTGGGCGCAGCGGCACCCCGCAAGCGCGGGCAAGTGGAACCCGCCCCCCAGCCCCCGCACCGGGCACCTCACAACCCCGGAATCAGTAACCCCGCCGAGACCGCCGCCGTGTGGGGCCCCACGCCCAGTGCCAGCGCCGCGCGCAGGTCCTCGCCGGTGTCCACGTCCTGGCGTACCGAATCGACCTCGGTGAGGGCGAGTTCCGTCGCGCCCGAGGTGCGGTGCCGGGACCGGGAATCCGTGCCGAAAGCGGGCCGCAATTCCTGGTCCGGGGCCGCGGCCAGCAGGGTGGTGCCGAGGGCGGCCGCGTCCGCGAGAAAGGCGCGCGGGAATTCGGCCGCGGCATCCAGCACCCGGGACAATTCCAGCGGGCGCAGAGCCGGGAGATCGGCGTTCAGGGCCGCCACCGCGGCGCGGTGGCGCATTTGCCGTACGGCGGCCGCACCGTGCGCCAGCGCGGCGTTCAGGCCGCTTGCCGGTGTGTCCGGGACGATTCGGGCGCCCAGCGCCGCCAGCTCCCGGCCGGCCAGCGCGTCGTCCGTGACTACCGCCACATCCGAAACCGCCGGACACGCCAGCGCCGCGGACACCGTGTCCTGCGCGAACGCGAGGGCCAGCCCGGGGCGCACCCCGTCGCCGGCGGTGTCGGAGAGCCTGCTCTTGGCCCGCGCCAAAGGCTTCAGGGGGATGACCAAGGACCACTGCACCGGCGTACCGCCCCTCTCTTGTCGCGCTCATTGTCGCCCGTGGCATCCGGCGCGCCGGGGGGTGGGGCGTACGGTGTTCTCGACAGACCGGCGGCCTGGGGCGACACTTGTGCGGCCCCCGGGCCCCGAGCAAGTCCTAGAGGAAGGTGTCCGCGTGTCCCGCCGCAGAATCGGGTTCTGGTACCGCTTCGCAGCGGTCCTCTGCAAACCGCCGCTGGTGGTTCTGATCAAGCGGGACTGGCGTGGAATGGAGCACATTCCGGCCGACGGCGGATTTATCACCGCGGTCAACCACAATTCCCACGTGGACCCCTTCGCGTACGCGCACTATCAGTACAACACCGGACGGGTTCCGCGATTCCTGGCGAAGAGCGGACTTTTCAAGAAGGGATTCGTCGGTGCCGCGATGCGCGGCACCGGGCAGATCCCCGTCTACCGCGAGAGCACGGACGCGCTCAGTGCTTTCCGGGCCGCCATCGAGGCCGTGGAGCGCGGCGAGTGCGTCGCCTTCTACCCCGAGGGCACCCTCACCCGTGACCCGGACGGCTGGCCGATGACCGCCAAGACCGGTGCCGCCCGGGTGGCCCTGCAGACCAAGTGCCCGGTGATCCCGATCGCCCAGTGGGGCTGCAACGAACTGCTGCCGCCCTACGCCAGCAAGCCCCACCTCTTCCCGCGCAAGACCCACCGGGTCCTCGCGGGCCCGCCGGTGGACCTCTCGCGTTTCTACGACCAGGAGATGACCCCGGAACTCCTCAAGGAGGCCACGGAGGTCATCATGGCCGCCATCACCCGCCAGCTGGAGGAGATCCGCGGCGAGAAGGCCCCCGCGTCGCCGTACGACCCGCGCCAGGAGCGGCTGGAGCAGCGGCGCCGCACCCAGGCGCAGGCGAGGCCGCAGCTGCAGGAGAACACGCAGGACAAGCAGACAGAAGGGCACGGTAAGTGAGCAAGCCTGTCCGGGCTGCCGTCATGGGCACCGGTTCGTGGGGCACCGCCTTCGGCATGGTCCTCGCCGACGCGGGCTGCGAGGTCACCCTGTGGGCCCGCCGCCCCGAGCTGGTCGAGGCGGTCAACTCGACGCGGACCAACCCCGACTACCTGCCCGGTGTCGAACTCCCGGAGAACCTGCGCGCCACCGCGGACGCCGCCGAGGCCCTGCGGGACGCGGACTTCACCGTCCTCGCCGTCCCCTCCCAGACCCTGCGCGCCAACCTCGCCGAGTGGACCCCGCTGCTCGCGCCCGGCACCGTGCTCGTCTCCCTGATGAAGGGCGTCGAACTCGGCTCCACCATGCGCATGAGCGAGGTCATCGACGACGTCGCCAAGGTCGGCGCCGACCGCATCGCCGTGGTCACCGGCCCCAACCTGGCCCGGGAGATCGCCGCCCGCATGCCGGCCGCCGCCGTGGTCGCCTGCACCGACGAGACGGTCGCCCAGCGGCTCCAGGCCGCCTGCCACACGCCGTACTTCCGGCCGTACACCAACACCGACGTGGTCGGCTGCGAACTCGGCGGCGCGGTCAAGAACGTCATCGGCCTCGCGGTCGGCATCGCCGACGGCATGGGCCTGGGCGACAACGCCAAGGGCTCGCTCATCACCCGCGGCCTCGCCGAGACCACCCGGCTCGGCATGGCGCTCGGCGCCGACCCGCTGACCTTCTCCGGCCTCGCGGGCCTCGGCGACCTGGTGGCCACCTGCTCCTCGCCGCTGTCCCGCAACCACACCTTCGGCACCAACCTCGGCAAGGGCATGACCCTGGAGGAGACCATCGCGGTCACCAAGCAGACCGCCGAGGGCGTCAAGTCCTGCGAGTCCGTGGCCGATCTGGCCCGCAGGCACGGTGTGGAGATGCCCATCACCGAGACGGTCGTGGACATCGTGCACGAGGGCAAGCCTCCGGTGGTCGCGCTGAAGGAGCTGATGTCGCGCAGTGCGAAGTCCGAGCGACGCTGAGCGAACCCCCTGAGGCGACGCTGTATCCGGGCTCTACCAACGGGTACTCTCAACGCGATATGAGCACCGAGAACCTCCCCCAGAGCCCTGAGCAGCCGTCCCGCAAGCCGCGCGTGGCCGTCGTGTTCGGCGGGCGCAGCTCCGAACACGGGATCTCCGTGGTCACCGCCGGCGCCGTCCTCAAGGCCATCGACCGGACGAAGTACGAGGTCCTGCCGATCGGTATCACCGCGGACGGCCGCTGGGCCCTCACGGCGGACGAGCCGGAGCGGATGGCCATCACCGACCGCCGTACCCCCAACGTGGCGGAACTGGCGGAGTCGAGCGAGGGCGGCGTGGTGCTCCCCGTCGACCCGGCCAGCCGCGAGGTCGTCTACAGCGAGCCCGGCTCCGTGCCCAAGGCCCTCGGCGAGGTCGACGTGGTCTTCCCGGTGCTGCACGGCCCGTACGGCGAGGACGGCACCCTCCAGGGCCTCCTGGAGCTGTCCGGCATCCCGTACGTGGGCGCGGGTGTGCTCGCCTCGGCCGTCGGCCAGGACAAGGAGTACATGAAGCGGGTGTTCACCTCCTTCGGGCTCAAGGTCGGCCCGTACGTGGTGATCCGGCCGCGCGAGTGGGCGCAGGACGAGTCCGCGGCCCGCAAGAAGATCGTCGACTTCGCCGGCGAGCACGGCTGGCCGCTGTTCGTGAAGCCCGCGCGCGCGGGTTCGTCGATCGGCATCACCAAGGTCGACGACCTCTCCGGCCTGGACGAGGCGATCGCCGAGGCGCAGCGGCACGACCCGAAGATCCTGGTGGAGGCCGCGCTGCGCGGCCGCGAGATCGAGTGCGGCGTCCTGGAGTTCGAGGACGGGCCGCGCGCCTCCGTGCCGGCCGAGATCCCGCCGCCGGACGCGCACGCGTACTACGACTTCGAGGCCAAGTACATCGACTCCACGCCCGGCATCGTCCCGGCGCCGCTCACCGACGAGGAGACCGCCGAGGTGCGGCGGCTCGCGGTCGAGGCGTTCGAGGCGGCGTCCTGCGAGGGCCTGGTCCGCGCGGACTTCTTCCTCACCGAGGACGGCGAGTTCGTGATCAACGAGATCAACACCATGCCCGGCTTCACGCCCATCTCGATGTACCCGCAGATGTGGCAGGCCACCGGCATCAGCTACCCGGAGCTGGTGGACCGCCTGGTGCAGGCCGCGCTGCGCCGCTCGACCGGGCTTCGCTGACCCGCACTACCGCTGTCAGCGCATGGAGGCGATCCCCTCGGGGATCGCCTCCTTCACGGCCGGCGCGATTCCGGTGAGCACCGGAGTGCCGTCCGGCCCGGACATCCCCTCGGGCAGGCTCACCTGCACATAGGCCACGCGGCCGGCCGTGGTGAACCGCCAGGTGCCGTCGCCCTGCTTCTCCATCAGCCAGTCGACGCCGTCGACCCCGCCGGCCATGGCGTCCCGGTCCTTGCCCTCGGCCACCTTCGGGTCGACCATCTTCGGCGGCCGTGCGACACCGCAGCGCAGTATGATCGCCGGGCTTCCCCAGCCCGCCGTGTAGGCGGACCGGGGCTCGGGGTCGTGACGTCCCCGTCCGTCCAGCTTCGCGGGCAGCACCCGGTGCAGATCCCGGCACACCTTCGCCGTGCTCGCGTCGGGGCTGGGAACCGCCACCGTGGCGCTGTCGTCTGCGCTTGAGCAGCCCGCGACCGCGATCAGCAGCACGGGCGCGAGCAGGCCGAGAGGCCGGTGACGGAAGATGTTCACCGGCCAAGCGTAGACGGGGGCTACAGGTGCACGACCGGGCAGGTCAGGGTGCGGGTGATGCCGTCCACTTGCTGGACCTTCGCGACCACCATGCGACCGAGGTCGTCGACGGTGTCGGCCTGAGCGCGCACGATGACGTCGTACGGACCCGTCACGTCCTCGGCCTGGATCACTCCAGGGATCTTGCTGATCGTCTCGGCGACGGTCGACGCCTTGCCGACCTCCGTCTGGATCAGGATGTACGCCTGTACCACGGAACCTCCAGGGCGGCCACGAGGATCATGTGGGGAAAAGGAACGCCACGGTATCGCGTCGCCGCTCCTCGCGGGGAGACCTGCGGGAACCGGGCTTGCGCGCCAGGGTGCAGGCACGACAGAAGTTGACGGTCACCTCGACCGTATCGGGGACACTGATGACGCGCGACCGGGCACAGGGCAAGGGACAGAAGGGGAGCAAGGGGCATGAAGGGCACTGTCGGTGAGCTGGGGGAGTTCGGGCTCATCAGGGAGCTCACCTCCCGTCTCACCACCACCCCGGCGGTCCGGATCGGCCCGGGCGACGACGCCGCGGTGGTCGCCGCGCCCGACCGACGGGTGGTTGCCAGCACCGACATCCTGCTGGAGGGGCGGCACTTCCGCCGCGACTGGTCCACGGCGTACGACGTCGGCCGCAAGGCGGCGGCGCAGAACCTCGCGGACATCGCCGCGATGGGCGCCGTACCGACCGCGCTGCTGCTCGGCCTGGTCGTCCCGGCCGAACTCCCGGTCACCTGGCCCAGCGAGCTGATGGACGGCCTGCGCGACGAGTGCCAGGTCGCGGGCGCCTCCGTGGTCGGCGGGGACGTCGTACGCGGGGACACGATCATGGTGTCGATCACCGCGCTCGGCGATCTGCGCAACCAGGAGCCGGTGACCCGCGGCGGAGCCCAGCCCGGCGACCTCGTGGCCGTCACGGGCTGGCTGGGCTGGTCCGCGGCCGGCTACGCGGTGCTCTCCCGCGGCTTCCGCTCCCCGCGCGCCTTCGTGGAGGCCCACCGGCGCCCCGAGCCGCCGTACCACGCGGGTCCGGCCGCCGCCGCGCTCGGCGCGACCGCGATGTGCGACGTGAGCGACGGACTGATTGCCGACCTCGGGCACATCGCCGAGGCCAGCAAGGTTCGTATCGACATCCGCTCCGGCGCGATCGACATCCCCACGCAGATGAACGACATCGGGCAGGCGGTCGGCGTGGACCCGCTGCAGTGGGTGCTGACCGGGGGAGAGGACCACGCGATCGTGGCGACCTTCCCGCCGGACGCCAAGCTGCCGGCCCGCTGGAAGGTCATCGGCGAGGTCCTCAACCCCTCGGCGCTGCCCCAGGTGACGGTCGACGGGGCGCCCTGGACCAGCAAGGGCGGCTGGGACCACTTCGGGGACATGGAGTCATGATTCCCCGGGTTCTCACGGTGGCCGGCTCCGACTCCGGCGGGGGCGCGGGCATCCAGGCCGACCTGAAGACCATGCTGGCGCTCGGTGTGCACGGGATGAGCGTGATCACGGCCGTGACCGCGCAGAACTCCCTGGGTGTGCAGGGCGCCTGGGAGCTGCCGGTTCAGGCCGTGCGGGCCCAGTTCCGCAGCGTCGTGGACGACATCGGCGTACAGGCCGTGAAGACCGGGATGCTGGCCTCGGCCGAACTGGTCGAGGCGGTCGCCGAATTGATCTCCGACACGGACGCGCCGGCCGTGGTGGACCCGGTGGGCGTCTCCAAGCACGGCGACCCGCTGCTGGCCGCCTCCGCGCTGGACTCGGTCCGCACGAAGCTCCTGCCGGCGGCGACCGTGGCGACGCCGAACCTCGACGAAGTGGCCCAACTCACGGGGGTCCACGTCGAGTCCGAGGACGATCTACGACGGGCCGCGGCGGCCGTGCTCGAGTACGGGCCGCGGTGGGCGCTGATCAAGGGCGGGCATCTGTCCGGGGACGCAGCGCGGGCCGGCGGGAACGAGGCAGTGGACCTGCTGACGGACGGCTCCGCGGAGTACTGGCTGCGGGCGCCCCGCCACGACAACCGGCACACGCACGGCACGGGCTGCACGCTCGCCTCCGCGGTCGCCTCGGGGCTGGCGAAGGGGCTGACCGTGCCGGAGGCCGTCACGGCGGCCAAGGAGTACGTGACCGGGGCGATCGCCGCCGGGTTCGCGCTGGGCGCGGGGATCGGGCCGGTGGATCACGGGTGGCGGTTCAGGAACTGAGCCGTTCGGGAACGGAACCGTTCAGGAACTGAACCGGGCGCGGGTACGGCAAAAAGCCGGTCCACCCTCAGGTGGACCGGCTCTGTGCAGCGAACCAGGCAGTGGCCGCGCGCTCAGCTGTAGCGTCAGCGCGAGACCTTGCCGGCCTTGATGCACGAGGTGCAAGCGTTCACGCGCTTCGGCGTCCCGCCGACCACGGTACGCACACGCTGGATGTTCGGGTTCCAGCGACGGGACGTACGGCGGTGCGAAAACGAGATGTTGTTGCCGAAGCCCGGCCCCTTGCCGCAGACGTCGCAGTTGGCAGCCACGGGTCACTCCAAAGACTTCAGATGCACTTACGGATAATCCCGGCAGGCCGGGATCGAGATCGCAGGATCAGAGATCTGGATGGCGTTGCCAGGGGAACGGCCCGATCTGGATCGGGCAACCGGAGCAGCATACAACGACTGCGCCAGCACAACGAAACTACCATGGCTGATCAGGGGCCCGCTCCCGGCCCTCTTCCGGAGCAACCCCCTCCGGGGTCTACGCTGCGTCCACGTCCAGCCAGTCAGGGAGGCGCAGGTGGCGCAGGTGCCGCAGACATTCTTCGATGCTCTCGCGGTGCGCACCTGGTGCGGTCTGGCGCTGGGGGCGCTGGGACGGGCGCGCGAGGAGATCGACGCGATCAACGTCTACCCCGTGGCCGACGGGGACACCGGGACCAACCTCTACCTGACGCTGGAGTCGGCGGCGACCGCCGTGGAGGCCGTGTTCGCCGGGTACGGGACGGGGGCGCAGGAGCCCTCGCTCGGTGACGCCGTGCACGCGATGGCCCACGGGGCGCTCATCGGGGCCCAGGGCAACTCCGGGACGATCCTCGCCCAGCTGCTGCGGGGCATGGCCCAGGTCCTCGCCGAGGCGGAGGCCCGTGACGGGTCCCGCATCGACGGCGCGGGGCTGCGGCTGGCCCTGCGGCAGGCCGCCGACTCCGCCCGCGAGGCCGTGGCCCACCCGGTCGAGGGCACGGTGCTGACGGTCGCCTCGGCCGCGGCGGACGCCGCCGAGGGAGCCGAGGGCGACTGCGGGACGGTCGCCCGGGCCGCCTACGAGGGCGCCAGGGCGGCCCTGGCGGCGACTCCGGGGCAGCTGGCCGTGCTGGAGCGGGCCGGGGTGGTCGACGCGGGCGGCCGAGGGCTCGTGGCCGTGCTGGGGGCGCTGGTGGAGGCGTGCACGGGGGAGGCGGTGCGCGAGGCCCCGAAGGCACCGGAAGCCGTCCCCGTAGCCGTGGCCGTTTCCGATTCCGACGCACCCGCGCGCGTGGAGGCCCTTTCCGAGGCGGACCTGTGCGCCGAGGGCGCCGAGGACGGCGGACCCGCCTACGAGGTGATCTATCTCCTGGAGGCCGGCGACGAGGCCGTGGCCCGGCTGCGGGAGCGGCTCGACACCCTCGGGGACTCCCTGGTCGTGGTCGGCGGCGACGGGCTGTGGAACGTCCATGTGCACGTCGACGACGCGGGCGCCGCCGTGGAGGCCGGCGTCGAGGCCGGCCGGCCGTACCGGATCCGGATCACGCACTTCGGGCTCGGCGACGTCCACACCGGCGGCGAGCGGCCGCCGCGGGAGCGCGCCCAGCGGGCGGTCGTCGCCGTCGTGCCCGGCGAGGGCCTGGCGGGGCTGTACACCGAGGCCGGCGCGACCGCCGTCCTCGCGCGCCCGGGGGAGCCGCCCGCCAGCGGGGAGCTGGTGCAGGCCGTACGGCGGGCCCACGCGCGCGAGGTCGTGCTGCTGCCCAACGACGCCGAGCTGCGCCACACGGCCGCCGCGGCCGCCGAGCAGGCCCGCACCGATGGCATCCGGGTCGCTCTGATCCCGACCCGCTCGGCCGTGCAGGGCATCGCCGCGCTCGCCGTGCACGCGCCGGAGCGCCGGTTCGACGAGGACGTCGTCCAGATGACCTCGGCGGCGGGCGCCACCCGCTACGCCGAGGTCGTCGTCGCGGAACGGCAGTCCTGGACGACGGCCGGCATCTGTCAGGCCGGGGACGTCCTGGGCCTGATCGACGGGGACGTGGCGGTGATCGGGCCGGACGTCACCGCCACCGCCGAGACCGTCCTGGACCGCATGCTCCAGGCCGGCGGCGAGCTGGTCACCCTCGTCGTGGGCGACGAGGCGCCCGAGAGCGTCGCCGACCGCCTGGAGGCACGCGTCCGCGAGTCCTACCTCGCTGTGGACACGGTGGTGTACCAGGGCGGCCGGCAGGGGGCGCTGCTGCTCATCGGCGTGGAGTGAACCGGCTCCGGGTCATTCCGGGTCATTCCCCGGCCGGTCCAGCCGGAGCATCTGCGTCGCCTCCGCCCGCCGCTCCCGCACGGTCTCGTCCGAGCCGTCGGCGCCTTCGTAGGCCGCGAGCACGCCACGCGCGCGTGCCACCGCCTCGGCGGGGCGGCCCAGCTCGGCCTCCAGCCAGCCCGCGGCCAGCTCGGCACCGGTACGGCCGTGCAGCCCCTGAGCGCCGAGCGTGCCGAACACCGTGGCCGCGCGGTCCAGCTGGGTCACCGCGGCCTCGAACGCGCTCTGGACCACCCCGCGTCGCTCCTCGTCCTCTGCGTCCTCCTCGGCCGCCGAGCGGGCCAGCAGGTCGCCGAACTGGCGGTGGGTGTTGCCGAGTTCCGCGGTGAGCTGCTCCCGGGCCGCCGGGTCCGCCGCGGCCTCCCGCGCACGCTCGCACGCGCGCACCGCCTCCGTCATCAGCTCCCGCGCGCCCTCCGCTCCGGCCTCCCCGCGCAGCGCCAGCCAGCCGCGGGCGCGCAGCGAGCGGACGAGGAAGTGCGGGTTGCCGAGCGAGCGCCACAGCTCGCCCGCGCGCGCGTAGGCCTGATCGGCCTCCTCCAGCAGCCCGGCGTTGCTCAGGGACTCGGCGGCGAGATGGGCGAGCGTGGCGTGGTCCTGCTGCTCGGGCCAGTGCCGGGCGATCTCGGCGGCCCGCAGCCGGTGTTCGGCCGCCTCCCGGTGCTCGCCCAGCTCGCTCAGACAGTCCCCGAGCCACCACTCGGCCTGTACGACGGCCCCGTCGCCGTGCGTCTCGGCGGACAGGTCGGGCAGCGCCGACTCCAGCACCTCGGCGGCCTCCGCACACCGCCCCTGGCGCAGCAGGAAGCCGCCCAGCTGATGCCGCGCCCAGACGCCCAGCGTGGCGCTCTCGCCCGCCTCGTCGGCCCAGTGCGCGGCCTGAAGGGCCTGCTCCGCCGCCTCCACGACCTCGTCCCGCAGGCCGAGCACCTCGGCGAGCTGGAGATGCAGCTGGGCCCGCCCGGCGGTCTCCACGTACGGCCCGCCGTGCTCCAGGGCGGCCCGCAGCGCCCGCTCGGCCTCGGCCGCATCGCCGCGCTGCTGCGCCAGCGCCGCGACCCGCACCTCGTACTCCACCGCGAACCACGGCAGCCCGGCGCCCACGTACTCGGCAGCGGCCTGCCGCAACAGGTCCGCCGTCCGTTCGAGGTCCCCGGACTCCCCGGCCAGCTCGGCGAGCATCGCCCGCGCCTCGGCAGCCCGCGCGGCCAGGCGCACGTCGTCGCCCGCCCGCCCGTCGACGAGCGCCAGCACTTCGAGCACGGCCCGTTCGGCCGCCGCCCGCACCTCCCGGCCCGCCGCGCCCTCGGTGCCTTCGTGCACCCCTCGCATCAGGATCCGCGCCCGGCTCATCACGACCGACGCCGTCTGCCGTACTCCGGTGGCGTCCTCGGCGTACAGCGCGAGGGCCTCGTCGTACAGCGCGGCGACCGTTGTCAGGGCCTCGTCCACCTCGCCCGTCAGCGCGCGTATGTACGCCCCGCGCGCGCGTGCCGCCAGGGCCTCCCCGGGGTCGCCCGCCTCCGCGTACAGCGCGGCGGCCTGTTCGAACAGGGCGATGCCCTCGGGGCCCTGGGCCATCGCCTCGTGGTCGGCTATCTCCGCGCGGTCGCGGGCGTCCAGCTCGGCCACCTCGGCGGCCCGTGCGACCGCCGCCCAGGCCTCCAGGGCGTGCGGCTGCAGGGTGTCCGACAGCCGGCGCGCCTGGGTGAGCAGGGCGGACAGGTCCGGCTCATCGGGAACCCCGGGCGCCTCGGGTGCCGGGGGCGGGGCCACGGGCTGCGGCGTGGAGCGCACCGTGCGCACGCCCAGCGGCAGCCGGTCCACCAGCGGGCGCTGGGCCATGCGCGCGCGGACACGGTCGCCGACGTACGACGTGCCGTTGCGCCGGTCGAACCGCCCGGCCAGTTCCAGCGCCTCCGCGCGCGCGTGGGCGGCCAGTTCCCGTGCCGTCCAGGACCGTCCGGCAGGACCCGGCACCTGCCGCTCGCCGAGCCCCAGCTCGGTCAGCCGGTCCGCCAGCAGCGTCACCACGGCCATGAAGTCCAGCCGGCTGCGCGGCTGCCCGGTGTCCGTGAAGTACGCCGGCCGCTGCGCGAGCAGCTCCAGACCGCGCGCCTCGTTGCCGGTGAGCGCGCAGAACTCCACGTGGTCCGCGTAGGCGCCCCGCATGCTCTCCATGGGGCGCACGAGGCGAAAGCCCCGCAGATGGTGGGCGCGGGCCTCGTCCAGGCGGCCCAGGCGCAGCAGGGGAGTCAGCGACGAGGCGAGGATCGTGTGCGGCTCGTGGGCGCAGCTGTACTCGCCCTCCAGCACCGGCCGCCACAACCCCAGCGCGTCCTCGTCCCGGCCGCGCTCGACCTGCCAGGTGCCCTGCCCGTGCAGCTCGCACGCGTGGCAGTCGGCCATCCGGTCCCGGTCCGCGGCCAGCCAGGCCCCGTACGCCCGCTCCGCGCGCTCCAGGTCGCCCATGTGCGCCGCGACACTGAACTCGGCGCTGCGCACCGCCCGTTCGGAGTGACCGGCGAGCCGGTAGCGGTGCTCCATCTCGCCGAGCCACTTCTCGATCGAGGCGAGCGGGATGTGCGGCTGGTCCAGCATGCCCGCCGACACCCACTTGAAGACCCAGTGCAGCGAGTGCGCCTCGTACTCGTCGAACTCCTCCGGATGTTCGTCCCACAGGCGCAGCAGCCGCGCGAACGGGACGAACATCCGGTCCTTCTCGGAGCTGTAGTTGTAGACCTTCAACTGGTGCCCGAGGGCCTCGATCACGGCGAGCGGGATGTTCAGCCGCTCGGCCTCGGCGAGCAGCTGCTCCGCGCGCGCGTTGCGCGCGGGACCCTCCGGCTGCTCGGAGTTCTCCGCCATCGCCCGGCGCAGCGCGTCGAAGTCCGTGCTCCCGTCGAGTTCACCCATCAGTGACCGTTCTCCCCGTGTGTGGCCCACTCCAGGAGGCCGATGAACGCCCGGTTGAGCAACGCCGAGTCGGCCGGCCTCAGCGGCCGCTGCGCCATCAGCAGCGCCTGCCCGTACAGCGACTCGGTGGCGGTGCCGATCAGCTCCGGGTCCCGCAGCGAACTGATCCTGCGGATCAGCGGGTTGAGATGGTTGAGCACCAGACGCGCGCGCGGGGCGCTGCCGCGCAGCGAGCCCAGGATGCCCGCCCACAGGTCGTCGGCCTGCTCCTCGGCCTCGGCCCGCGCCTGCTCGTGCCGGGCGGCCCGGTCGTCCAGGTGCAGCGCGGGCACGGACAGCGGGTGGAAGGCGCGCAGCACGACGTCACAGCCCAGCGGGTCGAGCTTCGCGCGCGCGGCCGCCAGGAAGCCGGACAGCGCCAGCTCCTCGGCCGGGTCCACCGCGTCCAGGTGCGCGGTCACGGTGTCCGCGTCCAGCTCGGCGACCACCGTCCCCGGCCGCACCGACGGCAGCGCCTCGACCAGCTCGCTGTCGTACGTGTAACCGCCGTTGACCACCCCGACGCCCTGCGCCGAGGCGATCGGCGCCACCTGCCGGTACTCCTCGACCGTCCGCGTGAAGTGCACCACCGGGTGCCGCTGCGCGAACTCCTCCAGGGACAGCTGCCCGTCGGTCGTCTCGAACGGCAGCCACGGCAGCATCGTGCGCAGCATGTCGCCGTCGTGCCGGGCCAGCGACTTCACACCCAGGTGATGCACGGCGAGGAACGCGGCCAGCCGCTCCGGATCGCCGGCCGCGAGCCCCGTGAGCCAGGACCGGATCCGCTCACCGAGCGCCTCCCGCACGGCGGCCAGGGTCTCGTCCTCGTACAGCGACTCGCGCGAGGCTGTGGGCCGCAGACTGTCGGTGTCCAGGACACAGCGCACGAAGAACGCCCAGTCGGGCAGCAGCTGTTCGGCTCGCTCGGTCAGCAGCATGCCCTTGAGGTGCACGCGGTGCGTGGCCCGCTGGGCCGGGCTGACCGCCGACGGCAGCACGTACGCCACCCCGCGGATCCCGGCCAGCGGCACGTCCAGCTCGATCGAGTCCAGCGGGGTGAAACCGAAGAGTTCGTGGCAGTGCCGGGCCAGCGCCACCCTTCGCGTGGCGGGACTCGGATAGGCGCGGTTCCAGGGCGCCGGGAGGTCCGTGACCGCCTCCTCGCCCACCCGGACGTCGTACGGCAGCAGCGAGCCGAAGTCCCGGGCCAGGGCGCGGACCCGCTCGGGCGCCAGCCACTCGGCCGCGCCGGCCCGGGCCACCAGGTGCACGGTGGTGCCCGGCTCGGGCCGCTCGGCGTCGGGCAGCGTCCGCACGGTGTACGAGCCGTCGTCGTGGGCCGTCCACTCCACGGGCGGGGCCTCGGGCGTACGCGCGCTGCGGCTGACCACCCGGATGCGCTCGGCGACCACGAAACAGGCCAGCAGGCCGATGCCGAACTGGCCGAGGAAGTCGGACCGGGCCTCCTGCAGGCCGTCCGCCCGCTTGGAACTGCGGCCGATCGTCGCCAGCAGGCTGTGCACGTCCGACTCGGTGAGCCCGATGCCGCTGTCCTCCACCCGCAGGGCGCCGTCCACGGCGTGCAGGCGCACCCGTGCCGGGGCACCCGGATCCTCGGCCCGGCGGGCGGTGATCGCGTCCACCGCGTTCTGCAGCAGCTCGCGCAGATAGACCTTGGGGCTGGAGTAGAGGTGATGGGAGAGCAGGTCCACCAGACCACGCAGGTCGACCTGGAACGTATGAGGTGACTGGGATGCCTGGGATGACTGTGGGGTCTGGGAGTCCATCGTCGCAGCGCCGGTGGGGGGAGCCTGCGTTCGGCGCGGGGTCGGGCGGTCCCGGATGGGGCGGTGACCGCGGGGGATGGCCGGAGCGCGCCATCCTAGGCCCGGAACAGCACCCCTGACCAGCGCTTCCGGGCACGTATACGGCACGAGGGCGCGGACCCGAGGGGGCACGTCTTCGGCATTGTCAGTGCGGTGGTGTGCAATGGATCTCGTGCCCGCACTGGAAGAACCACTGAAGAAGGTGCTCGGCCCCGCCACCGCGAAGGTGATGGCCGAGCACCTCGGCCTGCAGACCGTCGGCGACCTGCTGCACCACTACCCGCGCAGATACGAGGAGCGCGGCCAGCTCACGCACCTCGCCGACCTCCCCATGGACGAACATGTCACGGTGGTCGCCCAGGTCGCCGACGCCCGCCTGCACACCTTCGCCTCCGCCAAGGCCCCGCGCGGCAAGGGCCAGCGCCTGGAGGTCACCATCACGGACGGCAGCGGCCGGCTCCAACTGGTCTTCTTCGGCAACGGCGTTCACAAGCCCCACAAGGAACTGCTGCCGGGCACCCGCGCGATGTTCGCGGGCAAGGTCTCCGTCTTCAACCGCCGCCTCCAACTCGCCCACCCTGCCTACGAGTTGCTGCGCGGCGACGGCGACGAGACCGTCGAGACCTGGGCCGGCGCCCTGATCCCCATCTACCCGGCCACCGCCAAGCTGGAGTCCTGGAAGATCGGCAAGGCCGTCCAGACGGTGCTGCCCAGCGCCCAGGAGGTGCTCGACCCGCTGCCGCCCTCCCTCCGGGAGGGCCGGGGCCTGGTCACGCTCCCCGAGGCCCTGCTCAAGATCCACCGCCCGCACACCAAGGCCGACATCGCCGACGCCCGCGCCCGGCTGAAGTGGGACGAGGCCTTCGTCCTCCAGGTCGCCCTGGCCCGCCGCCGCCACGCCGACGCCCAACTCCCCGCCGTGCCGCGCCGGCCCAAGCCCGACGGAATCCTCACGGCCTTCGACGACCGCCTGCCCTTCACCCTCACCGAGGGCCAGCAGAAGGTCTCCAAGGAGATCTTCGACGACCTGGCGACGGAGCATCCGATGCACCGGCTGCTGCAGGGGGAAGTCGGATCGGGAAAGGCCCAGCCGCTGGACTCGCTTGTGCTGACACCCTCGGGTTTCCGGCGGATGGGCGACATGCAGGTAGGGGACACGGTCGTCACGCCCGCCGGAGAGATCGCCCTCATCGATGGAGTCTTTCCGCAAGGCGAGCGAGATGTGTGGCGCATCGTGCTTTCCGATGACAGTTCCGTGGAATGCGACGATGAACACCTCTGGATCGTTGGCACAAGTTGTGCCTGGCATCGCGGTCAGCCGCCCAAAGTGATGACCACACGGGAAATCCGTCACGACCTGTTCAAGGCCAACGGATCGTCGAAGTGGTACCTCCCGGCGGCGACTCCTGTGGACCTGGGCGACGACTCCGTACTTCCCCTCGACCCCTACCTGTTCGGGCTCCTGCTCGGTGACGGCTCATTCCGGCACAACCTGCGGATCTCCACCATCGACACGGAGATCCGTGACGCGGTGGGAGCTTCTGTGGGGCCTGAGTGCCGGCTCGTTCCGGTAACTGGTTCCCGGTGTGACTACACGATTCAGCTGACTCAGCGGTCGGGTGGAGTCCGCAATCCCGTCATCCAGATCCTGCGCGACCTGGGACTGTGGGGTCGGACTTCGCAGGGGAAGTTCATCCCCGAAGAATTCAAGAACACATCGATCAAGAACCGTCTCGCTCTCCTGCAGGGCCTCCTGGACACCGACGGCACTGTTGACGCAAACGGCATGAGTATTTCCCTGTGCTCGGCCTCGGTGAGGCTGGCGGAGGACGTCGCCTGGCTTGTGCGGTCGCTGGGCGGCCGGGCGCGCATCCTGCCCAAGAAGTCCGCCTTCAACGTCTCTGTGGCACTGCCGGACGAGTACGCCCCCTTCAGGCTCACCCGCAAGGCAGAGCGCGTCGGCCCGCGGCCGAAGTACAACAGTTTCCGGCGTGGGATCCGGGCGGTCGAGTACGTGGGGCGCAAGCCGGTCCAGTGCATCAGCGTCGCGCACCGCAGCCATGCCTATGTCACCGACCACTTCGCGGTGACGCACAACACGATGGTGGCCCTCCGCGCCATGCTCGCCGTCGTCGATGCGGGCGGCCAGGCGGCGATGCTCGCGCCCACCGAGGTGCTCGCCCAGCAGCACCACCGGTCGGTCGTCGAGATGATGGGCGAGCTGGCCGAGGGCGGCATGCTGGGCGGCGCCGAGCACGCCACCAAGGTCGTGCTGCTCACCGGCTCCATGGGCGCCGCCGCACGCCGTCAGGCGCTGCTCGATCTCGTCACCGCGGACGCCGGGATCGTGATCGGCACACACGCGCTGATCGAGGACAAGGTGCAGTTCCACGACCTCGGCCTGGTCGTCGTCGACGAACAGCACCGCTTCGGCGTGGAACAGCGCGACGCCCTGCGCGGCAAGGGCAAGCAGCCCCCGCACCTGCTGGTCATGACGGCCACCCCTATCCCGCGCACGGTCGCGATGACCGTCTTCGGCGACCTGGAGACCTCCGTCCTGGACCAGCTCCCGGCCGGCCGCTCCCCGATCGCCACCCACGTGGTCCCCGCCGCCGACAAGCCGCACTTCCTGGCCCGCGCCTGGGAGCGGGTGCGCGAGGAGGTGGAGAACGGCCATCAGGCGTACGTCGTCTGCCCCCGGATCGGCGACGACATCGACGAGGCGGCGGACCCGAAGAAGGCGAAGAAGTCCCCGGAGGACGAGGCCGAGAAGCGCCCGCCGCTGGCCGTCCTCGACGTGGCCGACCACCTGGCCAAGGGCCCCCTCCAGGGCCTCAGGGTCGAGATCCTCCACGGCCGTATGCACCCCGACGACAAGGACGCGGTCATGCGCCGCTTCGCCGCCGGCGAGACCGACGTCCTGGTCGCCACCACGGTCATCGAGGTCGGCGTGAACGTCCCGAACGCCACCGCCATGGTGATCATGGACGCCGACCGCTTCGGCGTCTCCCAGCTGCACCAGCTCCGCGGCCGCGTGGGCCGAGGCTCGGCCCCCGGCCTGTGCCTGCTGGTCACCGAGATGCCCGAGGCCAGCGCCGCCCGCCAGCGCCTGAACGCCGTGGCCTCCACCCTCGACGGCTTCGAACTCTCCCGTATCGACCTGGAGCAGCGCCGCGAGGGCGACGTCCTCGGCCAGGCCCAGTCCGGCGCCCGCACCAGCCTCCGGGTCCTGGCCGTGATCGAGGACGAGGAGGTCATCGCGGAGGCGAGAGAGGAGGCGGCGCAGGTCGTAGCGGCTGATCCTGACTTGGAGCACCTCCCAGGCCTACGCACAGCCTTGGATGCCCTCCTGGACGAGGAAAGGGAGCAGTACTTGGAAAAGGGGTGAGAGAGACTTTCCAAGGGGCGCGAGACAATACCGATATGCGGCGCCGCCGCGGTGGGGGTGCCCCCTGTTCGAGCGAAGCCGAGAACTTGGGGGAGCGACCAGCCACACTGAACGTGAACACACCCACAACCAAGGACCGAAGATGACCCGCGTGATCGCCGGCGCAGCCGGCGGACGTCGTCTCGCCGTGCCGCCAGGCACTGGCACCCGCCCCACCTCCGACCGCGCACGCGAGGGCCTCTTCTCCACCTGGCAGTCCCTCCTCGGCGGCCCCCTGGACGGCGAACGGGTCCTCGACCTCTACGCGGGCTCGGGCGCCGTAGGCCTGGAGGCCCTCTCCCGGGGCGCGAGCCACACGCTGCTCGTCGAGGCGGACGCCCGCGCCGCGAAGACCGTCCGCGAGAACGTGAAAAACCTGGGCCTCCCCGGCGCCGAGGTGAGGGCGGGCAAAGCGGAACAAGTGATCAGAACGGCACCTCCCGCCGAGCCGTACGACCTCGTCTTCCTCGACCCCCCGTACGTTGTCACAGATCACGATCTTCGCGAGATTCTCCTCACACTCCACTCCGAAGGCTGGCTCGCTGAGCAAGCGCTCGTCACCGTGGAGCGCAGCACCAGAGGCGGTGAATTCCACTGGCCGGACGGCTTCGAGGCCCTCCGGTCCCGTCGTTACGGCGAGGGAACGTTTTGGTACGGTCGCGCCGCCTCTACGTGCGAAGACGCACGATGACCGGACCGGAGAGCGAGGGATCACAAGTGCGCCGCGCCGTCTGTCCCGGGTCGTTCGACCCGATCACCAACGGACACCTCGACATCATCGCCCGCGCCTCCCGTCTGTACGACGAGGTCTACGTCGCGGTGATGATCAACAAGTCCAAGAAGGGCCTGTTCGAGATCGACGAGCGGATCGAGCTGATCCGCGAGGTCACCGCCGAGTACGGCAACGTGATCGTCGAGGCCTTCCACGGCCTCCTCGTCGACTACTGCAAGCAGCGCGACATCCCGGCCATCGTCAAGGGCCTGCGCGCGGTCAGCGACTTCGACTACGAGCTCCAGATGGCCCAGATGAACATGGGCCTCACGGGAGTCGAGACGCTGTTCGTGCCGACCAACCCGACCTACAGCTTCCTGTCCTCCTCGCTCGTCAAGGAGGTCGCGGCCTGGGGCGGCGACGTCTCCCACCTGGTGCCGCCCCCCGTCCTCGAGGCCCTCAACGCGCGTCTGCGCAAGGACTGAACGGGCTACAGTCGTCCCGTCCGTCTCCAACACAGCTGTAGAGAGTGGCGAGCACAGGTGGACGTCCAGAAGAAGCTCGACGAGATCGTCTCCACGGTCTCCGGCGCCCGGTCCATGCCCATGTCGGCGTCGTGCGTGGTCAACCGCGCCGAGCTGCTCGCGATGCTCGAAGAGGTGCGCCAGGCCCTGCCCGGCTCCCTCGCGCAGGCGCAGGAGCTGATCGGCGACCGCGAGCAGATGGTCGAGCAGGCCCGCCAGGAGGCCGAGCGGATCATCGGGAACGCGCACGCCGAACGCGGCTCGCTGATCTCCGACACCGAGATCGCCCGGCGCTCCCAGGCCGAGGCCGACCGGATCCTCGCCGAGGCCCGCACGGAGGCCGAGGAGGTCCGCGCCGAGGCCGACGACTACGTCGACTCCAAGCTCGCCAACTTCGAGGTCGTCCTCACCAAGACTCTCGGCTCGGTCGGCCGCGGCCGCGAGAAGCTGCTCGGCACCGGGCCCGGCCTGGACGAGAACGGCTACGAGGACGAGGACGCCCCCGAGCGCAGCCTGGACCCCGAGACCCTGCGCCACAACGCGGACGCCTACGTCGACGCCAAGCTGGGCGCCTTCGAGGCGGTCCTCGCCAAGACCCTGGATGCCGTCGGCCGCGGTCGGCAGAAGCTGCACGGCCGGATCGCCACGGACGACCTCGGCGCGCTCGCCGACGACACCACGACGTTCCAGCACTCCAGCGACGCCGACTACCTCGCCGACCTCGCGGCCCTCGCCGACACCCCGGCCGAGCGCCCGGCCCAGGCCCAGCCGGCTCAGCCTGCTCAGGCGCCGCAGCCGTTGTACGAGCCGCAGCCTGCCTACGGCTACCAGCAGCAGCCGGACCCGTACGCGGGCTTCCCGCAGCAGTCCGACTACGCCCAGCAGGACCCGTACGGCTACCAGCAGGCCGATCCCTACGCCGCCTACCAGGGCTACGACGCCCAGCAGGCCGGCTACGAGACTCAGCAGCCCCCTCAGCCCCAGCAGCAGCCCCAGTCCCAGCAGGGCTACGCTCTCGACGAGACGAGCCTCTTCGACACGAGCATGATCAGTGCGGAGCAGCTGCGCGCCTACGAGCAGGGCCGGGGCCTGTAGGACCTGTCCGATACGCCTCCGATGAGCGGTGGCCGGGTACCGGATTGGGCCCTGAGCGAAAGGTCCAGTATCCTGGCTCTTCGGTCGCGCGTACGTCCGCGATCAACGCTGCCCGGGAATATCGATGGGCGGCGTCCCTCCGAGTTCGAAGATCGAAAGCAGGAATGGCTCCCAACGCCCGCCTCGACCACCGCAACCCCCTCGTGTTCGACACGCACGAGCTGGGTCGGCGTCCTGGCGCGCTGCAGCGCCTGACCCGCGAGATCGACGCTCCCGCGGATCTCGGTATCCAGGGAGTCATCGGAGTGCCGGAAGGTGCCCCGCTGGAGCTCGAACTCCGACTCGAGTCGGTCATGGAAGGTGTGCTCGTCACAGGCACCGCCCGTGCACAGGCCGAGGGGGAGTGCGTAAGGTGTCTGGAGCCGGTCGGGCTGGAGCTCGAAGCGGACTTCCAGGAGCTGTTCTCGTACCCTGACGCCGACGACCGGGGCCGTGTGATCGCGGAACCGGGCGACGACGCCGAGGACGACGAGGACAGGTTCTTCCTCGAGGACGGACTTTTCGACCTCGAACCTCTGCTGCGTGATGCGGTGGTGCTCGCACTGCCGATGCAGCCGGTGTGCCAGGACGACTGCCCCGGTCTGTGCTCCGAGTGTGGAGCGCGGCTCGCGGACGACCCGGACCACCACCACGACGCCGTCGACATCCGTTGGGCGGCTTTGCAGGGACTCGCCGGTTCACTCGGAGACGGCGAGAAGGACGAGATGAGCGGCGGCGCGCTTCCATCAGCGCACGCCGACGAGAAGCAGGAGAAGTAGCCGTGGCTGTTCCGAAGCGGAAGATGTCGCGCAGCAACACGCGCCACCGCCGGTCGCAGTGGAAGGCTGCGGTCCCCACCCTGGTTGCGTGCGAGCGCTGCCACGAGCCCAAGCAGCAGCACATCGCGTGCCCGTCTTGCGGCACCTACAACAAGCGCCAGGTCCTCGAAGTCTGAGCGGGCTGGTGAGAGGCACTGTGTCCAGTCCCAAGAAGGCGGAAGACGCCAAGGCGGACGCACCCGCCAAGAAGAAGGCGGACAACACGGCCTCGTCCCACACGCTTCTGGAAGGGCGGCTCGGCTACCAGCTCGAGTCCGCCCTTCTGGTGCGCGCGCTGACCCACCGTTCCTACGCGTACGAGAACGGCGGTCTGCCGACGAACGAGCGGCTGGAGTTCCTCGGGGACTCCGTGCTCGGCCTCGTCGTCACGGACACGCTGTACCGCATCCACCCCGACCTGCCCGAGGGCCAGCTGGCCAAGCTGCGGGCCGCGGTGGTCAACTCGCGTGCGCTGGCGGAAGTGGGCCGCGGCCTCGACCTGGGTGCCTTCATCCGGCTCGGCCGGGGTGAAGAGGGCACGGGCGGCCGGGACAAGGCGTCCATCCTTGCCGACACCCTTGAAGCGGTGATCGGCGCGGTCTATCTCGATCAGGGCCTCGACGCGGCGTCCGAGCTGGTGCACCGGCTCTTCGACCCGCTGATCGAGAAGTCCTCGAACCTCGGAGCCGGCCTGGACTGGAAGACCAGTCTCCAGGAGCTCACCGCGATCGAGGGGCTCGGCGTGCCCGAGTACCTGGTCACGGAGACCGGCCCCGACCACGAGAAGACCTTCACTGCTGCCGCCCGCGTCGGAGGCGTCTCGTACGGCACCGGCACCGGCCGCAGCAAGAAGGAGGCGGAGCAGCAGGCAGCCGAGTCCGCCTGGCGGTCCATCCGGGCCGCGGCGGACGAGCGTGCCAAGGCGGCCAAGGAGGCCGCCGAGGACGACACGTCGTCCGCCACCGCCTGACCTCCTACAAGAGCACAACACCGAGCGCCCGTCCGAAGCCTGTCTCCGGGCGGGCGCTCGGTTCATCCACCGGTCCGTACGGGGGGTCCCGATGCCCGAGTTGCCCGAGGTCGAGGTCGTCCGGCGGGGTCTTGCGCGGTGGGTCGCCCATCGCACCGTCGCCGACGTCGAGGTGCTGCACCCGCGCGCCGTGCGCCGGCACATCGCGGGCGCCGACGACTTCGCGCACCGTCTCAAGGGCCACCACATCGGCACTCCCAGCCGGCGCGGCAAGTACCTGTGGCTGCCGCTGGAGGAGACGAACCAGTCCGTCCTGGCCCACCTCGGCATGAGCGGCCAGCTGCTGGTGCAGCCGCACGAGGCGCCGGACGAGAAGCATCTGCGCATCCGCGTCCGCTTCGCCGACTCCCTGGGCACCGAGCTGCGCTTCGTGGACCAGCGCACCTTCGGCGGCCTCTCGCTGCACGACAACACCCCCGAGGGCCTGCCCGACGTCATCGCGCACATCGCCCGCGACCCCCTCGACCCGCTGTTCGACGACGAGGCCTTCCATCTGGCCCTGCGGCGCAAGCGGACCACCATCAAGCGGGCCCTGCTGGACCAGTCGCTGATCAGCGGCGTCGGCAACATCTACGCGGACGAGGCCCTGTGGCGCGCCCGCATCCACTACGAGCGCCCCACGGCCAACTTCACCCGCCCGGTCACGACGGAACTGCTCGGCCACGTCCGCGACGTGATGAACGCGGCCCTCGCCGTCGGCGGCACCAGCTTCGACAGCCTGTACGTCAACGTCAACGGCGAGTCGGGCTACTTCGACCGGTCCCTGGACGCGTACGGCCGTGAGGGCCTGCCCTGCAAACGGTGCGGCACCCCCATGCGCCGCCGCCCCTGGATGAACCGGTCCAGCTACTTCTGCCCGAAGTGCCAGCGGCCACCGCGCAAGGACTGAGTCCCGGTCGGTCTACGACGGCTCCCGGGCGTCGTACGCCTCGCGTGCCGCCAGCACCTCGTCCATGGACCCTTCCACGCAGTGGATGAGCGCCAGCAGCCGCTCGGCGACCTGCCGGCCCAGCGCAGTCAGCTGGTAGTCCACGCGGGGCGGATTGGTCGGCTGGGCCTCGCGGTGGACCAGACCGTCGCGTTCCAGCGCGTGCAGCGTCTGGGACAGCATCTTCTCGCTCACCCCGTCGACACGGCGGCGCAGTTCGTTGAAACGCAGCGAGCCCTCGTACAGCGCGCCGAGCGTCAGCCCGCCCCAGCGGCCCGTGACGTGCTCCAGCGTGCCGCGCGAGGGGCAGGCCTTGGCGAAGACGTTGTAGGCGAGGTCCTCGAACTCCTGGGTCGTGGCGGTCATACGGGCAAGAGTACGCGGGCGCAGCGCTAACCACCAGGTTGCACTAACCAGAAGTTAGTGCTTTCCTGTGGTCACTGCTTTTGAGCTGCCCTTTCGAGGAGTACCTATGACCACCCCTGTCATTTCCATCGCCTACCACTCCGGCTACGGCCACACCGCCGTGCTCGCCGAGGCCGTCCGCGCCGGTGCCGCGGAGGCCGGTGCCGAGGTGCATCTGATCAAGGTGGACGAGATCACCGACGAGCAGTGGGAGACCCTGGACCGTTCCGACGCGATCGTCTTCGGTTCGCCCACCTACATGGGCACCGCCTCCGGCGCCTTCCACGTCTTCGCCGAGGCGTCCTCCAAGCGCTGGTTCGGCCAGGACTGGAAGGACAAGCTGGCGGCCGGTTTCACCAACTCCGGCTCCAAGAGCGGCGACAAGCTGCACACCCTGCAGTTCTTCCAGATCCTCGCCGCCCAGCACGGCATGAACTGGGTCAACCTCGGCCTGCACCCCGGCTGGAACAACAGCGAGGGCTCCGAGCACGACCTCAACCGCCTCGGCGTCTTCGCGGGCGCGGCCGCCCAGACCAACGTGGACGAGGGCCCGGAGGGCGTGCACAAGGCCGACGTGGCCACGGCCGAGCACCTGGGCCGCCGGGTGACGGAGACGGCGAAGGTGTTCGCACTGGGCCGCGCCGCCGCGTAGAGCGCTCAGCGCCCGACGGTCATCGCCCGACGGTCATCGCCCGACGGGCTGTCTCAGTAGCCGAAGTCCTGCGTCCACCAAGGGCCGTCCGACCCGAGGTGCACGCCGACTCCGAGCGTCTTGAAGTCGCAGTTCAGGATGTTGGCGCGGTGGCCGGGGCTGTTCATCCAGGCCTGCATCACGGCCTTCGCGTCCGCCTGGCCGCGGGCTATGTTCTCGCCGCCGAGGCCGGTGATGCCCGCCTTCGTGGCCCGGTCCCACGGGGTGGCCCCGTCCGGGTCGGTGTGGTCGAAGAAGTCGCGCGCGGCCATGTCGCCGCTGAACGCCTCGGCCAGCCTGGTCAGCGAGGAGTTCGCCGCCAGTGCGCTGCACCCGACCTTCGCCCGCTCCTCGTTGACGAGCTTCAGCACCTCCGCCTCGGCGGCGGCCTGGGCCGACACCGTCACCGGCGCGGAGGATGCCGTCGGCGCCTTGGGTGCCTTGTGCGACGACGGGGTGTGCTTCGGCTTGGCGGCCGGCTTCGGCTTCTTCGACGGCTTCTTAGTCGGGGTGGCCGGGGCCGAGGCGGACTCGGAGGCGGAGGCCGACGCGGACGGGGTCGGTGACGCCGAGGGTTCGCTGCCACGGCGTGACGACGAGCCGCCGACCGGGCTGTCCGCGCTGCCCGAGGTGCCACCCTGCTCGGTGGTGGTGTTGCTGGGGGAGTCCGCGGCCTGCACCTGCTCGCCGCCGGTGGTGTGCGAGCCGCCGCCGAGCTGGTAGTGCTGCAGGCCCGGTACCGCACCGGTGGTCACCGCGACCGTGCCGAGGGCGACGGCGGCGGAGATCCCGAGCAGGCCCGTGCGCACCGGCTTCGCGACCTTCTTGCGGTGCCGGTGGCCATGGGACGGACCGCCGGCCGGGGTGAACCCACTGCCGCCGGAGGCGTCCCACGACGGCTCGGCGTCCATCGCGTACAGGTAGGCCGTGCTCCTGGCGTTGGTCTCGGCGTACGCCTCGGGGTTCAGGTACGGCGCGATGCCCATGGGGGCGCGGTCGCCCGCGTACGAGTTCAGCGGGCCTTCGCCGCCCGTGACGGGGCGGTTCGTGTGGGTGACCCCCGTGGCGCGGCCCGGGGCGCCGCGGCCGGCGGCGGAGCGTCGGTGGCGTCCCATGTCCTTGCCCTCTCTCGTCTCGCGGGGTCGACCCGGCGCCCGGCGCCTCGGTGGCGATGACCTCCGGTCAACCCAACTCACTCGATCTAGTGAGTTTCATATGAGATTCATTGGGTCGGGACGGTACCCCATACGGGTGAGGGGGGAAGTGTTCCGAGCGACTTTGGGCCGTTAGGTTGCATCCATGAGCGAGGATGTTCGACTGGTTGCCTGGGTCCGTGGACGCGTCCAAGGTGTGGGTTTTCGCTGGTTCACGCGGGCCAAGGCGCTGGAGATCGGCGGTCTGAGTGGTTTTGCTCTCAATCTGGGCGACGGCCGCGTCCAGGTGGTCGCGGAAGGGCCGCGCGTGGGTTGCGAGGGGCTGCTGGACTGGCTGGGGGGCGGCGACACGCCCGGGCACGTGGACGGTGTCACCGAGATCTGGGACACACCCCGCGGCGGCTACGACGGCTTCGCCATCCGCTGACCCGATTCTGTAAAGCCCCGCAGGCCGACCCGCAGCGATCTGCCCCGGGCACATGCCTGGAGCAGAAATGAGCTGGTGGTTGCCAAGAAGAGCGAGGCATGGCAGGCTCCACCGGTACAGCTGATCGTCACGCCCTGAGGGCCCCGCAGGAGCAGCAGCGCCGCCGTTCACAGGCCGCGCGCCCCGGGTTTGCCCGCCAATACAGGGCGTGATCGTGTTGACCGTCAAACTTTTTGGTGAGACGCTGAAAGCCCCGCGCAC
Source organism: Streptomyces sp. NPDC001816 (assembly GCF_042892235.1). Lineage (NCBI taxonomy): Bacteria > Bacillati > Actinomycetota > Actinomycetes > Kitasatosporales > Streptomycetaceae > Streptomyces > Streptomyces sp. NPDC001816. The sequence continues at coordinate 182,952 of NZ_JBIATY010000009.1, forward strand.
CTTAGCTGTTTGGCATGTAAGAACGGCAGAGCAACACTCGAGTGTGTCAAGCACCGCGGGTGCGAATCCCTCACGACCCACACCGCATCGGTCGGTCACTCAGTGTGGAGGACCATCCATCATGGCAAAGGCGCTTCTCGGTTACGTCGGCGGCTCCGACCCTCGACTCCTCGCCGAGATGCGACGGCTGCAGCAGCGTGTCCAGGACCTGGAGTCCGAGCTCGGACGGATCCAGGCGGAGAACGACGCGCTGACGGCTGCCGCCTCTCAGGACAGGATCATGGAGAGCATCGACGCACACCAGGCGGAGCCTGCGCTCACCTGATCGCTGCATCAGCTCCACAACAGCAGTCGCAGCGGTTGGGCTGCCCGTAATCAACCGCACAGTTGTCAGACGACTGAGACCCAGCCGTCAGAGTTGCAAGGGACGCTTCGGCGTCCCTTCTTTCTTTCCCCCGCATCCTTTCACTGTCTTTAACGTCTGGTGTGCCCTGCATGTTCAACGGCGAAACCGTGGGGTTGCGAGTGTTCGTGGAGTGAGATAGCGGCGGAAGGTAGAGTCCAGCGGCGTGCACCTCAAGGCCCTGACCCTCCGCGGGTTCAAGTCGTTCGCCTCGGCGACCACGCTCCGGTTCGAACCGGGTATCACGTGTGTCGTCGGCCCGAACGGCTCGGGCAAGTCCAACGTCGTGGACGCGCTCAGCTGGGTCATGGGCGAGCAGGGCGCCAAGTCGCTGCGCGGCGGCAAGATGGAGGACGTCATCTTCGCCGGCACCACCGGCCGCCCGCCGCTGGGCCGCGCCGAGGTGTCCCTGACCATCGACAACTCCGACGGGGCGCTGCCCATCGAGTACGCCGAGGTCACCATCACGCGGATCATGTTCCGCAACGGCGGCAGCGAGTACCAGATCAACGGCGACACCTGCCGTCTCCTGGACATCCAGGATCTGCTGTCCGACTCCGGTATCGGCCGCGAGATGCACGTCATCGTCGGCCAGGGCCAGCTCGACTCCGTCCTGCACGCGGACCCGATGGGCCGCCGCGCCTTCATCGAGGAGGCCGCGGGTGTGCTCAAGCACCGCAAGCGCAAGGAGAAGGCGCTGCGGAAGCTGGACGCGATGCAGGCCAACCTCGCCCGCGTGCAGGACCTCACCGACGAGCTGCGCCGCCAGCTCAAGCCGCTCGGCCGCCAGGCCGCGGTCGCCCGCCGGGCCGCCGTCATCCAGGCTGATCTCCGCGATGCGCGCCTGCGGCTGCTCGCCGATGACCTCGTACGCCTGCGCGAGGCCCTGAAGACCGAGATCGCCGACGAGGCGGCCCTGAAGGAGCGCAAGGAAACCGCCGAGCAGGAGCTGAAGAAGGCGCTCCAGCGGGAGGCCCTGCTGGAGGACGAGGTACGGCAGCTCACCCCGCGCCTGCAGCGCGCCCAGCAGACCTGGTACGAGCTGTCCCAGCTGGCCGAGCGGGTGCGCGGCACGATCTCGCTGGCCGACGCCCGGGTGAAGAGCGCCACCTCCGCACCCCCCGAGGAGCGGCGCGGCCGCGACCCCGAGGACATGGAGCGCGAGGCCGCCCGCATCCGCGAGCATGAGGCCGAGCTGGAGGCGGCCCTGGAAGCGGCCGAGCGGGCCCTGGAGGACACGGTCGCGCACCGCGCCGAGCTGGAGCGTGAACTGGCCGTCGAGGAGCGGCGCCTGAAGGACGTGGCCCGCGCGATTGCCGACCGCCGCGAGGGCCTGGCCCGGCTGGGCGGCCAGGTCAACGCGGCCCGCTCGCGAGCAGCAGCCGCCCAGTCCGAGATCGACCGCCTGGCCGCCGCCCGCGACGAGGCGCAGGAACGTGCCGTCGCCGCCCAGGAGGAGTACGAGGCCCTCAAGGCCGAGGTCGACGGCCTCGACGCCGGCGACGCGGACCTGGCCGAACAGCATGAGGCGGCGAAACGACAGCTCGCCGAGGCCGAGTCCGCGTTGAGCGCGGCCCGCGAGGCGGCCACCGCGGCCGAACGCAGGCGCGCCGCGACCCAGGCCCGACGCGAGGCGCTGGCGCTGGGCCTCAGGCGCAAGGACGGCACGGGCATACTGCTGGGCGCCCGGGACCGCCTCACCGGACTCCTCGGCCCGGCAGCGGAACTGCTGACGGTGACCCCGGGCCACGAGGTTCCCCTGGCCGCGGCCTTCGGCGCGGCGGCCGACGCCATCGCCGTGACGACACCGGCATCGGCGGCCGAGGCGATCCGGCTTCTGCGCAAGCAGGACGGCGGGCGAGCGGCGCTGCTGCTGGCGGGGGCGCCGGAGGGCGGCGGTTCGAGGGAGCACGGCCCGGACGCCGGCACCCCGGGCAGCCCCGGCCCCGAGGGACACCCCTTCGCCGCCGACCTGGTCCGCGGCCCCGCCGAACTCATGCCCGCCGTACGCCGCCTGCTGCGCGGCATCGTCGTCGTGGGCACGCTCGAAGACGCCGAGGACCTCGTCTACGCCCACCCCGAGCTGACCGCCGTCACCGCCGAGGGCGACCTGCTCGGCGCGCACTTCGCGCACGGCGGGTCGGCCGGGGCGCCCAGTCTGCTGGAGGTACAGGCCTCCGTGGACGAGGCCGCCGCGGAGCTGGAGGAGCTGGCGGTGCGGTGCGAGGAACTCACCGAGGCGCAGCACGCGGCGGCCGCGCGGCGCACCGAGGCCGCCGCGCTCGTGGAGGAACTGGGGGAGCGGCGCCGGGCCGCCGACCGGGAGAAGTCGGGCGTGGCCCAGCAGCTGGGCCGGCTCGCCGGGCAGGCGCGCGGTGCCGCCGGGGAGGCCGAGCGGTCCACGGCGGCTGCGGCACGCGCGCAGGAAGCGCTCGACAAGGCCGTACAGGACGCCGAGGAGCTGGCCGAACGGCTGGCCGTCGCCGAGGAGATGCCGGTCGAGGAGGAGCCGGACACCTCGGTGCGGGACCGGCTCGCGGCCGACGGCGCCAACGCCCGGCAGACCGAGATGGAGGCCCGGCTCCAGGTCCGTACGCACGAGGAGCGGGTGAAGGGGCTCGCCGGGCGGGCCGACTCGCTGGACCGCGCCGCCCGCGCGGAGCGCGAGGCACGCGTGCGTGCCGAGCAGCGGCGGGCGCGGCTGCGGCACGAGGCGGCCGTCGCGGAGGCCGTCGCCTCCGGCGCACGCCAGCTGCTCGCCCATGTCGAGGTGTCCCTGACCCGCGCCGAGCAGGAGCGGGCCGCGGCCGAGGCCGCCAAGGCCGCGCGGGAGCGGGAGCTGACCGCCGCGCGCACCACCGGCCGCGACCTCAAGGCCGAGCTGGACAAGCTCACCGACTCCGTCCACCGCGGCGAGGTGCTCGGCGCCGAGAAGCGGCTGCGGATCGAGCAGCTGGAGACCAGGGCGCTGGAGGAGCTGGGCGTGGAGCCCGCGGGGCTCATGTCCGAGTACGGCCCCCATCAGCCCGTACCGCCGTCCCCGCCCGCCGAGGGCGAGGAGCTGCCGGAGGACCCCGAGCACCCGCGCAACCGGCCGAGGCCGTTCGTGCGCGGTGAGCAGGAGAAGCGGCTCAAAGCCGCCGAGCGCGCCTACCAGCAGCTCGGCAAGGTGAACCCGCTCGCCCTGGAGGAGTTCGCCGCACTGGAGGAGCGCCACAAGTTCCTCAGCGAGCAGCTCGAAGACCTGAAGAAGACCCGCGCCGACCTGCTCCAGGTGGTGAAGGAGGTCGACGAGCGCGTCGAGCAGGTCTTCACCGAGGCCTACCGGGACACCGCCCGCGAGTTCGAGGGCGTCTTCAGCCGCCTCTTCCCGGGCGGCGAGGGACGGCTGATCCTGACCGACCCCGACAACATGCTCACCACGGGTGTCGACGTCGAGGCCCGCCCGCCGGGCAAGAAGGTCAAGCGGCTGTCCCTGCTCTCCGGCGGCGAGCGGTCGCTGACCGCGGTGGCGATGCTGGTGTCGATCTTCAAGGCCCGGCCGAGCCCGTTCTACGTCATGGACGAGGTCGAGGCCGCCCTGGACGACACCAACCTTCAGCGGCTGATCCGGATCATGCAGGAGCTGCAGGAGTCCTCGCAGCTGATCGTGATCACGCACCAGAAGCGCACGATGGAGGTCGCCGACGCGCTCTATGGCGTGTCCATGCAGGGCGACGGCGTGTCGAAGGTCATCTCTCAGCGCCTCCGCTAGACAAACCCTCAAGATCAACCCCTCTGTCTTCACTTATTGAACACAGAGCGCTTCCGCCTATCTCGAAACTCACAGCAGATGAACTATTGACTTCGAAACTTGAAGGCATAGTCTCTGCAACGTTGCTTTTACCTTCAGGTGTCACCACCTGAGAGGGCTCACCCCCACCCGGCAGCGTTGCCGTGGCCCGAGGAGTTTTTCGTGACCAGCACAGCGCAGGCACAGCAAGGAGCCAGGACGGCTCACCCCGAGCATCTCGGGCACGTCATCTTCATCGCGGCGGCGGCCGCGATGGGCGGCTTCCTGTTCGGCTACGACAGCTCCGTGATCAACGGCGCCGTCGAGGCCATCCGCGACCGCTACGACATCGGCTCCGCGGCCCTCGCCCAGGTCATCGCCATCGCCCTGATCGGCTGCGCCATCGGCGCCGCGACCGCCGGCCGCATGGCCGACCGGATCGGCCGTATCCGCGTGATGCAGATCGCCGCCCTGCTGTTCACGGTCAGCGCCGTCGGCTCGGCCCTGCCCTTCTCGCTGTGGGACTTCGCCCTCTGGCGCGTCGTCGGCGGCTTCGCCATCGGCATGGCCTCGGTCATCGGCCCCGCCTACATAGCCGAGGTCGCCCCGCCCGCGTACCGCGGCCGCCTCGGCTCCTTCCAGCAGGCCGCGATCGTCATCGGCATCGCCATCTCGCAGCTGGTCAACTGGGGCCTGCTCAACGCCGCCGGCGGCGACCAGCGCGGCAAGCTGATGGGCCTGGAGGCCTGGCAGGTCATGCTCGGCGTGATGGTCGTCCCGGCCGTGCTGTACGGCCTGCTCTCCTTCGCGATCCCCGAGTCCCCGCGCTTCCTGATCTCCGTCGGCAAGCGTGACCGTGCCCGCGAGATCCTCGCCGAGGTCGAGGGCCGGCACCGTGACCTGGACGCCCGTGTCGCCGAGATCGAGCAGGCGATGAACAGCGAGCACAAGTCCACCTTCAAGGACCTGCTCGGCGGTGGCTTCTTCTTCAAGCCGATCGTCTGGATCGGCATCGGCCTCTCGGTCTTCCAGCAGTTCGTCGGCATCAACGTCGCGTTCTACTACTCCTCGACGCTGTGGCAGTCGGTCGGTGTCGACCCGACGGACTCGTTCTTCTACTCCTTCACGACGTCGATCATCAACATCGTCGGCACCGTGATCGCGATGATCTTCGTGGACCGCATCGGCCGCAGGCCGCTCGCGCTCATCGGCTCGGTCGGCATGGCCGTCGGCCTCGCGCTGGAGGCCTGGGCGTTCTCCCACCACCTGGTCGACGGCAAGCTGCCCGCGACCCAGGGCTGGATCGCCCTGGTCGCCGCCCACGTGTTCGTCCTCTTCTTCGCCCTGTCCTGGGGCGTGGTCGTCTGGGTCATGCTCGGCGAGATGTTCCCGAACAAGATCCGCGCCGCCGCCCTGGGCGTGGCCGCCGCCGCGCAGTGGATCGCCAACTGGGCCATCACCGCGAGCTTCCCGTCGCTGGCCGACTGGAACCTGTCCGGCACCTACGTGATCTACACGGTCTTCGCCGCGCTCTCCATCCCGTTCGTCCTGAAGTTCGTCAAGGAGACGAAGGGCAAGGCGCTGGAGGAGATGGGCTAGACCCCACAGTCCCGAGGAGACGGGCCAAGTCCCCGCTGCCCGGCTCCTCGTACCGTCCGTCGCCCCCGGCCCGGCCACTGCCCGGACCGGGGGCGGCGGTGTGTCGTACGGGGCCCAGGGGATCACCGCCGGACCAGACCGGACCAGCGGTTGTCCCATCAGCTCAGCCCCCCAACGCCGGAAGCACCCGCTCCGCGAACAACCGCAGGCTGCGCCAACCCTCCTCCACCGGCATCCCGCCCGCCAGCGGATGCAGGACGAGACTGTCCAGACCCTGCGCCACGCACTGCTCCGGCGTGAGGATCCGGTACACGCCCTCGGCGCGCAGCTCCTCGACCGTCGTGGCCGCCGACCGCACCGCCGAGCGGATGTCGCCGGACTGCCAGGAGGCGTAGGTCCGGGCCTCGTGCAGGAAGTGCTCGCCGTACTCGGACCACGCCCGGTCCGGATCCTCGGCGAGGTGCAGCAGCGGGGTCTCGGCCGCGGGCATCATCGTCCAGCCCTCGGTGCCGAACACGGTGAGCTGCTCCTTGTAGTACGCCTCCAGCTCCGGCAGGTGCGCACTCGGGAAGAACGGCAGACCGAGCCGGGCGGCCCGGCGGGCGGCGGCCTTCGAGGAACCGCCGACCAGCAGCAGGGGGTGCGGATCGGTGTACGGGCGCGGGGTGAGCCGTACCGTACGGCCCCGGTACGTGAACTCCTCGCCGGTCCACGCCCTCAGCAGGGTCTCCAGCAGCTCGTCCTGCAGCCGGCCGCGCCGCTTCCAGTCCACGTCGAACAGGGCGTACTCCTCGGGCCGGTAGCCGATCCCGGCCACCGTCACCAGCCGGCCGCCGCTGAGCAGATCCAGTACGGCGATCTCCTCGGCCAGCCGCAGCGGATCGTGCAGCGGGCCGATCACCGCCGACACCGTCACCGCGATGTTGCGGGTAGCCCCGAACACCGCGCCCGCGAAGGCGAACGGCGACGGCAGCCAGTTGTTGTCGGCGCCGTGGTGCTCCTCGGTCTGGACGGTGGTGATCCCGTGCTCGTCCGCGTACGCGGCCATCTCCAGGGCGGCCCGGTAGCGGGCGGCGAGGGAGGCGGGGGCGGCGCCGGGAGCGACGAGGTTGAAACGCACGACCGTGACGGGCATGGGAAGTCCCCCTCCAGTACTACTCGGTGGAGGGGGACGGTAGCTGACGGGGCGTCAGACGGCCAGAGGCTCAGCCTCCTCGGCCTTCGCCGCTTCTGCCGCCGCCTGCGGCGTGCGGGTGGTGTCGGTCATGGCCGCGCCGTCGTACTCGGTGCGTAGGCGCCGGTCACCGCGTTGATCGTCTTCCAGCCCAGTGGGCGACCCGGATCAGCGCACGCTGCGCAGCTGGCACCGGACGGGTTGTGACTCCCCCCGCAAGGGCTTCCCGCAGGCTTGAAGCCAGGCGGCGGGCCGGCCCGGCCCGGGGGCACGCGGCCCGCACCGCAGAACGACGGACCGAGCAGGGGGGTCGCGCATACTGGAGCCGTTATGGAAACCGTCATCCTTGCTGTAGTCATCGCCGTGGTCGTGCTCGGCGCGCTCGGCGGGCTCATCGTCGGCAGCCGGCGCAGGAAGCCGCTGCCCCCGCCGCCGCCCGCCGCGCCCGACATCACCGCGCCCCCGGCCGAGCCGCACATCGGCGACGAGGCCGAGACGCCGCGCGACGAACCGCGCCGGACGATCGAGGAGGTGGATCTCCCCGGCGGCTCGGCACCCGTCGCCGTGGAGGAGCCCCCCTCTGTCGAGGCTCCCGAGATCGAGATCCCGGAGCCCACCGCCGGGCGGCTGGTCCGCCTGCGCGCCCGCCTGTCCCGCTCGCAGAACGCCCTCGGCAAGGGCCTGCTCACGCTGCTGTCCCGCGAGCACCTCGACGAGGACACCTGGGAGGAGGTCGAGGACACGCTGCTCACCGCCGACGTCGGCGTGCAGCCCACGCAGGAGCTGGTCGAGCGGCTGCGCGAGCGCGTGAAGGTGCTCGGTACCCGCACCCCCGAGGAACTGCGCGGCCTGCTGCGCGACGAGCTGCTCAAGCTCGTCGGCACCGACGTCGACCGCACGGTCAAGACCGAGCCCGAGGACCGCAAGCCCGGCATCGTGATGGTCGTCGGCGTCAACGGCACCGGCAAGACCACCACCACCGGCAAGCTCGCCCGCGTCCTGGTCGCCGACGGCCGTACCGTCGTCCTCGGCGCGGCCGACACCTTCCGTGCCGCCGCCGCCGACCAGTTGCAGACCTGGGGTGAGCGCGTCGGCGCCTACACCGTGCGCGGTCCGGAGGCCGGCGACCCCGCCTCCGTCGCCTTCGACGCGGTCAAGGAAGGCAAGGAGATGGGGGTCGACGTCGTCCTCATCGACACCGCTGGCCGCCTGCACACCAAGACCGGCCTGATGGACGAGCTGGGCAAGGTCAAGCGCGTGGTCGAGAAGCACGCGCCGCTGGACGAGGTGCTGCTCGTCCTCGACGCCACCACCGGCCAGAACGGTCTGGTGCAGGCCCGGGTGTTCGCCGAGGTCGTGGACATCACCGGCATCGTGCTGACCAAGCTGGACGGCACGGCCAAGGGCGGCATCGTGGTCGCGGTCCAGCGCGAGCTGGGTGTGCCGGTCAAGCTGATCGGCCTCGGCGAGGGCGCGGACGACCTGGCGCCGTTCGAGCCCGAGGCGTTCGTGGATGCCCTTATCGGTGACTGACCGCCGGGGGAGTGAAAATACCCCCGCTGCGAAGAAGCGCCCGCTCCCAAGGTGCAGTTGGGGACGGGCGCTTCGCCTTGTACGGCTCGCTACGCGCGGGCCCGCGACCGGTGCGCCACATACGCCAGCGTGCCCAGCAGCAGCCGTGCCGCCGGTGGCCGGGTCGCCGAGTCCAGGGCCGGCGGGCGCAGCCAGCGCACCGGACCGAGGCCGCCCCGGTCGGAGGGCGGGGCGGTGATGTACGTGCCCGGGCCGAGGCCGTGCAGGTCCAGGGCGGACGGGTCGTCCCAGCCCATGCGGTAGAGCAGCTGGGGAAGCTCGGCGGCGGCGCCGGGGGCGACGAAGAAATGGGTGCGGCCGTCCGGGGTCGCGGCTACCGGGCCGAGCGGAAGGCCCATGCGTTCGAGACGGACCAGGGCGCGGCGCCCGGCGCCCTCGGCGACCTCGACGACGTCGAACGCTCGGCCGACGGGCAGCATCACGGACGCGCCCGGGAACTCGGCCCACGCCTTGGACACCTCGTCGAGCGTGGCCCCGGCCGAGACCTGCGGCGCGAAGTCGAGCGGGTGCGCGCCCGGCGCCGCACAGTCCGGGTGCCCGCAGGAGCAGGTGCCCGCCGCCGCCCGTGCGCCCGGCACCACGTCCCAGCCCCACAGCCCGGTGAACTCGGCGACGGCGGTGCACTCCGACGAGCGGCCGCGTCGACGCGTGCCGGAGCGGATCTCGCGAATGCCGCCGATCGTGAAGCCCATGCCCCCTCCAACGGGTCCAGCGCGCCGGTGGTTACGACACGGAGCGAGACGGAAGCGGAACGTGACGCTACGACTCCGCCTCCCCTCACTCCTGTGAGGCCAAGGCGGCGCTTTGCAGTGCCACGGGTGGTGCATGGGAGTTCACGCGCCCCTGTGCGCATCACTCCGCCCACTTCCGGCCGTCCTATGTCAAGTGAATCGCGAGGAGGCCATCGTGAGTTCATTCGAAGGGGTGGCGAATGGTGGCGTTTCAGGGATCGCCATGGCTGGACGGGTGATCGTAGGATTACTGTGAGTGTGCGAGTCCTGGGGGCATATGCACCCGTGGGTATGCCGGAGGCGAGTCGTCAACTCGTTCGAAGAGTGAGAACCGGCGGACGAGAGGCCGTATTTACCGGCATTCTGATAGGGCTTGGCGCATTCGGCGACAAGTGGTCTCAGGGATGGGGGCGTTCCAGTGGGCGGCAACGGCGGTAGCGGGATGAACGCTGACAAGCGCCCCAACGAGCTGCTCGGTTCGTGGTTCGTGCGCAGCGGCTGGTCCAAGGGCGAGCTGGCCCGTCAGGTGAACCGCCGGGCGCGCCAGTTGGGTGCCAACCACATCTCCACGGACACCTCACGGGTGCGCCGCTGGCTGGACGGGGAGAACCCGCGCGAGCCGATCCCGCGGATCCTCTCCGAGCTGTTCTCGGAGCGCTTCGGCTGTGTCGTCTCCATCGAGGACCTCGGTCTGCGCGCCGCCCGTCAGTCACCCTCCGCGTCCGGCGTCGACCTGCCCTGGACGGGTCCGCAGACGGTGGCCCTGCTCAGCGAGTTCTCGCGCAGCGACCTGATGCTGGCGCGGCGCGGCTTCCTCGGGACCTCGCTGGCCCTGTCCGCGGGCCCGTCCCTCATCGAGCCCATGCAGCGCTGGCTCGTGCCGGCCCCTTCCTCGTCGGCCCCGTCCGAGCTCGATTTCGAGCCCGTCTTCGAGTCCCGCAGGCCCGGCCGGCTGTCCAAGCCCGAGCTGGACCTGCTGGAGTCCACCACCCGGATGTTCCGCCAGTGGGACGCCCAGTGCGGCGGCGGCCTGCGCCGCAAGGCGGTCGTGGGCCAGCTGCACGAGGTCACCGACCTCCTCCAGGAACCCCAGCCCGAGGCCACCGCCCGCAAGCTCTTCAAGGTCGCCGCCGAGCTGGCCGAGCTGGCCGGCTGGATGTCGTACGACGTCGGGCTCCAGCCCACCGCGCAGAAGTACTTCGTCCTCGCCCTGCACGCCGCCAAGGAGGCCGGCGACAAGCCGCTCGGCTCGTACGTCCTGTCCAGCATGAGCCGCCAGATGATCCATCTCGGCCGGCCCGACGACGCCCTGGAGCTGATCCACCTCGCCCAGTACGGCAGCCGTGACTGCGCGAGCCCGCGCACCCAGGCCATGCTGTATGCGATGGAGGCCCGCGCCTACGCCAACATGGGCCAGCCCGGCAAGTGCAAGCGGGCGGTCCGGATGGCCGAGAACACCTTCGCCGAGGCCGACGAGTGGGACGAGCCCGACCCCGACTGGATCCGCTTCTTCTCCGAGGCCGAGCTGTACGGGGAGAACTCCCACTCCTTCCGCGACCTCGCCTACGTCGCCGGACGCAGCCCCACCTACGCCTCGCTGGCCGAGCCGCTGATGGCGCAGGCGGTGGACCTGTTCGCCAAGGACAGCGAGCACCAGCGGTCGTACGCGCTGAACCTGATCGGCATGGCCACCGTGCACCTGCTCCAGCGCGAGCCCGAGCGCAGCACGGAGTACGCCTCGCAGGCCATGGACATCGCCAAGAAGGTCCGCTCGGAGCGTGTGAACACTCGTATTCGAAAGACGGTCGACACGGCCGTGCGCGACTTCGGTGATCTCAGCGCCGTCGTCGACCTCTCCGACCAGCTCGCCGTCGACCTCCCGGAGACCGCCGAGGCCGTCTGACATCGCAGGACACGCATGCCCCGGCCGCGGCCGGTCCTCCCGAACTGCCCGACTCGGCTCCCCCATGCCAGGTCATCGGAAGGCCCGCCGCGGTCGGCTCTTTTCCGCCGGAGGGATCCTCCGGCGGAAGGTTGCGCCACGATAACGATCCCGCGGCCAGACATCTCGCACTTCATCCAGGCGTAACACGCCAGGCGCCTTCGTCACCCCGGCGAAACAACGAGGGGCTTCCACCGAAACCGCGCTGCGCCAATCTCATGGCGCATAACCGGCCCACCCCTCAACTGACCGGACCGCTCAGGCACCGCCCGCACGGGGCCGTACCAACCGACGAGGAGACGCCGATGGCACCAGCCATCACGCTTGCCGCGGAGGCACCCAAGCTTTCCTCCGCGAACACAGGCTTCATGCTCATCTGTTCCGCCTTGGTGCTTCTCATGACGCCGGGCCTGGCCTTCTTCTACGGAGGCATGGTCCGCGTCAAGAGCACCCTCAACATGCTGATGATGAGCTTCATCAGCATGGGCATCGTCACCATTCTGTGGGTGCTCTACGGCTTCTCCCTCGCCTTCGGCACGAACAACAGCCTCATCGGCTGGAACTCCGACTGGTTCGGGCTCAGCAACATCGGACTGACGGAGCTGTGGGACGGCTACACCATCCCGATCTTCGTCTTCATGGTCTTCCAGCTGATGTTCGCGATCATCACGCCGGCCCTGATAAGCGGCGCCCTCGCGGACCGCGTCAAGTTCTCGGCCTGGTCGCTCTTCATCGCCCTGTGGGTCACGGTCGTCTACGTGCCGGTCGCCCACTGGGTCTGGGGCGCCGACGGCTGGGCCTACAAGCTCGGCGTGATCGACTTCGCCGGTGGTACGGCGGTCCACATCAACGCCGGTGCCGGAGCCCTCGGCGTGATCCTGGTCATCGGCAAGCGCGTCGGCTTCAAGAAGGACCCGATGCGCCCGCACAGCCTCCCGCTGGTCATGCTCGGTGCCGGTCTGCTGTGGTTCGGCTGGTTCGGCTTCAACGCCGGCTCGTGGCTCGGCAACGACGACGGCGTCGGCGCGCTGATGTTCGTCAACACGCAGGTCGCGACGGCCGCCGCCATGCTGGCCTGGCTCGCCTACGAGAAGATCCGCCACGGCGCGTTCACCACGCTGGGTGCCGCCTCCGGTGCAGTCGCCGGTCTGGTCGCGATCACCCCGTCCGGTGGCGCGGTCTCCCCGCTCGGCGCGATCGCCGTCGGCGCCATCGCCGGTGTCGCCTGCGCCGCGGCCGTCGGTCTGAAGTTCAAGTTCGGCTACGACGACTCGCTCGACGTCGTCGGCGTCCACATGGTCGGCGGCATCATCGGCTCCCTGCTGATCGGCTTCTTCGCCACCGGTAAGGGACAGTCCACCGCGACGGGCGTCTTCTACGGCGACCACAGCTTCACCCAGCTGTGGAAGCAGTGCGCCGGTGTCGGCGCGGTCCTCGCCTACTCCCTGATCGCCTCCGCGGTCCTCGCCTTCCTCCTCGACAAGACCATCGGCATGCGGGTCACCGAGGACGAGGAGATCTCGGGCATCGACCAGGCCGAGCACGCCGAGACCGCATACGACTTCAGCGGCGCCGGCGGCGGTGTCATCGGATCCGTCGCAGCCTCCGCGGCCGCGGCCGCCACGCAGAGCAAGAAGGTGGACGCATGAAGCTCATCACCGCCGTCGTCAAGCCCCACCGGCTGGATGAGATCAAGGAGGCCCTGCAGGCCTTCGGCGTCCACGGGCTGACGGTCACCGAGGCAAGCGGTTACGGTCGTCAGCGGGGCCACACCGAGGTCTACCGCGGTGCCGAGTACACCGTCGACCTGGTCCCCAAGATCCGCATCGAGGTGCTGGCCGAGGACGACGACGCCGAGCAGCTGATCGAGGTCATCGTCAAGGCGGCCCGCACCGGCAAGATCGGTGACGGCAAGGTCTGGTCCCTGCCGGTCGAGACAGCCGTACGAGTCCGTACCGGCGAGCGCGGCCCGGACGCGCTCTGACACGACAGAAGGACAGGAGTCGCTGGGTGACGGGTACGGATGTGCGGAACGAAGCGGATGACTCGGGACCCAGCGGCTACGCGGCGGCCCGGCTGCGCCTCCTCACCGAGGGGGCGCGGTCCGGGCCGCCGCGCCGTGCCGCCCTCGCCGAACTGACCGACGACTGGCTCGCCGGACTCTTCGCGGCTGCGGCCGACGGCGTGAAGGGCGTTTCGCTCGTCGGCGTCGGCGGCTACGGCCGCGGTGAGCTGTCCCCGCGCAGCGATCTCGACCTCCTGCTGCTGCACGACGGGAGCGACCCCGGCGCGATCGCCGCCCTGGCCGACCGCCTCTGGTACCCCGTCTGGGACCTGGGCCTCGCCCTCGACCACTCCGTGCGCACCCCCGCGGAGGCCCGCAAGACGGCTGGAGAGGATTTGAAAGTCCAACTCGGCCTCCTGGACGCCCGTCACCTCACCGGTGACCTCGGCCTCACCGCCGCACTGCGCACGGCCGTCCTCGCCGACTGGCGCAACCAGGCACCCAAGCGCCTCCCCGAACTCCAGGAACTCTGCGCCGACCGCGCCGAACGCCAGGGCGAGCTGCAGTACCTCCTGGAGCCCGACCTCAAGGAGGCCCGCGGCGGTCTCCGGGACGCCACCGCCCTGCGCGCCGTGGCCGCCTCCTGGCTGGCCGACGCCCCGCGCGAGGGCCTCGCCGACGCACGCCGGCGCCTGCTCGACGTCCGGGACGCCCTGCACCTGGCCACCGGCCGGGCCACCGACCGGCTCGCACTGCAGGAACAGGACCAGGTCGCGACCGAGCTGGGCCTGCTGGACGCCGACACCCTGTTGCGGCAGGTCTATGAATCGGCGCGCGTGATCTCGTACGCCAGCGACGTCACCTGGCGCGAGGTGGGGCGCGTGCTGCGCTCGCGCGCCGTCCGCCCGCGCCTGCGCGCCATGCTGGGCGGCGGCAAGCCGGTCGCCGAGCGCTCCCCGCTGGCCGAGGGGGTGGTGGAGCAGGACGGCGAGGTGGTGCTCGCCCGGACCGCACGCCCCGAGCGCGACCCCGTGCTCCCCCTGCGGGCCGCGGCCGCCGCGGCGCAGGCCGGACTCCCGCTCTCCCTGCACGCCGTACGGCGCATGGCCGCCACTGTGCGCCCCCTGCCCACGCCCTGGCCCGCCGAGGCCCGCGAACAGCTGGTGACCCTGCTCGGCTCCGGCCGCCCGACCGTCGACGTCTGGGAGGCCCTGGAGGCGGAGGGCCTGATCAGCCAACTCCTGCCGGACTGGGAGCGGGTCCGCTGCCGCCCGCAGCGCAACGCCGTCCACATCTGGACCGTGGACCGGCACCTGATCGAGACGGCGGTCCGCGCCTCCGAGCTGACCCGCCGGGTCAGCCGCCCCGACCTGCTTCTCGTCTCCGCCCTGCTGCACGACATCGGCAAGGGCTGGCCCGGCGACCACTCCGTGGCCGGCGAGATCATCGCCAAGGACGTGGCCGCCCGGATCGGCTTCGACCGCGCGGACGTGGCGGTGCTGTCCACGCTCGTACGGCACCACCTCCTGCTCATCGAAACGGCCACCCGGCGCGACCTGGAGGACCCCGCGACCGTCCGCTCGGTCGCCGAGGCCGTCGGCACCCAGAGCACGCTGGAACTCCTGCACGCCCTCACCGAGGCGGACGCCCTGGCCACCGGCCCGGCAGCCTGGTCGTCCTGGCGCGGCTCCCTCGTCACGGACCTCGTACGGCGTGTCTCCGCCGTCCTCGCCGGGAACGCCCCCGAGGAACCCGAGCCCGCCGCGCCCACGGCCGAGCAGGAACGCCTCGCCATCGAGGCCTTCCGCACCGGCAGCCCGGTCCTAGCCCTGCGCGCGCAGAAGGAGCCGGTGCCCGACGAGGAGGCCTCCGGCGCGCCCGAGCCGCTCGGCGTCGAGCTGCTCATCGCCGTACCGGACCAGCCCGCCGTGCTGCCCGCGGTCGCCGGGGTCCTCGCCGTGCACCGCCTGACCGTCCGCACGGCCGAGCTGAGCGCCCTGAGCCTGCCCGACGACGTCGACGAAGGCTCGGTCCTGCTGCTGAACTGGCGGGTCGCGGCCGAGTACGGCTCCCTGCCGCAGGCCACCCGGCTGCGCGCCGACCTCGTCCGCGCCCTCGACGGCTCCCTCGACATCGCGGGCCGCCTCGCCGAGCGGGACGCGGCCTACCCGCGCCGCCGCGGCTGGGTGGCCCCGCCGCCCCGTGTGACGGTGGCCCCGGCGGCCTCCCGCCACGCCACGGTGATCGAGGTGCGGACCCAGGACGCCCCCGGACTGCTGCACCGGATCGGGATGGCCCTGGAGAAGGCCGGGGTGCGGGTGCGCAGCATGCACGTCAGCACCCTGGGCGCCAACGCCGTCGACGCGTTCTATGTCACCACCGGAGCGGGCGCACCCCTGCCGGGACCGGACGCGAACTCGCTGGCCCGGGTCCTTGAGGAGACCCTGAGGGGATGACCCTTCCCCGATGAGTTCATCGCCGGGATACCCTGGAGGGCGATTCCCAGCAGCCATCACCGACCCCGAGGACCGCGAGCGCCGTGTTCGACACTCTCTCCGATCGCCTGTCAGCGACTTTCAAGAACCTGCGCGGCAAGGGACGGCTCTCCGAGGCGGACATCGACGCCACCGCGCGCGAGATCCGGATCGCGCTCCTCGAAGCGGACGTGGCCCTGCCTGTCGTGCGCACGTTCATCAAGAACGTCAAGGAGCGCGCGCTCGGCGCCGAGGTCTCCAAGGCGCTGAACCCGGCCCAGCAGGTTCTGAAGATCGTCAACGACGAACTCGTCACCATCCTCGGTGGCGAGACCCGGCGTCTGCGCTTCGCCAAGCAGCCCCCGACCGTGATCATGCTCGCTGGTCTGCAGGGTGCCGGTAAGACCACCCTCGCGGGCAAGCTCGGCAAGTGGCTCAAGGAGCAGGGCCACTCGCCGCTGCTCGTCGCCGCCGACCTCCAGCGCCCCAACGCCGTCAACCAGCTGAGCGTCGTCGCCGAGCGCGCCGGTGTCGCCGTCTACGCCCCGGAGCCGGGCAACGGCTTCGGCGACCCGGTCAAAGTCGCCAAGGACTCCATCGAGCACGCGCGGACCAAGGTCCACGACATCGTGATCGTGGACACCGCCGGCCGTCTCGGTATCGACCAGGAGATGATGCAGCAGGCCGCGGACATCCGCGACGCCGTCTCTCCGGACGAGATCCTGTTCGTCGTCGACGCGATGATCGGTCAGGACGCCGTCAACACCGCCGAGGCCTTCCGCGACGGCGTCGGCTTCGACGGCGTGGTGCTCTCCAAGCTCGACGGTGACGCCCGCGGTGGTGCCGCCCTGTCGATCCGCCAGGTCACCGGCAAGCCGATCATGTTCGCGTCGAACGGCGAAAAGCTCGAGGACTTCGACGCGTTCCACCCGGACCGCATGGCCTCCCGCATCCTCGACCTGGGTGACCTGCTCACCCTGATCGAGCAGGCGGAGAAGACGTTCAGCCAGGAAGAGGCCGCCAAGATGGCCTCCAAGCTGGCGTCGAAGAAGGGCCAGGACTTCACCCTGGACGACTTCCTGGCCCAGATGGAGCAGGTCAGGAAGATGGGCTCCATCTCCAAGCTGCTCGGCATGCTCCCGGGCATGGGCCAGATCAAGGACCAGATCAACAACCTGGACGAGCGGGACGTCGACCGCACGGCCGCGATCATCAAGTCGATGACCCCGGGCGAGCGCCAGGACCCGACGATCATCAACGGCTCGCGCCGCGCCCGTATCGCCAAGGGTTCCGGTGTCGAGGTCAGCGCGGTGAAGGGACTCGTGGAGCGGTTCTTCGAAGCCCGCAAGATGATGTCCCGCATGGCCCAGGGCGGCGGCATGCCCGGCATGCCGGGGATCCCGGGCATGGGCGGCGGCGCCGGCCGGCAGAAGAAGCAGCCGAAGCAGGCCAAGGGCAAGCAGCGCTCCGGCAACCCGATGAAGCGCAAGCAGCAGGAGCTGGAGGCGGCCCAGCGCCGCGAGGCCGCCGCCCAGGGCGGCGCCTTCGGGCTGCCGCAGCAGGGCGGTCAGGACTTCGAGCTCCCGGACGAGTTCAAGAAGTTCATGGGCTGAGTCCCGCTCGTACGCCACTGGGGGCGCCTCTCCGTCAGGGGGGCGCCCCCAGCGCGTGCCTGGGACCGTGATGTGCCGTAACGTCCAGATATGAGCGATGCGGCGCCCCCGCGCAAGGCTCCTGACCAGCCGTGGCGCGCCGAGGGCACACCGGATGAGTCGCCCCGGCGGACCGGCGGACGCAGGGGCGGCAAATGGTGGGGACTGCTCGTCACCGCGGTGATCGTCTTCCTGCTGGCCTATGTCGGGCTGAACTACCTCGGCCAGGGCAACGAGCCGACTATCTCGTACACGGAATTCAGCAAGCAGGTCGGCGACGGCAACGTCGCCAAGCTCTACTCCAAGGGCGATGCCATCCAGGGGCAGCTCAAGACCGCCCAGAGCAATCCGGACGGTGGCGGCAAGTACACCAAGTTCAAGACGCAGCGACCGGCCTTCGCGGACGACAAGCTGTGGCAGAACCTGAGCAGCCACGGCGTCACGGTGACGGCGCGGCCCGTCGTGCAGGAGCGCAGCCTCCTGTCCAACCTGCTGATCTCCTTGATCCCGATCGTCATCGTGGTCGCGGTGTGGATCTTCTTCGCGCGGCGGTTCGGTGCGGGTCTGGGCGGTGCGGGCGGCATGTTCGGGCGCAAGGCGCCGCCCAAGCCGGTCGAGCTGAGGCCGGGCACCGGGCGCACGACGTTCGCCGACGTGGCCGGGATCGACGAGGTCAAGGGTGAGCTGGACGACGTCGTCGACTTTCTGAAGCACCCCGACACCTACCGCAGGATGGGCGCGAAGATGCCCCGGGGCGTGCTGCTCGCGGGTTCGCCCGGCACGGGCAAGACCCTGCTGGCGCGAGCGGTCGCGGGCGAGGCCGGAGTGCCGTTCTTCTCCGCCTCGGCGTCCGAGTTCATCGAGATGATCGTCGGTGTCGGCGCGTCCCGGGTCCGCGAGCTGTTCGCCGAGGCCCGCAAGGTGGCACCGTCGATCATCTTCATCGATGAGATCGACACCATCGGACGGGTGCGCGGCGCGGGCGCCTCGGTCAGCGGCCACGACGAGCGTGAGCAGACGCTGAACCAGATCCTCACGGAGATGGACGGCTTCTCGGGTTCGGAGGGCGTGATCGTCATCGCGGCGACGAACCGCGCGGACATCCTGGACCCGGCGCTGACCCGGCCCGGCCGCTTCGACCGGGTGGTCAACGTGGCCCCGCCGGACCGTAACGGCCGCCAGGCGATCCTGCGGATCCACACCCGGGACATCCCGCTCGGATCCGACGTGGACCTGCCTCAGATGGCGCGTGTCACCCCGGGCATGACCGGGGCGGATCTGGCCAACCTCGCCAACGAGGCCGCTCTGCTCGCGGTCAAGCGCAAGCAGGAGCAGGTGACCCAGGCCGACCTGTCAGAGGCCCTGGAGAAGGTCCAGCTGGGCGCGGAGCGCACTCTCGTGATGCCCGAGGAGGACCGCCGCCGCACCGCCTACCACGAGAGCGGCCACGCTCTGCTCGGCATGCTGCAGCCCGGCGCCGACCCGGTCCGCAAGATCACCATCGTTCCGCGCGGCCGGGCGCTCGGGGTGACGATGTCCACGCCCGAGGTGGAGCGCTACGCGCACTCGGAGGAGTACCTGCGCGGTCGGATCATCGGCGCCCTGGGCGGCATGGCGGCCGAAGAGGTCGTCTACGGAGTCGTCACCACGGGCGCGGAGAACGACCTCGAGCAGGTCACCAACATCGCGCGCGGGATGGTGGCCCGCTGGGGCATGAGCGAGCGCGTCGGCCGTCTGTCCGCCCTCCCGAGCGATGCCCAGCAGGCGTACGGGCTGTCGGCCGCACCGCAGACCCTCGACGTGATCGACGCCGAGATGCGCCGGATCGTCGACGAGTGCTACGAGGAGGCGTGCCGCAAACTCCGTGACCACCGCGGCCAGCTGGACGCCCTGGCGCAGGCGCTGCTGGAGAACGAGACGCTGGAGGAGGCGGACGCCTACCGGATCGCCGGGATCACCCGCCTCAGCAAGGACTCGGAGGCTTAGCGCACGCGGGCGATCAGGTAACGGAAGACGTTCGGCATCCACACGGTGCCGTCCGGGCGCCGGTACGGATGCAGCGCCTCCGTCAGCTCCTTGTCCACCTGCTTGCGGTCGGTTGCCGCGACCGCCGCGTCGAACAGGCCCGTCGACAGCAGACCGCGTACGGCGCTGTCGGGGTCGGCGTACCCGAACGGGCAGGCCACCCGCCCCGAGCCGTCCGGTTTCAGACCGGCCCGCTGGGCGACCTCCTCCAGGTCGTCGCGCAGGGCGGGGCGCCAGCTGCGCGCGCTGCGCAGGGGATCGGCCAGCTTCGTCGCCACCCGCAGCACCGAGGACGTCGCGCAGCGCTCCGGCGGGCCCCAGCCGGCCAGCACCACGGCCGCACCGTGCCCGGCCAGCGGCAGCGCGGCCGCCAGCAGCTCGCCGAGCCCCTCGGAGTCGCCCGCCAGACAGCCGATCGGCTCGAAGACGGTCACCAGGGTGTAGGCGGGCGTCTCCGTGTCGGCCGCGTCCTTCGGGGCACCCTCGACGACTCTCGTGCGGGTACGCGCGCGCGTACCGCGCGGATCGTCCGGCAGCAGGCGCTCGCGCGCGAGGGCGAGCCGCTCGGGGGAGGTGTCGACACCGGTGACCGCGGCCCCTCTGGAGGCCGCCATCAGCAGGGCGAGTCCGGAACCGCAGCGCAGGCCCAGCAGCCGCGTCGCAGGGCCCACTTCAAGTCGCTCGTAGACGGTCTCGTAGAGCGGCACCAGCATCCGCTCCTGGATCTCGGACCAGTCACGCGCGCGTGCGCACAGGTTCACCCGGGGCGGTACGGAGCCCGGGTGAGACAGGTGTTCCCGCACGAGCGTAGGTGTCATAGGTAAGCGCCCCATTCCGCCGACAGTTCGCCGCAGTGCCCGATTGCGTGGCCCCCGTGCCGTGCGCTCGCACTATCCACGTATGCCAGGTAACTCCCGGCTCGCGGTGCCGTCCAGGGGTCGTGTGGCCCGGCTTGGGGGCCCGTGCCGAGTGTGGCGAGATTTCACATCCACGCAATCTGGGTGACCGTACGGTGTCCACCTGCCCGGGGCGGGCCGGTGGCCGGGGGCGGGTACGGACCCGGTAACGTCACGGGCGTCGCGGACGCTGACTGAGGTGACGGCCTCGTGCGAGAGCGACCGAAACACGTCTTGCGCATCCGCCGCCCACGGTCGTGCCGCCGCTACACGGCTGTTCGTACGTCAGAGTACGCACCGGCTTGGTATGAGCTGGGCGGCTTATCCGCAGATCAGCGCACCCGCCCTCGTCAGGACGCATCAGTGCCAACTGACGGGTACGTGCAAATTATTTGGGATGGCCCGGAATAGGAACACAGCGGCACCCCCGCTCGTTGTCATTACGTGAGCACGACACAGACAACACCTGTTCTCGCCGCAGAGCTGGCGCAGGCGTGGGCCGACATTCAGCGGTACCACCCCGAGCTGCCGGACCTTGCCGCGCCAGAGTCCCTGATCGGGGAGTCGTCGTCCGCGTGCGGTCACGAACTCTCCTTCGAGCGACTGCTCCATGAGGCAGTCCACGGCATCGCCGCCGCCCGCGGCGTGCGCGACACCTCCCGGGCCGGCCGCTACCACAACCGCAGATTCCTCGCGATCGCCGAGGAGCTGGGCCTGGACCACCCCGAGGAACCGCACCCCAGCAGCGGCTTCTCCCTGGTCACGCTCAACCCCGAGGCCAAGCGTCGCTACCGCCCGACCATCGAGCGGCTCCAGCGCGCACTGAAGGCCCACACGGTGGCCACCTCCGCCGACACCTCCCGCACCTTCCGCGGCCCGGCAGCCCGGCACGGCTCCTCGGGCGGCGGCGTTCGCGTGAAGGCCGTCTGCGACTGCGGGCGCAACGTCCGGGTGGTCCCGTCGGTCCTGGCCCAGGCTCCCATCGTGTGCGGCGGCTGCGGCAAGCCGTTCCGCATCCCGGAGGTCGTGGGGGCGGCGGCGAGCTGAGACTGCGACTGCTCGTGGCAGCCGCATTCCACTCGCGCACGGCAACTTCACAGCACCGGGCGGCGCACCCGACGTGATCTCACCTCCACGCCGGGTGCCGCTGACCCGTGCCCAGCCGCACCCCGATCACCCCCGGCCGGAAGCGACCCGCGGGGTATGGCACAATGGCTAGCTGTACTCGACAGCCGCACAGGACCCCTCTCTCCTCCGGCTGACGCGTCCATCGGGCATTCGGGTACCGCAACCCCACGCGGCAGCTCGCCGTGCCCAACCACGTCAAATCCAGGAGAATCCACTCCCGTGGCAGTCAAGATCAAGCTGAAGCGTCTGGGCAAGATCCGTTCGCCTCACTACCGCATCGTCGTCGCCGACTCCCGCACCCGCCGTGACGGCCGTGCGATCGAGGAGATCGGCAAGTACCACCCGACCTACAACCCGTCGGTCATCGAGGTGGACGCCGACCGCGTGGCGTACTGGCTGGGTGTCGGCGCGCAGCCGACCGAGCCCGTCCTCGCCATCCTGAAGAAGACCGGCGACTGGCAGAAGTTCAAGGGCGAGCCCGCCCCGGCTCCGCTGCTCGTTGCCGCTCCGAAGGCCGCGCGTCCGTCGTTCGAGGCTCTCGGCGGTGACGACGAGGGCAAGGGTGAGGCGATCACCCAGAAGAAGAAGGCTGAGAAGAAGGACGAGGCGGCCGCCGAGTCCGAGTCGACCGAGGCCTGAGCAGCATGCTCGAAGAGGCGCTTGAGCACCTCGTGAAGGGCATCGTCGACAACCCTGACGATGTGCAGGTCGCCTCGCGCAACCTGCGCCGCGGGCGCGTGCTGGAGGTCCGGGTCCACCCCGACGACCTCGGCAAGGTGATCGGCCGCAACGGTCGTACCGCGCGCGCTCTGCGTACCGTCGTGGGCGCCATCGGCGGCCGCGGTGTCCGCGTCGACCTCGTCGACGTGGACCACGTCCGCTGACGCTTCATCGCAACCGGCTCGGGCCGGGGAGGGCCACTGGGCCGTCCCCGGCCCGCAGTCGTATGACAGGAGATCTGTACACGTGCAGCTGGTAGTCGCGCGGATCGGCCGCGCCCACGGCATCAAGGGCGAGGTCACCGTCGAGGTACGTACCGACGAGCCGGAGCTCCGGCTCGCCCCGGGCGCCGTTCTGGCCACCGACCCGGCCTCCACCGGGCCTCTCACCATCGCCACCGGCCGTGTCCACAGCGGCCGCCTGCTCCTGCGCTTCGAAGGCGTCAGCGACCGCAACGCCGCCGAGGCCCTGCGCAACACCCTGCTGATCGCCGAGATCGACCCCGAGGAACTCCCCGAGGACGAGGACGAGTACTACGACCACCAGCTCATCGACCTCGACGTGGTCACCGAGGACGGCACGGAGGTCGGCCGGATCACCGAGATCTCGCACCTGCCCTCCCAGGACCTCTTCATCGTGGAGCGCCCCGACGGCAGCGAGGTGATGATCCCCTTCGTGGAGGAGATCGTCACCGAGATCGACCTGGAGGAGCAGAAGGCGGTCATCACGCCTCCGCCGGGCCTGATCGACGACCGCGCGGTGATCGACTCGACCCGGGACGAGTCCTGATGCGCCTCGACGTCGTCACGATCTTCCCCGAGTACCTGGAGCCGCTGAACGTCTCCCTGGTCGGCAAGGCACGCGCGCGCGGACAGCTGAACGTGCACGTGCACGACCTGAGGTCCTGGACGTACGACCGGCACAACACCGTCGATGACACCCCGTACGGCGGCGGCCCCGGCATGGTCATGAAGACCGACCCCTGGGGCGACGCCCTGGACACGGTCCTCGCCGACGGCTACGAGACCGGCGCAGCGGCTCCCGCGTTGATCGTGCCCACCCCGAGCGGTCGCCCCTTCACGCAGGAACTCGCGGTCGAACTCTCCGAGCGCCCCTGGCTGATCTTCACCCCGGCCCGCTACGAGGGCATCGACCGGCGCGTCATGGACGAGTACGCCACCCGGATGCC
Organism: Streptomyces sp. NPDC001816; assembly: GCF_042892235.1. Classification (NCBI taxonomy): domain Bacteria; kingdom Bacillati; phylum Actinomycetota; class Actinomycetes; order Kitasatosporales; family Streptomycetaceae; genus Streptomyces; species Streptomyces sp. NPDC001816. The sequence goes on from NZ_JBIATY010000009.1 coordinate 206,255, forward strand.
CGTCTACGAGGTCTCCATCGGCGACTACGTGCTCGCCGGCGGCGAGGCGGCCGTCCTGGTCGTCACGGAGGCCGTGGCCCGGCTGCTGCCCGGCGTCCTCGGCAACGCCGAGTCCCACCGGGACGACTCCTTCGCGCCCGGCGCGATGGCCAACCTCCTGGAAGGCCCCGTCTACACCAAGCCGCCCGTCTGGCGCGGCCGGGACATCCCGGAGGTGCTGCTCAGCGGCCACCACGGCAAGATCGCCCGCTGGCGCCGCGACGAGGCCCTGAAACGCACGACGGCCAACCGGCCCGACCTGATCGAGCGCTGCGACCCCAAGGCCTTCGACAAGAAGGACCGCGAGATGCTCTCCATCCTGGGCTGGGAACCCGACCGGGACGGGAAGCCGTACGGCCGATTTTGGCGTCGGGCCGAGGGCGTGGAAGAATAGACCGCTGCTGTGCGTCCGTCCGGCGTGCGCCCCTGCCACAGGGGGACACGACGCCCGTTCCGACCCGCACACGGCTTCATGCAAACACCTAGCTCCCGTTGATGACCTGTGGCATCAGCGAAGAAAGCAGACGAAATGTCTCACCTGCTCGACTCCGTCGACGCCGCGTCGCTGCGCAGCGACATCCCGGCCTTCCGCCCGGGTGACACCGTCAACGTCCACGTCCGCGTCATCGAGGGCAACCGCTCCCGTGTGCAGCAGTTCAAGGGCGTTGTGATCCGTCGCCAGGGCTCCGGTGTCCGCGAGACCTTCACGGTCCGCAAGGTCTCGTTCTCCGTCGGCGTCGAGCGCACCTTCCCGGTGCACACCCCGATCGTCGAGAAGATCGAGCTGGTCACCCGTGGTGACGTGCGCCGCGCCAAGCTGTACTACCTCCGTGACCTGCGCGGCAAGGCCGCGAAGATCAAGGAGAAGCGCGAGAGCTGAGCGCTCGCCGGGGTTCATGGGAAGGCCGGATAACATCTGGCTCCGATGGACACCGAAGCACAGCCGACGGAACGCGACCGCTCCTCCCACCCCGGTACTCCGGGGCCGGAGGGCCGGTCGCGTTTCGCGTTGGTGTCGCGGCTCGCCGAGTGGCTGCCGGGCGGCAGGATCACCCTCACCCTCTTCGCCTGCCTGGCATTTTTGCTGCTCCTCAACGCTTTCGTGGCGCAACCGTTCCAGATTCCGAGCGGATCCATGGAGCAGGGATTGAGGATCGGCGACCGCGTTCTCGTAAATAAGTTGGCGTACCGTTTCGGTGCCGAGCCACGCCGCGGTGACGTGGTTGTCTTCGACGGGACCGGGTATTTCGGGGACGCCGACTACATCAAGCGCGTTGTAGGGGTGGGGGGAGACCATGTGGTCTGCTGCGACAAGGAGGGGAGGCTCGAGGTGAACGGCCGGCCGGTCGACGAGACGGCGTTCCTCTATCCCGGGGACACCCCGTCCTCCGTCCCCTTCGACGTCGTCGTGCCCGCGGGCCGCCTGTTCGTCCTCGGGGACCACCGCAGCGACTCCAGCGACTCCCGCGACCACCTCGGCTCGCCCGGCGGCGGCATGATCCCCGTCGGCGACGTCATCGGCCGGGCCGACTGGATCGCCTGGCCGTACGCGCACTGGACGCACCTGACACGGCCGTCCGCGTACGCGCGCGTGCCCGCCGCGGACGGTGCGCATGGGTAACCGCGGAAAACCGCGCGGGGTGCCCAGCACCCCCGCCGACAACCTGCTGCCCACCGGCTCCCGGCGCACCTCCGCGCCCGGCGGTGGCCGCACGCGCGCGGAGCGGCGCAAGCTCCAGCGCAAGGTGAAGCGCAAGCGCAGGCGGTCGACTGTTCGGGAGATCCCCCTTCTGGTCGGTGTCGCCGTCCTCATAGCGCTGGTCCTGAAGACCTTCCTCGTCCAGGCGTTCGTGATCCCGTCAGGCTCCATGGAGCAGACGATCCGGATCGGCGACCGCGTCCTGGTCGACAAGTTCACCCCGTGGTTCGGTTCCAAGCCGCAGCGCGGGGACGTCGTCGTCTTCCACGACCCGGGCGGCTGGCTCCGCGACGAGCAGACCATCAAGAAGAACGACCCCGTGGTCGTCAAGCAGTTCAAGGAGGGCCTCACCTTCATCGGCCTGCTGCCCTCCGACAACGAGAAGGACCTGATCAAACGGGTCATCGGGGTCGGCGGTGACCACGTCAAGTGCTGTGACGCGCAGGGCCGGGTCACCGTCAACGGCGTTCCGCTGACCGAAGGGGACTACCTGTACCCGGGCAACTCGCCCTCCTCCACGCCCTTCGACATCACCGTGCCCAAGGGGCGTCTGTGGGTGATGGGCGACCACCGGGACAACTCCGCGGACTCCCGCGCCCACCAGAACACCCCGTACGGCGGCACGGTCTCCGAGGACTCCGTGGTCGGCCGTGCCATGGTCATCGGCTGGCCCGTCGGGCACTGGACCAGCCTCGATGAACCTAAAACCTTCGCAAGCGTTTCCAACTCCGTGTCGGGGTCGTCCGCGGCCCCTCCGCTGTCGCATAGGGTTGCCTCCGACGATCCGAACGCATTGACCCAACTCCCGACCCCTGCGGAACTCCCGCTCGTTATGGGAGTGGTGGGCCTGCACCGTGGATGGCGCAGGCGGCGGCACAGAGTAAGGAGTTGGCGTGGGGGATGTGGCGGTTGGCGCACGGTCGGGACACGACGGCGAGGAGCACCGCGGTCACCCCGTGGACGGGAACGTCCCGGCTCCGGACGGGTCCGTGACCTCCGGATTCTCGGTGGCCGACGACGGCACGCCCGAGGACCGGCAGCCTCAGACCGGGAGTGACGGAACGGACGAGGCCGCACGCCCGCCGAAGAAGCCGCGCTCCTTCTGGAAGGAGCTGCCGATCCTGATCGGCATCGCGCTGGTCCTGGCGCTGCTGATCAAGACGTTCCTGGTGCAGGCGTTCTCGATCCCGTCCGACTCGATGCAGAACACCCTCCAGCAGGGTGACCGCGTCCTGGTCGACAAGCTCACCCCGTGGTTCGGCTCCGAGCCCGAGCGCGGCGAGGTCGTCGTCTTCCACGACCCGGACAACTGGCTGGCGGGCGAGCCGGCGCCCAACCCGAACGCGGTGCAGAAGGTGCTCAGCTGGATCGGCCTGATGCCGTCCGCGGAGGAGAAGGACCTGATCAAGCGCGTGGTCGGGGTCGGTGGCGACACCATCCAGTGCAAGGGCACCGGCCCGCTGACGGTCAACGGCAAGGCGCTGAACGAGCCGTACGTCTACCCCGGCAACACGCCGTGCAGCCAGGACGACCAGGGCGGCCAGTTCAAGGTGACGGTCCCCAAGGGCTACATCTGGGTGATGGGCGACCACCGCCAGAACTCCCGTGACTCCCGCTACAACCAGTCCGACAAGAACCACGGCATGGTCCCGGTCGACAAGGTCGTCGGCCGCGCCATCGTCAAGGCCTGGCCGATCAACCGCTGGGGCACCCTGCCGGTCCCGGACACCTTCGACCAGGGCCTGGACCAGAAGTCCTCCGCCTCGGCGTCGCTGTCGGCGGTGCCCGGGGGTGTCGCGGTGGCCGCGGTCCTGCCGGTGGCGGTGTGGCGGCGCCGGCGGGCGGACCGCCCGGAGTCCAAGAAGCGGTAAGCAGTGGCCCACGCCGCGAAAGAGGGGCTGCCCCTGCTCGGTACTGCCGGGTAGGGTGCGGGTCCATGGGTGGCGAGAGCACGACGCGTACGGCCCCGCGCAGCGCGGGCGCAGGCACGGCACAGGCCGGCGGCAGCCGGATCGGGAACCGGCTGTCCGGGGTGGCCATGGCGCTGGGCCTGGTGCTGTTCCTGGCGGGCTTCGGCTGGGCGGCGCTGGTCTACCGGCCGTACACCGTGCCCACCAGCTCGATGAGCCCGACGATCGCCATCGGCGACCGGGTGCTGGCCCAGCGCGTCGACGGTGACGAGGTCCGGCGCGGCGACGTGGTCGTCTTCCGCGACAAGAGCTGGGTCACCAACGCCAACGTGGTCAAGCGGGTCGTCGCGGTCGGCGGCGACACCGTCGCCTGCTGCACGAACGGCAAGCTCACCGTCAACGGCAAGCAGGTCGATGAGCCCTACCTGCCCGCCGGCAGCCTGGCCGAGACCCAGAACATCCCGACCGTGACCGTCCCCAAGGGCCGGCTCTTCCTCCTCGGCGACGAACGCCAGGGCTCCCTGGACTCCACCGCCCACCTCACCGACGCCGCCAAGGGCACCGTGTCCCGAAACGCCGTCGTCGCCCGTGTCGACTCCGTCGTCTGGCCCATGAAGGGCCTGCTCAAGCGCCCCACCGGCTTCGAGACGCTGGGCACCCTCTCCCAGCCGGGCCCGGTCCGGACCATCGAATTCATGATCGTCGCCGGGGCCGTCCTGGTGCTCGGCGGCGGTGCCTACGGCCCGATCGCCAAGCGGCTGGGCCGCTCCCGCAGCCGCACCGGCGCGGAGCCCGCCAGTGCCCGCTGAGACCACGCGGACGGGCGAGGACACCTACGAGGGCGGTCTGCGCAAGGTCGCCCGAGTGGTGCTGCTCGACCCCCAGGACCGCATCCTCCTGCTGCACGGCCATGAGCCGGAGGACCCGGCCGACGACTGGTGGTTCACCCCCGGCGGCGGCCTGGAGGGCACCGAGACGCGCGAGGAGGCGGCGCTCAGGGAACTCGTCGAGGAGACCGGCATCACCGACGTCGAACTCGGTCCCGTGCTGTGGCGCCGGCAGTGCTCCTTCCCGTTCGCGGGCCGCCGCTGGGACCAGGACGAGTGGTACTACCTGGCCCGTACGACCCAGACGGAGACCGAAGCCCAGGGTCTGACGGATCTTGAGCGGCGCAGCGTCGCCGGAGCGCGCTGGTGGACGTGTCAGGAACTGACCCGGGCCCATGAGACGGTGTATCCGACCAGACTCGCCGAGCTGCTGCGCACGCTGCTCGACGAAGGTCCCCCGGCCAGGCCCGTGATCCTTGACACGGAAATCGTCTGAAGGCTCGTCGGACTGGCGCACAATGGTGGGATCGCACGGCTGAAGGGGAACATGCCATGAGCGCCGAGGACCTCGAGAAGTACGAGACCGAGATGGAGCTGAAGCTCTACCGGGAGTACAAGGACGTCGTCGGTCTGTTCAAATACGTGATCGAGACCGAGCGGCGCTTCTACCTCACCAACGACTACGAGATGCAGGTGCACTCGGTCCAGGGTGAGGTGTTCTTCGAGGTGTCGATGGCGGACGCCTGGGTCTGGGACATGTATCGGCCGGCCCGTTTCGTGAAGCAGGTCCGCGTCCTCACGTTCAAGGACGTGAACATCGAGGAGCTGAACAAGAGCGACCTGGAGCTCCCGAGCGGGTGACGGAGTTTTCCACAACCACCGAGTAGTCCACCAAGATCCACTTCTCCGGGCGGGATGCGTGACGGTTGGCGCCGGAGGTGGTGCCGACATGAGCAAGGCACGCAGTGGACTCGGCAGGTACGGCGAGGATCTGGCCGCGCGGCGGCTGGCCGCGGCCGGGATGACGATCCTGGAGCGCAACTGGCGCTGCGGACGGTCCGGCGAGATCGACATCGTGGCCCGGGACGGGAGCACGCTGGTCGTCTGCGAGGTGAAGACGCGCCGGAGCGGCACATTCCAGCACCCGATGGCCGCCGTCACGGCCGAGAAGGCCGAGCGGCTGCTGACCCTGGCCGAACGCTGGATCCAGACCCACGGAGGAGCCCCGCCCGGAGGCGTCCGCATCGACCTGATCGGCGTCCTCCTGCCCCGCCGGGGCGCCCCGTCCGTGGAGCACGCGCGGGGGGTGGCCTGAGATGGGATTCGCCCGTACGTGCTCCGTGGCCCTGGTCGGCGTCGAGGGCGTGGTCGTCGAGGTCCAGGCCGACCTGGAACCAGGAGTGGCCGCCTTCACCCTGGTGGGCCTCCCGGACAAGAGCCTGACGGAGAGCAGGGACCGGGTTCGGGCGGCGGTGGTGAACTCGGGCGGCGAGTGGCCGCAGAAGAAGCTCACCGTCGGACTCAGCCCGGCGTCCGTGCCCAAGGCCGGCTCCGGATTCGACCTGGCCGTCGCCTGCGCGGTGCTCGGCGCCGCCGAGCGCATCGACCCCCGGGTCCTCGCCGACATCGTCATGATCGGAGAACTCGGACTCGACGGCCGGGTGCGGCCGGTGCGAGGCATTCTGCCCGCGGTCCTCGCGGCCGCCGACGCGGGCTACGAACAGGTGGTCGTACCGGAGTGCGCCGCCGCCGAGGCCTCGCTCGTGCCCGGCGTGTCCGTGCTCGGCATCCGAAGCCTTCGGCAGCTGATCGCCGTGCTGGCCGACGAGCCCGTGCCCGAGGAACAGCCGGACGACCGGGGACGCCCCGACCCCCTGCTGGCCGGCCTCCGGGTACCGGGCGCGGGCGCCGCCACCGGAATGCACACCGTCGGTGCCGCACAGCACGAACAGGACCATGACCTGGCCGATGTCGTGGGCCAGACCTCGGCGCGCACGGCCGTGGAGGTGTGCGCCGCCGGAGGGCACCATCTGTTCCTGGAGGGCCCGCCGGGCGCGGGCAAGACCATGCTCGCCGAGCGCCTGCCCGCCGTGCTTCCCCGGCTCACCCGGGAGGAGTCGCTGGAGGTCACCGCGGTCCACTCGGTCGCCGGGCTGCTGCCTCCGGGCAAGCCGCTCATCGACGTCGCCCCGTACTGCGCCCCGCACCACTCGGCCACGATGCAGTCACTCGTCGGCGGCGGCCCGGGCATCGCACGGCCCGGCGCGGTCTCCCTCGCCCACCGGGGCGTGCTGTTCCTCGACGAGGCACCCGAGTTCCACAGCCAGACGCTGGACGCGCTGCGCCAGCCCCTGGAGTCCGGACACGTGGTGATCGCGCGCAGCGCGGGTGTGGTCCGGTTCCCGGCGAGGTTCCTGATGGTCCTGGCGGCCAACCCCTGCCCCTGCGGACGCTTCTCGCAGCGGGACTCCCTGTGCGACTGCCCGCCGTCGGCGATCCGCCGCTACCAGGCCCGGCTGTCCGGCCCGCTGCTGGACCGGGTCGACCTGCGGGTCGAGGTCGACCCGGTCACCCGCGCCCAGCTCACCGAACCAGGCGCCCGCGGCGAGTCCAGCGCGACCGTCGCCGACCGGGTCAGGGCGGCCCGGGAGCGGGCGGCCGTCCGGCTCGCCGGAACCCCTTGGCGCAGCAACAGCGAGGTGCCCGGAAGGGAGCTGCGCAGCCGCTTCCATGCCGCCGCCGGCGCGATGGACGAGGCCGAACGCAATCTTGAGCGGGGCGTGCTCACCGCCCGCGGGATCGACCGGGTGCTGCGCGTCGCCTGGACGGTCGCCGACCTCGTCGGCCACGACCGCCCGGACGCCACCGACGTCTGCCTCGCCCTGCAACTGCGCACCGGAGTGCCGCGGGGCGTGCCCATGGCCCTCGGCGCCCTGACATGACCGCAGGACCCGACCCGGACGGGGAGCTGCTCGACCGGGTCTTTCTCGCTCGGGTCATCGAGCCCGGGGACGAAGTCGGTGGGCGGTGGTTGCGGGAGTTCGGGGTGGCGGAGGTGGTGCGGCGGTTGCGGGACGTCGGGGAGCCGTTGCCGGGGGTGAGCGGGACCCGGTGGGGCGGGCTGCTCGGGCGGGCCCGGCGGGCCGAGCCGGAGCGGGATCTCCAGGTGGCGCGGGCCGCCGGGGTGCGATTCGTCTGTCCGGGGGACGCGGAGTGGCCGGGGCAGCTCGACGACCTCGGGGACGGGCGGCCCACGGGGCTGTGGGTGCGGGGGCGGGCCAGTCTGCGGATGTGGGCGCTCAGGTCCGTGGCCGTCGTGGGAGCACGCGCCTGCACCGAGTACGGCGCCCATGCCGCGGCCACCCTCGCCTCGGGCCTGGCCGAGCGGGGCTGGGTCGTCGTGTCGGGCGGTGCGTACGGGATCGACGGCGCCGCCCACCGCGGCACCCTCGCCGCCGGCGGAGCCACCGTCGCCGTCCTGGCCTGCGGCGTCGACCGGCCCTACCCGCGCGGCCACACCGCCCTGATCAACAGGATCGCGGAACAGGGGCTGGTAGTGGGGGAGTTGCCGCCGGGTGATCACCCGACTCCGAGCCGGTTCATCCTGCGGAACAGAGTGATCGCGGCGCTCACCAGGGGCACCGTCGTCGTGGAGGCCGCCTGCCGCAGCGGTTCGCTGGTCACGGCCCGGGCCGCGGCCCGCCTCGGGAGGTACACCATGGGGGTGCCCGGGCCCGTCACCAGCGGACTCTCCGCCGGCGTGCACGAACTGCTGCGCGGCGAGGCCGTCCTGGTCACCGACGCGGCGGACGTCGTCGAACTCGTGGGCGACATCGGCGAGCTGGCTCCGCCCCGGCAAGGACCCGTACTCCCGCGTGACCTGCTGGAACCGGCCGCCCGGGCCGTCCTCGCAGCCCTGCCCGGAAGCCGCGCGGCCCCCGTCGGGGAGATCGCGTGCGGCGCGCGCACCACGCCGGACGACGCGATCGCGAGGCTGTACGAACTCCGAGCACTTGGATACGTCGAACGACACGGCGACGGCTGGAAGTTGACACGCCAGGCGATGATCTCGGCCCGGAGGTGTCACGGTCCGTGCTGACCGAGCGGGTTCGGCCGTCCGGGGGAATCCCCTACGCCCTTGGGATTTCCCGGAGTTGACCCCTTCGCCCGGTCACGCAGAGCGAGCTGCGGAGCGCGGTGGTGCGGACGACGGAAGAGGCCCGCGCAGGAGTGGACCCTTCCTGTTCGCACACCGCGACTCCCCAGTCACGCTACGCTCACGAAAGCCCGGGCGCAGACCGCGCCAACTCGACATCAGACAGACAGCTCACCCAGGTACGGCAGAACGGCACAAGGCGACGAATGCCCCAGCACACCTCCGGGTCCGACCGGACGGCGATCCCCGCAGCCGCCCGCGACGGTGGCAGCGTGCGACCGCCCGCTCCCTCGACGCTCGACGAGCTGTGGCGGTCGTACAAGGAGACGGGGGACGACCGGCTGCGCGAGCAGCTGATCCTGCACTACTCGCCGCTGGTCAAGTATGTGGCGGGCCGGGTGAGCGTCGGCCTGCCGCCCAACGTGGAGCAGGCCGACTTCGTCTCCTCCGGGGTGTTCGGGCTGATCGACGCGATCGAGAAGTTCGACATCGACCGGGAGATCAAGTTCGAGACGTACGCGATCACCCGGATCCGGGGCGCGATGATCGACGAACTGCGGGCGCTGGACTGGATCCCCCGGTCCGTCCGGCAGAAGGCGCGCAACGTCGAGCGGGCCTACGCCACCCTGGAGGCGCGGCTGCGGCGGACACCGACGGAAGGGGAGGTCGCCACCGAGCTGGGCATGGAGGTCGACGAACTCCATGCGGTGTTCAGCCAGTTGTCGCTGGCCAACGTGGTCGCCCTGGAGGAGCTGCTGCATGTCGGCGGCGAGGGCGGGGACCGGCTCAGCCTCATGGACACGCTGGAGGACACCGCCGCCGACAATCCGGTGGAGGTGGCCGAGGACCGGGAGCTGCGGCGGTTCCTGGCGCGGGCGATCAACACGCTGCCCGAGCGGGAGAAGACCGTCGTCACGCTCTACTACTACGAGGGGCTCACCCTCGCCGAGATCGGCAATGTGCTCGGGGTCACCGAGAGCCGGGTCAGCCAGATCCACACCAAGTCGGTGCTGCAGCTGCGGGCCAAGCTGGCGAGCTTCGGGCGCTGAGTCCTCCCTTCCGGGGTGGGGTGTCCGTAAAGTGGTTGACGTGCCAAGGATTCGAGCGGCCTCCGTGGCCGAGCACCGGTCGATGCAGCGAGCCGCCCTGTTGGACGCGGCCCGGTCCCTGCTGTCCGAGGGCGGGACGGAGGCGCTGACCTTCCCGGCCCTCGCCGAGCGAACGGGGCTGGCGCGGTCGTCCGTGTACGAGTACTTCCGCTCGCGGGCCGCCGTGGTCGAGGAGCTGTGCGAGGTCGACTTCCCCGTGTGGGCGGCGGACGTCGCGGCGGCGATGGAGCGGGCGTCGTCGGCCGAGGACAAGGTCGAGGCGTACGTGCGGCAGCAGCTGGCGCTGGTCGGGGACCGGCGGCACCGGGCTGTGGTGGCGATCTCGGCGAGTGAGCTGGATGCGGGGGCGCGGGAGAAGATCCGGGCCGCGCACGGCGGTCTGGTCGCGATGGTCGTCGAGGCGTTGGGGGAGATGGGGCACGAGCAGCCTCGGCTGGCGGCAATGCTGCTGCAGGGGGTCGTGGACGCGGCCGTGCGGCGGATCGAGCTCGGCGCCGCCGAGGATCCCTCCGTGGTGACGGATGCTGCGGTGGCCATGGCGTTGCGTGGTGTGAAGGGCTGAGGCGGCTGTCGCCGGCCGGGGGTGGGGTCGCTTGCCCGCGCGTGCGCGGTGCCTCCCCCACTCTCGGCTCCGCTCGAGCGGGGCCCCCGCCCACCCTCCTCCAAGCTCTCGGCTTCGCTGGAGCAGAGGGCCGGCTCCCAGCGGCACGACTGTCCCCAGCTACGCAGGCACTCCCAGCACCGGTAGCAGTCTCGACGGCCCCCTGTGCAGGAGCCAGGGCGGCAGCAAGGACAACGGGTCCAGGTACGTGTCGTCTCTCAGCAAGCCCCAGTGCACGCACGTACCCGAGCAGTGCGACCCCGTCGCCTCCACCGTGCCCACCACCTCGGCCGCCCCCACCGTGTCCCCCTTTCGCACCGAGGGGCTGACCGGCTCGTACGTCGTGCGCAGGTTCGTGCCCGTCAATTGGACGGACACCACGCCACGCCCGGCCACGCGGCCCGCGAAGGTCACCCGGCCGGGCGCCACCGCCCGTACCGGGGCACCGGGGGACGCGGCCAGGTCCACGCCCCGGTGGCCGGGGCCGTAGACCGTCGCCGGGGGCTGCCAGCCCCGTAGCACCAAGGGGCGGACGCCCACCGGCCAGGCGCGGGCGATGGCCGGAACCCGTTCCTCCCGGGCAGGTGGGGGCAGGGCGGCCCAGGCCGGGGGAGCCGGCGCCGTCGCCGTCGAGGCCAGCAGCAATCCCACCCACACGCCCACGCATCGCATCACTCGTCGCATGCGAAGACCCTCCCGCACCCCCGCCGATCATGGCCGGGATCTGTGGACTACTCCCCGGTTGTGGAGAGCGGCGTCACCCGGTGCCCCCACGGTCCCGTACACTTCTTCTGGCGATCCGGGTCACCGGGTCGACTTCGCACGCCCCGACACCTGGTGATCACAAGCCGGTGTCAGCGCTCCTCGGTCCTTTGTGGCACGGCGCAGGTGGGCGTCAGGCGCGGGAGCCGTCCGGCATCCGCGGCACAACCGAGAACTTCAAGGAGATACGGCCATGGCCGTCGTCACGATGCGGGAGCTGCTGGAAAGCGGCGTCCACTTCGGTCACCAGACCCGTCGCTGGAACCCGAAGATGAAGCGCTTCATCTTCACCGAGCGCAACGGCATCTACATCATCGACCTGCTCCAGTCGCTGTCGTACATCGACCGCGCCTACGAGTTCGTCAAGGAGACCGTCGCCCACGGCGGCACGGTCATGTTCGTCGGCACGAAGAAGCAGGCGCAGGAGGCCATCGCCGAGCAGGCCACCCGCGTCGGCATGCCCTACGTCAACCAGCGCTGGCTGGGCGGCATGCTCACCAACTTCTCGACCGTCTACAAGCGTCTGCAGCGCCTCAAGGAGCTTGAGCAGATCGACTTCGAGGACGTCGCGGCGTCGGGTCTGACCAAGAAGGAGCTCCTGGTCCTCTCGCGTGAGAAGGCCAAGCTGGAGAAGACCCTCGGTGGTATCCGCGAGATGCAGAAGGTGCCCAGCGCCGTCTGGATCGTGGACACCAAGAAGGAGCACATCGCGGTCGGCGAGGCCCGGAAGCTCAACATCCCGGTCGTCGCCATCCTCGACACCAACTGCGACCCCGACGAGGTTGACTACAAGATCCCGGGCAACGACGACGCGATCCGCTCCGTCACCCTGCTCACCCGTGTGATCGCCGACGCCGTCGCCGAGGGCCTCATCGCCCGCTCCGGCGTCGCCACCGGTGACAAGGGTGAGAAGGCCGCCGGCGAGCCGCTCGCCGAGTGGGAGCGCGACCTGCTCGAGGGTGAGAAGAAGGACGAGGCTCCGGCTGCCGAGGCTGCCGAGGCTGCCGAGGCCCCCGCGGCCGAGGCTCCTGCCGCTGAGGCCCCGGCCGCCGAGGGCGAGCAGGCCTGACGTCAGCGTTGACGGCGGGGGCGGCGACATGAACTCCGCCCCCGCTGTTCACCCGTAGGTCGGCGCGTAGTCCGCGATCCGCGTTCACATGTGGATCGCAGACCGTACCGATCTCCGATCTCCCAAGACTTCGAGAAAGACTCACAGACTCATGGCGAACTACACCGCCGCCGACGTCAAGAAGCTCCGTGAGCTCACCGGCGCCGGCATGATGGACTGCAAGAAGGCGCTGGACGAGGCCGAGGGCAACGTCGAGAAGGCCGTCGAAGCGCTGCGTATCAAGGGCCAGAAGGGCGTCGCCAAGCGCGAGGGCCGCTCCGCCGAGAACGGCGCCGTGGTCTCCATCATCGCCGACGACAACTCCTCCGGCGTCCTCGTCGAGCTGAAGTGCGAGACGGACTTCGTCGCCAAGGGCGACAAGTTCCAGGCCGTCGCCACGGCGATCGCCGAGCACGTCGCCAAGACCTCCCCGGCCGACCTCGAGGCCCTGCTCGCCTCCGAGATCGAGCCCGGCAAGACCGTCCAGGCGTTCGTGGACGAGGCCAACGCCAACCTCGGCGAGAAGATCGTCCTGGACCGCTTCGCGCAGTTCGCCGACGGCTTCGTGCTCGCTTACATGCACCGCACCATGCCCGACCTGCCCCCGCAGATCGGTGTCCTGGTCGAGCTCGACAAGCCGAACGCCGAGATCGCCAAGGGCGTCGCCCAGCACATCGCCGCCTTCGCGCCGAAGTACCTCTCCAAGGAGGACGTCCCGGCCGAGGTCGTCGAGTCCGAGCGCCGCATCGCCGAGGAGACCACCCGCGCCGAGGGCAAGCCCGAGGCCGCGATCGCCAAGATCGTCGAGGGTCGCCTGGGCGGCTTCTTCAAGGACGCCACGCTGCTCGGCCAGCCGTACGCGCTGGACAACAAGAAGTCGGTCCAGAAGGTGCTGGACGAGGCCGGTGTCACCCTGAAGCGCTTCACGCGCATCAAGGTCGGCATCTGAGTCCGTACCGCGATCGACCCGCGACCCGAGGAGAATTCTCGATAGGGTCGACAGCAGTCGTCCGCGCACACCGCCACACCCAGGCACGTGGCGGACGGCAGCAGATCTGACGAGGAGGCCATTGCCGCGCATGGGAGCGAAAAGCGACCCCACCGGCAATGGCCTTCTTCGTATGTGCAACACGTGAAAGAGGCGGGATCTCCATGACCACCAAGGCCCAGAAGAGCGACGACGGCAAAGTACGCGGCCGGTTTCTGCTGAAGCTGTCCGGAGAGGCCTTCTCCGGCGGCGGGGGCCTGGGCGTGGACCCGGACGTGGTACACAAGATCGCCCGTGAGATCGCCGCCGTCGTCCGGGACGGCGCCGAGATCGCGGTCGTCATCGGCGGCGGCAACTTCTTCCGCGGCGCCGAACTGCAGCAGCGCGGCATGGACCGCGCCCGCTCCGACTACATGGGCATGCTCGGCACCGTGATGAACTGCCTCGCCCTCCAGGACTTCCTGGAGAAGGAGGGCATCGACAGCCGGGTGCAGACCGCCATCACGATGGGCCAGGTCGCCGAGCCGTACATCCCGCTGCGCGCCGTGCGCCACCTGGAGAAGGGCCGCGTGGTCATCTTCGGCGCCGGTATGGGCATGCCGTACTTCTCCACCGACACCACCGCCGCCCAGCGCGCCCTGGAGATCGACGCCGAGGCGCTGCTCATGGGCAAGAACGGTGTGGACGGGGTCTACGACTCCGACCCCAAGACCAACCCCGACGCCGTCAAGTTCGACGCCCTCGGCTACGGCGAGGTCATCACCCGCGACCTCAAGGTCGCCGACGCCACCGCCATCACGCTGTGCCGCGACAACAAGCTGCCGATCCTCGTGTTCGAGCTGCTCGCGGAGGGCAATATCGCGCGGGCCGTCAAGGGTGAGAAGATCGGCACGCTGGTGGGTGACCAGGGCAGCCGGGCCTGACCGGCACACCCCCGTCACCCGGGGTACGACACCTGTCCGGGGGACGGACGGGACGCACCCTGGCCGGGGGATGGACAATGTCCTGCCGGTCGGGAACCGTGCAGGAAGAAGACGCGACGCAGCCGGCCGCCGCCCCGACGAGGTACCGCAGCCGGGCCTTACTCAAGACACGCAGGAGCAAGTGGTGATCGAAGAGACCCTCCTCGAGGCCGAGGAGAAGATGGAGAAGGCCGTCGTGGTCGCCAAGGAGGACTTCGCCGCGATCCGCACGGGCCGTGCGCACCCGGCGATGTTCAACAAGATCGTGGCCGACTACTACGGCGCGCTGACGCCGATCAACCAGCTGGCCTCGTTCTCCGTGCCGGAGCCGCGCATGGCGGTCGTGACCCCGTTCGACAAGAGCGCCCTGCGCAACATCGAGCAGGCGATCCGCGACTCCGACCTGGGCGTCAACCCGAGCAACGACGGCAACATCATCCGGGTGGTGTTCCCGGAGCTCACCGAGGAGCGTCGCCGCGACTACATCAAGGTCGCCAAGGCCAAGGCCGAGGACTCCCGGGTCTCCATCCGCTCCGTGCGCCGCAAGGCCAAGGACGCCCTCGACAAGGCGGTCAAGGACGGCGACATCGGTGAGGACGAGGGCCGCCGTGCGGAGAAGGAGCTGGACGACACCACCCACAAGTACGTGGCTCAGGTGGACGAGCTCCTGAAGCACAAGGAAGCGGAGCTGCTCGAAGTCTGATGAGCGACTCTTCCTGGGGGGCGCCGCCGACGGCGGGGCAGGCCGGGTACTGGGGGCCCACCGCAGGTGGGCCTGTCCAGGGGGCTGCCCCGGCGGGTCCCGCGTACGATGCGCCTGAGGCGCAGCACACTCGCCCCATGCCCATCGTGCCCGACGTACCCGCGTATGGCGGAGACCAGGACGACGACCGGGGGGCCGCTCGCCTGAACGGCCCCTTGTTCCGAGACGAGACGTTCCAAGACAGCGCGTTCCACGGCGACACGTTCCACGGCAACACGTCCCACAGCAACACGTCCCACAGCAACACGTTCGAACACGACACGCAGAATCCGGAGCCCATGCCCGACGCCCCGCAGCCGGCGCCCGCGCCGCAGAAGAAGAGCGCGGGCCGTGACCTGAGCGCGGCCATAGGGGTCGGCATCGGGCTCGGTGTGGTGATCATCGCGTCCTTGTTCATCTACAAGGCCGTGTTCGTCGGTGTGGTCGCGGTCGCCGTGGTCGTGGGTCTGTGGGAGCTGACCAGCAGGCTGCAGGAGCGCAAGGCCATCAAGGCGCCGCTCGTGCCGCTCGCGCTCGGCGGTGCGGCGATGGTGGTCGCCGGGTATGTGCGGGGTGCCGAGGGCGCCTGGGTCGCCATGGCCCTGACGGCGCTGGCCGTCCTGGTCTGGCGGATGACCGATCCGCCGGAGGGCTATCTCAAGGACGTCACGGCCGGCGTCTTCGCCGCGTTCTACGTGCCGTTCCTGGCGACGTTCGTCGCCATGATGCTCACCGCCGACGACGGCCCCTGGCGCGTTCTGACCTTCTTGCTCCTGACGGTCGTCAGCGACACCGGCGCGTACGCGGTCGGCTGGCGCTTCGGCAAGAACAAGCTCGCCCCGCGCATCAGCCCCGGCAAGACCCGTGAGGGCCTGCTCGGCGCGGTGCTGTTCGCCATGGTCGCGGGCGCGCTGTGCATGCAGTTCCTGATCGACGACGGCAGCTGGTGGCAGGGCCTGCTGCTGGGCCTCGCGGTCGCGGCCAGCGCCACCCTGGGCGACCTCGGCGAGTCCATGATCAAGCGCGACCTGGGCATCAAGGACATGGGCACCTTGCTCCCCGGGCACGGCGGCATCATGGACCGCCTGGACTCCCTGCTGCCGACCGCCCCGGTGGTGTGGCTGCTGTTGGTGTTGTTCGTCGGCTCCGCGTGAGCCTTGCTCGCCACGGCTTCCGGGCCTCGTCCTGAACACAGGACGGGGCCCGTCGTCGTACACACACCCGAGTGGGCCGATTTCGTATATTCGGAATATAAGGGATCGGATGCAAGGGAAAGGGAAAGGAGGGTGCCATGTCCGCCTTCCACGAGGAGATCGACGTCGACCGGAGCCCCGGTGATGTCTGGGCCTACCTCAGCGACGTCTCCCATCTGCCCGAGTGGCAGGCGAGTGCGGTCTCGGTCGAGCAGCTGGACGAGGGCCCGTTCGGAGTCGGCTCCCACATCCGGGTCACCCGGCACGTCGGCCGCCGGGAGGTCCCGATGACCATGGAGGTCACCGAGTTCGAACCGCCGCACACCTGGGGCATGCGCGGCATCGACGGACCCGTCCGGGGCAGTGTCCACGGCGAGGTCATCCCGCTCTCCGAGGGCCGTACCCGCGTGACCATGGACCTCGACTTCGAGGGCAAGGGGATCGGCAAGGTCCTGCTGCCCCTCGTCGTACGGCCGCAGCTGCGCAAGGAGCTTCCGCGCAACGAGCGGCTGCTCAAGGAGCGGCTGGAGCACACGGCCGCATAGGCACTGTCTGAGGATCCTCCCGGCCAACGCCTGATCGTGCCGGGACGCGGGTCGGGACGTACGTCGGGACGTACGTCGGGACGTCCGTGGGACGTCCGTGGGACGTGTCTGGGACGCTGCGGGACGGACCGGGCGCAAGGTGTTGCGCGGGACGGTCGGGGCCCCTCGGACCGGGGCACGGCCCTCCACCGTGGTCATCCCACCGGTCCTTCCCGGGACGCCGGCCGGGCCCGGGACGCCCCGTGGGAGGCGGAATCCGGGGTGCCGGACCGTTGCTAGGTTCTCGGCGTCGGACGGCAACTCGCCGACCGCCCACATCCGTTCGCTTCCGAGCGCTTCCGCTCGCATCCGACCGCACCCTGGGGGACGACCCACCATGAAGCTCAAGCGCACGCTCGCCACGCTCGGCGCAGCCACCGCGATCACCGCCGGCATGTTCACCGTCAGCCCGGCCGCGCAGGCCTCCATCGCCGGCTGCACGTCCTACACGACGTACTTCAGCGGCGACTACTACGCGAAGATCCCCACGATCGGCACCGGCGGCACCAACTTCTGCACCCTCCGCTCCGGCGCCAGCGGCATGCAGGTGTACTACCTCCAGGACACCCTGAACTACTGCTACGGCCAGGACCTCGGCGAGATCGACGGCAAGTTCGGCCCGAAGACGGCGGCTGCCCTCGCCCGCGTCCAGGGGAGCCTCGGCCTCGACGCCGATGGCGTGTACGGCCCGCAGACCCGCGACAAGCTGAAGTGGCACTGGACGACGCTGCAGGCCAGCAACCACTGCACGACCCTGTACGACGCCCACCCGCGCGCCTGATCTCCCCCAGGGGGGAACGGGGGACGACCTTGCGGTGACTGGCCCACCGACCCCCGCGTTGCCCGGACTTGGGCGCAGTGCCTAGGCGTCGCCGGCGCTCCAGTCCGGCAGCGGCAGGCCGTCGGCCGTGGTGATCTCCAGGACCGTGCAGCCCATGAGGCGTACGGCGGCGAAGAGACGGTCGCGGGCCGTCGCGTGGTCTGTGGGCAGGAAGGAGACGCGGATCTGGTGCGGGCGCGAGCGGGCGTAGGTGAGGTGCCAGTCCGTGTCGGCGGTCGCGAAGTGGTCCTCGCCGTGCGCACCGTCGTCGGACTGCCACGATCCCCGGTCCACGGTCGGCGCCAGCACGTCCCGGAGTATCCGCAGCCGTTCGGCGTACGGCCGCGGCCCCTCGGACAGCCGTAGACACCGGTGCAGCCGGGGCCGGAAGGCGTTGAACCAGGGCGCCAGGCCGGGCTCCATGTCGGCCAGGACGGTGGAGCGCACCCGCCCCGTCACCCACCCCTCGACGAACCCGGCCGCACCGGGCGCGAACTCCTCCCGCCCGGTGCTCCGGCCCCGCACCACCACCGGCCACTCATCCGGGTCCGCTTCGGTACGCCAGCACAGCCGGTCGGCGTCCATGGTGGCACCCCAGACCAGCAGACCGTCGTGCCGCTCCAGGCGGTTGTACGGGCTCGTACCGAAGGGCGTGCGCAGGTACAGGTAGTCGCAGAACTCACCCCACCCGTACGTCTCGACCAGCTGCTTGTAGTCACCGGGCAACCGCACCCCGAGCCGGGCTTCCACCTCGGCCCAGTCCCCGCGGGCGTCGACCGGGTCGGCCGGCGGGGACACGGCCCGGACCAGGGCGTCCAGACTCGTCACGGCAGATCGACCCGGCGCAGCGCCGTCGCGGCCGGCTCCCCGGTACGGCGGGCGTACGCCATCCGCTCCCGCACCTCGCGCAGCGTCCGCGGCCGGTAGCCCGGCCCACCGCAGCAGCTCTTGTGGAAACCGACGCCCGCGTTCAACAGCACGGTGAGCGTCCGCCAGGCGGCTCTGTCCCGCTTCGGGGGCGCCGCGAAGGCCGAGCCCGCGTACATCAACGCACCCGCACAGCGCGGGCAGGTCCGCTCCCGCCACGGGTCGTGGCGCTGCTTGTACGACACCCGGCAGGACAGACAGACGTACGAGGTCTTGGCGGCAGGCATGCGGCCAGAGTAGGGAGCCCCATGACCCCGGCCAAGCGGGTTTCCGGCACCCCGAACTAATCTTCCGATCATGGCCTTGCGACCTGATGAGTTCTACGCACACGCACTTGCCGCTGCGGATGATGAACGTCGGCTCCCGCTGGCGCGGATGACGGGGTGGGACATCAGCCCGTTCGAACCGGACGGACTGCGCGTCGCGCCGCTGCGGCCTCCGGTCCTGCCCGAGCCTGCGCGACATGGCGAGGACCCGTCGGACTGCGGGGCGTGCCGCGACCGGGACGAAGGGATCTGGTTCAACGACAGTTGGCGGCTCGCCCGAATCCCGGGAGTCGGTGTGCCGCTGGTGCTGATGCTGCATCCGCGTGAGCACTACGACATGGCTGACCTGCCCGATGAACTGGCAGCCGAACTGGGGGTGTTGTCCACTCACATCGTCCGCCATGTGCAGGCCCTGCCGTACATTTCGCGAGCCCACGTCTACCGCATCGGAGACGGAGGCGCGCACCTGCACATCTGGTTCTTCGCCCGGCCCGAGGGACAGGCACAGCTGTACGGATCATGGATGCCGGTCTGGGACGATCTGCTGCCGGAATACCCGGCAGATGTTGCAGAGACAGATGCGGCGATCGTGGCAGACGCGTTGGTCGCCTCCTACGGAGGTCGTCGCTCAAGGGTGACCGACGACGACAGATGACGACGGGTCAACTGCCGTTCTGCTTCACCCCCGAGGCGTGCCATCCGGGTTCCAGGCTGTCGAGGAGGGCGCGGAAGGCCTGGTCGGCGTGGTCCCAGTGGCCGTCCGCCAGCGGGGCGATCAAGAGGCCGAGGGTGGCGTCGGCCAGGAGGGTGGCCTGGGTACGGGCTCGCTCCTGGCCCATGCCGAGGTCGCGGAAGACGGAGGTGAGCAGGGCCGTCCATTCGGTGACGATGTCGCGCATGACGGGCCCGTAGCGGTCCGGGTGAAGCACGCCGGCGCTCAAGATCTCGAGATAGAGAGGAAAGGTGGCGCGTACACCGGGGTCTCTGAACTGCTGCCACACCTCCTCCATGAAGCGGCGCAGGCCCGCAGGGCTCGTGGGCGGGCCGACGGTCTTCAGCACTTCGCGGGCGCGCAGGAGGGGCCGGCGCTCGTAGATGGCGAGGGCCTCGGCGATCATCCGTTCCTTGCTGCCGAAGTAGTACAGGAGCATGCGGTCGCTCGTGCCCAGGGCCTTGGCCAGCGGGCGCAGGGACAGGTCCGCGAGGCCGTTGCGCATCACGTACTCGCGGACCCGGTCGAGAAGGTCGCGCCGCTTGGCCGGATCGGGCGGGCGAGGCATGCAGGCTCCTGGGTGCGTGAGGCTACGACTTCCATCTGTCCGTTATCGCACTTTTGGGTAGGTCTTTACCGTAACAGCCGCTTCATGTATATTTTAGGTGTAGCGACTGCTACATGCGGCTCCTGGCCCACGCCAGGCACATTCACCGGCGGAACCTCCGCCACCTGCCCAGAAAGGACAGATCTCATGGTCATCCAGGCCATCGGCCACGCCATCGGCTCTCGCCGGGGAGATCGGTCCTCTCATGCCACCGGATCCTCGTGGCTCGCCAGGCAGTGGGCCCTCTGGTCCCGCACGCTCGCGCCGCTGCGACCGCTGGATGCGCCGCGCGGCCGCGCCACCGTCTGGGACGCCTCCTGGCCCCTGCGGCGGGAACTGACCTCGGCGCGCCGAGCCCGGCGTCTGGTGACCGCGCAACTGGGCGACTGGGCGCTGGACGACCTGGCCGACACCGCCGAGCTGCTGGTCAGCGAACTGGTCACCAACGCCCTGCGGCACACGCGCGGCCCGCTCAGGCTCAACCTGCGGCTGCGTGACTCCCGCCTGCTGTGCGAGGTCGAGGACACCGAGCCCTCCGGTCCCGTACATACCGTGGCCGACCCGGACGCGGAAGGCGGCCGCGGCACCGAACTCCTCGACCTGCTCGCCGATGCCTGGGGCAGCATCGAGACAGGGACGGGCAAGACCATCTGGTTCGAGCTGCAAGCCGAGGAGCACTCTGTGAGCGGCTCTATGGGCGACTCTGTGAGCGGCACGCATACCGTGACGATGGCGGCCTGAGGAAGCGTGGGGCGAGTGATCATGGCCCCGTAAGCTTCCGGCGCGTCGGGCAGTCTGTGGACCTGCCCGACGCTGACGGCGGTACCTTGCCGTCATGACTCGCAACCGAAAGGGCAATGCCGCGTAGGCGCCCATCCGCTGTACGGGGCGATCTTCCCGTACGGACCTCAATCCCCTACATCCGCTACCGATATCCGGCGATCAAGGGGCTGTCCGGCTCTTGTGGAGCTCACATTCGCAGGCTGGAGCATGCGCGTTACTGGCAAGGGGCTACCGCCAAAGCCTTCTGGCACTGGACGGCCCTGGCTCACGGCCCGCTGAAGAGGATCGCTGACCCCTTCACTTCCACCAGGTGCGGTGATCCAGAGTGCGGGTGCGACCCGGGCTACCCACGCGATCACCTCGAAGAGGTCATGCACGCCTTGCCCAAGAAGTCGGCACGGGAGCTGCGGAAGCTCGTATGGGATCTCGACTGCAAGATTCTGAAGCGCGCCAGGGTCGTCCGCGCCGACTCTCCTGATATTGCCTGGTGGCGAGATCAGCTCTAGGCGCTACGGATCAGAAGGTGCCCGTGCCCCTGCTGTGCCCGATCTACCGGGAACTGACGGGGAACCACGGCGATTGACGAACAGCGCACATGACAACGGCCCCCGACCGATTTACCTGGTCAGGGGCCGTTCACCTGCTGTGGGTGTGAGATTTGAACCCACGGTGACTCGCGCCACGACGGTTTTCAAGATCGCTCGGGGGCTTGACTCGCCCATTGAGACTCCACCGACCGCGCGACCCTCACCTGCCGTCTGTGGGCCATGCCGGTCATTCTCTCGGCTGTTCGGGGGAGCGCGGACTCACCTCCGGCGCGCGGTCCGCCCCGGGGGGCACCAGTTCTTCCGAGCGTGGGCGCTTGGCCGCCCAGCTTGAGAGCGACAGCGGGGCACGGCCGCCGGGCATGTCCCCGCACATAGAACAGGAGAAGACGGATGCTCATGCGAGCGGCTCGTGCGGTCTGGCGCCGGGGGATGCCGGCGGCGGTGGTGGCAGCGACGGCGGGGGCGGTCGGCCTGGCCGGGGCGAGCCCTGCCACGGCCGCCCAGACCGCAGTGAACTGCCCCACCAACGACCTGCAGACCGCGATCAACAACGCCAGCTCGGGGGACACACTGCTGGTGCGGGGGACCTGCACCGGCAACTTCGTCATCGACAGGAACCTGACCCTGATCGGTCGAAGGGGCGCGGTCCTGGACGGCAACCAGACCGGCTTCACCGTGAGGATCAACAGCGGCGTCCAGGCGCAGTTGACAACCCTGACCATCACCAACGGCAGAGCCGACAATGGCGGCGGCATCGCCAACCTCGGCGGCACACTGACCGTGACCCGCTCCACCGTGCGCAACAACACCGCGACCAACAATGGCGGCGGCATCAACAACGAGTACCCCGGCACGATGACGCTGAATAACTCCACTGTGCGCAACAACGCTGCGGGGAACCCGCCGGCGGGATCATCAGCAACAGCGCCCTGACGCTGAACGGCTCCACAGTGAGCGACAACACCGGGAACAATGACGTCGGCGGCATCTACAACTACGGCGGGACACTGACCGTGAATCGCTCCATCGTGCGCGACAACACCTCCGCCGCCTCCGACAGCGGCGGCATCTTCAACTACTACGGCAGCACGGCGACGCTGAGCTACTCCACGGTGCGCAACAACACCGCGTTCCACGACGGTGGCGGCATCGAAAACCTGGGCACGATGACGCTGGCCCACACCACAGTACGCGGCAACACCGCTGGCAACGACGGCGGCGGGATTGCAAACGAGGGGGGCGGCTCGACGGCGCTGACCAGCTCCACGGTGGAGCGCAACACCGCGAACGGCGGCCCCAACAGCGGTGGCGGCATCTTCAACGGCGGCGGCACGGTGACACTGGACGGCTCCAGCGTACGCAACAACACACCGGACAACTGCGCCCCGGAGAACACCATCTCCGGCTGCATCAACTGACCTCCCCGCATCCGTCGGCAGACCGGCGAGAACACCACGGCGCACCAGCGGCCCGCCGGGGCCACCCGGGATCCCGCCTCGGGTGGCCCCAGCATCGGTGCGATGGCAGTCGGGCCGGGGAGCTGGCGAGGCGACGCGGTGCCATCCGCCTCTGGCATCAACGACAGCAGGCATGGGCACACCGGCGGCCTATCGCAGCCATCCCCTCCTGTAGGTACCACGGGCGGCCTGACCATTGGTCGAACTCCTATGACGGTGGTCAGTGCGAGTGCTGTACAGCACGGAAGTACAGCAACCGCTGCGGCCACAACCGACCGCCACCAGCCCCAGACGACCGGCTGACGTGCTCGGCAGACTTCAGCGACCGTCGTGCCCATAGTTCGCATCGAGGGGCTGTGGCACGGTCCGCGGGCCGTGCCACTATCGTGCCAGAACGGACGGGGCCTCACGGGGAACCGCGGTAGGGCACGGCACTCAGCGCCAGACGCGCCCGAGACGGCAAAGCCGCCGGTCACCCGAGCATCTGCCCAACCTCGCTCCTAAAGCGGTGGTCGGCCGACGAGGCCGGTGGCGGTACAGCAGCGAAGTACAGCACCACAGCAACCGCCCCCGTCCGGCAGCGTCCTCGTAGAGCCGTAGCGCGACCGGTATCACCTTCACCGACCGATCCACATAGAGCTACGGACCAGAAGTTGCCCGTGCCCCAGCCGTGCCCGATAGAGCGGGAAACCACGGGGAACACCGGGCAGTCGCGGTAGCCGGACACGAGAACGGCCCCCGACCAAACACTCAGGTCAGGGGGCCCTTCTCACTGCTCATCGAGCGGAGGCGGTGGGATTTGAACCCACGGTGACATCGCTGCCACGACGGTTTTGAAGACCGTGTGCGGCTTGACCCACCTTTGAGCTCCACCGACCCAACCTCCTACCAGCCGACCCGGTGACGTTGGCTACTCGTTCGGTCGTGTCTGCCTGGCTGGGCGCCGAACTGACTTGACGATGCGATCCGTAGCCACTGGACCAAGACACAGCAGCCCAGTCAGGAGATGCGTATGCAGACCATCCGGGACGAGTGCACCCATGTTCCCGAACGACGCTCGAACAAAAGGTGGAGGCCGGCACGACTTGCGCGGCGAGCATGGGTCGCTGGGGCCCTGGCGGCACTGGGCACCGCGCTGCTGCCCGGTCTCGCCCCGCAGGCCTCGGCAGGCCAGGACTCACACGGGCATGACAGCGACCCCGCCTACGTGGTCAACCGCCTCGACGACAGCGTGTCGGTGATCAACACCCAGAATAACCGGGTGGTCGGGACCATCGGCGTCGGCGACAACCCGTACGAGGTGGCGGTGGACGTGCCTCGTGCCCACGCCTACGTGACCAACGTCGCCAACGACAACGTGTCGGTGATCGACACCAACACGAACACGGTGGTCGGGTCCCCCATCCCGGTCGGCAACGGCCCGTTCGGGATTGCGGTGGACGTGACCCGTGCCCGCGCCTATGTGGCCAACGACTTCGACAACACCGTGTCGGTGATCAACACCAACACGAACACGGTGGTCGCATCCATTCCCGGTTTCAACGTCCCGCTCGAAGTGGCGGTGGACCCGGCCCGCGCCCGCGCCTACGTGACCAACGAAGGCAACAACACGGTATCGGCGATCGACACCAACACGAACACGGTGGTCGCGACCATTCCCGTCGGCGGAGACCCTGAAGGGATCGCGGTAGACACCACCCGCGCCCGCGCCTACGTGGCCAACACCGACGACGACAACGTGTCGGTGATCGACACCACCAGCGACCAGACGATCGGATCCCCCATCCCTGTCGGCGACGGTCCATTCGGCGTGGGGGTAGACCCGCGCAACCCCCGCGCCTACGTGACCAACTTCGCCGGCGACTCCGTGTCGGTGATCAACACCATCACGAACACGGTGGTCGCGACCATCCCCGTCAGCAACCCGAGCGAGGTGGCGGTGAACCCGACCACCGACCGCGCCTACGTGACCAGCTTCCCCGACGACACAGTCACGGTGATCAACACCAGAAACAACCGGGTGGTCAGGACCATCGGCGTCGGCAACGGCCCGGTCGGAATCGCCGTCTTCTAGTCCGTCTTCAGCCAATCGCGGGTGCACACCGGCGCATGGCACTGCGGATCGGCGCCGTGAAGACCTCAGCGACCGTCCCGCCCATAGTTCGCATCGAGGGGATCCCTACAACGACGCCGGACGGAGGCGTACACCAGCGCCTCTGTCCGGCCGTCGCACCAGTCGACGACAGCAGCCGGAACGGCCACGGATCGAACTCCTGAAGCGGTGGTCCGCTGCGGGAGGCGCCGACGGCAACACCCGCGGACGACGACGACCCGTGGCAGCTCGTTGCAGGGTAACGGAGAGCTGTGGGGTGACCGAGGCGTCATGATTTACCGATGGATGAGTACGCCTGGCCCACGGGCCCTGAAGCGCCGGCCGCTGACGCGGTCCGGTCGAGCTGGGCGGCGACCGTCGGGGCCCTGCCTGTAGGAACCCGGATCACCGGCGTCATCGGTCGCCAGCCCTTCGGGATCTTCATGCGTATGGAAGGCGTACCGAACGCCATAGCGCTGGCGGAGATCACTGCCATGCCGCACGGGATGGACCTCCCGGCTCTCGGGGCCTTCGTCAGTGGGGAGGTCGTCTGGCACGCCGCCCACAACCACCAGGTCAAGGTCCGGCTCGACGAGTGGCTGGCAGCCGACGAGTGATCGCCTCTGGGCCGTCCCTGGGCCGTCCGAGGCCGCTCAGCAGCGACCAGTGACGCCTACTAACGACAGTCGTAGCGAGCGACACCCCCAGGTCACCCAATTGGATCTGCGACACTGGTACAGCCATGCCTAAGCCCGGAGAACTCACTTTCGTAGCCCCGCGCGGAGCCAAGAAGCCGCCGCGGCACCTTGCCGACCTCACGCCCGCCCAGCGCAAGGAGGCGGTGGCCGAGGTCGGGGAGAAGCCGTTTCGCGCCAGGCAGCTCTCGCAGCACTACTTCGCGCGGTACGCGCACGACCCCGAGCAGTGGACCGACATCCCGGCCGGTTCGCGGGACAAGCTGCGCGAGGCGCTGTTCCCGGAGCTGATGAGCGTCGTACGGCATCTGTCGACCGACGAGGGGACCACGCGCAAGACGCTGTGGCGGCTGTTCGACGGCACGCTCGTGGAGTCGGTGCTGATGCGGTACCCGGACCGGGTGACCATGTGCATCAGCTCGCAGGCCGGGTGCGGGATGAACTGCCCCTTCTGTGCCACCGGGCAGGCGGGGCTCGACCGGAATCTGTCCACCGCCGAGATCGTCCATCAGATCGTCGACGGCATGCGGGCTCTGCGGGACGGTGACGTGCCCGGTGGGCCTGCGCGGCTTTCCAACATCGTCTTCATGGGCATGGGCGAGCCGCTCGCCAACTACAACCGGGTCGTGGGGGCCATCCGCGCGCTCACCGATCCCGCGCCGGACGGGCTCGGGCTCTCGCAGCGAGGGATCACCGTCTCGACGGTCGGGCTCGTGCCGGCCATCCACCGGTTCGCCGACGAGGGCTTCAAGTGCCGGCTCGCGATCTCCCTGCACGCCCCCGACGACGAGCTGCGCGACACCCTCGTCCCCGTGAACACGCGGTGGAAGGTGCGCGAGGTGCTGGACGCCGGGTTCGAGTACGTCGAGAAGTCCGGGCGCCGACTGTCGATCGAGTACGCGCTCATCCGCGACATCAACGACCAGGCCTGGCGCGGTGACCGGCTCGGGCGGCTGCTCAGGGGCAAGCCCGTGCACGTCAACCTGATTCCGCTGAACCCGACGCCGGGGTCCAAGTGGACCGCCTCGCGGCCCGAGGACGAGAAGGCGTTCGTGGAGGCGATCGCCGCCCACGGTGTGCCGGTCACCATCCGGGATACGCGCGGGCAGGAGATCGACGGGGCGTGTGGTCAGCTCGCCGCCACCGAGCGGTAATCTGGCTGCGTTCGATTACGTCTTATCCGAGTCTCATCACATCTTCATATTCCGACAGGGGAGCGCCACAGCGCTGAGAGTGCGGCAAGCGGGCCGCAGACCCTCTGAACCTCGCCCAGGTCATTCTGGGTAGGAAGTTCGGTCACCACTCATGCTGTTGCGCCCTGCCCGGGTTCTTCTCAGAAGGACCGGGCAGGGCCGCGTTCTTCCTGGCCAACCCCCAGGAGGACACTCACGTGCACACCAAGACCCTCGTGGCCGCGGCGGTCGGCCTCGGCCTGCTCACCTTGTCCGCGTGCGGATCGACGGACACCAAGGGCTCGGCGGACTCCAAGACCGTCACCCTCGTCAGCCACGACTCGTGGCTCGTGTCGAAGAAGGTGCTCAAGGACTTCGAGAAGCAGTCCGGCTACAAGGTCCGGGTACTGCCGGGCGGCGACGCCGGCCAGGCCGTCAACAAGGCGATCCTGACCAAGGACAACCCGCAGGGCGACGTCTTCTTCGGCGTCGACAACACCCTGCTGTCCCGGGCTCTCGACAACGGGCTGTTCCAGTCCTACGAGGCGAAGGGCCTCGGCACCGTCGGCGCCGACTACCAGCTCGACCAGGACAAGCACCGGGTCACGCCCGTCGACTACGGCGACATCTGCGTCAACTACGACAAGGCCTACTTCAGCGAGCACAAGCTGACCCCGCCGCAGACCTTCGCCGACCTCGCCAAGCCCGCGTACAAGAACCTCCTCGTCACCGAGAACGCGGCCACCTCCTCGCCCGGCCTCGGTTTCCTGCTCGGCAGCGCCGCGCAGTACGGCGACAACGGCTGGCAGGACTACTGGAAGAAGCTCAAGGCCAACGGCGTCAAGGTCGTCGACGGCTGGGAGCAGGCCTACCGCCAGGAGTTCTCCGGCTCGTCCGAGGGCAGGAAGGCGGGCGGCGACCGGCCGCTCGTGGTGTCGTACGCCTCCTCCCCGCCCGCCGAGGTGATCTACGCCAAGAAGCGGCCCAGCACCGCCCCGACCGGCGTCGCGACCGGCACCTGCTTCCGGCAGATCGAGTTCGCCGGGCTGCTGAGCAACGCGAAGAACACCAAGGGTGCCAAGGCGTTCATCGACTTCCTGCTCTCCAAGGAGTTCCAGCAGGACATGCCGCTGAACATGTTCGTGTACCCGGTGGTGCAGGGCGCCGCGGTGCCCGACGACTTCACGAAGTACGGGCCGGCCGCCAAGGACCCGGAGACCATGGCCCCCGGCAAGATCGCCGCCAACCGCGACCAGTGGGTCAAGTCGTGGACGTCGCTCGTACTGAAGTAGCCGAGGGACGAACGCGCGGGAGCGCGGCGCGGCTGGGGCTCATGGCCCTGCCCGTCGCGTTCTTCGCCGTCTTCTTCGCCTGGCCCGTCGCCGCGATCGTCGCGCGCGGGCTGAAGGTGGACGGCGCCTGGCAGTTCGGGCGGATGGCGGACGTCGTCACCCAGCCGGACATCCGGCACGTGCTGTGGTTCACCTCCTGGCAGGCGCTCGCCTCCACCGCGCTCACCCTGCTGCTCGCCCTGCCCGCCGCCTATGCCTTCGCCCGCCTGGACTTCCCGGGCAGACAGCTGCTGCGGGCCGTCGTCACGGTCCCGTTCGTGCTGCCGACGGTCGTCGTCGGTACGGCGTTCCTCGCGCTCGTCGGCCGCGGCGGGCTCCTCGACGACCTGTGGGGCGTACGGCTCGACACCACTGTGTGGGCGATCCTGCTGGCGCACGTCTTCTTCAACTACGCGGTCGTCGTCCGCACGGTCGGCGGACTGTGGGCCCAGCTCGACCCGCGGCAGGAACAGGCCGCCCGGATGCTCGGCGCGTCCCCGCTGCGGGCCTGGCGGAAGGTGACGCTGCCCGCCCTCGCACCCGCCGTGGCCGCCGCCGCGCTGATGGTGTTCCTGTTCACCTTCACCTCCTTCGGCGTGGTGCAGATCCTCGGCGGGCCCACCTTCTCCACCCTCGAAGTGGAGATCTACCGCCAGACCTCAGAGGTCTTCGACCTGTCCACGGCCGCCGTCCTCACCCTCGTCCAGTTCGTCGCGGTGGGCGCGATCCTCGCCGTGCACGCGTGGACGGTGCGGCGCCGGGAGACCGCCCTGCGGCTCGTCGACCCGAAGGTGACCGCCCGCCGGCCGCGCGGCGCCGGGCAGTGGGCGCTGCTCGCCGGGGTCCTGGTCACCGTCGCCCTGCTGCTGGTCCTGCCGCTCGCCGTGCTCGTGCAGCGCTCCCTGGACGCGCCGGGCTTCGGCTACTACCGGGCGCTCACCGACTCCGACGGCGGCACCTTCCTCGTGGCGCCGCTGCACGCCGTGTGGACCTCCCTCGAGTACGCCGTCGCCGCCACCGCCGTCGCCGTGCTGATCGGCGGACTCGCCGCCGCCGCGCTGGCCCGCAGGGACGCCGGACGGTTGGTGCGCGGCTTCGACGCGCTGCTCATGCTGCCCCTCGGCGTCTCCGCCGTGACCGTCGGCTTCGGCTTCCTCATCTCACTGGACCGGCCCCCGCTGGACCTCAGGCAGTCCTGGATCCTCGTCCCGCTCGCGCAGGCGCTGGTGGGCGCCCCCTTCGTCGTACGGACCATGCTGCCCGTGCTGCGGGCGGTGGACGGCCGGCTCAGGGAGGCGGCGGCCGTGCTCGGGGCCTCGCCCTGGCGGGTGTGGCGCGAGGTCGACCTGCCGCTGGTGCGGCGGGCGCTGCTGATCGCGGCCGGGTTCGCGTTCGCCGTGTCCCTCGGCGAGTTCGGGGCGACCGTGTTCATCGCCCGGCCCGACAATCCGACGCTCCCGGTCGCCGTGGCCCGGCTGCTGAGCCGGCCCGGGGACCTCAACTACGGGCAGGCGATGGCCCTGTCGACGATTCTGATGGTGGTGTGCGCGGCGGCCCTGCTGGTCCTGGAGCGGCTGCGCACCGACCGGACGGGGGAGTTCTGATGCTGCTGAGCCTTGCGGACGCGACCGTGTGCCTCGGCGGGCGGCCCGTGCTCGACGCGGTCGACCTCGACGTCGCCGAGCACGAGGTGGTGTGCGTGCTCGGACCCAGCGGCAGCGGGAAGTCGACGCTGCTCAGGGCGGTGGCCGGACTCCAGCCCCTGGACTTTGGCCGGGTGCTGCTCGACGGCCGGGACCAGGCGGGCGTGCCCGCGCACCGGCGGGGCGTCGGGCTGATGTTCCAGGACCACCAGCTCTTCCCGCAGCGGGACGTCGGCGGCAACGTGGCCTTCGGGCTGCGGATGCACGGCGTGCCGAGGGGCGGACGGGACGCCGAGGTCGGGCAGTTGCTGGAGCTGGTCGGGCTGCCGGGCGCCGCCGGGCGGGCCGTCGCCGGACTGTCCGGCGGCGAGCAGCAGCGCGTGGCCCTCGCCCGCGCGCTCGCGCCCCGGCCCCGGCTGCTCATGCTGGACGAACCCCTGGGGCAGCTCGACCGCTCCCTGCGCGAGCGGCTGGTGGTCGAACTCCGGGAACTCTTCGGGCGGTTGGGTACTACCGTGCTCGCCGTCACCCACGACCAGGGCGAGGCTTTCGCGCTGGCCGACCGGGTGGTGGTGATGCGGGACGGGCGGATCGCCCAGTCAGGGACGCCGCTGGAGGTCTGGCAGCGGCCCGCGGACGAGTTCGTGGCCCGCTTCCTCGGCTTCGACAACGTGGTTCCGGCGACCGTCGGCGACACGGCGGCGGACACCCCGTGGGGCAAGCTGCCCGTGCCCGACGGCTCGCCCCGGGGCAACCGCCCGCTGCTGGTCCGGCCCGCCGGCGTACGGCTCGTCGCGGCCGACGAGGGCCTGCCGTGCACGGTGACCGCCCGCACCTTCAAGGGCACCCACGTGGCCGTCCACCTCCTGCCCCGGGACGGCGGCCCGCGCCTGGAGGCGGCCTGCGCACTCCGGGACGCGCCGGAGCCCGGGGCCGAGCTGGGGGTCGCGTTCGACGCGGCCGAAATCGTGGTGCTCGGTTGATCACCTCACCCCTAGGGTGACGGACATGACTTTGCTCGCACATGACCGTTACTGCGACGAAATCGCTCACCAGGTGGGGCAGTTGAGGGCCGTGCTGTCCTCCGGCACGGACCTCGCCACCACCGTGCCGCCCTGCCCGGACTGGTCGCTGGAGGACCTCGTACGTCATATGGGCGGCGCCCTGCGCTGGGTGGACGCCCTGGTGCGCGGCCGGGCGCAGGAGAACATCCCGTGGGAGCGGATCCCGCTGGCCGGCGGACCCGAGGAGCGGGGCGACGCGGCGGCCCTGGACAAGTGGCTGGCTCAGACCGGCGAGCTGGTCGTCGGCGCGCTGCGCGAGGCCGGGCCGGACACCGAGGTGTGGAGCTGGCAGGGGAACGCGACCTCCGGCTTCTGGGCCCGCCGCATGACCCACGAGATCACCGTCCACCGCGCCGACGCGACGCTCACCGCCCAGGTGCCCTACGAGGTGGCGCCCGAGATCGCCGCCGACGCGCTCGACGAGTGGCTGGACATCGCCCTGTTCTTCCAGCAGATCCGCGGCCAGGAAGAGGCCTTCCGCCTGGACGGACCCACGCGCACCATCCACCTGCACGCCACGGACGCCGACCCCGCCCTGAACGCCGAGTGGCTGGCGGAGTTCGGCGCGGACGGCATCCGCTGGTGGCGCGGCCACGAGAAGGCCACCGTCGCCCTGCGCGGCCCGCTCACCTCGGTGCTGCTCGCCTTCTACCGGCGGCTGCCACTGGACGCCCCCGGCCTGGAGGTGCTCGGCGAACGCGAGGCGCTGGAGTTCTGGCTCCAGCGGGCCACCTTCGGCTGAGCACGACCACGGCCCGCCCCCTGGGGATCGGGGACGGGCCGCGGCGATGTGCGAAGTGAGGCCTCAGCGGCCGCTGCCCGCCCCGCGGCGGCGCATGCCGAGGTAGACCGCGCCACCGCCGACGACGACCAGGGCGCCCGCGACACCGGCGATCAGACCGGTGTTGGAGTTGGCACCGGTCTCGGCGAGGTTCGAGTCACCGGCCGCGGGGGACGGCGCGTTGCCCGGCGCGCCCGCCGGGGCGGAGCTGCTCTCGGAGGCCGACGGAGTCGGGGTGGAGGTGGACGCCGACGGCTTCGGCTTCGGCTTCGGGGTGGCCGGGGGTGTCGGAGTCTGGGACTCCTCCTTCTTGCAGGCCGTCGACGGGGTCAGCAGGTCCGGCTTGATGTCCTCGTCGACCTGGTCGCCGGCCTTGACGTGGATGCGGTAGGTGGCGTTGGGCTTCCACTTCTCCTGGAAGTTCACCGTGGTGCCCTTGGCGGAGCCCTTGATGTCCTGCGGCTCGCCGACCTGCTTCTCGACACCGGCGGCGTTCTTCGAGAAGACGGTGATCGTGGCCGGGGTGCCGGAGGGGTCCTTGTCGGTGACGACGATGACGCCCTTGTTGCCGTCGCACTGGGCTTCGGCGGAGAACTCAGTGATGTCGCAGGCGAGCGCCTGGCCGGCGACACCGAGGGCCAGCGCGGCGGAGGCGGAGGCAACACCCAGGATGTGCACGGAACGGCGTGCGCTACGGCGGGTTATGGACAAGGTTTGTCCTTTACAGAGTGCAGAACTGCGGGGGGCTGAGGGGGAGATGGGACGACGGATGAGGTGATGCCCCAGCACCCCCAGGAGGCTCACAGGTTTATAAGCGCTCCATAAGAGTGTCAATGCATATGCCTGTGGCGGCCGTTGGCTTTGCCTGCTTATTAACTGCAGAGACGTTTCAACACCTCAGGAGCCTGCTCGATCCGGTCAACGAGGGCGATACGGGACTCCATGGACCGCCCCCGCGCCAGCGACTGCAGCAGCGGCCAGGTCGGCAGCTCCCGCGTCCAGTGCTCCTCGTTCACCAGCACCATGGGCGTGGGCTCGCCCCGCGACTCGTAGTAGTTCGGCGTCGCGTTGTCGAAGATCTCCTGTACGGTGCCGGCGGCGCCCGGCAGGAACACCACCCCGGCGGTGGAGCGGGCCAGCAGGCCGTCCTCGCGGGTGGCGTTGGCGAAGTACTTGGCTATGTGCGCGGCAAAGGCGTTCGGCGGCTCGTGGCCGTAGAACCAGGTGGGGATGCCCACCGACTCCCCGCCGCCGGGCCAGCGTTCGCGCACCTCGAAGGCGGCCCGCGCCCAGTCGGTGACGGACGGCCGGAACGAGGGTGCCTCGGCGAGGACTCGGAGCGCCTCCTCCAGCATGCCGTCCGCGAAGGGGGCGGCGTAGGCGCCGAGGTTGGCCGCCTCCATCGCGCCGGGGCCACCGCCGGTGGCGACCGTGAACCCGGCGCGCGCCAGCTCCCGGCCCAGCCGGGCGGCACCGGCGTACGCGGCCGTGCCGCGGGCCATCGCGTGGCCGCCCATGACGCCCACCACCCGGGCGTCGGCGAGGAGTTCGTCCAGGGCGTCGGAGACGGCGTCGTCGTGGATCGCGCGCAACATGGAGGCGAACACGTCACCGTCGGCCTTGGTGCGCTGGAACCAGGCGTAGGCCCGCGCGTCCGGCGTCGCCTCGTAGCCCTCCTCCAGCGACTCGAACAACTCCTCGGGTGAGTAGGCGAAGCCGCGGTACGGGTCGAAGGGGAGCCCCGGGACCGGCGGGAACACCAGGGCGCCGGACGAGCGGACGTGGGCGGCCGCCTCGGGGTCCATCGGGCAGCCGAGGAAGACGGCGCCCGTGGTGTCGAGGGTGAGCAGAGTCTTCGTACGGTCCGTCAGATCGACGGCCTGGACGCGGTGGTGGGCCAGCGAGCCGTGCTCGGCGACGACCTCGTCGAACTCGGCCAGGGACTCGATCTCGCGGTCGTGGGAGCCGTCGAACGGCTGGGCGGGTGTCGGATGCACCCGCCCATGCTAGGCACGTCTGTGCGAACGGACCGGGTCAGCCCTGAACCGCCGCCGGGTCCATCCACATGACCTCCCAGGTGTGGCCGTCGAGGTCGTCGAAGGCGCGGCCGTACATGAAGCCGTGGTCCTGCGTCTCGCCGCTGGGCTTCCCGCCCGCCGCGATCGCCTTGTCCACCAGCTCGTCGACCTTCTCGCGGCTCTCGGCGCTCAGACACACCAGCACCTCGCTGGACGTCGTCGAGTCGACGATCTCCTTCTTCGTGAAGTTGGCGTAGTGCTGCTTGCTGAGCAGCATCGCGACGATCGTGTCGCTGATCACGACGCAGGTGCAGTCGTCGCTGCTGAACTGGGGGTTGATCGTGTAGCCGAGCGCGGTGAAGAACTTCTTGGACGCCTCGACGTCGGCGGTGGCCAGGTTCACGAAGATCATCTGCTGGTACATGGGGGTCTCTCCCTCGGGTCCGTGCGCTTGCTGCCGTTCGCTGGGATAGACGCCGGGCCGCCGCGTAACTCATCGGCGGCCGGAGATTTTTCTCGGGAGATTTTTCGGGGGACCGTCTCGACCGGCGCTCAGTGGGCCATCGGCAGCGCCGCCAGGTTGGCGATCACCAGAGTGAGCGGGCCGAACACGGCGAGCAGGGCGGCCGCGCGGAGGGCGGCGGCGCCGCGCAGCATCGCGGCGGGGGCGCCGAGGCGCAGCAGCGCGGCGATGGTGTCGGCGCGGCACTGGCGGGCCTCGGTGGCCGCCGTCAGCAGCGTCGCCACCGTGCTCCCGGTGACCACGAGCGCGCCGAGGGTCGTCAGGGGGCCGAAGGAGGGGTCGGGGCCGTCGTACAGGACGGTCAGGGCGTAGGCCGCGGACGCCACCGCGCACACCACGCCGAGGGGGCGGCCGATCCGGGTGGCCTCCGCCATCAGGACCCGGCCGGCCAGCAGCCTGAGGGCGCCCGGACGGACGGACTGCAGGACGCGCCCGCACAGATGGGTGAGGCCGGGGGAGGCGAGGACGAGCCCGAGGGCGGTCAGGACCCAGCCGACCAGCACGGTGAAGGCCTCGACCGGCAGGTCGGTGAGGTCGGGGGCGGGAGTGGTGCGCCCGGCGTAGGCCTGCACGGCGAGGCCCGCGGCGACGGTGGCGATGCCCCAGGGGAGGCCGACGGGGGCTTCGCGGGGCGGCGGGAGGGTGGCGGGGAGGCCGGCTTGGTCGGCGTCGTCCTGATCCGGCACCTCGGAATCGGCGCCCCCAGGGGAAGTGGCCTCGGGCAGGGCCTGCTGGGCGGTCTCCGTCCTTCCGGCGGCGCCGCGCGCCCCCGCGGGGGCGAGCAACCGCGCCCCGAACCTCCCGTACGCCCCGAACGTCTCGCGCGGTGCCGAGTGGCCGTACGCACCGAAGCGGCCGAAGGCGCGGGTGGCCTTGGCGGGTCGGCGCGGGTCCCGGGGGCGCAGGGCGACGGCCACCGTCGTCGATGCGAACACCGGGACAAGGGCCAGCAGGGTCAGGGCCGCCGGCAGCGGGAGGGGCTGGTCCGCGGCCAGGAACCGGGCCGCCGCGCCGTCGAAGGGCATGCCCGTCAGATCGCCGCGCAGATGCAGGAAGACCAGCAGCGCCAGCATGGAGCCCAGGGCGGCGGACAGGGCCGTCGTCAGCGCCGAGATCGCCATCAGCTGGGCCGGGCCGAGGCCGACGGCCGACAGGCCCTGCCGAGGTCGGGTGCCGGGGTCCGTGCGGGCCACCGCGAGCGCGAAGTACACGGTGGCGGCGAGCGGGACCAGGCACCAGACCAGGCGCAGCACGGCCGCGCCCGGGGTCTGCGGGTGGCCCAGCGCGTAGCCCAGGGCGCCGAGCAGCAGGAAGCCGGTGCCCCCCGAGGCGGCGGCGACCAGCAGGCGGCGCAGCTGGACGGCGGGCCGGGCCGCGCGGGTCAGGCGGAGAGCGAGCACGCGGCCCGGCCTTCCGTCTCCGGGGTGTCCGGCAGGTGCACGGTCTTCACGCGGCGCCCGTCCAGCAGGGAGAGCGCGCGGTCGGCGAGGGCCGCGGTGTCGGAGTCGTGCGTGGCGAGCACGACGGTGATGCCGTGCGAGCGGGCCGCCGTGGTGAGCGTGCGCAGCACATGGGCGCGGTCGGCGCGGTGCAACGGGGCCGTCGGCTCGTCCGCGAAGAGGATCGTGGGCCCGGGGGCGAGCGCGCGGGCGATGCACACGCGCTGACGCTCCGCCTGCTGCAGCTCGTGCGGGCGTCTGCGGGCCCGGTCGCCGACGTCCAGCCGCTCCAGCCACTCCAGCGCGGCCACCTTGGCCCGGCGGCGGCTGGTGCCGCGCAGCATCAGCGGGAGGGCGGCGTTCTCCCAGACGTTCAGCTCCGGTACGAGCACGGGGGACGGGTCGATCCAGCCGAAGCGGTCGCGGCGCAGCCGTTCACGGGCCATCGGCCCCAGCGTGTGCAGGGGCGCGCTGTTGAACCAGACCTCGCCCTGCTGCGCCCGCACCAGACCGGACAGGCACCTGAGGAGCGTGGTCTTGCCGCTGCCGCGCGGGCCGCTGACGGCGAGGATCTCGCCCTGCTGCACCTCGAGCGAGACACCGGCCAGGCCGGGCGAGCCGTCGCGGTGCGTGAAGTGCAGGGAGCGTGCCCACAGCACGTCGTTGTCCGGCGGGGCCTCCATGGGCGTACACCTCGGTTCTGATCCGTTGTTCCCTTGCTCCGTCCCCCGTCCGGGGGAACGAAGGCTGGGCCGATCGGTCACTGGAAACCTAGGCAGCCGGTACCGGGAGGCCGGACAGCACACGGCCCCGGGCCGCCGTTCTCACTCGAACGGACGGCACCGGGGCCGGCGTTGATCATCCAGCCGGATGATCAGAGCTTGGTCCACGCCTCCGTGAGGGTGGCCCGCAGGATCTGCTCGATCTCGTCGAAGGTCTCCTGGTTGGAGATCAGCGGCGGGGCGAGCTGGACGACCGGGTCACCACGGTCGTCGGCGCGGCAGTACAGGCCGTTCTCGAACAGCGCCTTGGAGAGGAAGCCGTACAGGACGCGCTCGGTCTCCTCCTCGTTGAAGGACTCCTTGGTGTGCTTGTCCTTCACCAGCTCGATGCCGTAGAAGAAGCCGTTGCCGCGGACGTCGCCGACGATCGGCAGGTCGTGCAGCTTCTGCAGCGTGGAGAGGAACGCGGACTCGTTGTCGAGGACGTGCTGGTTGAGGCCCTCGCGCTCGAACAGGTCCAGGTTCGCCAGGCCCACCGCGGCCGACACGGGGTGGCCGCCGAAGGTGTAGCCGTGCAGGAAGGTGTTGTCGCCCTTGTAGAACGGCTCGGCGATGCGGTCGGAGACCACGCAGGCGCCGATCGGGGAGTAGCCCGAGGTCATGCCCTTGGCGCAGGTGATCATGTCCGGGACGTAGCCGAACTTGTCGCAGGCGAACATCGTGCCCAGGCGGCCGAAGGCGCAGATGACCTCGTCCGACACGAGCAGCACGTCGTACTGGTCGCAGATCTCGCGCACGCGCTGGAAGTAGCCGGGCGGGGGCGGGAAGCAACCGCCGGCGTTCTGCACGGGCTCCAGGAAGACCGCGGCGACGGTGTCCGGGCCCTCGAAGAGGATCTGCTGCTCGATCTGGTCGGCGGCCCAGCGGCCGAAGGCCTCCGGGTCGTCGCCGAAGATCGGGGCGCGGTAGATGTTGGTGTTCGGGACCTTGTGCGCGCCCGGCACCAGCGGCTCGAAGGGGGCCTTCAGGCCCGGCAGGCCGGTGATGGACAGGGCGCCCTGCGGGGTGCCGTGGTAGGCGACCGCGCGGGAGATGACCTTGTACTTGGTCGGCTTGCCGGTGAGCTTGAAGTACTGCTTGGCGAGCTTCCAGGCGGTCTCGACCGCCTCGCCGCCGCCGGTGGTGAAGAAGACCTTGTTCAGGTCGCCGGGGGCGTAGTCGGCGATGCGCTCGGCCAGCTCCACGGCCTTCGGGTGGGCGTAGGACCACACCGGGAAGAACGCCAGCTCCTGGGCCTGCTTGAACGCGGTCTCGGCGAGTTCCGTGCGGCCGTGACCGGCCTGGACCACGAACAGACCGGCGAGACCGTCGAGGTAGCGCTTGCCCTTGTCGTCGTAGATGTAGGTGCCCTCGCCCCGGACGATGGTCGGGACGGGGGAGTTCTCGTACGAGGACATGCGGGTGAAGTGCATCCACAGGTGGTCGTACGCGGTGCGGCTGAGGTCCTTCTGGGTCACGGTTATCGGGTTCCCCACATGTAGGTCTGCTTCTTCAGCTTCAGATAGACGAAGCTTTCGGTGGAGCGCACCCCGGGCAGGGCCCGGATGCGTTTGTTGATGACGTCCAGCAGGTGGTCGTCGTCCTCGCAGACGATCTCGGCGAGGATGTCGAACGAGCCCGCGGTCATCACCACGTACTCGACTTCCGACATGCCGGTCAGCGCGTCCGCGATCGACTCGACATCGCCCTCGACGTTGATCCCGACCATCGCCTGCCTGCGGAAGCCCACGGTGAGCGGGTCCGTGACGGCGACGATCTGCATCACGCCCTGGTCCAGCAGCTTCTGGACGCGCTGGCGCACGGCCGCCTCGGACAGGCCCACGGCCTTGCCGATCGCGGCGTACGGCCGGCGGCCGTCCTCCTGGAGCTGCTGAATGATGGCGAGGGAGACGGCGTCCAGCTGGGGACTGTTGCCGTTCCTGGACTCGCGGGACGAGTCCCTCTGGTCTGCGCTTCGACTGGCCACGACCTCACTGTGCACGACGTCTCGATGGTTTCGCAAGGCCGTAGCGATGAAATTCGTTGTTTGCGGGTCTCAGTCTTGCGGATTTCGCAGAAGTGGCTGCGGCGGGGGTGTTGAAAACGTGGGGGCGACGACTAGGGTGGGTGTCTCAGTGATCGGACAGCTTTAACCAGACCAGGAGGCCGGCAGTGAGCACCGAGCTGCGTCGTCTGCGCAACTACATCGACGGTGAGTTCCGGGACGCCGCCGACGGACGGACCACCGAGGTGGTCAACCCCGCGACGGGCGAGGCGTACGCCACCGCCCCGCTGTCCGGACAGGCGGACGTGGACGCCGCCATGGCGGCCGCCGCCGCGGCCTTCCCGGCCTGGCGTGACACGACCCCCGCCGAGCGGCAGAAGGCCCTCCTGAAGATCGCGGACGCGTTCGAGGAGCGTGCCGAGGAACTGATCGCGGCCGAGGTGGAGAACACGGGCAAGCCGACCGGGCTGACCCGCTCCGAGGAGATCCCGCCGATGGTCGACCAGATCCGCTTCTTCGCGGGTGCGGCCCGGCTGCTCGAGGGCCGCTCGGCCGGCGAGTACATGGACGGGATGACCTCGATCATCCGCCGCGAGCCGGTCGGCGTCTGCGCGCAGGTCGCGCCGTGGAACTACCCGATGATGATGGCGGTGTGGAAGTTCGCCCCGGCCATCGCCGCGGGCAACACGGTCGTCCTGAAGCCCTCGGACACCACCCCCGCCTCGACCGTCCTGATCGCCGAGATCATGGGCTCGATCCTGCCCAAGGGCGTCTTCAACGTCATCTGCGGCGACCGTGACACCGGCCGCGCGATGGTCGAGCACGACACCCCGGCGATGGCCTCCATCACCGGCTCCGTACGCGCCGGCATGTCCGTCGCCGAGTCCGCCTCCAAGGACCTCAAGCGGGTCCACCTGGAGCTGGGCGGCAAGGCCCCGGTCGTCGTCTTCGAGGACACCGACATCGCCAAGGCCGTCGAGGACATCTCGGTGGCGGGCTTCTTCAACGCCGGCCAGGACTGCACGGCCGCGACCCGCGTCCTCGTCCAGGAGTCCATCCACGACGAGTTCGTCGCCGCGCTGGCGAAGGCCGCGTCCGAGACCAAGACCGGTCAGCCGGACGACGAGGACGTCCTCTTCGGCCCGCTCAACAACCCCAACCAGCTCAAGCAGGTCTCCGGCTTCATCGAGCGCCTGCCCGCCCACGCCAAGGTCGAGGCGGGCGGCCACCAGGTCGGAGACAAGGGCTACTTCTACGCCCCGACCGTCGTCTCCGGCCTGAAGCAGGACGACGAGATCGTCCAGAACGAGGTCTTCGGCCCGGTCATCACCGTCCAGTCCTTCACCGACGAGGACCAGGCCGTCCAGTGGGCCAACGGCGTCGAGTACGCCCTCGCCTCCTCGGTGTGGACCAAGGACCACGGCCGCGCGATGCGCATGTCCAAGAAGCTCGACTTCGGCTGCGTGTGGATCAACACCCACATCCCGCTGGTCGCCGAGATGCCCCACGGCGGCTTCAAGAAGTCCGGCTACGGCAAGGACCTGTCGGCGTACGGCTTCGAGGACTACACGCGGATCAAGCACGTGATGACGTCGCTGGACAGCTGACACACCCGGCGCGCGGCCCCGGACGGGTTCACCTCCCCGTCCGGGGCTGCGCTCTTTCGCCGTACGGCGCCGCTCGCTCTTACGGCACTGATCGACAAGGTGTCGGGTCCCACCCGGTGCGATCGACGCAGCGTCGATTGTCCGTGTGCGGGGCCTCACGGCATCCTGCCTTGGTGCCCCAGACAACCTCGCTTCCGCGTCCCGTCTCCCGCCGTTCCCTGCTGCGCGCGCTCGGCGGCACCGCCGCGCTCGGCGCCCTGGCCGGCTGCGGGGTACCCGCCGCCTACGTCGAGCCCGGCGACCGTGCCGTGACCGACGTGTCCGCCACCGACAAGAAGCTGACCTGGGCGAACTGGCCGCTGTACATCGACACCGATGACGACAACCCCAACAAGCGGCCCACGCTGGAGGCCTTCGGGAAGCGCACCGGCATCTCCGTCGACTACGTCGAGGAGATCAACGACAACGACGAGTTCTTCGGCAAGATCAGCCCTGCGCTGATGAACCACCAGTCGACCGGCCGCGACCTGATCGTCATCAGCGACTGGATGTGCGCGCGCTTCGTCCGCCTGGGCTGGGTGCAGCGGATGGACCGCGCCCACCAGCCCAACGTGGCGAAGTACCTGGACCCGCTCCTGCGTTCACCGGCCTTCGACCCGGGTCGCAGGTTCACCGTGCCGTGGCAGTCCGGCATCACCGGCATCGCGTACAACCGCCGCAAGCTCGGCCGCGAGATACGCCATGTCTCGGACCTCTGGGCGAGCGACCTCAAGGGCCGCGTGACCCTGCTCTCCGGTCTGGACGAGTCGTTCGCGCTGCTGATGCAGGGCAACGGCGTGGACGTCACCAAGTGGACCGCGGACGACTTCCACCGGGTCTGCGACCAGGTGGAGCGCGAGGTCCACCGGGGCCAGATCCGCCGCTTCACCGGCAACGACTACACCAAGGACCTGGTCAGCGGCGACGTCCTCGCCTGCCAGGCCTACTCGGGCGACGTCATCCAGCTCCAGGCGGACAACCCCGACATCCGCTTCCTCGTCCCCGAGGAGGGCGCCGAGCTGTGGTCGGACTCCCTGATGATCCCCAACCGGGCCCGCCACAAGACCAACGCCGAGCACCTGGTCGACTACTACTACGACCCCGAGGTCGCCGCGAAGCTCGCCGCATGGGTCAACTACGTCTGCCCGGTCCCGGCAGCCAGGGATGTGCTGGCGGCGTCCAAGGACAAGGACACCGCGGCCCTGGCCGACAACCCCCTGATCTTCCCGGACAGCACCATGCGCAAGCGGCTGGCCATCGCCCGGGACATCACCTCCGAGGAGCGGGTGGAGTTCGCCAAGCGGTGGAACCAGATCGTGGGGTTGTAGGTCTGGGGATCTCCTCTGACGATGCCTCACTTCGATGCAGGTGCGACGCCATGCAGCGTAGGGCCGTAGCGTGGCTCTGGCGGTGGCTCACATGTTGATCATGTGGCCGGCCAGGCCGTGTACGGCCTCCTTGACGGCCTCGCCCAGGGTGGGGTGGGCGTGGACGTTGCGGGCGACCTCGTGGACGGTGAGGTCCCACTGCTGGGCCAGGGTGAGTTCCGGGAGGAGTTCGGTGACGTCGGGGCCGATCAGGTGGCCGCCGATCAACTCGCCGTACCTGGCGTCGCTGATGAGCTTGACGAAGCCGGTGGTGTCGCCGAGGCCGTGGGACTTGCCGTTGGCGGTGAAGGGGAACTTGGCGACCTTGACGTCGTGGCCGAGGTCGCGGGCCTGGGCCTCGGTGTAGCCGAAGCTGGCGATCTGCGGCCGGCAGTAGGTGGCGCGGGGGATCATCGCGTAGTCGAGTTCCATGGTCTCGGCGTCGGCGATCGTCTCGGCGGCGATCACACCCATGGCCTCGGCGGCGTGCGCGAGCATCAGCTTCGCGGTGACGTCGCCGATGGCGTAGAGGTGCGGGACGGAGGTGCGGCAGCGGCCGTCGACGTCGATGGCGCCGCGGTCGGTGACGCGCACGCCGGTGTTCTCCAGGCCGTAGCCTGTCACGTTGGGGGCGAAGCCGATCGCCTGCAGGACCTTGTCGGCCTCCAGGACCTGCGGGGTGCCGTCCTTGCCGGTGACGGTGACGCGGACCTGGGGCCCGGAGTCGTCGATGGCGTCGACGCGGGTGGAGGTGAGGACGTCGATGCCCAGCTTGCGGTACTGGCGGGCGAGTTCGGCGGAGACCTCCGCGTCCTCCAGCGGGGCGATGCGGTCCAGGAACTCGACGACCGTGACCTTCACGCCGTAGTTGTGCAGGACGTACGCGAACTCGATGCCGATGGCGCCGGCCCCGGCGATGACGATCGACTGCGGCAGATCCTCGGCGAGGATCTGTTCCTCGAAGGTCACGACGCGCGTGCTGCGTTTCGTGCCGGGGAGCAGTTTGGGGGTGGCGCCGGTGGCGATGATGCAGTGGTCGAAGCCGAGGGTGCGGGTCTCGCCGTCGTAGCCGGTGACCTGGAGGGTGTGCGGGTCGAGGAAGGCGCCGCGGCCGTCGTACTCGGTGATCTTGTTCTTCTTCATCAGGTAGTGGACGCCCCTGACGCGGCCGTCGGCGACCTTGCGGCTGCGGCGGTAGGCCTCGCCGTAGTCGAAGGAGACCTGGCCGTCGACCTTGATGCCGAAGGTCTTGGCTTCGCGAGTGAAGATGTGGGCGAGTTCGGCGTTGCGCAGGAGGGCCTTCGTGGGGATGCAGCCCACGTTCAGACAGACGCCGCCCCAGTACTTCTCCTCGACGACGGCGACGCGTTTGCCCAGCTGGGCGGCCCGGACGGCGGCGACATAGCCGCCGGGCCCGGCTCCTAGTACGACGACATCGAATCGCTCGTCCTGATCGGCCATGGGTCGTTCCTCTTCCCGCTCCGTGGTGTCCGATCAGTATCGACAAGCGACCACTCGCTCCTCGGCCACACCCTCTATCGGCGGCCCGCGCTGGACGGGCGACTGCACTGGGCGTCGACCGAGACGGCGACCGACCATGCCGGACACATCGAAGGCGCCCTCGCTGCCGGAGAGCGAGCAGCACACGCCGTACTTGCGGCGACCGACGTCAGGCCGGACCCGGCGGTGCGGGCCGTCAGGCCTGGTCGCCGTTCTGTTCGAGGTGTGAGGCCAGGACCGCTGCCTGGACCCGGCGCTGTACGCCCAGCTTGGCCAGCAGGCGGGAGATGTGGTTCTTGACGGTCTTCTCGGACAGGTACAGCTTGTTGCCGATCTCGCGGTTGGTCAGGCCGTCGCCGATCAGGGCGAGGATGTCGCGTTCGCGCGGGGAGAGGCTCGCCAGCTCGGGGGGCAGCGCGGGGGTCTCGGCGGGGCCGGCGCGCAGGGACCGCATGAGGCGGGCGGTCGTCGCGGGGTCCAGCAACGACTGGCCCGAGGCGACCGTGCGGACCGCCGACACCAGGTCGGAGCCCTTGATCTGCTTGAGGACGTACCCGGACGCCCCGGCCATGATCGCGTCGAGCAGGGCCTCCTCGTCGTCGAAGGAGGTCAGCATCAGGCAGGCCAGTTCCGGCATCCGGCTGCGCAGCTCACGGCAGACCGAGATGCCGTCGCCGTCGGGCAGGCGGACGTCGAGCACGGCGACGTGCGGGCGCAGCGCCGGGCCGCGGGTGAGGGCGTGCTCGGCGGTGTCCGCGTCGCCGACCACGGAGATGTCCGGCTCGGCGTCGAGCAGGTCGGCCAGGCCGCGTCGTACGACCTCGTGGTCGTCGAGCAGGAACACCCGGATCGGGTGCTGCTCGGTGAAGGTGCGTTCCTCGGTCATCACGACCCCTCGTTCCCCGGTCGGGGCAGCCTGAAATATGCCCCTGAGGTCGATCATCGTCCGTCGGCGCCGTACGCACCAGGGCCGACCGGCCCTACTCGTTCAGTGGGAGCGGCTCCAGTCCCGGTACGCGGCCACCGCCGTGGGCAGAGTCGGGAAGATGTGGTCGGCGCCGACGGACTCCGCGAGGCCGTACGACTTGAGTTTGTCCAGCAGGTCCTGTTTGACCCGGGCGAGGGCGAAGACGATGCCTCGGCCCGTGAGCTCCTGGC
Organism: Streptomyces sp. NPDC001816; assembly: GCF_042892235.1. Lineage (NCBI taxonomy): Bacteria > Bacillati > Actinomycetota > Actinomycetes > Kitasatosporales > Streptomycetaceae > Streptomyces > Streptomyces sp. NPDC001816. Next base: position 250,250 of record NZ_JBIATY010000009.1, read on the forward strand.
GCAGGTCCTCCACGGCGTCCAGGGCCGTGATGTCGACCTCCACGTTGGCCTCGGTGTTGAGGAGGAACCATCGGACGGGTTCGGTCTGTTCGTCCACGGCTTCCAGCGCCCGGCGCCGGAAGTCCTCCGCGTTGGCGAAGAACAGGGGCGAGTCGTAGCGGTACACGAGCAGACCGGGGACCGTGCGCGCCTCCGGGTAGTCGTCGACGTCGTGCATGCCGGCCACCCCGGGGACCAGGCCCTCGACCGCGTCGTGGGGCCGGGCCACCCGGGCCAGCAGCTCGGCGATCGACAGGCCGACGGCCACGAGCACCCCGTACAGGATGTCCAGGGCGAGCACGCCCGCCAGGCAGCCCAGGGCGAGGAACAGCTCGCGGCGCCGGAAGGAGGCGAGCCGGCGGAAGCCCGCGAGGTCGATCATGTGGGCGGCGGCGTAGACGACGAGTGCGCCGAGCGCGGCGGAGGGCATGCGGGACAGGAAGGGGCTGAGGAACAGCAGGACGGCCAGCACCGCCGCCCCCGCGATCAGCGAGTACAGCTGGCTGCGGGCGCCCGCGGAGGACGCGAGTGCCGTACGGCTGGCGCTGCTGCTGACCGGGAAGCCGTGTAGCACACCGGCGCCGAGGTTGGTGGCGCCCAGGGCGAGGAACTCCCGGTCGGCGTCGAGCGCGTTCTGGTCGCTGCGGTCCGCGAACGCCCGCGCGGTGAGGATCATGTCGGTGTACGCGACCAGCAGCACACCGAGTGCGGGCAGCACCAGGCCCGGCACCTCGGAGAGATCCGGCAGCGCGAGGTCCGGGAGGCCGGAGGGCACGGTGCCGATCACTGCGACGCCGTAGCGGCCGTCCAGGTCGAAGACCACGACGGCCACCGTGGCGAGGACCACGGCGAGCAGCGGTCCGGGGAGCGCCGGGAAGAAGCGGGCGACGGCGAAGAGGAACACCAGTACGGCGGCGGAGAGGGCCACGGTCGCCAGGTGGGCGTCTGCCAGATGAGTGAAGAAGGACCACAGCTGGGGGAAGAACTCCGTGCCGCTCGTCCGCACACCGGTGAGCCTGGGCAACTGGTCCACCGCCATGATCAGGGCCACGCCCGCGAGATAGCCGACCAGGACCGGGCGGGAGAGCAGGTCCGCGAGGAAGCCCAGCCGGATCGCCCGGGCCGCCAGGCACAGCAGTCCGACCGTGACGGCGAGGGCGGCCGCCAGCGAGGCGTAGCGGCTCGGGTCGCCGGTGGCCAGGGGGCCCACCACCGTGGCCGTCATCAGGGCCGTCGTGGACTCCGGACCGACCGACAGCAGGCGTGAGGAGCCGAGCAGCGCATAGAGGCCGAGCGCCGGGAGGATCGCCCAGAGTCCGGTGACCGGGGGCAGACCGGCCACGCCCGCGTACGCCATGCACTGCGGTACGAGGTACGCGGCGACCGTCATGCCCGCGGGCAGGTCGCCCCGGAGCCGGCTGCGCAGGCGGGCGAGGAGTGCGCCGGGCCCGGGCACGGGACCGCGCAGCCCCGGAACCCGCCCGGCCCGTCCTTTGGCCATGCGTAGACCTCCGCCGTCCGCCCTCAGGATCCACCGGGGCACCAGCCGACGCGAGGCTTACGGGCGCCCCTCGCCCCCCATCACCCTCGCGGCTGCCTGCCCCCCGCTTCCAGGGCCGGTCGGTCCCGGCCGGGGACGAGTGGCCCCTGCTTCCGGCGGCACCGCACGCAGGACGGTGGACGTGGTGGAAGTGATTCCTCGCCCCTGAGTGATTCCTCGCCCCTGGAGGTGGAGAGCATGACCCGACCGGTCACGGTAGGTCTCGACGGCTCGCCCGAGAGCCGGGCCGCAGCGGAATGGGCGGCCCGTGAAGCAGTGCTGAGGGGCCTGCCTCTGAAGATCGTCCATGTCTGGGAGCCCGCGCCCGAGCTGATCGGCCAGGCGCAGCTGCTGGGATGGGAGACCCACCCGTACTGGACCGAGCGGGTTCCGCGTGAGTCCGCCGAGGGCATCCGGCTGCGCCACCCCGGTCTCGACGTGACCGCCGAGCAGTGCACCGGGATGCCGGCCGACGTGCTGTGCGAGGCGGCGGAGGCCGCTGAGCTGCTGGTGCTCGGCTCGCGGGGCCTCGGCGGGCTCGGCGGGTTCATGACGGGCTCGGTCAGCCTGTCCGTCATCGCCCGGGTCGAACGCCCCGTGGTGCTGGTCAGGGCCGGCGAGCAGGCCGCCGACGAGCACCGGATGGACCCGGCGGGCGTGCCCTCGGCCGCGGCACCCTTCCGGCCCGTCGTTCTCGGCCTCGACACCAGGGACCCCGACGAGACACTGCTCGAGTTCGCCTTCGACGCCGCCGCCCGCCGCAAGGCCCCGCTGCGCATCGTGCACGCCTGGAACCCGCCGCCCTCCGAGCCGTACGCCCTGTCCGCCGGCTACGACCTGAGGGGATCGATCGCGCGGAGCGAGGCCGACGTCCTGACCGAGGTGGTGCGCCCCTGGCGGCACAAGTTCCCGGACGTGGAAGTGACCGAGGCGAGCCGGGCCGGCAATGCCGCACCCGTCCTGGTCGCGGCCTCCCGCGACGCCTCCCTGGTCGTCGTCGGCCGGCGCATCCGCACCAGCCGGCTCGGCGCCCGCATCGGCCATGTCACCCACGCCGTCCTGCATCACGTCGACGCTCCCGTCGCCGTGGTCGCGCACGGCTGACTCCGCCGGCCCCGAGGAGGAGAAGTCATGAGCATGAACGAGCAGACGAGGGCGAACACGGTGGCGGAGGCGCCGCTGGGCGACCTGGGCCGAAGGCTCGCCGCCCGGCGGATCCAACTCGGCCTGACCCGGCGGGAGACGGCGGCGCGTGCCGGGATGGCGGCCAGCTATCTCAGGTACGTGGAGGAGCACCCCGAGGCCACGCCGGGCACGGGCGCGCTGATGATCCTGGCCAAGGCCCTGGAGACCACCGTCGCCGAACTCACCGGCGGCACCGTCGACCTGCCACCCGGTATCGGACACGCCGGGCCCGCACCGGTGTTCACCAGGCTGCGCACCGGCGAGTGCCGGGCCCTGCTGGCGACGCACGGGGTGGGGCGGCTCGCGATCACCACGGCCTCCGGTCCGGTGATCGTGCCCGTCAACTACAGCGTCGTGGACGGTGCGATCGTCTTCCGGACCGAACGCGGGGCCACGCCGGCCCTGGCCATGGGCTGCCAGGTGGCCTTCGAGGTCGACCGTATCGACGACGCGTTCAGCCAGGGCTGGAGCGTCCTGGTCCGCGGCCCCGCGTACGCGGTCACGGACCAGGAGGAGCGGCGGCGGCTCACGGAACGTGCCTACAGCACGCCCTGGGCCGGCGGCTCGCGCAGCCTGTGGGTGCGCATCGATCCGTTCACCGTGACCGGACGCCGGATCACCGCGTGATCACCGGGTGAGGAGGAGGGGGAGGAGGGGCGGTGAGGGGGCGGTACGGCGGAAGGCGACGCGGGTACGACCGTACGCGCGTCGCCTTCCACCGTGCTCCCGCGCGGTCGGCGCGGTCAGCAGGCCTGCGGCGCGTCGCCCCGCGCGGTCAGCAGGATGCCCGTGACCAGATCGGGGTGGATCCGCACCGCGTGGTCCATCCCCGGCAGGGCCGCCCACGGCTGCAACAGCCCCCGGATACGGGCCAGTTCGTCCACGTCGGTCACCACCTGCGCATACCCCGTGACCACCACGCTCCAGCCGAGGTGCGTGTCCGGGTCGATGGCGTCGGCCTCGTAGGCGACGACGACTCCGGGGCTCTCGGCCTGCCGGGCCTGGGAGGTCAGGGCCGCGCCCTCCTGGGTACGGATGACGATGTCACCGCCGTCGAGGACGTGGTTGACCGGGCGGACGGTGGGCAGGGCCTGCCGGGTGAAGACGACCCTTCCCAGAGACACGCTGCCCAGCAGCCGCAGGGCCTCGGCGCGGTCGAGGTCGACGCGCCGGTGCGACGCCGGGTCCTTGTCAGTGATCATGGCGGGACTTCTTCGTGGGGTGCGTCGTTCGCTTCTCATTCCTCTCCGCCTCCGCCTCCGCCTCCGCCTCGGCATCGGCGTCGGCACGGGATGCGGGCGGAGCGACACCGCGGGGGATCGGTGCCGCTCCTGTGTCCACTGTCGCTCGTGCGCCGGCGCCGGCGCCAGTGCCGATCGGTCCCCGTAAAGGGACCGGAGGTCCTCTGGTGGCGGTCGGCCGAAGACGACCGGCCGATGCCGGATACGGTGATGGGGACCCGGAGGGCCCGGGTGTACCGGCCCAGGTGACCTGGAGGATGTGGTGGCAAGTCCCGAGGGGCCCCGTGTACGACTGCCGCAGCTCAAGCTCGACGAGCTGCTGGAGGAGCTGCAGGCCCGGATCGACGCGGCCCGCGGCACCCGGGACCGGGTGCACAGCCTGCTGGAGGCGGTGCTCGCCGTCGGCCGGGAGCTGGACCTGGAGCAGGTCCTGCACTCCATCGTGGAAGCGGCCGCGGCGCTCGTGGACGCGGAGTACGCCGCCCTCGGGGTCATCGGACCGGACGGCACACGGCTGTCCGGCTTCTACACGGTGGGCATCACCGAGCAGCAGATCGCCGCGATAGGGCCGCATCCGGCGGGCCACGGCATCCTCGGCGAGCTGATCCGGCACCCGGAGCCGCTCCGGCTCGCGAAGCTCTCCGCGCACCCGGCCTCGTACGGCTTCCCGCCGAACCACCCCCCGATGAGCAGCTTCCTCGGCGTCCCGATCCGGGTCCGCGACCAGGTGTTCGGCAACCTGTACCTGACCGAGAAGCGGGGCGGCGCGGAGTTCGACGAGGAGGACGAGTCGGTGCTGTCGACGCTGGCCGTGGCGGCCGGCGTGGCCATCGACAACGCGCGCCTGTACGAGGACTCGCGGCTGCGGGAGCGCTGGCTGCGGGCGAACGCGGAGATCACGCACAGCCTGCTGTCGGGCAGCGGACGCTCCGAGGCCCTGAACCTGATTGCCGAGCGCGCCCGGGAGATCACGGGCTCGGCCCTCGCGGCGGTCGGGCTGCCGATGGAGGACACCGAGTCGCTCGCCGTCGAGATCGCGGTCGGAGTGGACGCTGACGAGCATCGGGGACTGGTGCTGCCGCTGCACGACAGCCTGATGGGACTGGCGTACTCCACCCTCGCTCCGGTCGCCACCGACGACGTCACCCAGGACGCGCGGATCTCCCCGGAGGCCCCGCGGTTCACCGGACTCGGCCCCGCGGTCGCGGTCCCCATCGGCACGGTGGAGGGCGGTGCCCGGGGTGTGGTCCTGCTGGTGCGCGAGGCCGGCCGCCTGGCGTTCTCGGAGAACGAGACCGAGACGCTGCGGGGGTTCGCCGCGCAGGCCGCGATCGCGATGGAGCTGGCCGAACGGCGGCAGGACGCCGAGCAGATCGCGGTGCTGGAGGACCGCGACCGGATCGCCCGGGACCTGCACGACCTGGCCATCCAGCGACTGTTCGCCACCGGTATGACGCTGCAGAGCGCGAACCGTTTCATCGAGCACCCGGAAGCCTCCGAGCGGGTCCTGCGGGCCGTCGACGACCTCGACGAGACCATCAAGATCATCCGGTCGACGATCTTCGGGCTGCGGGCGCGCGAGGGCGGTGCCGGGAGCGGACTGCGGGCCAGGGTCGTCCGCGCGGCGGGGGAGGCCGCCCCGCTGCTCGGCTTCGCCCCGAGCGTGCGCATGGAAGGCCTGCTGGACACGGACGTGCCGCGCGAGGTCGCCGACCATGTCGTGGCCGTGCTCTCCGAGGCTCTCACCAACATCGCCCGGCACGCCCACGCCGACCGGGCCCAGGTCGCCCTGAAGACCGACGGCCACGAGGTGTTCCTGACGGTCGCGGACAACGGCGTGGGCATCCCGCCGGGCGGTCGCCGCAGCGGGCTGCGCAACATGGCCGAGCGGGCGGAACGGCTGGGCGGAGACCTCGTCGTGTCCGGCCCCGAGGGCGGCGGCGCCATGCTGGAGTGGCGGGTGCCGCTGCCGGCCCGCCCGGTGGGCGGCGGGCCTGTGGTCGGCTGAATCCGGCCCCGGGTGGGACCACTCGGCCCATGCGACAGCCGGGTCCGTGGCCGCACGCTTGAGGTGCCGCGGGACGGCATCCGAGCACCCTGGAGGACGCCATGTACGGCACTCCGACCGTCGTGAACGACGTGATGACCCGCACGGTCGTCGCCCTGCGCACGGGAGCGGCCTTCAAGGAGATCGTGCGGACCATGCGGGAGTGGCGCGTGAGCGCCCTTCCGGTGCTGGACGGCGGTGGACGCGTCGTCGGCGTGGTCTCCGAGGCCGACCTGCTGCCGAAGGAGGAGTACCGCGAGGGCGACCCGGGCCGGTACGGGCAGCGGCACCCCGCCGACCTGCGCAAGGCGGACGGGGTGACGGCGCAGGAGCTGATGACAGCTCCGGCCGTCACCGTGGCGCCGGACGCGACCCTCGCCCAAGCCGCGCGCGTCATGGCCCGGAGCGGGGTCAAGCGGCTGCCGGTCGTCGACGACGAAGGCGCCCTCAAGGGCATCGTCAGCCGCTCCGACCTGCTGACGGTGTTCCTGCGGGACGACGAGGACATCGCCGAGGACGTCGGCCGCGAGGTCGTCACCCGGCTCTTCGGTACCCGGACGGCACCCGTACGGGTCGAGGTGCACGATGGTGTGGTCACGCTCACCGGCCGGGTCCAGGACACCGTCCTCGTACCGCTCGCGATCCTGCTCGCGCGATCGGTGCCGGGCGTGGTCGACGTGCGTTGCGCGCTGACGGGCTTCAGCGAGAGCAGGGTCAGCGAGAGCAGGGGATGACTGCCGCGGCGACCGTCCCGGAGTTGGGTGTCACACCAGGCCACCGCTGCCGTACGGGGCGTAGAGGTCGAGCAGCCGGACCCGGGAGGCGGGCAGGCGCTGAGCCACCACCCGGCCCACCCAGACCGCGATCGCCCGCCCGAACCCGGAGTCGGCGGCGCACATCTCCCGGACCGTCCCGGCGTCGAACTCCCAGGCCCGCACCGGGCTCGTCGCTTCCGCGCCCAGGTGCCAGATGTACGGCGGGAAGTGCCAGGACCAGCCGACCAGTTCGCCGTGCCCGAGCGACTCGATGACGGCGGGACGGCGGCCGGGCACCCGCAGGTCGAGCGCCACGCTGCCGGTCCGCACGATCCAGAAGCGGTCGGCGCGCCTGCCCTCCTCGAACAGCCGTGTCCCGGCCGCGAAGGACACCTCACGGGCGACCCGCATCAGCCGTTCACGGTGTTCGGCGGGGAGGGCCGCGTTCATGGTGGTCGTGGCCGAGGTCATCGGACGAGCTCCCTTCGTGGCGTCTGACCCCACCCTGTGCCACCCGGGATCCCCGCACCACGGGCCGCCCGGACCCGACCCCGGGCCCTTCGGCCCACGCCGGCGGCCCTGAGAGGCGGGGGGAGAGACGCCATGAAGGGCGGGAAGGGCTCCATCCACTTCTCGCGGATCCTGATTGCGCGGTGCACGGCCGCGAGCCGCTTCCCCGCGTCTTCAAGGGGTCCTTCCCGCCACTTCCAGCACACCACGGGAACGGCCGGTCCACCAGTGCCGAGAGGCCCGGATCTGCCACGCACCCCGGGGGCGGTTTTGAACGTGTTCAAATGCAGGCGTACGCTCCTGGCATGAGCGACAGAGCCGCCCTGCTGAAGGGCATTCGCGTCTGGTTGGTCACCTTCGTCGTGTGTCTTGTGCTCAGCGGAGCCACCGCCTTTCCGCTGGTGCACGAACTCCGGTGGACGGAGAGCGGGTTGCGGGCGCTGTCCGTGCCCGAGCTGCTGCCGGGGTTCATGGAGTGGATCTCGCGGGTGCGGGACGGGCTCGACGCCGTCGACGCCAAGTACCCCTTCGTGCTGTACGGCACGGACTGGCTGGCGTTCGCGCACCTCGTCATCGCGGTCGCCTTCTACGGGCCCTACCGCGACCCGGTCCGCAACATCTGGGTCGTGGAGTTCGGGATGATCGCCTGCGCGGGGATCATCCCGCTCGCCCTGATCTGCGGACCGATCCGGGGAATCCCCTTCTGGTGGTCGGTGATCGACATGTCGTTCGGGGTGTTCGGAGTCGTCCCGCTGTATGTCGTACGGCAGAAGATCAAGCGGCTTGAGGCGCTCAGCGCTCCGGCTGCTGCTTGAGGGTGGCCATGACTAGGCGCTGGGCGACCGGGTTCGCCGACTCGCTTCATACGGCGGGCTTGGCCAGGACGCCCAGCACCTTCGCACGCACCGCGCCCTCGCCCACCGCGGATCGCACGGCCGTCCGGCCGTCCGTCACCTCGGCCTCCCCGCCCCGGTCCGCCTCGCCCTCACCCACACCTCACGGACCGGGCGGAAGGCGGTCTACGGCACGGTCGTCGACGCCGTCGACCGGGCACCCGGCCAGGACACGCCCCCGGTCGCCCTGCCCCACCGGCCGGAGACCGGCATCACCAGCACCGGCGGCGCCAAGTCCGTGATCTATCACCACGGGGAGAGCGTCACGCTCAGCGGCCGGGGCTATGTCCAGGTTCGCTGGCAGATCTCGCCCAAATCCCGGCCCGGCGCGCTGGTCATGCCGGCCTGGACCGGGCTGCGGGGCAAGCTGTTCCACGTTGCCTCGGGCGGCGGCCGCCGGATGGACGACCCCCTCACCGGCAGCCCCGACGGCTACGCCACCGGCATGGGCGGCCCCACCATCGGCTACGCGGTGCTGCCCGCCGGGACCCAGCAGATGTGGCAGAACGAGTACTACTACCTGGACGGCACGGTCACCCTCACCCAGGACGAACGCGGCTGCGACTACGGCCTCATCGTCTTCCCGTCCAGCTGGCAGGCGGTGCACCAGGACGTCATCACCGGCCCCGCACAGGGCGCCATCCGCTACGGCCCGGTCCGCGACGACGGCTCGGACTCGGCACCCGTCCCGCAGTACGTCACTCGCACCACCCCCACGGACCCGGCGACCGTCCCTCAGCGCTCGCGCGTGTAGCCGCCGTTGCGCAGGGCGTGCAGGGCGTCGACGCGGTTCGTGGTGATGGAGTCGACGCCCAGGTCGAGGAGACGGCGCATGGAGCGGCGGGTGTCCGGGGTCCACACGGACAGCAGGTATCCGTCGCGGTGGACGCGGGCCGCGAGGTCCCGGTCGACCAGGGAGAAGCGGTAGTTGAGCCAGCGCGGGCGCACCACGTCCAGCAGCGCCGGCCGGGGCGGGGCCAGGGTCGTCCAGGTCAGGGCGATCTCGGCGGCCGGGTCGGCGGCGCGGACGGCGAGCATGGCCTCGGCGTGCGCGCAGTAGTACACGCGTTCCCGGGCCCCGCTCTGCCGGACCACGTCCATCACCTGCCGCACGGTCCGGCGGTCGACCCGCCCGCACAGGTCCAGCATCACCCGGCTGTCACCGGTCGCGGCCAGCGCCTGCGCCAGTGTCGGCACCCCGTCCGCCGTGAGCCCGCGCACCTCGTCCGCCGACAGCGAGCGCAGGGGGCGGTCGTGTTCCCACAGCCGCTTCAGCGTCTCGTCGTGCAGCAGCACGGGGACGCCGTCGCGGGTGAGGCGTACGTCGATCTCGACCGCGTCCGCGCCCAGGTCGAGCGCGGAACGCAGCGAGTCGAGGGTGTTCTCGCGGAAGCGGTAGGGGGCGCCGCGGTGGGCCACGGCGGTCACGGTCTGCATGGCCCCCATTGTGACCATCGCGTGATGGTCACCGCGCAGGGGTCAGGGGGCGAGCCACGTGGTGGTGTACGTGTCGATCTCCGCCGCGATCCGGGCCTTGCCCGCCGCGTCCAGGAAGGACGCCTCCACGGCGTTCTTCGCGAGGTCGGCGAGGCCCCGCTCGTCGAGGTCGAGGAGGCGGGCGGCGACCGCGTACTCGTTGTTGAGGTCGGTGCCGAACATCGGCGGGTCGTCGGAGTTGATCGTGACCAGCACGCCGACCCGGGCGAACTCCTTGATCGGGTGCTCGTCCAGGGTGCGGACCGCGCGGGTGGCGATGTTGGAGGTCGGGCAGACCTCCAGCGCGATGCGGTGCTCGGCGAGGTGGGCGAGCAGCTCGGGGTCCTGCGCCGAGCTGGTGCCGTGCCCGATCCGCTCGGCGCGCAGCTCGGTCAGCGCGTCCCACACCGTCCCCGGGCCGGTGGTCTCCCCGGCGTGCGGGACGGAGTGCAGGCCGGCGGCGATGGCCTGGTCGAAGTACGGCTTGAACTGCGGCCGGGGCACACCGATCTCGGGCCCGCCGAGCCCGAACGACACCAGGCCCTCCGGGCGGATCCGGTCGTCGGTGGCGAGGCGGGCGGTCTCCTCGGCGGACTGCAGACCGGCCTCGCCGGGGATGTCGAAGCACCAGCGCAGCACGGTGCCGAACTCGGCCTCGGCCGCCTTGCGCGCGTCCTCGATCGCGGCCATGAAGGCCAGCTCGTCGATGCCGCGCCGGGTCGAGGAGAACGGGGTGATGGTCAGCTCGGCGTAGCGCACCTGCTGGCGGGCCAGGTCGCGGGCCACCTCGAAGGTCAGCAGCCGGACATCCTCCGGGGTGCGGATCAGGTCCACGACGGACAGGTACACGTCGATGAAGTGCGCGAAGTCCGTGAACGTGAAGTAGTCGACCAGCGCCTCGGGGTCGGTGGGGACCTTGGAGTCGGGGTGGCGGGCGGCCAGTTCCGAGACGATGCGGGGGGAGGCGGAGCCGACGTGGTGCACGTGCAGTTCGGCCTTGGGCAGTCCGGCGATGAAGGCGTGCAGATCGCGGTCGGTCAAGGGTTCCTCCCCGGGAACGGCGCCCGCGGAGCGAGGTCTGTCGTCCGGGCGCGGGTGATCGGCTGATCGATGAATCGGGATCATCGTAGGCCCCGGCCCGCGGCTGCCGGACCCGCGCCGTAACATGATGGGACGACGATCACAGGGGGGCCTGAGCGATGTCCGACGAGGTGCCACAGCCGACGCCACGGGAGCACGGCGCCGGGGACGGGGCCGAGTCGCCTCGGGTTTCCCTGAACAAGGGGAGCGGGGAGCCAGGGGCGCCCGGGCGGGCGGCGGAAGGCGAGCCGGCCGACGCACAGCCGGGAGCGGCGCAGCCCGTGAGCGGTCCGTCCACTTCTCCGGTGAGCGGGCAGGGAGCCGGTGACACGGTCGTGTCCGGCCTGTCCGGTGCGCCGGTAACCCCGGCACAGCCACCGCAGCCTTCGGTCCACGACCAGCAGACGGTCGTCTCCCTCCCCACCCCGGACGCCCCTGCCGACATGGTCCCCCCGGCGTGGGCCAGCCCGGCCGATCCCTACGCCCCTCCGGTCTCCGCGCCGTCCACCGGAGCCCCGGCGAACCCGTTCGCACCCCCGGCCGCCGCGCCGCCCGGTGGCGCCCCGGTGAACCCGTTCGCACCCCCGTCGAACCCGTTCGCTCCGCCCGCTGCCACCCCCTCCGCCGGCCACCCGGCGACCCCCTACGCCCCTCCGGCCGCCCCCGGCAACCCGTACGGGCCGCCCATGGCATCCCCGCACCAGCCCCAGGAGACGGCCCCCGTACCCCCGCCGCCCCTGTCCCCCGACGGCCCCGGACAGATGCCGTACGGCTACCCGGCCCAGCAGCCGCAGCCGGGCTACGGCGGACCCGGCATCCCGTCCTACCCCGCGGCGGGCGGCTACGGCTGGCCGGGCCTGCAGCCGCAGCCGAACAACGGCATGGGCACGTCCTCCCTGGTGCTGGGCATCCTGGCGACGGTCGGCTTCTGTGCGTGGCCGCTGGCCCTGGTGATGGGTGTCATGGCCGTGGTCCTCGGCGCCCTGGGCCGTGGCAAGGCCCGCCGGGGCGAGGCCACCAACCCGGGCGTGGCCCTGGCCGGGATCATCTGCGGTGCCGCCGGCATCGTCCTGGTACTGGGCTTCTTCGCGTTCCTCATCGCGGTCTACGACCGCTGACCGCCCGACGGCCGCTCCGCCGCCCCGGCCCCCTCACCCCCCCGCCGAAGCCCCGCAGGGTCACGCCCCCGTCAGCCGCTCCCGCGCCTCCATCAGCGCGAAGCCCAGCAGGTTCGGCCCGCGCCAGCGCTCGGGGTCCGAGGCCGCCTCGTCGTCCGCGGCGAGGCCGATGCCCCATACGCGGTCCACGGGGCTCGCCTCCACCAGGACGCGGTCGCCGGTGTTCAGCAGGAACGCCCGGAGGTCTTCGTCCGACCCGAACTTGTGGACGCTGCCCTCGACCACGATCCGGAAGCGCTCCCGCTCCCATATCGCCTCGTCGAAGTCGCGGACCAGCCGTCCCGCCTTCTTGGCCTCGGCGGGATGCCCCGCGGCCAGCACCCGGCGCTCCGCCTCCGCGTCGCCGAACAGCCGCGCCTTGCCGGCCATCATCCAGTGCTCGGCCGTCGCGTATTCCACACCGTCCACCACGAAGGGTGACGGCCACCACTGGCTGAGGCAGCTCGCCCCGAGCCGGCCGTCCGGCCGCGGACGGTGCCCCCAGAACTGGAGGTACTTGATCCGGGCTCCTGCCCTGACTTCCCTGATCAGGGCTTCCACCCCGTCGATCTTCCCCATGCACGCGAGTGTGGCACGCACCACTGACACTCCGTCCGCCCTTTTCCGTTCCGACTCGACATCTCGGCCGACAGATTCCGTCGCGTAACCAAAATTCAACAACGGAATCACTTGTTGGAGTCCTATTGCTCTGTCAGGATCGGCACTCAAATCGAGCTGGAGCTACGCCACCCACCCCCCGGGACAGGGCGAACGGCGGAGGAGAGCGACATGCACAACCCGGGCACCGCCACCCCGGAACGATTTCCCGCCGAGGAGCGCTTCGCGGACGGCGCGCAGTTCATCGCGGGCCGCCTGACGAAGGGCACCTCGGGCCGTACCCACGCCGTGGTCGACCCGGCCACCGGCGAGGAGGTGTACACCTACGAGCTGGCCGGCACCGACGACGTCGACGCCGCCGTGGCCGCCGCGCGTGCGGCGTTCCCGGACTGGGCCGCCACCACCCCGGGCGAGCGCTCCGACGCCCTGCACCGGTTCGCCGCCGTGCTCGCGGAGCGTGCCGAGGACTTCGCGCGTGCCGAGTCCCTGCAGTGCGGCAAGCCGCTGAAGCTGACCCGCGAGTTCGACGTACCCGGGACCATCGACAACATCGCGTTCTTCGCGGGCGCCGCCCGGCATCTGCAGGGGCAGTCGGCCGGTGAGTACTCGGGCGACCACACGTCGTACATCCGGCGCGAGCCCATCGGTGTCGTCGGGTCGATCGCGCCCTGGAACTACCCCCTCCAGATGGCCGCCTGGAAGATCCTTCCGGCGATCGCCGCGGGCAACACCATCGTGCTCAAGCCCGCCGAGCTGACCCCGCTGACCTCGCTGATGTTCGCCCAGGCCGCCACGGACGCGGGCATCCCGGACGGTGTCATCAACATCGTCACGGGCGCCGGCAAGGAGGCCGGTGAGCACCTCGTCGGGCATCCCGACGTGGCCATGACCTCCTTCACCGGGTCCACCGCCGTCGGCAAGCGGGTCGCCGAGATCGCCACCGCCACCGTCAAGCGCCTCCACCTGGAGCTGGGCGGCAAGGCCCCCTTCGTGGTCTTCGACGACGCCGACCTGGAGGCCGCCGTCAACGGCGCGGTCGCGGGCGCGCTCATCAACACCGGGCAGGACTGCACGGCCGCCACGCGCGCGTACGTGCAGCGACCGCTCTACGAGGCCTTCGTGGAGCAGACGGCCGCGCTGATGGAGACCGTACGGCTCGGGGACCCCTTCGCTCCCGGCACCGACCTCGGCCCCCTCATCTCGCACACCCAGCGCGACCGGGTCGCCGGCTTCGTGGACCGGGCGCGTGCCTACGCGCGCGTGGTGGCCGGGGGCGAGGCCCCGCAGGGCGACCTCAAGGACGGCGCCTACTACCGGCCCACCCTCGTCGCCGACGCGGCCCAGGACAGCGAGATCGTCCAGTCCGAGATCTTCGGTCCGGTCTTGGTCGTACTGCCGTTCGACAGCGATGATGAGGGAATCCGGCTGGCCAACGACACCCCGTACGGCCTCGCCGCCTCCGCCTGGAGCAGCAACGTCTACCGGGCGAACCGCGCCACCCGCGAGATCAAGGCGGGCTGTGTGTGGATCAACGACCACATCCCGATCATCAGCGAGATGCCGCACGGCGGCTACAAGGCGTCCGGCTTCGGCAAGGACATGTCTGCGTACTCATTCGAGGAGTACACGCAGGTCAAGCACGTAATGTTCGACAACACCGCAGTGGCCAGGAAGGACTGGCACCGCACCATCTTCGGGGACCGCTAGAGACCGACCGGCCAGAGACCAGGCCGACCCCTCCCGAAAGGGCACCAAGCGCATGGAGCAGTACGAGCCCGAACGCCTGACCCCGGCCCAAGTGGCCGCCATGCGGCGCAGCCTGCGCAACGGCAGGGCAGCCATGACCCGCCGGTCGCTGCTGCGCGCCTCCGCGGGTGGCGCGCTCACGGTCGGCGGACTCGGCGCGCTGAGCGCCTGCGGGATCCCCGCGGCGGGCAAGACGCAGGGCGGCACGTCCGCACAGGACCACTCGGCCAAGGAGAAGGTCGTCAACTTCTCCAACTGGACCGAGTACATCGACGTCGACGACAAGGGCAAGAACCACCCGACGCTCGACACCTTCCGCAAGCGGACCGGCATAGCGGTCAAGTACACCGAGGACATCAACGACAACAACGAGTTCTTCGGCAAGATCAAGCCGCAGCTCGCCGCGGGCCAGGACACCGGCCGCGACATCATCGTCCTGACCGACTGGCTGGCGGCCCGGCTGATCCGCCTCGGCTGGGTCCAGAAACTGGACCCGTCCAACCTGCCGCACGCCTACACCAACCTGTCGCCCCAGTTCCGCAACCCGGACTGGGACCCGGGACGGGCCTACTCGTACCCCTGGCAGGGCATCTCGACCGTCATCGCCTACAACAAGAAGGCGCTCGACGGCGTCGAGGTGAAGTCGGTCTCCGACCTGCTCGACAACCCCAAGCTCAAGGGGCGCGTCGGCTTCCTGTCGGAGATGCGCGACAGCATCGGCATGACGCTGCTCGACATGGGCAAGGACCCGGCGAACTTCACCGACGACGACTTCGACGCGGTGATCGCCCGGCTGCAGAAGGCCGTCGACAAGGGCCAGATCCGCCGCTTCACCGGCAACGACTACACGTCCGACCTGACCAAGGGCGACTTCGCGGCCTGCGTCGCGTGGGCCGGAGACGTGGTCCAGCTCAAGGCGGACAGCCCGGACGTGGACTTCATCATCCCCGACAGCGGCTACATGACGTCGACCGACAACATGTGCGTCCCCAACAAGGCACGTCACAAGACGAACGCCGAGCGGCTGATCGACTTCTACTACGAGCCCGAGCAGGCCGCCGCGCTCGCCGCCTACATCAACTATGTGACTCCGGTCGACGGCGTGAAGCCCTACCTTGCGAAGATCGACAAGGATGCGGCGAACAACCCGCTGATCGTTCCCGACAAGGCCATGCAGGCGAAGTCCCACGCCTTCCGCTCCCTGAGCCAGAAGGAAGAGACGGCCTACGAAGAGAAGTTCGCGAAGCTCACAGGGGCGTGACGACGATGAAGACGACAGACAGCAGCGGCGACGTCCGCCTCACCGGTATCGGCAAGACCTACGGCTCCTTCACCGCCGTACACCCGCTGGACCTGACCGTGCCGCAGGGCTCCTTCTTCGCCCTGCTCGGCGCCTCAGGCTGCGGCAAGACGACCACCCTGCGCATGATCGCGGGCCTGGAGGAGCCGACCAGCGGCACCGTGTACCTCGGTGACCAGGAGGTCACCCACCTGCCGCCGTACAAACGGCCGGTCAACACGGTCTTCCAGTCCTACGCCCTCTTCCCGCACCTCGACATCTTCGAGAACGTCGCCTTCGGCCTGCGCCGGCGCGGCATCAAGAGCGTGAAGAAGCAGGTCGAGGAGATGCTGGATCTTGTCCAGCTCGGCGAGCAGGCGCGCAAGAAGCCGCACCAGCTCTCCGGCGGCCAGCAGCAGCGTGTCGCCGTGGCCCGCGCGCTGATCAACCACCCCAAGGTGCTCCTCCTCGACGAGCCCCTCGGCGCCCTCGACCTGAAGCTGCGCCGCCAGATGCAGCTGGAGCTGAAGCGCATCCAGACCGAGGTCGGCATCACCTTCATCCACGTCACGCACGACCAGGAGGAGGCCATGACCATGGCCGACACGGTCGCCGTGATGAACGCGGGCCGCGTCGAGCAGCTCGGCTCGCCCGACGACCTGTACGAGAACCCGCAGACCACCTTCGTCGCGAACTTCCTCGGCACCTCGAACCTGATCGAGGCCGAGGTCGACACGAAGAACGGCGACGACATCGTGCTGAAGGCGGGCGGCGGCAAGCTGGTGCTGCCCGAGGCGCGCTGTTCCGCGCGGACGACGACCGGCGGCAAGGTGCTGGTCGGCATCCGCCCCGAGAAGATCGCGCTCACCCACGCCGACGACGCCGGCTCCATCCCCGAGGGCCGCAACCGCATCACCGGCAAGATCGCCGACGCCAGCTTCATCGGCGTCTCCACGCAGTACGTGATCGACACCCCGGTCTGCGACGAGTTCGCGGTCTACGTCCAGAACGTCGAGCGCGACGGACGGCTCGTCCCCGGTGCCGACGTCGTCCTGCACTGGAGCCCGGCCCACACCTTCGGCCTGGACGCGGCCCAGGACATCGACGCCGGCGTGGAGACCGTCGAGGAAGAGGCCGCATAGACATGTCGACCCTCACCGAGGCACCCCCGCCTCTCGCCCCCACCGCACCGGAGAAGAAGCCACCGCGCAAGCGCGGCCGGTTCACCCCGTACTGGCTGCTGCTCCCCGGCATCCTGTGGCTGGTCATCTTCTTCGCGCTGCCGATGATCTACCAGGCCTCCACGTCCGTGCAGACGGGCTCCCTGGAGGAGGGCTACAAGGTCACCTGGCACTTCGCGACCTACTGGGACGCCCTGGCCGAGTACTGGCCGCAGTTCCTGCGGTCCGTGTTCTACGCGGCCGCGGCGACCGTCCTGTGCCTGCTGCTCGGCTACCCGCTGGCGTATCTGATCGCCTTCCGCGCGGGCCGCTGGCGCAACCTGATCATGATCCTGGTGATCGCGCCGTTCTTCACCAGCTTCCTGATCCGGACCCTGGCCTGGAAGACGATCCTCGCGGACAACGGCCCGGTCGTGCACACCCTGAACTCGCTGCACATCCTGGACCTCACCAACTTCCTCGGCTGGACGGCCGGCGACCGCGTCCTCGCCACGCCACTCGCGGTGGTGTGCGGTCTGACGTACAACTTCCTGCCGTTCATGATCCTTCCGCTCTACACCTCGCTGGAGCGGATCGACGGGCGGCTGCACGAGGCGGCCGGCGACCTGTACGCCAAGCCGTGGACCACCTTCCGCAAGGTGACCTTCCCGCTGTCGATGCCGGGCGTGGTCTCCGGCACGCTGCTGACCTTCATCCCCGCGGCCGGTGACTACGTCAACGCCGAACTCCTCGGCTCGACCGACACCCGCATGATCGGCAACGTCATCCAGACGCAGTTCCTGCGCATTCTGGACTATCCGACGGCAGCCGCCCTGTCCTTCATCCTCATGGCCGCGATCCTGTTCATGGTCACGGTCTACATCCGCCGCTCCGGGACGGAGGATCTGGTCTAAATGCCCTTCGTCACCTGGCTCAAGCGCCATCTCGTCGTCATCGCGGGACTGCTGACGCTCTCCTATCTGCTGCTGCCGAACATCATCGTGACGGTGTTCTCCTTCAACAAGCCGAAGGGGCGCTTCAACTACGAGTGGCAGCAGTTCTCCACGGACGCCTGGAAGGACCCGTGCGGCGTCGCCGACATGTGCGGCTCGCTGTCCATCAGCCTTCAGATCGCCGTCTGGGCGACGATCGGCGCCTCGGTCCTCGGCACTATGATCGCCTTCGCGCTGGTCCGCTACCGCTTCCGCGCCCGCGGCGCCGTCAACTCGCTGATCTTCCTGCCGATGGCGATGCCCGAGGTCGTCATGGCGGCCTCGCTGCTCACCCTGTTCCTCAACATGGGCGCCCAGCTCGGCTTCATGACGATCCTGATCGCGCACATCATGTTCTGCCTCAGCTTCGTCGTCACCGCGGTCAAGGCGCGCGTGATGTCGATGGACCCGCGTCTGGAGGAGGCCGCCCGGGACCTGTACGCAGGTCCGGCGCAGACCTTCCTGCGGGTCACCCTGCCGATCGCGGCACCCGGAATCGCCGCGGGCGCGCTGCTGTCCTTCGCGCTCTCCTTCGACGATTTCATCATCACCAATTTCAACGCGGGCTCGACCGTCACCTTCCCCATGTTCGTGTGGGGTTCGGCGCAGCGCGGAACCCCCGTTCAGATCAACGTCATCGGTACGGCCATGTTCCTCGTCGCCGTGCTGTTCGTCCTGGTCTCGATGCTCATCACCAACCGCCGTAAGCAAAAGGCGTAAAGCTCTGTAGGGAGTTGAAATCATGGCCCCGAGCGCCATGAGTCGTGGTAAAGACAACTGGATCTCCTCTCTTTCCGAAGCCCAGCCGGTCCCGTACTGGCTGGAAGACCCCGGCAAGCCACACGCCGAGCCCGCCCTCACCGGCACCGAGACCTGTGACCTGCTGGTCGTCGGCGGCGGCTACAGCGGACTGTGGACCGCGCTCAATGCCAAGGAGCGCGACCCGCAACGCGATGTGGTGCTGCTGGAAGGCCGCGAGGTGGGCTGGGCCGCCTCCGGCCGCAACGGCGGCTTCTGCGCCGCCTCCCTCACGCACGGCCTGCCCAACGGCCTGGCCCGCTGGCCGGACGAGATCAACAGGCTGGAGGAGCTGGGCCGACGCAACCTCGACGAGATCGAGGCGGCGGTCGCCCGGCACGGCATCGACTGCGACTTCGAGCGCACCGGCGAGATCGACGTGGCCACCGAGACCTACCAGGCCTGGGAGCTGCGCGACTGGCACCGGCAACTGGAGGAGAAGGGCCTCGCCGACGGCATCGAGTTCCTCGACACCGACGCCGTGCGCGAGCAGGTGAACTCGCCCACCTTCCAGGCCGGCCTGTGGGACCGCCGGGGCGTGGCCATGCTGCACCCGGCCAAGCTGGCCTGGGGCCTGAAGCAGGCGTGCGTCAGGCTCGGGGTGCGCGTGTACGAGCACACGCCCGCCCTCTCCCTGAAGCAGTACGGCGCCGGCATGGCCGTACGCACGCCGTACGGCTCCGTCCGGGCCCGCAGGGTCGCGCTCGGCACGAACATCTTCCCGAGCCTGCTGCGGCGAGTGCGCTCGTACACCGTCCCGGTCTACGACTACGCGCTGATGACCGAGCCGCTGAGCGCCGACCAGTTGGCCTCGATCGGCTGGAAGAACCGCCAGGGCCTCGGGGACTCGGCGAACCAGTTCCACTACTTCCGGCTGTCCGCCGACAACCGGATCCTGTGGGGCGGCTACGACGCGATCCATCACTACGGCGGCCGGGTGCGCGCCGAGTACGACGACCGCCCGGAGACGTACGCCAAGCTCGCGGGGCACTTCTTCTCCTGCTTCCCGCAGCTGGAGGGCGTCCGCTTCAGCCACGCCTGGGGCGGCGCGATCGACACCTGCTCCCGCTTCTCGGCGTTTTTCGGCACGGCCCACCAGGGGAAGGTGGCGTACGCGGCGGGCTACACCGGCCTCGGTGTCGGCGCCACCCGCTTCGGCGCCGACGTGATGCTGGACCTGCTGGACGGGGAGCGCACCGAGCGGACCGAGCTGGAGATGGTCCGCAGGAAGCCGCTGCCGTTCCCGCCGGAGCCCTTCGCCTGGACGGGTATCGCCCTGACGAAGTGGTCGCTGGCCCGCGCGGACGCGCACGGCGGCCGCCGCAACCTGTGGCTGCGGACGATGGACCGACTGGGGCTGGGCTTCGACAGCTGAGCCCGGCTTTTACGCGTGATTCTCTCCTGCGTCAAGTCCCGAATTCTCGGAGCGTGACCCTGCGGGGCGATTCCCGCCTACTGGAAGTGCGCACCGAGAAGCGCGGATCCCTTTCAGCAGGAGCAGGAGAGAATCATGACTCGCGTCATCCGCAAGAACGACGATTTCCGTTCCAAGCGCCGTATGGGCCTCGCGACGGCGATCGCCTCGGCCGCGGCCGTCGCCGGAGGTGCCGTCCTGCCCGCCGCGAGCGCCACGGCGGCCCCGATGCCGCAGGCGCCGACGGTCGGCAAGGGCGTCCAGGAGCACGGCGGGCACAAGCTCTACTGCTGGGACAAGCACCACAAGTCCCACTGGAAGAAGCACCACAAGTTCTACTGCTGGGTCGACAACCACAAGTTCTACTGGGACGACCACCACAACTGCTTCTTCGTGCTGGTCGAGCATCGCCGGTTCTACTTCTGGGACTCCTACGACAACTTCCACTACTTCTGGCACCACCCCCACGACCACCACTGGGACGTGCACGACCAGGACCACTGGAAAAAGGAACCCGGAAAGTCGGACTGGGACAAGGCCGAGTCGGAGAAGAGGGACGAGCGGAAGGACGAGAAGAAGGACGAGAACAAGGACACCGACAAGACCGACCCTGGCAAGACCGACACGACTCAGCAGGACCAGCCGCAGCAGGACCAGCCGCAGCAGGACCAGCCTCAGCAGGACCAGGCCCCGCAGGACCAGCCTCAGCAGGACCAGGCGCCGGACGAGCAGCCGCAGCAGGATCAGCAGCAGGGGCAGACGGAGGACGATCAGGCCCCCCAGGATCAGGCCCCGCAGGACGAGCCTCAGCAAGACCAGGCCCCGCAGGACGAGCCTCAGCAGGACCAGGCCCCGCAGGACGAGCCTCAGCAGGACCAGCCGCAGCCGGATCCCGGTGTTGACCCCGGTGCCGGTGACGTCGCCCCGGCCGAGGGGTGACGCCCCAGGGAATGTGACCTAGGTCACTCCAGAGCGGAGCCGGAATCCGCGTAATGATCGCCGTCAGGCCTCCCTCTCCCTCGTGACGCGAAGGCGTCCACGAGAGAGAGGGAGGCTTTCTCATGACAGGGGTGAAGACGGCGGTCGAGTGGCTGGCATCCGTCGCACCGGACCCCGAGGCCTGCCGCTGGGAATGGGAGCGCAACCCTCTCGGGATCGCGCTGCTCCCCGCCGGCAAGGCCTGGGACGTGCTGGTCCTGCCGGGTGAACTCGGCTGTCCCACGCTCGATGTGCTCACCCGGGTGCTCGATCGACCCGGCCCGGTCCTGGTCGCCTTCGGCGACAACCGGGTCGGCTTCTTCGTGCCGCCGGGCACCGCGGCCCGCTGGCTCGGCACCGGCATCCGTACCGCCGGAGCCGGCACCTGGATCGTCGTGCCGTACCCGGGCCGGGCGACACAGGGCGTGCGCTGGCTGGTGCCGCCGGACGGCTCCGGCACGCTGACCGACCCGGCGCTGCTGGAACTGGCGATGCATGAAGCGGCGGCCGGGCTGGCCAGGGGGGAGGGGTAACACCCGGACACCTTGACAAGAGGATTGGTCTGGACCAAGTTGAGTGCGCTCCACCCCTCCAACTCCCCCTTCACCGGAGGCCCTTGTGGACCGCGCCCGACGCGCCAGACGCCCCAGATCCGTCCTCGCCCTGCTCACGGCCGCACTGCTGGCCGTACCCGGGATCACCGCGCTCTCGTCGGCCGCCCGCGCGGCCGACGCCGACCTCGCGAAGAACGGCGGCTTCGAGTCCGGCCTCGACGGCTGGACCTGCACGGCCGGAACGACGGTCACCTCACCTGTGCACAGCGGGAGTTCCGCGTTGCAGGCGACCCCGGCCGGCAGCGACAACGCCCAGTGCGCGCAGACGGTGACCGTCCAGCCCAACGCCCGGTACACGCTGTCCGGTTACGTCCGCGGCTCCTACGTCTACCTCGGCGCGAATGGCACCGGCACCACCGACGTGTCCACCTGGACCCAGTCCGCGCCCGACTGGCAGAAGCTGACCACCACCTTCACCACCGGCGCCGCCACGACGAAGGTCACCGTCTATACGCACGGCTGGTACGGCACCGGCGCCTACTACGCCGACGACATCTCCCTGGTCGGCCCGGGCGCGAGCACCGGACAGCCCCCCGCTGCCCCCACTGGCCTCAGAACCGGCACGGTCACCTCCTCCTCCGTCGCCCTGTCCTGGTCGGCGGCGGCCGGCGCTACGAGTTACGCGGTCTACCGCGACGGGGTCAAGGTCCGGACGGCGAGCGGCACTTCGGCCACCGTCACCGGACTCGCGCCCTCGACGGCGTACAGCTTCCAGGTCACCGCGAGCAACGACGCCGGCGAGTCCGCCAGGTCGGCCGCGGTGACCGCGACGACCACGGCAGGCACCGGCGGCGGCTCGACCGGCCTGCCCGCGCACGCCCTGGTCGGCTACCTCCACGCCAGTTTCGCGAACGGCTCCGGCTACACGCGCATGGCCGACGTACCCGACAGCTGGGACGTCATCGACCTCGCGTTCGGCGAGCCCACCTCGGCCACCTCCGGTGACATCCGCTTCAACCGCTGCCCGGTCACCGAGTGCCCGAACGTCGAGAGCGACGCCGACTTCAAGGCGGCGATCAAGGCCAAGCAGGCGGCCGGCAAGAAGGTGCTGATCTCGATCGGCGGCCAGAACGGCCAGGTCCAGCTGACGACCACGGCGGCCCGCGACGCCTTCGTCTCCTCGGTCTCGAACATCATCGACACCTACGGCCTCGACGGCCTGGACATCGACTTCGAGGGCCACTCGCTGTCCCTGAACGCGAACGACACGGACTTCAGGAATCCGACCACGCCCGTGATCGTCAACCTCATCTCGGCCCTGAAGACCCTGAAGGCCAGGTACGGCTCGAAGTTCGTGCTGACGACGGCACCGGAGACCTTCTTCGTCCAGATGGGCTACCAGTACTACGGCACCGGAAAGTGGGGCGGACAGGACCCGCGCTGCGGGGCGTACCTCCCGGTGATCTACGCACTCCGGGACGACCTCACGCTGCTGCACGTCCAGGACTACAACTCCGGCCCGATCATGGGCCTCGACAACCAGTACCACTCCATGGGCGGCGCCGACTTCCACATCGCCATGACCGACATGCTGCTCACCGGCTTCCCGGTCGCGGGCGACGCGAACAACGTCTTCCCGCCGTTGCGCCCGGACCAGGTGGCGATCGGCATGCCGGCGTCGACGAACGCGGGCAACGGGTACGTGGCCCCGGCCGAGGTCACCAAGACCCTGGACTGCCTGACGAAGAAGTCGAACTGCGGCTCGTATCCGACTCACGGGACCTGGCCCGCTCTTCGGGGTCTGATGACGTGGTCGGTGAACTGGGACCGCTACTCCAACTGGGAGTTCCAGAAGAACTTCGACGCCTACTTCGGCTGATCACCAGGGACAGGGTGGTCAGCAGCACCGTGCCAAGGCACCAGCTGCCCACCACGTCCAGCGGCCAGTGCCAGCCCCGGCGGACCAGGCCGTAGGAGACGCCGAGCACGAGGGCCGCGCAGACGCCGACGAGCGCCCGGCGGGCAGCCGGCGAGCGCAGCCAGGGGAGCAGGAGCAGGGTCGCGGAACCGTACGCGATCGCCGCGGTCGCCGTATGACCGGAAGGGAAGTAGCCGACCCCCGGGGGCATCAGAGGGGTCCCCGGCCGGGCGGTCCAGTCCTTCAGCGGGACGACGAACACCGGGACCAGCGCCATCAGTACGGCCGCCGCTGCGGGCGGCAGCCACCAGCGGTCCGTGCCCGTCGTGCGGCCGCGCCACGCGGAGTACGCCAGGGCGAGGACGAGCACCGGGACGGCGACCTGGACGTTGCCGAGGTCGGAGAGGAGTTCCGAGAACCGGTCCGGACGGACGAGCCGTCGGCTCAACCGCGCATCGAGGCGCAGGAGCGGGCCGTGGGCGACGACCTGCCAGACGATCAGGGCGAGCAGGAGCGTGGGCAGGGCCAGGAGCGCGTACTTCGGGCGCGGATCCGGTGACGTCGACACGCGGCCCAGCTTCTCAGACCCGGCGGGGGAGGAAGGAGGTCGGCCGCCCCGGAACGGGGGGGGTGGTTCCGAGGCGGCCGTCCGGATCGGAACGTCGCGCGCCCCGGGGGGTTTGGGGCGGCGACCGTCCGATCGGTGAGGAGATCCCGGAACCGTCAGGCCCCGGTTGTGTGCGCGAGGGCACGACCAGGTCGAAGCTGGGGAGGCCCCGGCCTGAAATCGCCCACAGTCCCCTGTGGGCGGGGTGTATCTCTCATCTGGGTAGAACCTACGGCAGCCCGGGGCGCTTGGGCAGACAGAATCGCGTCCCGCCATCCACCTCGCACACCTTCTTCACACGGCCTGCCGCAGGCCACCCTTCAGAGGGGCGAAACAGCCGCTCAGATGCGTGCGAACGACTGCTCGATGATGTCGAGACCCTCGTTCAGGAGGTCCTCGCCGATCACCAGCGGGGGCAGGAAACGCAGCACGTTGCCGTAGGTGCCACAGGTCAGGACGAGCAGGCCCTCCTGGTGGCAGGCCTTGGCGAGGGCGGCGGTCGCCTCCGCGTTCGGCTCCTTGGTGGCGCGGTCCTTGACCAGCTCGATGGCGATCATGCCGCCACGGCCACGGATGTCGCCGATGATGTCGAACTTCTCGGCCATGGCGCCCAGACGGGCCTTCATGATCGCCTCGATGTTCTTCGCCTTGGCGTTGAGGTCCAGCTCCTTCATCGTCTCGATGGCGCCGAGCGCACCGGCGCAGGCCACCGGGTTGCCGCCGTAGGTGCCGCCGAGGCCGCCCGCGTGCGCGGCGTCCATGATCTCGGCGCGGCCGGTGACGGCGGCCAGCGGCAGACCGCCGGCGATGCCCTTGGCGGTGGTGATCAGGTCCGGGACGATGCCCTCGTCCTCGCAGGCGAACCACTGGCCGGTGCGGCAGAAGCCGGACTGGATCTCGTCCGCGACGAAGACGATGCCGTTGTCCTTGGCGAACTGGCTGATCGCGGGCAGGAAGCCCTTGGCCGGCTCGATGAAGCCGCCCTCACCGAGCACGGGCTCGATGATGATCGCGGCCACGTTGTCGGCGCCGATCTGCTTGGTGATCTGGTCGATGGCCTGCTTCGCGGCCTCCGGGCCACAGTTCTCCGGGCCGGTCAGCCAGCGGTAGCCGTACGCGACGGGAACGCGGTAGACCTCGGGCGCGAACGGGCCGAAGCCGTGCTTGTACGGCATGTTCTTGGCCGTCAGCGCCATCGTCAGGTTGGTACGGCCGTGGTAGCCGTGGTCGAAGACGACGACGGCCTGGCGCTTGGTGTACGCGCGGGCGATCTTGACGGCGTTCTCGACGGCCTCGGCGCCCGAGTTGAACAGCGCGGACTTCTTGGCGTGGTCACCCGGCGTCAGCTCGGCCAGCGCCTCGGCGACGGCCACGTAGCCCTCGTACGGCGTGACCATGAAACAGGTGTGGGTGAAGTCGGCCAGCTGGGCGCTCGCGCGGCGTACGACGGCCTCGGCGGAGCCGCCGACCGAGGTCACGGCGATACCGGAACCGAAGTCGATCAGACGGTTGCCGTCGACGTCCTCGATGATGCCGCCGTCCACGCGCGTCGTGAACACGGGCAGCACCGAGCCCACGCCCTGGGCGACCGCGGCGAGGCGGCGGGCCTGCAGCTCCTGCGACTTCGGGCCGGGGATGGCGGTGACGACGCGGCGCTCCTGCGGAAGTGCGGTCATGAGGGCTCCCTGATGATCTTGCGTACCGGGTGTTCCCGGGCGGTACCGGACGGTGCGTTTTTCTGACGCTTGTCTCTTTCTTCGCAGGCTAGGGCCGGAAATGGAGGGTGGGCATGCTCCATGTGGGCGTTGTCGGGAAGATTGGTTGTCCGTCGTGGACATAGCAGTGGGGGAGGGCTGCGCCCGGTCGGCGTGTCCTCTCGGCCGCGTAAACGGTGAACTCCCTTTGTCGGGGCGTTAGATTGGCTCGCTGATGGTGGACGGAACGGCTGGTCAGGGGGCAAGGGCGATGGAGAGCGACGGGACGCGGGACGCGCGCGGTACGCATGCGAATCCTGTGCCGCGCCCGGCGGTGCCCCAGGAGGGTTCCGCCGTGCCGCCCAGGCCCGCCGGGCCACCCGGGGTTCCGCCCAGGCCGGACGGCTCGGCCTTCCTGGCCTGGCTGCGGGCGTCCCGGCCCGAGGCGGCACCGGGCGTGTGGCGGTTCGGGTACCGGCCCCGGCCGGAACAGGAGCCCGAGCGGATCCCGACCCGGCAGCTGCTGAGCGGCGCACTGATCGCCTTCCTCGTGGGCTGGCTGGTGTGGTCCCTGCTGTGGAACGGCTACCTCGGGGGCTGGTGGGTGCTGCCCCTGGAGCTGTTCACCCCGGACTCCTGGCGCCAGAGCAACGACCAGGTCGGCAACGCGCTCCTCTGGTACTCGTACTACACCCTCATCGCCGTGGTCATCATGCTCGTCGTCGGCCGCCTCGGCCGCTGGGGCGAGGTCTGGCGCCGCTTCGGCCCGCCCGCCTGGCGGGCGGCCGTACCCGCCGCCGAGTCGGCGCCCGCCCCCGAGCAGGACCCCGCCGAATGGCCCCAGCTGCGGCACGCCGGAGCCCATGAGGCCGCCGAGCGGCTGGCCGCCGAGGCGAAGGCCGGGCTCATGCGGGACGTCGACCACGCCCGGATCAGCCGGGCCTGGCAGGGCGTACGGTCCGGCACGCACAGCCTCGCCTCCTTCACCGGCGCCGTACTGAAGGATGGCTCGGCCGCCTGCCTGCACCCCTCCGGCGAGCGCGACCTGCCCGCCCGCCAGGCCCGGCACGACCTGCTCACCGGACAGGTACGGCTCGGCACCACCGCCGACGACCCCCGCAACCCGTACCACTACCGCGGCTCCGGACTCGCCCTCGGCCCCGAGCTGCTCGGCACCTCGCTGCTCGCCGTCGGCCCGGCCGGCTCCGGCAAGACCGGCGCGGTCGTCCGGCCGCTCGCCGAGTCGCTGTGCCTGCACGCCCTCGCCGGACGGGCCGCCGTCGTGGCCGTCGGCGCGGCGGGCGCGGGGCTCGGCCCGGCCGAGGCGTACGACGTCGTCGTACGGATCGGGCACCCCGAATCCGTCTACGACCTCGACCTGTACGGCGGCACCACCGACCCGGACGAGGCCGCCGCCATACTCGCCGAGGCCCTCGTCGGCGACCTCGCCGACCCGCACCCCGGAGGCGACAGCCGCCGCTCCACCACCGTCCTCGCCCAGCTGCTCGGCCCCTTCCGCGCCGTCCACGACCGCTTCCCCTCGGTCCCCGAGCTGCGCCAGCTCCTCGACGGCACGCCCGGACCGCTCGCCGCACTCCGCAAGGCGCTGACCGACACCGGGCAGGAGTCGCTGCTCAGGGAACTGGACGCGCGGGAGCGGCAGATGGCCCACCCGGGCGATGTCGGCGCGGTGCTCGCCGACCGGATCGCGCTGCTCGACCGGCCCGCCTTCGCCGCCTTCTTCGACACCTCCGGGCAGTCCCGGCCGTTCTCCCTCACGGCCCTCGACCACCCGGTCCGGGTCCGCATCGACCTGCCCCAGCGCGGGCACGCCGACGCCTCCCGGATCCTCGCCCGGCTGGTCCTCGCCCAGTTCACGGCCAGCGTGACGGTACGGGAGGACCGCTCGCTCTTCGCCTGCCTGCTGCTCGACGACGCCTCCGGCGTGGTCACCCCGGAGTCCGTGCGCGGCATCCAGCGGCTGCGCTCCGCCCACGCGGGCACCGTGCTGACGCTGCGCACCCTGGACGACGTACCGCGGCCGCTGCGCGGACCGCTGCTCGGCGCCACCGGCTGCCGGATGGCGCTGTCCGGGCTCACCCCCTGGGACGGTCAGGACTTCGCGGAGGTGTGGGGCAAGGAGTGGACCGAGACCCGGGACGTCACCGACCGGCAGATCATCGCCGAGACCCCGGCCGGCAAGGCCGTGCACATGCTGCGCCGGGTCATCACCGGGCAGGCACCCACCGCCCGGGCCGTCACCGTCCGCCAGGTGGAGCGCGAGCGCTGGTCCGCCTCCGAGCTGGCGCACGGGGTGCCGCCGGGGCATGCGGTGCTGTCGCTGACCACCGTGCAGGGGGAGCACGCTCCGCCGTTGCTGGTGGATCTGCGGGGCTGAGGGAAGAGGGAAGGCGGCACCCGGAGACCGTACGGTACGGCAGAATCGGCATAGGCTGTTCATACGCAGCGGCCAATTGATCACAGTGATCACCGGATCTCCCCACCCGCTGTCCCGGTTCTCCCCTCCCTGAAGGCCTCATGCCCCCGACCCTCGCCTCGCTCGTCCACCACTCCGCACTCAAGCTGACCGTGCGCGCGGGCGAGGACCGGCTCGACGTGCCCGTCCGCTGGGCGCATGTGAGCGAGCTGGCCGACCCCGTGCCCTACATGGAGGGCGGCGAGCTTCTGCTGATCACCGCGCTCAAGCTGGACGCGGAGGATCCGGAGGCGATGCGGCGGTATGTGAAGCGGCTGGTCGGCGCAGGCGTCGTAGGGCTCGGCTTCGCGGTCGGGGTGAACTACGACGAGATCCCCAAGGCCCTCGTCGACGCCGCCGAGGAGGAGGGGCTGCCGCTGCTGGAGGTGCCCCGCCGCACCCCCTTCCTCGCCATCAGCAAGGCCGTCTCCGCCGCGATCGCCGCCGACCAGTACCGGGCCGTCACGGCGGGCTTCGCCGCCCAGCGGGAGCTGACCAAGCAGGCGCTGAACGCCGGCCCCGAGGGGCTGCTCGGCGCGCTCGCCACGCAGGTCGACGGGTGGGCGGCGCTGTACGACGCCTCGGGCGCCGTCGTCGCCACCGCACCCGAGTGGGCAGGCCGCCGGGCCGGCCGGCTCACCGCGGAGGTCGAACGGCTGCGGGAGCGGTCCGCCCCGGCCTCCTCGGTGGTCGGCGGTCCCGACTACGAGGACCGGGTGGAGCTGCACTCCCTGGGCACGGGCCGGCGCCCGCGCGCCGCGCTCGCCGTGGGTACGGCCGCCGCCCTCGGCACCGCCGAGCGGTACGCCGTCCACTCCGCGATCGCGCTGCTCACCCTCACCACCGAGCGGTCCCGCTCGCTGCACGCGGCCGAGCAGCGGGTCGGCGCGGCCGTACTGCGGATGCTGCTGGCCGGGGAGCCGGACCATGCCCGGGCTGTCGCCGGTGACCTGTACGGCGGGCTCCTCGACGCACCTTTCCGGATGATCGTCGCCGAGTCGGCGTCCGGCACGGCCGCGCGGGCGCACACGGAGGCGGACGCCGACGCGCTGGGCGAGGTCGTGGAGGCCGTGGAGTCGGCGGCCGCGCGCGCCGGGGAGGCCGTGCTGGTCGTGCCCGAGGGGGAGCGGCTGGTGGTGCTGGCCGCGGACGGGGGTGCGGCGGTGGCCGCGTGTGCGGCGTACGCGGCGGCGCTGGAGGCGGGGCGGGCCGTGCCCGAGCAGGCGGCCGGGGACGAGGCGGAGCTGGTCGTCGGCCTGTCGGCCCCGGTCGGACCGATCGCCGCGGCTGCCGCCTACAAGCAGGCCGAGCAGGCGCTGTCCGTCGCGCGGCGGCGGGGGCGGGTACTGGTGGAGCACGAGCAGCTGGCTACGGGGTCCGTGCTGCCGTTGCTGGCGGACGATGCGGTGAAGGCGTTCGCGGACGGGTTGCTGCGGGCGCTGCACGAGCACGATGCGACGGGGCGGGGGGATCTGGTCGCCTCGCTGCGGGCGTGGCTGTCCCGGCACGGTCAGTGGGACGCGGCGGCCGCGGATCTCGGGGTGCACCGGCATACGTTGCGGTACCGGATGCGGAGGGTCGAGGAGATCCTGGGCCGCTCTCTGGACGACCCCGACGTCCGGATGGAGCTGTGGCTCGCCCTGAAGGCGACGTCACCGGAGTAGCCGCAGCCGCACCAGGGGCTCCGCCCCCTGGACCCCGTCCTGTGCGTGCCCACCCACCACCCGACTCGGTGGGCCGAGAAGCGAAGCAAACACAGCCCCTCCAGCCCCCACCACGCCAAACCGGAGCATCGCCCACCCCCACCACTACGACTCGGACAAGCGACCCCCGCCCGCCACCGCCCTACCGTGGACCACGAAAGAACACGCACACCCCCAAACGCGGAAAGGCCGGGACTCGCACATGACTTCCACCCACGCCTTCTGGCTCGCCGGCCGCCAGGTCACCGGCGAGGACACCTTCGACGTCACCTCCCCGTGGGACGGCCGTGTCGTCGGCACGGTCAGCGTGCCGACCGACGCCCAGGTCGAGGAGGCCGTGGCCGCCGCGTACGCCGTGCGGGACGAGTTCGCCGCCACCCCGGCGCACGTCCGTGCCGCCGCCCTCGACCACGTCAGCAAGCGCCTGGTCGAGCGCACCGAGGAGATCGCCCAGCTGATCTCCGCCGAGAACGGCAAGCCGATCAAGTGGGCCCGCGGCGAGGTCGGCCGCGCCGTGTCCGTGTTCCGCTTCGCGGCCGAGGAGGCCCGGCGGTTCAACGGCGGCGAGGCGCAGCGGCTGGACACCGACGCCGGCGGCCAGGGTCGCCTCGGCCTCACCCGCCGCTTCCCGAAGGGCGTCGTCCTCGGCATCGCGCCGTTCAACTTCCCGCTGAACCTGTGCGCGCACAAGGTCGCCCCGGCCATCGCCGTCGGCGCGCCGATCATCCTGAAGCCGGCTCCGGCCACGCCCCTGTCCGGCCTGATCCTCGGTGAGCTGCTCGCCGAGACCGAGCTGCCCGCCGGCTCCTGGTCGGTGCTCCCGGTCGCCAATGACAAGATGCCCGCCCTCGTCCAGGACGAGCGCCTCCCGGTCATCTCCTTCACCGGTTCCGACAAGGTCGGCTACGCGATCATGGACTCGGTGCCGCGCAAGCACCTCACGCTGGAGCTGGGCGGCAACGCCGCGGCCGTCGTCCTCGGCGACTACGCGAGCGACGCCGACCTCGACTGGGCCGCGACCCGCATCGCGACCTTCTCGAACTACCAGGGCGGCCAGTCCTGCATCTCCGTGCAGCGCGTGATCGCGGACGCCTCCGTCTACGACCGTCTGCTGCCGCGCATCGTCGCCGCCGTCGAGGCCCAGGTCACCGGTGACCCGGCCGACGCCAAGACCGATGTCGGCCCGCTGGTCAGCGAGGACGCGGCCAAGCGCGTGGAGTCCTGGGTGAAGGAGGCCGTCGAGGCCGGCGCCACCCTCCTCACGGGTGGCGACCGCGACGGCGCCGCCTACGCGCCGACCGTCCTCACCGACGTACCGGCGGACACCACGATCGCGTGCGAGGAGGTTTTCGGGCCGGTCCTCACCGTGCAGAAGGTGGACGGCGAGGCCGAGGCCTTCGCGGCCGTCAACTCCTCCAAGTACGGCCTCCAGGCGGGCGTGTTCACCCGTGACCTCCAGGTCGCCTTCCGCGCCCACCGCGCGCTGGAGGTCGGCGGCGTGGTCATCGGCGACGTCCCGTCCTACCGCGCCGACCAGATGCCGTACGGCGGTGCCAAGCAGTCCGGTGTGGGTCGCGAGGGCGTGAAGTTCGCGATGGAGGACTACACATACGAGCGCGTTCTGGTTCTCACCGGTCTCGCGCTCTGACCTGCCACGGACAGGTCGGACGGAACGGCCGCAGCCCACTGTGCGGGGGCTGCGGCCGTTCCTTTTGGCGACCTATTGCCGTTCCTATTGCCGGGTAAAGGATTCGGCATCGTCCGTTCAATAGTCTTGTTCTGTGCATGACCCACTCGATGGGATGCGAGTCGACCACTTCGTCCGACTCACGGACCACTCAGGGGAATTCATGCACATAGCCCGTACCGGGCGCGGCGTCGCGACTTCCGCGGCCGCCACCGCTGCCCTCGTCGCCGCCGCGCTGGCGACCACCTCGCAGGCCGGTGTCACCACCGCCGCGCTCGCCGCCGTACCGCACACCAAGGCGGTTCCGGCCATCGCAGGGCACACCCTGGTCCATGGCGTGGCCAGCCCGCTGCCGAGCGCGCAGTGCCAGGCCAAGTGGCACATCAACTGCTACAACCCGCTGCAGTACCGCACCGCGTACAACCTCAACCCGCTGTACCGCAAGGGCATCACGGGCAAGGGGCGCACCATCGTCATCGTGGACTCGTTCGGCTCTCCGACGGTCCAGCACGACCTGGACGTCTACAGCAGGCAGTTCGGTCTGCCCAGCACCAAGGTCAAGGTCGTCAAGTGGGGTCACGTGCCCGCCTTCGACCCCAAGAACTCCGAGATGACCGGGTGGGCCGGCGAGACCACCCTGGACGTCGAGATGGCCCACGCCGTGGCGCCCGGCGCCAAGATCGTCCTGGTGGAGACGGCCGTCTCCGAGACCGAGGGCACCACCGGTCTCCCGGAGATGATGTCCGCCGAGAAGCACCTGATCGACCAGGGCGTCGGCGACGTCATCACCCAGAGCTTCGGCGCCACGGAGAACACGTTCCCCGGCTTCAACCGGGGCGACTTCTCGAGCATCAAGAAGCTGCGCTATGCCTTCCAGGCCGCGAACCGGAAGCACGTGACCGTCCTCGCCTCCTCCGGCGACGGCGGTGCCACCGACATGAAGGCGGACGGCAAGCATTACTACGACAAGCGCGTCAACTCCTGGCCGTCTTCCGACCCGTTGGTCACCTCCATCGGTGGCACCCAGCTCCACCTGAACGACAAGGGTGAGCGCGTCAAGCCGGACAGCGTCTACAACGACTACGGCGCGGGCGGCGGCGGCCAGTCGCACGTCTTCTCCCGCCCGGGCTTCCAGGACGGCGTGAAGAGCATCGTCGGCACCCGCCGCGGCACGCCGGACGTGTCGATGGCCGCCGCGGTCAACGGCGGCGCCTGGATCTACTCCAGCTACGACCCGACCGCCACCGGCTGGGACGTCACCGGCGGCACCAGCGAGGCCAGCCCGCTCTTCTCGGGCATCGTCGCCCTCGCCGACCAGGCGGCGGGCCACCGGCTCGGCAACATCAACGCGGCGCTGTACAAGCTGGCCAAGCTCAGGAACACCGGCGTGGTCGACGTCAAGGACGGCACAGACAACAGCTACGAGGGTGTCACCGGCTACAAGGCCGTCAAGGGCTACGACATGGCCACCGGCGTGGGCACCGTGGACGCCCTCCGCTTCGTGGCCGCCCTCGCCGACGCGAGCCACCACAGCTGACGCACCTGCGACGGGGCTTGTGCTGCCCTGCCGACGGCCCGGGTTCACCACCCGGGCCGTTCGTCTGTCCGCGGGCCACGGATCGCGGGCCACGGATCGCCGATTGGCCCGCGTCCCGGGTCCGGCGCGCCTGGCAGACTGCGCCTCCCGTGCCGTACTGCGAGGAGACGCCATGCAGGTAGCCGTGGTCACCTTTGACGGATTCAATGAGCTCGACAGCTTCATCGCTGCCGCGCTGATCAACCGGTGCCGCAAGGACGGCCTCGAAGCCTTCATCACGACACCGACGCCGGTGGTGACGTCCATGAACGGCGTCGAGGTGACCGGACAGCGCCCGATGGAATTCGTCACCGAAGCCGACGTCGTGCTGATCGGCAGCGGCGTGAAGACGCGGGACGTGGTTGCCGACGACCGGCTGATCTCCCGGCTGCCGCTCGACCCCGCGCGACAGCTGATCGGCGCGCAGTGTTCCGGCGCGCTGGTGCTCGCCCGGCTCGGCCTGCTGGACGGCATGCCCGCCTGCACGGACCGCAAGAGCCGCCCCTTCGTCGAGGCCTGCGACGTCACCGTGCTGGACGCGCCGTTCCACGCCGAGGGGAACATCGCCACGGCGGGCGGCTGCCTGGCGTCGCAGTATCTCGCCACGTGGGTGATCATCCGCACGCTCGGCGAGGACGCGGCCCGCGACGTCATCGACTACGTGGCGCCGGTCGGCGAGAACCAGGCGACCGTCGAGCGCGCCCTGCGCGCCGTCCGGACGGGCGAGGCGGCACTGCACTGACGGCCCCGCGCGCCGGCGTCGGTCTCCCGCCGTACTGACCGACATCACCGCACCCCTGCGGGTCAATACACCTGGAGCCTGCGGCGTGCGAGAAGGGGCCCGGCACCGCTGCCTTCCGGTGCCGGGTTCGGCAACCTTTCGGCAGGCCGGCGACCACAGGGAGGCGGCAGACGAACCGTCCCCCGGAAGGACCCTCGATGCAACACCGCAGACCGCGCCTGTCGAGGAAGGCGAAGACGCTTGTCGCCGCCTCCGTCGCCCTGGCCGCCGCCGCAGGCGTCACCATGGCGCAGGCCGGCGAGTCGAGCAAGAAGTGCACGGCCTTCGACACCGTCACGCTCGGCAAGTACTACGTGAACAACAACCTGTGGGGCCAGGACAAGGGCACCGGCACCCAGTGCGTCTGGGACAACTTCCGGAGCGGCTCGACGATCTCCTGGGGCACGGACTACACCTGGGCCAACAGCAGCAAGGGCAAGGACTCCGACGTGAAGTCCTACGCCAGCACGGTCCTCGGCTGGCACTGGGGCTGGAAGACGGACCGGGCGAGCACCGGGCTGCCGGTCCAGGTCGGCGACCGCAAGAAGATCACCGCCAAGTGGAGCTTCGCGCTCAGCTCGAACCCCGGAACGATGAACGTCGCCTACGACCTGTGGCTGCACGCCAAGGGCAGCGCGGACTGGCCCGACCAGCCCACCGACGAGGTCATGATCTGGCTCAACCGGCAGGGCGGCGCCGGCCCGCTCGGCACCAAGGACGGCAGCGTCAGCCTCGGCGGTGCCATGTGGGACATCTACCAGGGCGACATCGGCTGGAAGGTCTACTCCTTCGTTCGCCGTACCAACACCACGAGTGCCACGCTGAACCTGGACGACTTCACCCAGGCACTCGTTCGGCGCAAGCTGCTGAGCAACGACAAGTACCTCTCCGGGATCGAGGCCGGAACCGAGGTGTTCAAGGGCTCCGGGCGGCTGGACACGAAGTCGTACTCGGTCGACATCGGCTGAACCCGCCCGCCGGCGTCGACCGAGCGGCGCGCGAGGACTGGTGGGGTCGGCCGGATTCGGGTACCAACGATCCAGTAGCACTGGTCGGTAAGGATCGGTCCTCAACATCCCTATTGCGGCGAGGTGAGCCTCATGTCCGCCCCCACCACCCAACGCAAGACCGTCACTGAGCGCGAGGCGCGCCAGGTGGCGGAGGCCGCCCGGGAACAGGACTGGCGCAAGCCCAGCTTCGCCAAGGAACTGTTCCTCGGGCGCTTCCGGCTCGACCTCATCCATCCCCATCCGCTCCCGGAGCCCGAGAGCGTGCGCCGCGGCGAGGAGTTCCTCGCCAAGCTGCGCGTCTTCTGCGAGACGACGATCGACTCGGCCCGCATCGAGCGCGAGGCACGCATCCCCGACGAGGTCATCGCCGGCCTGAAGGAACTCGGCGCCCTCGGCATGAAGATCGACCCCAAGTACGGCGGTCTCGGCCTCACCCAGCTGTACTACAACAAGGCCCTCGCCCTGGTCGGCTCCGCGAGCCCCGCGGTCGGCGCCCTGCTCTCCGCCCACCAGTCGATCGGCGTACCCCAGCCGCTGAAGCTCTTCGGCACCCAGGAGCAGAAGGACGCCTTCCTGCCCCGCTGCGCCCGCACCGACATCTCCGCCTTCCTGCTCACCGAGCCGGACGTCGGCTCCGACCCGGCCCGCCTCGCGACGACGGCCGTCCCGGACGGGGACGACTACGTCCTCGACGGGGTGAAGCTGTGGACCACCAACGGGGTGGTCGCCGACCTGCTGGTCGTCATGGCGCGGGTGCCGAAGTCCGAGGGGCACAAGGGCGGCATCACCGCCTTCGTGGTGGAGGCGACCGCCGAAGGCGTCACCGTGGAGAACCGCAACGCCTTCATGGGCCTGCGCGGCATCGAGAACGGTGTCACCCGCTTCCACCAGGTCCGGGTCCCGGCCGCCGGCCGCATCGGCCCCGAGGGCGCGGGCCTGAAGATCGCGCTCACCACCCTCAACACCGGCCGGCTGTCGCTGCCCGCGATGTGCGCCGGCGCCGGCAAGTGGTGCCTGAAGATCGCCCGCGAGTGGGCCGCCGAGCGCGAGCAGTGGGGCAAGCCGGTCGCGCTGCACGAGGCAGTCGGCTCCAAGATCAGCTTCATCGCGGCCACGACCTTCGCCCTGGAGGCCGTCCTCGACCTGTCCTCGCAGATGGCCGACGAGGACCGCAACGACATCCGCATCGAGGCCGCCCTCGCCAAGCTCTACGGCTCCGAGATGGCCTGGCTGATGGCCGACGAACTGGTCCAGATCCGCGGCGGCCGCGGCTACGAGACGGCCGAGTCCCTCAAGGAGCGCGGCGAGCGCTCGGTCCCGGCCGAGCAGATCCTGCGCGACCTGCGCATCAACCGGATCTTCGAGGG
Source organism: Streptomyces sp. NPDC001816 (assembly GCF_042892235.1). NCBI lineage: Bacteria > Bacillati > Actinomycetota > Actinomycetes > Kitasatosporales > Streptomycetaceae > Streptomyces > Streptomyces sp. NPDC001816. The sequence continues at coordinate 286,531 of NZ_JBIATY010000009.1, forward strand.
CTCGACGGAGATCATGCACCTGCTCATCGCCCGCGAGGCCGTGGACGCCCACCTCTCGGTCGCCGGCGACCTCATCGACCCCGACAAGTCCCTGTCGGACAAGGCGAGGGCGGGCGTGGGCGCGGGCGTCTTCTACGCCAAGTGGCTGCCGAAGCTGGTCGCCGGACCCGGCCAACTGCCCTCCTCGTACCACGAGTTCAAGCGCGAGACGGACCTCTCCGGCCATCTGCGCTACGTCGAGCGGCACGCCCGCAAGCTGGCCCGCTCCACCTTCTACGCCATGTCCCGCTGGCAGGGCCGGATGGAGACCAAGCAGGGCTTCCTCGGCCGGATCGTGGACATCGGCGCGGAACTGTTCGCGATGAGCGCGGCCTGTGTGCGCGCCGAGCGGCTGCGCGGCGAGGGCGAGCACGGCCGCGAGGCCTACCAGCTCGCCGACGCCTTCTGCCGTCAGTCCCGCCTCCGTGTCGAGGAACTCTTCAACCGGCTGTGGGCCAACACGGACGACCTCGACCGCAAGGTGGTCAAGGGCGTGCTCGGCGGGGCCTACGAGTGGCTGGAGGAAGGGATCGTCGACCCCTCGGGCGAGGGCCCGTGGATCGCCGACGCGACCCCCGGACCGTCCACCCGCGAGAACGCGCGCCGTCCGTACGGCGCGTAGCTCAGCAGTACACGTCGCTCGGATCCCGTGTCGTCCAGGAGCAGGAGTCGACCTTGGTGCCGCTCGCCTTGGTCAGCGTGGCCGTGTCCTTGTCGTTGTTCCAGACGTAGGCACGACGGCCCTGGTACTTGTTCGACGCGGTGTCCGAGCCGCTGCCGGTGTGGATCTTCATGTACTTCCCGGCGCCGATCTTGACGTTCGGGAAGACGTACTTGTGGTTCGAGGCGTCCTTCAGGATCCAGCCCTTGAGCGAGACCGCCGAACTGCCGCTGTTCTTGATCTGCACCCACTCGGCGTTGAGGCTCGTGTTGGAGCGGTTGTCCGGGCCCGGGCTGTCGAACCAGACGTGGTGGATGTGCACGCCGCCGGCCGCCTGGGCCGGGGTGCTGAGCAGGGTTCCGGTGAGCAGGGCCGCGCCCGCGAGGGCGGGCAGGGCGGCGCGTATGCGCACAGTACGCATGAAGAGATCCCCCCAAGGATGTCGTCCGCGAAGTCGTACCCGGACCGGCTGACCACCGGCCCGACTGAAGTGTTATCACACGATCTTCACGCCGACTTCACAAACGGAGAACCACCCCATCCGGCAACGAAAGCTGCTAACGCACCCGCCCGAGGGATGCCCTGTCCGATCGCCCGCGGCCAGCGGCCACAATGGGGGGATGACCGACAGTCCCGCCAGTCCCGCACCCCTCGCCGACCCGCACCTCGTGTACGACCCCCTCGCGGGAGACGGCCCGAAGGACGTGGTGATCCTCGGCTCCACCGGGTCCATCGGAACCCAGGCCATCGACCTCGTGCTGCGCCACCCCGACCGCTTCCGGGTCACCGCCCTCTCCGCGAACGGCGCCCGCACGGCCCTGCTCGCCGAGCAGGCGCACCGGCTGCGGGTACGGACCGTGGCGGTCGCCCGCGAGGACGCCGTACCGGCCCTGCGCGAGGCGCTGACCGAGCAGTACGGCGCCGGGGAGCCGCTCCCCGAGATCCTCGCCGGACCGGACGCGGCCACCCAGGTCGCCGCCTCCGACTGCCACACCGTGCTCAACGGGATCACCGGGTCCATCGGCCTCGCGCCCACCCTGGCCGCCCTGGAGGCGGGCCGCACCCTCGCGCTCGCCAACAAGGAGTCGCTGATCGTCGGCGGCCCGCTGGTCAAGGCCCTCGCCAAGCCCGGGCAGATCATCCCGGTCGACTCCGAGCACGCCGCGCTCTTCCAGGCCCTCGCCTCCGGCACCCGCGCCGACGTGCGCAAGCTGGTCGTCACCGCCTCCGGCGGCCCCTTCCGCGGCCGCACCAGGGCCGAGCTGGCGAACGTCACCGTCGAGGACGCCCTCGCGCACCCCACCTGGGCCATGGGCCCGGTGATCACGATCAACTCCGCGACCCTCGTCAACAAGGGCCTGGAAGTCATCGAGGCGCACCTGCTCTACGACATTCCCTTCGACCGCATTGAGGTCGTCGTGCATCCCCAGTCGTATGTTCACTCGATGGTCGAGTTCACCGACGGATCCACGATCGCCCAGGCGACGCCCCCCGACATGCGAGGGCCGATCGCCATCGGTCTGGGCTGGCCCGAACGCGTTCCCGACGCGGCGCCCGCCTTCGACTGGAGCAAGGCCTCCACCTGGGAGTTCTTCCCGCTGGACAACGAGGCCTTCCCCTCGGTGAACCTCGCCCGACACGTGGGGCAGCTCGCGGGGACCGCCCCGGCGGTGTTCAATGCGGCCAACGAGGAGTGTGTCGAGGCCTTCCGCACCGGCGCACTGCCCTTCAACGGCATCATGGAGACCGTCACCCGGGTGGTCGAGGAGCACGGCACCCCGGTCACGGGAACCTCACTCACCGTGTCGGACGTCCTCGAAGCGGAGACCTGGGCGCGGGCCCGGGCGCGCGAACTGACAGACCGGACCGCGGAGGCGCGTGCATGACGACCTTGATGTTCATCCTCGGCATAGTGGTCTTCGTGGTCGGCCTGCTGGTCTCGATCGCCTGGCACGAGCTGGGGCACCTGTCCACGGCCAAGCTCTTCGGCATCCGCGTACCGCAGTACATGGTCGGCTTCGGCCCGACCATCTGGTCGCGGCACAAGGGCGAGACCGAGTACGGCATCAAGGCCATCCCGCTCGGCGGCTACATCCGCATGATCGGCATGTTCCCGCCCGACGAGGCCGGCCGGGTCTCCGCCCGCTCCACTTCCCCGTGGCGCAGCATGATCGAGGACGCCCGCTCGGCGGCCTTCGAGGAGATCAAGCCGGGTGACGAGACGCGCATGTTCTACACGCGCAAGCCGTGGAAGCGCGTCATCGTCATGTTCGCGGGCCCGTTCATGAACCTGATCCTCGCGATCGGTCTGTTCCTGACCGTGCTGATGGGCTTCGGCATCCAGCAGGAGACCACCACCGTCGAGTCCGTCTCGCCCTGCGTCATCGCGCAGAGCCAGCACCGCGACACCTGCAAGAAGTCCGACCCGGCCTCCCCGGCCCAGGCCGCCGGCGTGAAGAACGGCGACAAGATCGTCTCCTTCGACGGCAAGCCGACCGAGGAGTGGAACACGCTGTCCGACCTCATCCGCGACAGCGCCGGCAAGGAGGTCGCGATCGTCGTCGACCGCAAGGGCCAGGAGCTGACCCTGCACGCGAAGATCGCCACCAACCAGGTCGCCAAGAAGGACTCCAGCGGCGCCTACGTCCAGGGTGAGTACGTCAAGGCCGGCTTCCTCGGCTTCAGCCCGGCCCAGGGTGTCGTCAAGCAGGACTTCGGCCAGTCCGTGACCTGGATGACCGACCGGGTCGGCGACGCCGTCGACTCCCTCGTCGCCCTGCCCGGCAAGATCCCGGCCCTGTGGGACGCGGCCTTCGGCAACGGCCCGCGCGAGCCGGACTCCCCGATGGGCATCGTCGGCGCGGCCCGGGTCACCGGCGAGATCGCCACGCTGGACATCCCGGCCTCGCAGCAGCTGGCCATGGCCGTCTTCGTGGTCGCCGGGTTCAACCTCTCCCTGTTCCTGTTCAACATGCTCCCGCTGCTCCCGCTCGACGGCGGGCACATCGCGGGCGCCCTGTGGGAGTCCCTCAGGAAGAGCGTGGCCCGGGTGCTGCGCCGCCCGGACCCCGGTCCGTTCGACGTGGCCAAGCTGATGCCGGTGGCGTACGTGGTGGCCGGGATCTTCGTCTGCTTCACCATCCTGGTGCTGATCGCGGACGTGGTTAACCCCGTGAAAATCTCGTAGCCATCCGACGTTCGAGGCGGCCCGGGGCCTTGTGTTCCGGGCCGCCTTCCAATGAGTGGGTTTGCCGGGTGGGATGTGCTCGGCCCGGGGCCCGTGCCGTAATCTCGAAGCCTGGAGCCCGCCGTTCACGGGACCGGACCTTGATCCACGACTTGGGGTTGCACAGCAGATGACTGCGATTTCTCTCGGCATGCCGTCCGTTCCGACCAAGCTCGCCGAGCGCCGGAAGAGCCGGCAGATCCAGGTCGGATCCGTGGCGGTCGGCGGAGACGCGCCCGTCTCGGTCCAGTCGATGACCACGACCCGTACGTCCGACATCGGCGCCACCCTCCAGCAGATCGCCGAGCTGACCGCGTCCGGCTGCCAGATCGTCCGCGTCGCCTGCCCCACCCAGGACGACGCCGACGCCCTCGCGACCATCGCCAGGAAGTCGCAGATCCCGGTCATCGCCGACATCCACTTCCAGCCGAAGTACGTGTTCGCGGCCATCGAGGCCGGCTGCGCCGCCGTCCGCGTCAACCCCGGCAACATCAAGCAGTTCGACGACAAGGTCAAGGAGATCGCCAAGGCCGCCAAGGAGCACGGCACCCCGATCCGCATCGGCGTCAACGCCGGCTCCCTGGACCGCCGCCTGCTCCAGAAGTACGGCAAGGCGACCCCCGAGGCCCTGGTCGAGAGCGCCCTGTGGGAGGCCTCCCTCTTCGAGGAGCACGATTTCCGCGACATCAAGATCTCGGTCAAGCACAACGACCCGGTCGTGATGATCGAGGCCTACCGCCAGCTCGCCGAGCAGTGCGACTACCCGCTCCACCTGGGCGTCACCGAGGCCGGCCCCGCCTTCCAGGGCACCATCAAGTCCGCGGTCGCCTTCGGCGCACTGCTCAGCCAGGGCATCGGCGACACCATCCGCGTGTCCCTGTCGGCGCCGCCCGCCGAGGAGGTCAAGGTCGGCCTCCAGATCCTGGAGTCCCTGAACCTCAAGCAGCGCGGCCTGGAGATCGTCTCCTGCCCGTCCTGCGGCCGCGCCCAGGTCGACGTCTACAAGCTCGCCGAAGAGGTCACCGCCGGCCTGACCGGCATGGAGGTCCCGCTGCGCGTCGCCGTCATGGGCTGTGTCGTCAACGGCCCCGGCGAGGCCCGCGAGGCCGACCTCGGCGTCGCCTCCGGCAACGGCAAGGGCCAGATCTTCGTCAAGGGCGAGGTCATCAAGACCGTCCCCGAGTCCAAGATCGTGGAGACCCTCATCGAGGAGGCCATGAAGCTCGCCGAGCAGATGGAGGCGGAGGGCATCGCCTCCGGCGAGCCGTCCGTCTCGGTCGCGGGCTGACGCGGTACCACTCCGGGGGCGGTCGACCTCCTGCAAGGCCGATCGCCCCGCCGCCTGTTCAGCAGTGGCGCATCCAGACGTTGGGCTCCCGGTACACGCCCTCGTCCGTATCCCGGTCGACGTGCAGCAGGCTCAGCCCGTCCGGGATCACGTACGCACCGGACTCCGGGAGGGCGAGGCCCGTCCAGCCCTCCCACTCGGCGACCGTGCCGGTCATCGTCTGCGACTGTGGCGCCGCCGCCAGGATCTCGGCACCGAGACGCTCGTGCGTCCGTATCCACGGGTCGAGTGCGGCACCGTCGGGCCGCCGCCACCACATGAACGTCTCGACGGGCGTCACCGGATACCGCGCCTTCGTCGTCGGCCGCACCGGCGCGATCACCCGGCACAGCCCCGCCTCCCGGGCCGTCTCCCGCAGCGCGGTCAGTGTCCGGCCCGCCAGCCCGCGCCCCTTCAGCGACGGGGTGACGACGGCCCCGCAGATCACCAGCGTGTCCGGCTCGACGCCCTGCTCCCGCCCCTCCACGGCCCGCACCAGCGCGTCCGTGTATCCCGAGGGAAGAGTGTCGACCCGCCCGTCCCACCGCACCGGCACACCCCACCCGCCGGCGACCGGTACCCCGTCCTCGTCCACGAGCATCAGATCCAGGGCCGCGAAGAACTCCCGCACCCGGCCCATGTACGCCTTCACCAGCCGATCGGCCGTGATGAACTGCGGAAATCCCTCACTGAACAGCTCCGCGAGCTGCTCCTCGGAGCGGCTGCGGGCGTCGGCACGTTCGGCTGTCAAGATCATGCGCCGTTGGTAGCACAGGGCCCGGCTCGACGAGGCAGCGCGGCACAAATTCGGCAGGTACAGTGCGGAGATCAGCAGACCCCAGTGTGAGGCCCCCGCGCGTGTTGACCCAGACGACCTCCCGGGTCCTCGAACCGAGCGACCTGGATGCCGCGCTCGCCGTCCTCGACCGCGAGCCGGTCGCGAACGCCTTCGTGACGTCCCGGGTGCAGATCGCCGGGCTCGACCCCTGGCGCCTCGGCGGCGAGATGTGGGGCTGGTACGAGGACGGCATGCTCACGTCCCTGTGCTACGCGGGCGCCAACCTGGTCCCGATCTGCGCCTCCCCGCGAGCCGTCCGCGCCTTCGCCGACCGCGCCCGCAGGGCCGGCCGCCGCTGCTCCTCCATCGTCGGGCCGGCCGGATCCACCGCCCAGCTGTGGCGCCTGCTCGAACCGCACTGGGGCCCGGCCCGCGAGGTCCGCGCCCACCAGCCCCTGATGGTCACCGACCGCATGCCCGCCGACATCGCCCCGGATCCCTACGTCCGCCGCATCCGCAAGGACGAGATGGAGACGATCATGCCGGCGTGCGTGGCGATGTTCACCGAGGAGGTCGGCGTCTCGCCGCTGGCCGGCGACGGCGGCCTGCTCTACCAGGCCCGGGTCGCCGAACTGGTCGGCTCCGGCCGCTCCTTCGCCCGCCTCGACGAACACGGCAAGGTCGTCTTCAAGGCGGAGATCGGTGCGGCGACGTCCCAGGCCTGCCAGATCCAGGGCGTGTGGGTGGCACCCGAGTACCGCGGCCGGGGCCTCGCGGCACCCGGCATGGCAGCCGTCCTGCGCTACGCGCTGGCCGACGTGGCTCCGGTGGTGAGCCTCTACGTCAACGACTTCAACACGGCGGCGAGGCGGACCTACCGGCGCGTGGGCTTCCAGGAGGTCGGCGCCTTCATGAGCGTTCTCTTCTGAGACAACCGCGGGGCGGCCGCCCCAGGGGCGCCCCCTGTACGCTCCCCGCATGGACCTCGTGATCGGCCCCCTGGACCTCTCGGCGCACGTCGACGAGGCCCTCGCCGTCCAAGCCGTCGCCTTCGGACTCGGCCCGGACGAGGTCGCCGTACGCCGCCAGATCGTCCAGCGCCACATGCAGTACCCGGGTGCCAGGGCCCTCGGTGCGACCGTCGGCGGACTGCTCGTCGGCTTCGTCTACGGCATGCCCAACTCCCGCACCCACTGGTGGTCCACGGTCGTGGAGCCCTACCTGCGCGCCCAGCACAACGACTGCTGGCTGGACGACTCCTTCGTCATCACCGAGCTGCACGTGCACCCCGACCACCAGAACCGCGGCATCGGCCGCCGTCTGATCACCACCATCACCGACGGCGCCGCCGAACCCCGCTCGATCCTCTCCGCGATCGACACTGACAGCCCGGCCCGCGGCCTCTACCACTCCCTCGGCTACGTCGACCTCGCCCGGCAGGTCCACTTCCCGAGCGCGCCCCGGCCGTACGCCGTGATGGGCGCCCCTCTGCCACTGCGTCGGCGTTAACCGATTTCCACCGGAACAGGCAGCCCGGCTAACCTCCTATGCCATCACCCTTACCCGGCAGGAGTACGAGAACCATGGCGAACGCACCGGTCCAGCGCATGTCCCAGTTGATGGCGAAGACGCTGCGCGACGACCCGGCGGACGCCGAGGTCCTCAGCCACAAGCTCCTCGTCCGTGCCGGCTACGTCCGTCGCACCGCCGCCGGCATCTGGAGCTGGCTGCCCCTCGGCAAGAAGGTCTTCTCCAACGTGGAGCGGATCGTCCGCGAGGAGATGGACGCGATCGGTGCCCAGGAGGTGCTGCTTCCCGCGCTGCTGCCCCGGGAGCCGTACGAGGCGACCGGCCGCTGGGACGAGTACGGCCAGGAGCTGTTCCGGCTCAAGGACCGCAAGGGCGGCGACTACCTCCTCGGCCCCACCCACGAGGAGATCTTCACCCTCCTGGTCAAGGACCAGTGCACGTCCTACAAGGACCTGCCGGTGATCCTGTACCAGATCCAGACCAAGTTCCGTGACGAGGCCCGCCCCCGCGCCGGCATCCTGCGCGGCCGTGAGTTCCAGATGAAGGACTCCTACTCCTTCGACCTGGACGACGAGGGCCTCGGCAAGTCCTACGCCCTGCACCGCGAGGCCTACCGGCGCACCTTCGAGCGCCTCGGCCTCGACTACCGCATCGTCGCCGCCACCGCCGGCGCGATGGGCGGCTCCAAGTCCGAGGAATTCCTGGCCCCGGCCGAGGCCGGCGAGGACACCTTCGCGGACTGCCCGAACTGCGACTTCGCCGCCAACACCGAGGCGATCAGCTACGAGCTCAAGCCGGTGGACGGCTCGGCCGTGCCCGCGCTCGAGGAGATCCCCACCCCCGACACCCCGACCATCGAGACGCTGGCCGCCTCCCTCGGCGTCCCGGCCTCCGCCACGCTGAAGAACCTGCTGGTCAAGGTGGACGGCGAGATCGTCGCCGTGGGCGTGCCCGGTGACCGCGAGGTCGACCTGGGCAAGGTCGAGGAGCACTTCGCCCCGGCGGTCGTCGAGATGGTCACCGAGGCGGACTTCTCGGGCCGCCCGGACCTGGTCCGTGGCTACGTCGGCCCGCAGGGCCTGGGCGAGAAGGTCAAGTACATCGCCGACCCGCGCGTGGCCCCCGGCACCGCCTGGATCACCGGCGCCAACAAGGAGCACACGCACGCCAAGAACGTCGTCGCCGGCCGTGACTTCGAGGTCGACGAGTACGTGGACGTCGTCGTGGTCCTGGAGGGCGACCCCTGCCCGAAGTGCGGCACCGGCCTGAAGCTGGACCGCGCCATCGAGATCGGCCACATCTTCCAGCTGGGCCGCAAGTACGCCGACGCCCTCAAGCTCGACGTCCTCGGCCAGAACGGCAAGCCGGTCCGCGTCACCATGGGCTCCTACGGCATCGGCGTCTCCCGCGCCGTCGCCGCGCTCGCCGAGCAGACCGCCGACGACAAGGGCCTGTGCTGGCCCAAGGAGGTCGCCCCGGCCGACGTGCACGTCGTCGCCGCCGGCAAGGCCCTGCAGACCGAGCTGGCGCTCGACGTCGCCGACAAGCTGGCCGCCGCGGGCGTCCGGGTCCTGGTGGACGACCGGGCCGGGGTCTCCCCGGGCGTGAAGTTCACCGACGCCGAGCTGATCGGCGTACCGCAGATCCTGGTGGCCGGCCGCCGCTCCGGCGAGGGCGTGCTGGAGCTGAAGGACCGCAAGACGGGTGAGCGCGAGGAACTCTCCGTCGAGGACGCCATCGCCCGCCTGACGGCGCAGTAAAGAAAACAGGGTTCTCTCAGGCCGTTCCCCGACCGTGGGACGTGACACAGCGTCACGGTCGCCACAGGAGGGGAACGGCCATGGACACCAGGGAACGGGGCGCTGCGGCAGCGGTCCGCAGCGGAGCCCGCCGGACGGCGAACGCCGCGGCCGCGCTCACGCTGCATGGGCGGCCGACCCGGCCGTGGCCACGCTGGCGGCCTGCCCGCAGGGCGGAGAGGGACTGTCCGGCGCCGGCTTTCAAACGGAGGGCCAGTTCAACACCCCAGGGGCGTGGGGCGGTGTCTGATGTGCGGCTCCCGCCGCGTGGGCGCGACCAGCCCCCCTCAGCCAACCCGCTAAAGCCAACCCGCGAACTCCAACAACAGCTCCGCATCCTTCGGCCGGCCAACCCGAAGCGCGCGAACCCCCGACTCCACGGCCCGGAACAACGTCCACCCCCGCAGCCGCTCCAGATCCACATCCAGCGACTCGGCAAGCCGCTTGATCCGCCGCCGAGTGGTCGCCGCCCCCGACGGCGTCGCGATCAGATCCTCCACCCGATCCCGCACCAGCCGGGCCAGATCGAACGCACACTCACCGACGACCGGATCCGGCCCCACGGCCAGCCACGGCATCCGCTCCCCGGCGAGCACCTTGCTCTGCCGGAACGTGCCGTGCAGCAGCCGATGCTCAGGCGCGGACGCCGACAACTCCTCGCGCGCACCCACAGCGGCGTCGACCAGGTCCGCCACTTCGGCGAACGCGGACGCAGTCGCCCGCATCGCCTCCGCCTGCCGTCCCGTCCGCTCGGCCACCGTCTCGAAAGCGTGGGCCGTGTCGCCGACGGGTGGCTCCACCCACAGCCGCCGCAGCGTCCCCGCCGCCTCCAGCAGCGCCTTCGCCTCGGGCAGCGACCGCACCGACACGTCCGGGTGCAGCCGCTCCAGCAGCAGCACCCCCTCGGCGGCGTCCTCGGTGTCCGTCTCCAGGAGCTGTACGGCGCCCAGGCCGGCCCAGTGCGCCAGCGCCGCCCGCTCGCTCTCGGGGCGGGCCCGGGGCGGGGCCAGCTTCAGTACCGCCGGGCTGTCGTCCGTCCGCCGGACCAGCACCACCAGGCTGCTGCGCCCGCCGGGCACCTGGACCCGCTCCACGGTCAACTCGCGCCGGGCGACCGCCCGTTCGGCCGCCCCGGGCAGCCGCGTCAGCCAGTCGTCCCCGGCCGGTGCCGTCTCACCGAGCGCCCGCACCAGCCGCTGGGGCGGTTCGAAAGCCATGCGCGAGTTGTTCCCTTCCTCCTGGGCCTGCCGTAGGGGCGGCTACACGATCACGTCGTCGGGGACGCCGAGGTACGGGGTCCGGCCGCACCTGATTCGTCACCGGCCCGCTCGGCGAGCCCAGGGAAGGCTACGCTCTCCCCGCTCCAGCGCACCGCCCGCACCGCTGCCTCGCGCAGCGCCGCGGCCGCCGAGGCGCGCCGCGCGCCGGTCGCCGCCCGCACCAGGTCCGCGTACACCCCGGCCACCCGCTCCTCCAACTCGGCGGCCAGCCGCACCGCGGCGGCCGCGTCCGGCACCTGGAACGGCAGCGCGTACGCGGCGCTCGCGGCGACCGGCTGGGTGCCCAGGTCGCGCACCTCTCGCACCAGCGCGTCCCGGCGGGCCCGGTGCGCGTCGTACGCCGCCCGTGCGTCGGTCCGCCGCCGCTGGTCGATCCGCCCGCCGACGACGCCGTAGCCGTACACCGCCGCGTGCTCCGCGGCCAGTGCCGCCTGCAGCGCGGTCAGTTCGGCCTTGCGGGTCTCGTCGCTCACCTGGCCCCCTCGGTCAGCAGGTACGCGTGGGCCGCCCCGGCCGCCGCCACCGACGCCATCAGCCGGGCCAGTTCGCCCGGCACGTCCAGCAGGGCCTTGGTCCGCCGGTCGGCGAGGCCGCGCTCGGCGGCGGCGAGATCGGCGAGGGCGTCCTTCTCGGAGGCCGGCACGGCCTGAGGCGTCGCCGTGGAGGCCGCCGGGGAAGGGGATCCGGTGGCCGTGGGGGAGGGGGACCCGGTGGCCGTGGTGCCGCCGAACGCCTTCGCGTGCGCCGCGACTTCGGCGCGCAGCGGGCGCAGTCGCTCGGCCAGCGCCGGATGGGCGGCGAGGACGGCGTCGTAGCGCGCCAGCAGCCCCGCGCTGTCCTTGGCCGCACGCGCGCGTGCCCGTTCGGTCGCCGAGGGAGTGTCGCCACCGCCCCCGGAGTCCGGATCGGCCGAACAGCCCACGAGCAGGGCGGCCCCGGCGGCCGAGGCGAAAAGGGTCCTTCTGCGCGGCCCCGAGGGGGTGCGCGGCGGCGGGGGGTACGGCACTGCAGACGTCCTCGGGGAACTCGTACGAAAGGAGACTACGAAAGGAATAACTACGAAAGGAAGACAGCCAAAGGGCGGCACGCCCGTGATCACGGTACCCGCGCACCCCGCGCACACCACTCACCGGCACCGCGCGTACACAGGTGGACGGCAACACTCCCCTCGACCGGATACCCTTTGACCAGACACGCGACCCATCCCACAACAGCACACGCGGCCGAGGAGTCACCCGGATGAGCACCACCCAGAGCGAGAGGCTGCGAGAGCTTCTGGAACCGCTCGTCACCTCCCAGGGGCTGGATCTCGAGGAGATCGCCGTGGACTCCGTCGGACGCAAGCGGGTGCTGCGCGTGGTCGTCGACTCCGACACCGGAGCGGATCTGGACGCCATCGCCGATGTGAGCCGCGCGCTCTCGGCGAAGCTCGACGAGACCAACGCGATGGGCGACGCCGCGTACGACCTGGAGGTCGGAACGCCGGGCGCGGAGCGCCCGCTCAGCGAGTACCGGCACTTCGTGCGCGCCACCGACCGGCTCGTGAAGTTCCAGCTGGCCGAGGACGGCGAGCTGGTCGCCCGGATCCTGAAGGCCGACGAGGACGGTCTCGACGTCGAGGTGCCCGGGGTGAAGGGCCGCAAGGCGACCACCCGTCGGCTCGGCTTCCCGGAGATCGCCAAGGCGCGCGTTCAGGTCGAGTTCAACCGCAAGGACAAGAAGGACATGAAGGAAGAGGAGGAGGCGTAGCCGTGGACATCGACATGAGCGCCCTGCGGGGCTTGGTTCGGGAGAAGGAGATCTCCTTCGACCTGCTGGTCGAGGCGATCGAGTCGGCCCTCCTCATCGCCTACCACCGCACCGAGGGAAGCCGCCGGCACGCGCGCGTGGAGCTCAACCGGGAGACCGGGCATGTGACCGTGTGGGCGAAGGAGGATCCCGAGGACCTGGAGGAGGGGCAGGAGCCGCGCGAGTTCGACGACACCCCGTCGGGCTTCGGGCGGATCGCCGCCACCACCGCCAAGCAGGTGATCCTGCAGCGGCTGCGTGACGCCGAGGACGACGCCACGCTCGGCGAGTACGCGGGGCGCGAGGGCGACATCGTCACCGGAGTGGTCCAGCAGGGCCGCGACCCGAAGAACGTGCTCGTGGACATCGGCAAGCTGGAAGCCATCCTGCCGGTGCAGGAGCAGGTGCCCGGCGAGACGTACCCGCACGGCATGCGGCTGCGCTCGTACGTCGTACGGGTGGCCAAGGGTGTGCGCGGCCCGTCCGTGACCCTCTCCCGTACGCACCCCAACCTGGTGAAGAAGCTCTTCGCCCTGGAGGTGCCGGAGATCGCCGACGGGTCGGTCGAGATCGCGGCCATCGCCCGCGAGGCCGGTCACCGCACCAAGATCGCCGTACGGTCCACCCGTTCGGGCCTGAACGCCAAGGGTGCCTGCATCGGCCCCATGGGCGGCCGGGTGCGCAACGTGATGGGCGAGCTGAACGGCGAGAAGATCGACATCGTCGACTGGTCGGACGACCCGGCCGAGATGGTGGCGAACGCCCTGTCACCCGCTCGGGTGAGCAAGGTGGAGGTCGTCGACATGGCCTCCCGCTCCGCCCGGGTGACCGTGCCGGACTACCAGCTGTCGCTGGCGATCGGCAAGGAAGGACAGAACGCCCGGCTCGCGGCCCGGCTCACCGGCTGGCGGATCGACATCCGTCCGGACACCGAGCAGGCCGGGGAGCGTCCCGGGGAATAGATCTCGGCCGTCTGTCGCTGAGATCACGTCAGCCTGTAGCAAGCAACTGTTCGACTTTTCCCCCGAAGGGGTGAGGTCGGTGCGGGGAGGTAGACTTAGCAGTGTCTGGCCGGACGCGAGCCCGCGCATGCCCTGAGCGCACCTGTGTGGGGTGCAGGCAGCGAGCGGCCAAGGACGATCTGCTGCGGGCCGTGGCGGATCAGGAACAGTGCGTTCCCGATCCTCGCGGTACGCTGCCCGGCCGGGGTGCCTATGTACACCCCGACCCGGTCTGTCTCGACCAGGCGGTGCGCCGCCGGGCGTTCCCTCGGGCGCTACGCGTCCCCGGGCCGCTCGACATAAAGGCGTTGCGTCAGTACATCGAGCAGACAGACAGTTGCTGAGCAGGCAACACAGTAGGAAAGCGAGCCGTGCGGAACCCCCCGTGCGGCCCGGTACCTCGCGAGTCGAAAGCAGGTCGAGATTGCGATGAGCACTCGATGAGTACGCGATGAGTACGCCCATGAACTAACGACGGTCCGGCTTCAACCCGGACCTCAAAGGAGCGAAGTGGCTAAGGTCCGGGTCTACGAACTCGCCAAGGAGTTCGGTGTCGAGAGCAAGGTCGTCATGGCCAAGCTCCAGGAACTCGGTGAATTCGTCCGTTCGGCGTCTTCCACCATCGAAGCGCCCGTTGTACGTAAGCTGACCGACGCCTTCCAGGGCGGCTCCGGCAAGTCCGCCGGCAAGCCCGCCCCGCGCAAGGCCGCCCCCAAGCCCGCCGCGCCCTCTCCGGCGCAGGCGGCCCGTCCGGCTGCCCCGAAGCCGGCGGCCCCCAAGCCTCCGACGGCACCGCAGCCCGCCGCTCCGGCGGTGGCTGCGACTCCGTCGGCCCCGTTGTCCCCCGCGCCCGGCCCGCGTCCGGTTCCGGGCCCGAAGCCCGCGCCGCGCCCGGCCCCGGCCGCCCCGGAGTTCACCGCTCCGCCGGCCGCTCCGGCCGCGCAGGCCCCGCAGGCTCCGGCCGCCCAGGGTCCGCGTCCCGGCGCCCGTCCTGGTGCCCCGAAGCCCGGCGGTCGTCCGGCCGGTCCCGGCCAGGGCCAGGCCCGTCCGGGTCAGGGTGCCCCGCGCGCCGGTGGGCAGGCCCGTCCCGGTGCCCGTCCGTCCGGTCCGCGCCCGGGCAACAACCCCTTCACCTCCGGTGGCTCCACCGGCATGGCGCGCCCGCAGGCGCCCCGCCCGCAGGGCGGACCTCGTCCTGGCGGCGGCCATGGCGGTCCCGGTGCTCCCGGCGCCGGTCCCCGTCCGCAGGGCCCCGGTGCCCAGGGCGGCGGTCCGCGTCCGCAGGCTCCGGGCGGTTCCCGTCCGTCGCCCGCCGGTATGCCCCGTCCGCAGGGTGCCGGTGGCGGTCCGCGTCCCGGCGGCGGCCCCCGTCCGAACCCCGGCATGATGCCGCAGCGTCCCGCTGCCGGCCCGCGTCCCGGTGGCGGTGGCCCCGGCGGCCGCGGTCCTGGTGGCGGCGGTCGTCCCGGTGGCGGTGGCGGTCGTCCGGGCGGCGGCTTCGCCGGTCGTCCGGGTGGCGGTGGCGGCGGCTTCGCCGGTCGTCCCGCGGGTCCGGGTGGCGGTGGCGGCGGCTTCGCCGGCCGTCCCGGTGGTGGTGGTCCCGGCGGTGGCGGCGGTGGCCGTCCCGGCTTCGGTGGCCGTCCCGGCGGTCCCGGTGGCCGCGGTGGCACGCAGGGCGCCTTCGGCCGTCCCGGTGGTCCCGCGCGTCGCGGCCGCAAGTCGAAGCGGCAGCGTCGCCAGGAGTACGAGGCCATGCAGGCCCCGAGCGTCGGCGGCGTGATGCTGCCGCGCGGCAACGGCGAGACCATCCGTCTCTCCCGCGGCGCGTCGCTCACCGACTTCGCGGAGAAGATCAACGCCAACCCGGCGTCCCTCGTCGCGGTCATGATGAACCTCGGCGAGATGGTCACGGCCACGCAGTCCGTCTCCGACGAGACGCTGCAGCTCCTCGCCGACGAGATGAACTACGCGGTTCAGATCGTCAGCCCGGAGGAGGAGGACCGCGAGCTGCTCGAGTCCTTCGACATCGAGTTCGGCGAGGACGAGGGCGACGAGGAGGACCTGGTGGTCCGTCCGCCGGTCGTCACCGTCATGGGTCACGTCGACCACGGTAAGACCCGACTGCTCGACGCCATCCGCAAGACGAACGTCATCGCGGGCGAGGCCGGCGGCATCACCCAGCACATCGGTGCCTACCAGGTCTCGACCGAGGTCAACGACGAAGAGCGCAAGATCACCTTCATCGACACCCCGGGTCACGAGGCGTTCACCGCCATGCGTGCCCGTGGTGCGAAGTCGACCGACATCGCGATCCTGGTCGTCGCGGCCAACGACGGCGTCATGCCGCAGACGGTCGAGGCGCTCAACCACGCCAAGGCGGCGGACGTCCCGATCGTCGTCGCGGTCAACAAGATCGACGTCGAGGGTGCCGACCCGACCAAGGTGCGCGGTCAGCTGACCGAGTACGGCCTGGTGGCCGAGGAGTACGGCGGCGACACGATGTTCGTCGACATCTCCGCCAAGCAGGGTCTGCACATCGACTCGCTGCTGGAGGCCGTGGTCCTCACCGCGGACGCCTCGCTCGACCTGCGGGCCAACCCGGCCCAGGACGCGCAGGGCATCTCGATCGAGTCCCGTCTCGACCGCGGCCGTGGTGCCGTGGCGACGGTCCTCGTCCAGCGAGGCACGCTGCGGGTCGGCGACACGATGGTCGTGGGCGACGCCTACGGCCGAGTCCGCGCCATGCTCGACGACAACGGCAACAACGTCGCCGAGGCGGGCCCGTCGACGCCGGTCCAGGTCCTGGGTCTGACCAACGTCCCGGGTGCCGGCGACAACTTCCTCGTGGTCGAGGAGGACCGTACGGCCCGCCAGATCGCGGAGAAGCGCGCCGCCCGTGAGCGCAACGCGGCCTTCGCGAAGCGCACGCGCCGCGTGTCCCTCGAGGACCTGGACAAGGTGCTCAAGGCCGGCGAGATCCAGCAGCTGAACCTGATCATCAAGGGTGACGCTTCCGGTTCCGTCGAGGCCCTCGAGTCCTCCCTGCTCCAGCTGGATGTCGGCGAAGAGGTCGACATCCGCGTCCTGCACCGCGGCGTCGGTGCGGTCACGGAGTCCGACATCGACCTGGCGATGGGCTCCGACGCCATCGTGATCGGCTTCAACGTCCGTGCGGCCGGCCGCGCGGCGCAGATGGCCGAGCGCGAGGGTGTGGACGTCCGGTACTACTCGGTCATCTACCAGGCGATCGAGGAGATCGAGGCGGCCCTCAAGGGCATGCTCAAGCCGGAGTACGAGGAGGTCGAGCTCGGTACGGCGGAGATCCGCGAGGTCTTCAAGTCGTCCAAGCTGGGCAACATCGCCGGTGTCCTCATCCGCTCGGGCGAGGTCAAGCGCAACACCAAGGCGCGCCTCATCCGCGACGGCAAGGTGGTCGCGGAGAACCTCAACATCGAGGGCCTGCGTCGCTTCAAGGACGACGTCACCGAGATCCGCGAAGGCTACGAGGGTGGTATCAACCTCGGAAACTTCAACGACATCAAGATCGACGACGTCATCGCGACGTACGAGATGCGGGAGAAGCCGCGGGCGTAACGCCCCCGGTTCGCGCTGGCCGACGGGACCCCGGTCCTGTCGGCCAGCGCGCCGTTCCCGGGCTTCGAGCGCAGTCCGGGGTGCGGTAAAACCCCGTCGAGCCTCCGGCAGGAACGGGGTACCGTTCTTGATGACCCCGGCCACACGGACCCGGGGCCATCGATCCCGTACCGGCGGGTGAACCGGATACACACATGTACGTGGGGACTCTGTCCTTCGACCTCCTCCTCGGCGACGTCCACTCGCTGAAGGAGAAGCGCTCCGTCGTCCGCCCGATCGTCGCCGAACTCCAGCGGAAGTACGCGGTGAGCGCGGCCGAGGTGGACCACATGGACCTTCACCGGCGAACGATCATCGGCCTGGCCATGGTCTCCGGCGACGCGGCGCACCTCACCGACGTACTGGACCGGTGCGAACGGCTGGTCGCCGGCCGCCCCGAAGTGGAACTGCTGTCCGTGCGGCGGCGCTTCCACGGCGACGACGACTGACCCACAGAACGCAACAAGAAGAAAGAACGGGAGACGGACCAGTGGCCGACAACGCGCGGGCGAAAAGGCTGGCGGACCTCATCCGGGAGGTGGTGGCCCAGAAGCTGCAGCGCGGGATCAAGGACCCGCGGCTCGGCTCGCACGTCACCATCACGGACACCCGGGTCACGGGTGACCTGCGGGAGGCGACCGTCTTCTACACGGTCTACGGGGACGACGAGGAGCGGCAGGCCGCGGCCGCCGGCCTGGAGAGCGCCAAGGGCATCCTGCGCTCCGAGGTCGGCCGCGCGGCGGGCGTGAAGTTCACGCCGACCCTCACCTTCGTCGCGGACGCCCTTCCGGACACCGCCCGGACCATCGAGGACCTCCTCGACAAGGCACGGCAGTCCGACGCGAAGGTCCGTGAGGCCTCCGCGGGCGCGGCGTACGCGGGCGGCGCCGACCCGTACCGCAAGCCGGCCGAGGACGAGAGCGCCGAGACGGACGGCGACGCCGCGGAATGACCCAGAAGCACACCACGCCCGACGGCCTTGTCATCGTCGACAAGCCGTCGGGCTTCACTTCGCACGACGTGGTCGCCAAGATGCGCGGCATCGCACGCACCCGCCGCGTCGGCCACGCCGGCACCCTCGACCCGATGGCGACCGGCGTCCTCGTCCTCGGTGTGGAGCGCGCCACCAAGCTCCTCGGGCACCTCGCCCTCACCGAGAAGGAATACCTGGGCACCATCCGCCTGGGCCAGAACACGCTCACCGACGACGCCGAGGGAGACATCACCTCCTCCACCGACGCGTCCAAGGTGACCCGGGACGCCATCGACGCCGGCATCGCCAAGCTGACCGGCGACATCATGCAGGTGCCGT
Organism: Streptomyces sp. NPDC001816; assembly: GCF_042892235.1. Classification (NCBI taxonomy): domain Bacteria; kingdom Bacillati; phylum Actinomycetota; class Actinomycetes; order Kitasatosporales; family Streptomycetaceae; genus Streptomyces; species Streptomyces sp. NPDC001816. The sequence goes on from NZ_JBIATY010000009.1 coordinate 304,905, forward strand.
CCAAGGTCAGCGCCATCAAGATCGACGGCGTGCGGTCGTACAAGCGGGCCCGCGAGGGCGAGGACTTCGAGATCCCCGCCCGGCCGGTGAACGTCTCCTCCTTCGCGGTGTACGACGTCCGGGACGCCGTCGCCGACGACGGCACCGCCGTGCTCGACCTGGTCGTCTCGGTGGTCTGCTCCTCCGGTACCTACATCCGCGCCCTCGCCCGCGACCTGGGCGCCGACCTGGGCGTCGGCGGCCACCTCACCGCGCTGCGCCGCACCCGCGTCGGGCCGTACAAGCTCGACTCCGCGAAGACGCTGGACCAGCTCCAGCAGGAGCTGACCGTGATGCCGATCGCCGAGGCCGCCGCGGCCGCGTTCCCGCGCTGGGACGTGGACGCCAAGCGCGCCCGGCTGCTCCTCAACGGCGTCCGGCTGGAGATGCCCGAGGCGTACGCGGGCGTCGGCAGCGTCGCCGTCTTCGACCCCGAGGGCCGCTTCCTCGCTCTTGTCGAGGAGCACAAGGGCAAGGCGAAGAGCCTGGCCGTCTTCGGCTGACCGGCGTCCGGACCGCGCCGCGCCATGGAGCCCAGTCCGTGGAGCGGCGGCCACGGGGTACTGCCCTTGCCGCCGCTCCACGGTCCCCCCTCGGTTCCCCCACCCCTAGGGTGTATCCAGCCGCCCCCGCCTATTCACCCGACCGGGCAGGCGCTCGGAGTGAAGCGGGGGAGCGGAAGGGGGCGCTTTCACTTCGCGTGCTGTTCCGCTGATCACCGCGCCCCTACCGTCGATCACGAGGGCGCGTGTGTACGGGCGGGGAGGTACGGCCATGGCGGGTCGGGGCGGCGAGGCGAACCGTACCGGCGTATTCGGCCGGGCACGGGACGATTTCGGCCGGGATCGGGACGACTTCGGCCGGGCCCGGGACGAGGGCCACGACGAGGGCCACAGAGACCACGACGAGAGCCGCGGGGACGGCACGCACTGCGCCGGCGACCCTGCTCGCACAGACGTCACACACGTCCTCGTCCGGATCCGCGACCTGGCCGGCCGCCCCCGCGGGGTCGGCTTCCTGGCCGATCATCACGGCACCCTGCTCACCAGCCACGAGGCCGTCGACGGACTCGCCCGGCTGGTCCTGCATACCGCAACGGACCGCACCTGCGTGGTCGGCGCCGACGCCGTCACCCCGCTGCCCGCGCTCGGCCTGGCCCTGGTCCGCACCGAGGACCTGGGCGTGGACCCCCTCCCGCTGACCGTCCGGGAACGTGTCGAGGCCGGCACCTACGTCCGGGTCGCCGCGGGCTGCTGGCGCGAGGCACGTGTGCTCGCCGCCACCCAGGTGACGTACACCGCCACCGACCGCTTCCACCTGATCGAGGACGCCCTGGAACTGGCCATCGGCACGGCCGGCCGGGACGCGCTCCGGCTCGGCGGCGGCGCCTCTGGGGGACCGGTGCTGGACGCGGGGACCGGCGCGGTCGTGGGCGTCCTCGGCACCGCCCTGCACTCCGACCGGCGCGACGCCGGCTTCGCGGTGCCGCTGCGCCCGGCCGACGGCCCGCTGGCCGAGCTGCTCGCCCGCAACGCGGCCACCGTGCCCGCCTACGGCGCCGACCTCAACCTGGCCGGCGTCCTGGAGCTGACCGCCACCTCGGTGGGCCAGGACGGCCCCGCGGGTGCCCTCGCCGGGTACGTCGGCAGCACCGGTCCCGGCCGTGTGCAGCCGGTCGAACGCGCCGACGCGGTAAGGGAGTTGTCCGCCTTCGCCGACAACAGCGGGAGTGCCGCCGTGCTCGGCCTGGTCGGCGCCCCGGGCAGCGGTCGTACGACGGAACTCGCGGCCCTCGCCGCCCGCCGGGGCCGAACCGAGCGGCCCGCGCCCACGCTGTGGCTGCGCGGCGCCGACCTGAGGGACGCCGACGACTCCGTGGCCGACGCGGCCCGCCGCTCCCTGCGGCGCGCCGTCCGGATCGTCGCCGCCGCCCGCTCCGTGCACCCCGCCGACCTCGGCGACCTCACCCCCGAGCGGCTGGCCCGCCTCGCCGGGCAGGCAGGCCGCCCGCTGCTGCTCCTGCTCGACGGCCCCGAGGAGATGCCCCCCGTCCTCGCCCACCGGCTGCCCAAGTGGACCCGGGGGACGGCCGGGTGGCTGCGGGAGACCGGGGCGCGGCTGGTGGTGGCCTGCCGGGAGGAGTACTGGGAGCGTGCCGGGGCCGAGTTCCCGGCGGACCTGCTCCACGGGCCGGCATGTGTGCGGCTCGCCGACCTCACCCAGGACGAGGCTCGCCGTGCCCGGGCCCGCTACGGCGTCCCCGACGGCGCCCTCATCGACCGCGACGCCCGGCACCCGCTCACCCTGCGCCTCCTCTCCGAGGTCCGCGCCGCCCTCCCGGACGCCCCGCCCGCCGGGCCGCTCGACCGGCACGAGGTCTTCGCCGCCCACCTCGACCTGATGTGCCTGCGCATCGCGGTCCGCCTCGCCGCCGAGAACGGGCTGCGCGGCACGGCCGTACGGCGGCTCGCGGCCCGGGTGGCCGGGCAGGTGCACGAGGCCGCCCGGCGCAGTCTCGGCCCCGGCCAGGGCGAGCTGGACCGGGCCTCCTTCGAGGCGGTGTTCCCCTGGGGGCCCGCCCCGGCCCGGCTCGGCGGCGGCTCAGGCTGGGCCTCCGCCGTCCTCACCGAAGGCCTCCTGGTCCCGGCCGGCGCCGGGTACAGGTTCGCCCACGAGGAGCTGGCCGACTGGATCCAGGGCATCCACCTCGACCTTGACGAGGCCCTGCACGCCCTGGTCCACCGCCCCCGCACCCCGCAGGGAGCCCACCCGCTCCCCGTCCCGCACCACCGCGTCGGCCCGGTCGTCCAGGCCCTGCTCCTCCTCGGCCGCCAACAGGGAGCGCGCCAACTCTCCTTCCGGCTCCGGGAGTTGGTGGACGCCCTGGATCTGGACCCCACCTCCTGGTGGGCCGCCCGGCTGCTCGCCCGCACCCTCCTCCAGGTCCCGGACGCGACGCCGTACACGGAGGTGCTCCGCCTCCTGGCCGACCACGTCGTCGCCTGGAGCCTGGGCGGGCGGCCCGTACCGTCCGAGTTCGGCCCCGCCTTCTGGACCGCCCTGCCCCTCCCGGAAGCGGAGCGCTTCACACTGCTGCGGGAGCTGGTCCTCGCGGACCGGGAACCGTCGGAGCCGGCGTGCGCCGCCGCGGGCGAGCGCCACCTGGATGCCGTGGCCCGGCTGCTCGCCGCCGCACCCGGCGCCGTACAGCCGCAGCTCACCCGCTGGTTCGACGACGAGCGGCCGCTGCCCGCGACCCCGCACGCCACCGTGGCGACCGCAGCGCAGGCCCTGCTGCACACGCACCGGCACGGAGCCCTGGACGATCTCACCGAGGTGCTCGTGGAGAGCGCGCACCCCAGGGCCGACGAGCTGCTCACCGGCCTCGCCGAGGACGAGCCCTCGGCGGTCTGCCGGGCCGTCGACCGCTGGGCCCACGACGAGCGCCCCGCCCGCCGGGCGGCCGCCGTGGCGTACGGGCTGCGCGCGGCTCCCCACGTCCGCTCGGCGGCCGACCGCGAACTGCTCCGCTACGCCGCCCTCGCCCTGCTCGCCCGCCCCGCCGACCGCACCCTGCACGGCGGCGCCCTCGCCGTCCTGGTACGCGACCCGGACACCCGCGACCGTCATCTCGCCGAGGCCCTGCGCCACTTCGCCGACGGCGACCCGCAGTTCCCGCCCGGCGTCCTGGTCCCGGCCCTGACCAGCCACCCCGAGCCCGTCCTCGACGCCTTCCGCGCCCGTCTGCGCGGCGGCCCGGACGCCGGGGAGACGCTCCGCACGCTCGCCGACGTCACCACCCCGGCCCTGGCCCGCCGGGTCGCCGCCCTCGTCCGGGAGGCGGTGGGGCTGCGGCCGGAGACCGCCGGGCACGTGGCCGCGTACGTCGACCGCTGCCTCGACCGGGGCCCCGCCGCCCGCCCCGTCCTGCTGCCCCTGGTCACCGGCCTCCTCGACGGCGGCCCCGAAGGGGTCCGGGCGGCCCTCGCCACCGTGCTCGCCGCCCCCGGCACCCCCGCCTCCCGCCCGCTGCGCCGCGAGCTGCTGGACTTCCTGCTCGCCCACGAGCACGAGCCGGACGTCCTGGACGCCGTCCTGCAGGCGGCGGCCCCGCACGGCGAGGGCCGGGACGCGGAGCTGCGCGCACTGGTCCACCGCACCGGCCTCCTCCTCGTCCGCACCCCCGACGGCGCGACCCGGTTCGACTGGGGCCTGGTCGTCCTGTCCCGGCACGTGCCCGGCTTCGCCGCACGGATGGCCCGCTGGCTGGGCGAGACCCCTCAGGACTGGGTCGCGGTGGTGGGCCCCAGCGCCCGCCGCATGATCGAGAACCTGGCGGGCGTGCGCGTACCGGCCTGAGCGCCCGCCGCGAACGTGCGCCCGGTCACAGCCCCGATGCCGATGCGGGCCCCGGGCACCCGGCATGGCACCCTTAGACCTGCACAAGAGGTCAACGGTAGATACGGACACGGGTTCGAGGAGCGGTCACAGTGCAGCGCTGGCGTGGCTTGGAGGACATTCCCCAGGACTGGGGGCGCAGCGTCGTCACCATCGGTTCCTACGACGGCGTTCACCGCGGCCACCAGCTGATCATCAAGCATGCCGTCGACCGCGCCCGCGAGCTGGGCGTCCCGGCCGTCGTCGTCACCTTCGACCCGCACCCGAGCGAGGTCGTCCGCCCCGGCAGCCACCCGCCCCTGCTCGCACCGCACCACCGCCGTGCCGAGCTGATGGCGGAGCTGGGCGTCGACGCCTGCCTCATCCTCCCCTTCACCACCGAGTTCTCGAAGCTGTCGCCGGCCGACTTCGTCGTCAAGGTCCTGGTCGACAAGCTGCACGCCAAGTCGGTCGTCGAGGGCCCGAACTTCCGCTTCGGCCACAAGGCGGCCGGCGACGTGGAGTTCCTGACCGAGCAGGGCAAGATCTACGACTTCGAGGTCGAGGTCGTGGACCTGTACGTCTCCGGTGCGGCGGGCGGCGGCGAGCCGTTCTCCTCGACCCTGACCCGGCGCCTGGTCGCCGAGGGCGACGTGGCCGGCGCCCGCGAGATCCTCGGCCGCCCGCACCGGGTGGAGGGCGTGGTCGTGCGCGGCGCCCAGCGGGGCCGCGAGCTGGGCTTCCCCACGGCCAACGTCGAGACGCTCCCGCACACCGCGATCCCCGCGGACGGCGTGTACGCCGGCTATCTGCACGCGCAGGGCGAGGTCATGCCCGCCGCGATCTCCGTCGGCACGAACCCGCAGTTCGACGGCACCGAGCGCACGGTGGAGGCGTACGCCATCGACCGCGTCGGCCTCGACCTGTACGGCCTGCACGTCGCCGTCGACTTCCTGGCGTACGTGCGCGGCCAGGCGAAGTTCGAGTCGCTGGACGCCCTGCTGGAGCAGATGGCCGAGGACGTGAAGCGGTGCCGGGAGATCGTTGCCGAGGAGGCGTAGACCTGCGCTTTTCGCAGGCCTGAGTCCTCTACGACTCTTCTACGACGACTCTTCTACGACGACTTTTCTACGACGACTTTTCTACGACATGAAAGGGCGGCCGGTGCGGTGAGCACCGGCCGCCCTTTCGCTGTGCCGTCCTACTGCTGCGGCGGAGGGGCCTGCGGAGGCTGCCCGCCCTGCGGGGGCTGCGGGTAGCCGTACAGCTCGGGCTGGGGCGGCTGGCCCTGCGGCGGCTGACCCTGCTGGGGCGGGTACGGCTGGCCCGGGGCGGCCTGCGGGTAGGGCTGGCCCGGCTGCTGGGGCGGGTACGGCTGAGGCTGTCCCTGCTGCGGCGGGTACGGCTGACCGGGGTAGGGCTGGCCTGGGTACTGCTGGCCCGGCATGGGCTGACCAGGCATCGGCTGACCAGGCATCGGCTGGCCCGGGACCGGCTGGCCCGGCATCGCGTGGCCGGGCATCGGCGGGGCGGCCACCGGCGGCGGGTTGCCGTCGCTGGTCCACAGCCCGTGCGACTGCTGGTGGCGCACGAAGTCCTCGGCGACCATGGCGGCGAGGTTGAAGTACGCCTCCCGCACCTTGGGCCGCATCATGTCGAGGTCGACCTCGGCACCGGCGGCCAGGTGCTCGTCGAACGGCACCACGACCACACCGCGGCAGCGCGTCTCGAAGTGCCCCACGATGTCCTCGACCTTGATCATCTTGCCGGTCTCGCGGACCCCGGAGATCACGGTGATGGACCGGGAGACCAGGTCGGCGTAGCCGTGCGCGGACAGCCAGTCCAGGGTCGTACTGGCGCTGCTGGCACCGTCGACGGACGGCGTCGAGATGATGATGAGCTGGTCGGCGAGGTCGAGCACCCCGCGCATCGCGCTGTACAGCAGACCCGTACCCGAGTCGGTCAGGATGACCGGGTACTGCCGGCCGAGCACGTCTATCGCGCGCCGGTAGTCCTCGTCGTTGAACGTGGTCGAGACGGCCGGGTCGACGTCGTTGGCGATGATCTCCAGACCGGAGGGCGCCTGCGACGTGAAGCGGCGGATGTCCATGTACGAGTTGAGGTACGGGATCGCCTGGACCAGGTCGCGGATGGTCGCACCGGTCTCCCGGCGCACCCTTCGGCCGAGCGTGCCGGCGTCCGGGTTCGCGTCGATGGCGAGGATCTTGTCCTGCCGCTCGATGGCGAGGGTGGAGCCGAGGGCGGTGGTGGTGGTCGTCTTGCCGACACCGCCCTTGAGGCTGATGACCGCGATCCGGTAGCAGGACAGCACCGGCGTGCGGATCAGCTCCAGCTTGCGCTGCCGCTCGGCCTCTTCCTTCTTGCCGCCCAGCTTGAAGCGGGACGAGGCGGCCGTGGGCCGGCCGCTCTTCGCCTTCTGCTTCTTGGAGTTGAGCAGCCGGTCCGAGGACAGTTCCACGGCCGCGGTGTAACCCAGCGGCGCCGCACCCGGGTTGGTCATCTGCCGCTGGTCGTGCTGCACGGGCTGCGGCCAGGCGGCACCGGCACGGGGGTCGACGGCGGGCTGCGGGGCACCCTGAGCGGCCTCGGGGTGCTGCGTGGGCTGAGGCTGCTGTCCCGGCTGCGGGAAGCCGTAACCGCCGGGCTGGGCCGGGGGGTTGGGGGTGCCGGGCTGCGGGAAGCCGTAGCCGGACTGCGGGTTGGGGCCGCTGGGGGCCGGCTGCTGACCGGGCTGGGGGAAGCCGTAGCCGCCGGGCTGGGCCGGGGGGTTGGGGGTGCCGGGCTGCGGGGCGCCTTGAGCGGCCTCGGGGTGCTGCGTGGGCTGGGGCTGCTGTCCGGGCTGGGGGAAGCCGTAGCCGCCGGGCTGGGCCGGGGGGTTGGGGGTGCCGGGCTGCGGGGCGCCTTGAGCGGCCTCGGGGTGCTGCGTGGGCTGAGGCTGCTGTCCCGGCTGCGGGAAGCCGTAACCGCCGGGCTGCGCCGGGGGGTTGGGGGTGCCGGGCTGCGGGAAGCCGTAGCCGGACTGCGGCGTGGGACCGCTCGGGGCCGGCTGCGGCGCCGGAGGCTGCGGGAAGCCGTAACCGCCCGGCGGGGTCTGCTGCGGCGTGGGTGCGGGTGCCGCTGACTGCTCCGCCGTGGGGGAGGGGACGCCGGGGGCACCGGGGACCCCAGGAGCGCCCGGGGTGTAGGGCTGGCCGGGCTGCGGTGCGGGCTGCGCGGGAGTCTGCGGAGTCGGCAAGCCGGGCTGGTTCCAGGCGGCGGGCGCCGGCTGCGGCGCCTGCGGCTGGAACGGCGGCTGCTGCTGGGGCGGCACGGCCGGGTGCCCCGGAGCGGCGTGGGGCTGTGCCTGGGCAGCGTTCGGCTGCGGCACCGACGGGTCGGCCGGCTGCGGCTGCGCGGGCCACTGTGCGGCCGGGGCCGGGGCGGCGGGCTGGTAGGAGGGCGGCAGCGGGGGCACGTTGCCCTGCGGCGCCGGCGGGGGAGCCCAGCCCGGCTGGGCGCCCGGTGCGGCCTCTGGGCCTGTGGGGGCGGACCCGGCGGCCTGTGCCGCCTCAGGGCCGGAGGGGGCAGATGCGGCGGCCTGTGCGGCTTCTGGGTCGGCGGGGGCGGATGCGGCGGCCTGTGCGGCTTCTGGGCCGGTGGGGGCGGATCCGGCGGCCTGTGCGGCCTCGGGGTCGGCGGGGGCGGATGCGGCGGCCTGTGCGGCCTCGGGGTCGGCGGGGGGGGATGCGGCGGCCTGTGCGGCTTCCGGGCCCGCGGCGATGGGTCCGTCGCCCTGCGCGTCCGCGCTCGCGGCGGGAGCCTCGCCCGCCTGGGCGTCGCTGTTCTCCGTGGCAGCCGTCCGCGCCTGCGCGCTCGGTGCGGAGGCCGTCTCCGGGGACGAGCCGTCGGCCTGGGCGGCGTCGGCGCCGGCCGTGTCTGCTTCGCCGTGCTCGTGCTCGCTGGCGGGCGCGGACTCGTCGCTCGTGTCCGGGAGGGCGGTCTCTGCGGCGGCCCTGTGGGCGTCCGGCTCCGTTCCCTCGGACGCCGTGTCGCCGCTGTCCGGCTCCTCGCCGACGTGCGCCGTGACGGCAGCGGAGGAGTTGTCCTCGGCGTCAGTGTCCGTGCCTGCGTTCACCTCCGGAACGCCGAAGCCATCGCCGTCCCCGCTCGCCGCCGGCTCGGCCGCACCGACCGGCTGTTCGGCGGAGGGCTCGCTGCCGTACGCGTGGCTGCCGGTGTCGGCGTTCGTCGCGGCCTGCTCGGCAGCAGCAGCCGCGGCCGACCGCTCCGCGATCTCCCGCTTCACGGCGGAGGAGGAGATCCGCATGGTCGCGCCGCTGACGAGGTCTCCGCTGTCCCCCTCGGTCGGCACCAAGGGCGCGACAACAGGGGCGACAGGGGCGACCGGGGTCTCGGGCTGGGCGGCAGGCGGGGCGACGGGGGTGGCCGGGGCCGCAGGCGGGGCGGCAGGGGCGGATCCCGCCGTCCAGGCCGGCTGGAAGCCGCTACCGGGCGGCACGTCCGGAACCCCGAAGGGCTGGCCGACCGGCGGCGGAGGCACGGCGGGAGTGGCCGCCGGGGGCGGCACCGGAGCCGACGCGGGCGCACCGGACGCACCACCCGACGCGTTCTGCGTGTACCAGGCGGGCGGCGCGTAGTCGATCGTGAACTCGCCCGTCATCTCGATGCCGGACTCCGCGTCGGTCTGGTCGTCGTCGGGTGTGTCCCAACCCCCGCGGATCCCGTCCCGATCGCTGTTCACAGTTCCTCCTGGTGTGGTCGAACACCCTTGTGCCGTGCTTGGGGGCGACCGTTCCTGTCGTACGATTCGCCGGGCTTCCCCCTGGGGTCAGTTGACCCCTTTTGTCGCGGGGCGCGCATCGCCCGCTCACGGAAACTCGCGACGTGCCCGGTACCAGCCTAATCACCTCGAGCGCGGGCCCGGCAGGCCCGGCCGCCCCTTCGTGCCCGTCCGACGCGTCACACCGGGCCCGACACCTTCGCGGCGCATCTGTACGTACACCAAAACGTGACGAAGGCGCGGCGCGCTCAGCCCTCGATAGCAAACGAATTCACGCGATAGCGCGCCAGTTCCCGTGAAAACGGGCCAAGTTGGACGTCTGTCAGTCCATTCGGCGTGCCACGCCCAGCAGTCCGGTCTCGGCGTCCGTCGCCCGCGTCACCACGTACTGCCGGTCCCGCTCCGTGCACCACAGCGTCACGCCGTCCGGCAGCGTGGGCAGCGACTCCAGCTCCGGTCTCGGCAGCCCGAGCACGCGCCCGATCTCCGCCGCCTCGTCCGGCGACACCCGCTGCACGCCCACCAGACGCGCCTGACGCATCAACCGCGGTGCCACCGGGCTGAGATACGGCAGCAGCGTCAGCACCGACTGCCACGGCGCCGAGACCACGCGCCCGCGCGGGGGCCGCATGCCGCAGTCCCGCACCACGAGCACGGGCGTGCCGGCCGAGGCGCCCTGCGGGGGCACGCGGCCGACGTCGTACACCGCGAGGCCGTTCTGCCCGCCGCCCATGGCGTGCACCATCGGCATCCAGGCCTGCGCCCGGCCCGTCTCCACGGCCACGCGGGCGCCCGTCGCGGCCGCGCGCAGCGCCATGACCTGCGCCGTCCACAGGCCGCCGATGAGCACGATGTCGTACGGCGTCGGGCGGTTCACCCCGAGCACGGCGGGCTGGCCCTCGGCGTTGTCGCCGACCACCACACCGTCGTCGCCGATCGGCAGGGACAGCGCGTCGGCCTGCTCCAGGGGCAGCGCGTGCCGCGGGTGACGGGGGCCCAGCAGGCCGAAGCCGGTGCGCAGCCGCTCGCCGAGGCCCGGCGCCGACCGGTTCGTCTCCGACGGGGCGGGCGAAGTGGTCATCGCCATCAGCGGGCACCTCCGAGCGGCAGGGTGGCGAGAACGCCGGGGAGTTGTTCACGGTCCAGGCGTGCGAGCCCGGTCCGCGTCTGCCGCGCCGCATGCTCCAGATCGCGCCGCGCGTTGGTCAGCTCCTGGTTGCTGCGGCCGGTGATCCGCAGATGGCCGGTGATGGCCACGTCCTGCTGCGCGCCCTTGGCCAGCGTCAGGCTGAAGGTCGTAGCCAGCGCGGGAACCGCCGTCAGCTGCGCCACCAACTGCGCCAGCGAGCCGCCGGATCCGCCCAGTTGGGGCCAGCGGCGCACCCAGTACGTGGTGTGCCGGCGGTTGTCGCAGCGCCAGCTGCGGCTGGACTCCTCGGTCCGTCGCTGCGGCGCCTCGCCCCGCCCGGCCTGGGCCGCCTGGGCCGTCACCATCGGGTTGGCGCACGCCGAGGTGGCGATGGCGGCCGTCAGCTCCTCCTCGGTGAGCACGTTCGCCTGGAACCCGGCGCCGGTCAGCCGGCTCGCCAGATGCTCGGCCGAGCGGGTCAGGCACTTCTGCGCGCCCACAAGACCGCCGCCGCGCGCGGCCACCGCCTCCGGGCACAGCTCGGGATCGAGCTTCAGCGCGATCCACGTGATGCGCACCGCGGGGGAGCCGGTCTGGGCCTGCAGCGGCGCGTAGTTGCTGACCACGACCGACTGCTGGGGCAGGTGCAGCGCGGGCGCGGGCTGCGTGTGCACCACGATCTGCGCCGACTCGAGGCGGATCCCGTCGACTTCGAGGACGTCCCGTACCAGGGCCAGCGGCAGCGGTCTGCGACTGCGCTCCGCGCGCAGCGCGTCGGCGCCCGACTCCACCTGGAGCACCGCGGTCAGGAAGCCGCCGTCGCCCACCATGCCGATGGGCCGCTGGTCGCGGTCGTCGCCGCGGCTGTAGCTGTACGTGCGCAGGGTCGGGTCGCACTCCACGGCGGGCGCGAGACCGGAGTCGGTGCCCGGCGGCACCGGTGTGCTCGCGGCCCGCCGCGTGCGGGCCCGCAGCGCCAGCAGGGTGCCGAGCCATTCCGGCAGGGAGCGCCCCCGGCGTCGTACGACGGCGAGCACCACGAACACGGCGGCAACGGCGCCGGCGGCGATCAGCGCGACCGTACCGAGAAGCCACCCGCACACCACGAGCGCACCCGCGATCTCCAGCAGCACCAGCCGCTGCACCGCGAACGAACCGCCGCGCCCCGAACGGGACTCCAGATGCGGCGCGAAAGCGCCCTGGTACGGCGTCGGTGCCTGCTGGGCGCCCGTCCGGGAGGAAGAAGTGCCGCGACCACGCGACCGGCGCGCACCACCCGACCGTGACCCCGATTGCGATCGCGACCGGTTCCGCGTTGCGGAAGCCATCACTCCAAAACCCCCGAACTCTCCCGAAAACCCTTGCGCTCCGGTCCCTTCAAGCCCTGAGCACCCTACCCGTGCCACACGCACGTCCTAGCAACAGGCATAGTAGGGGCCGGGTCTGACAGTCGAGACACCAGAGCAACCGAGGGCGGGGGACGGATCTTCACAGGTCCCCCACGGCTCCGCAACGGGGAGAGAGCGGACACAGATGGCATCACGGCGGGACGAACTCAACGCCTACACCTTCGCGAAGCGCCGCACGCTCGCATCATTCCTGCAGCCTTCCCCCTCCGGCTCGGAGGAGGGCGCCCCCAAGCCGCTGGGCGCACTGGTGCCCGGCGCCGTCGTCGGCGTCGTGATCCTCGCGGTGTTCGGCGCGATCGGCATGTTCAGCCCGACCGCGCCCAAGGGTTGGGACACACCCGAAGAACACGTCATCGTCGCAAGCGAGTCGACCACGCGGTACGTCGTCCTGAAGACGGGCAAGCAGAAGCAGCTGCACCCGGTCCTCAACATGGCTTCGGCCAAGCTCCTTCTGGACCCCAGCCATGACAGCGTCATCACCGTGGACGAGAAGGTCCTGGACAGCGGCAAGCCCCCGCACGGCGCCACCATCGGCATCCCCTACGCCCCCGACCGCCTGCCCAGCTCGGACGAGGCCGAGGCCGCCAAGCGTTGGGTGGTCTGCGAACGCCCCGGTGACGGCGGCCGCGCCATCCAGAAGGCGGCGTTCGTCCTCGCGAAGAAGGAATGGGCGAAGACGGAGGGGCCGAACAAGCTCACCCACGGCGACCTGATGTACGTCGTCGCCCCGGACGGCAAGACCCAGTACGTCGTCGACGCGCGGGGTATGGCGTACCAGATCGCCGACCCGACCGACAAGGAACTGCTCAAGGCCCTCGACACCCAGGGCCGCGCCCCGCAGCGCGTCTCCCAGCAATGGCTCGACACCCTTCACAAGGGCAGCCCGATCGAGATCCCGCCGATCCAGGGCACGCCCGGCGCGAAGGCCAACGCCTCCAGCCTGCTGCGGCAGTACGACAAGGTCGGCGAGGTCATCAAGGCGTACGACGGCCAGTCGATGCAGTACTACGTCGTGCTGCAGGGAAAGGTCGCCCGCATCTCCGAGTTCACGGCCACGCTCCTGCTCAACAGCGGGGACCTCATCGGCACGGGCCAGGCCGGTGAGGCGCAGCAGGTCAGCCCCGGCGCGGTCGCCGACAGCACGACGTTCTACGGGACCAAGAACTGGCCGACGTACAAGCCGAAGACGGTGAACGACGGCGCCAGCACCACCAGCGGCCGCAACACGGTCTGCAACGTCATGCGCTCGGTCGCCGGCAACGGCGAGACCACGCTGTCGACCTGGGTGGGCACGGAATTTCCCGCCCAGCTGCCCACCGGCTCCTCCAGCGGCTACGTCACCGCCGGCTCCGGCCAGCTCTACCGCCAGTTCCAGGGTACGGCGACCGGCGCCGGCGGTGTCTTCCTGGTCACCGACACGGGCCTGCGCTACGCCCTGCAGTCCAACAGCGACAGCGCCACCGACGACCAGGGCATCGGCACCTCCGCCAAGCAGCGCAAGGAGGAGCTGTCCGAGGCGAAGATCGCCCAGACCCGCCTCGGCTACGAGAACGTGAAGCCCACGCCCGTCCCCTTGGAGTGGTCCAGGTTCCTGCCGACTGGCCCGCGCCTGTCGGAGGCGGCGGCGCGCCAGCCGCAGGGTTCGTAGCGGAGCGGGCGGAGGAGAAGCGAACTCATGCTGAAGGCAAGGACACCGGGGACCGCGGCCCGGACGGCGGGCGTGGCCGCCGCGGTGGTCCTCACCGCGACGACCACGGTGGTCGCCCTCCCGGCCTCCCCGGCCCGGGCGGACGACGGCCAGTGCACGTTCCCGTCGAAGAACTACGCGGGCCGGCCGTGGGCGCTGCAGCGCGTCAACCTGGACGCGCTGTGGGCGCAGTCGACAGGCAAGGGCGTCCGCGTGGCCGTGATCGACACCGGGGTGGACGTCAAGAACCCCCAGCTCACCAAGGCCGTTGACGTGTCGAAGGGCAAGAACCTGCTGCCCGCCAAGAACGCCAAGGGCGAGAAGATCGAGCGCGGCAACAACTCGGGCACCACGGACACGGTCGGCCACGGCACGCGCGTGGCCGGCATCATCGCGGCCCGCCCGGGCAAGGGAACGGGCTTCGTGGGCCTGGCCCCGAAGGCGACGATCATCCCGATCAAGCAGAACGACGCCGAGGGTGACGGCACGGCGCTCACCCTGGCCTCGGCGATCCACTACGCGGTGCAGGCGGGCGCGGACGTCATCAACATCTCCCAGGACACCGCCAACGCGGTCGAGCCGGACTCGCGCCTGAAGCAGGCCGTCGACGAGGCCCTGGGCCGGAAGGTCGTGGTCGTGGCGTCGGCCGGCAACGACGGTCTGGGCGGCAATGTCAAGCGGACGTACCCGGCGTCGTACCCGGGCGTCCTGGCGGTGGGGGCGTCCGACCGCAACAACGAACGGGCGGCCTTTTCACAGTCGGGAGATTTCGTGGGGGTCTCGGCCCCCGGTGTCGACATGATCTCCACGGTCCCGGGCCGCGGCCACTGCTCGGACAACGGCACGAGCTTCTCGGCGCCGTATGTGGCGGGCGTGGCGGCCCTGTTGAAGGCCAAGTACCCCAAGTGGACGACCCAGGAGGTCGCCGCCCAGATCGAACAGACCGCGGAACGCTCGATCCCCGGGCAGGACCGGCTGGTGGGCTGGGGAGTGGTGGACCCGGTGAAGGCGTTGACCGAGGTGGATCCGGAGCACCCCGTCGAGTCACCGAAGCCCGAGGACGGCGTCGCCAAGGGCGAGGCCCCCTCGGTCACGCCCCTGCACTTCGGCGAGACGGCGGACGAACGCAACTCCCGCATGGCGACGTACGTCATGGTGGGAGGCCTGGTCGTGGTGGCGGGGCTGAGCGGTACGGCCGTGGCGGTACGGGACGGACGCCGCAGGCGCGGCGGGCAGCGGCCGGGCGGCCGATGGACGGCCTGACGAAGCTGAACGTGCTGGGCCTGGCCCTGACCGCCGTACTCCTGGCCATGGCCTGCGTGAAGGCGGACCGGGTACGCGCCTGGCGCTCGAGCATCAACCCGTCCGCCCCGGACCTCCCCGACTCCGCCTTCGTCGTCGCCCGCGTCATCTTCGTGACCCTGGCCGGCCTCGGCATCTACACGGCCGTCCAGGCCTTCGGCGTCTCCGACGACATGGCGTGGGACGACAGCGAGCTGGCCGGCGCGGTGCAGCAGGCCGCCGACGACCTGGACGGCTTCACGTACCAGTCCGACGACTCGGGCAGCCCTCTCTACTTCGACGACTACGCCTCGCTGATCGAGGACAAGGTGATCCAGTACGGCGGCGGCGACGCCCCGCAGTACGGCGTGGATGCCACCCCGGCCGACGCCAACACCCTTGATGACGCGCACTTCACGGTCACCGCGAAGGGCGCGGACGACGCGTTCTGCGCGCACGTCGAGCGCAGCCGGTCGAAGAAGGACGACTACACGCCGCCGGGTATTGGTGGCGGGGAGGGGACGCTGACGTATCGGGGGTACCGGATCGCTGTGGAGTCACGAAAGGGCGAGTGCTGACCTTCGTCGGGCGGATGCCGAGAAGACTGCGGCTGTCCCTGGCCGCGGCGCTGGCCCTGGGCCTGGTCGCGGCCGGTCTGACGCTGGTCCTGCGCGACCAGGGTGGCCACCTCGCCGCCAACAGGGCCCAGGTGAAGCGAGCTTGCGGAGGCCTGCTGCCGTACGACGAACTCCACGACCACATACCGGACGACGCGAGGGGGACCCTCGATCAGTACGGCACCCTGCTGCAGCCCGGTCAGGAGAGCCGCTCGCTGCTGAACTGCACCCTCGAGTGGGAGGGGCACGGCGGCCTGCACGTGGAGGCCGCGAGCTCGTCAACCACCTTCCCTACGAGGTGAAGACCGAAGATCTCCTGGCACCGGGCCATGAAGCCATCGGCGTGACGGGCCGCCACAGCGACGACCGCGCTGAAGGTCCCCACCCGAGGACGACTCCGTCCGTGTCGACGAGCCGGGCCGGGGCATCAGGAAGTGCGGGTGGATGGCGGCCAGGGGATCGGCGCCGTTGCGGGGCACCTGGACCACGACCGGTGACCTCCAGTAGTCCCGCCTGCTGAGCGTCTGCCACGCCCGGCGCTGGGACTACGAGACGGACAAGTACACCGACCCGGAGCCGGCCGACCTGGAACCCATCACCGCCGAAGCCGCCAGCTGGGCGGGTGAGCTGGGCGGCAGCGCGTATCGCGACTACGAGCGCGACGGCGAGCGAGGACCGTCCTGCGAACCTTCGCCGAGCGGTCGGCGAAGGCGCACGGCTGTACCGCGCCTACGACGCCCTGACCACGAAGGTCAGTTGGCCGCAGGGGAGGCCTTGTCGTCGGCCTTGATGTCGAAGTTGATCTGGTCATTCTTGACGGAAGTCACGGTGACCGTCACTCCCAGAGTGCTGCCGTCGTTCGCCATGAGCGTGCAACGAGTGGTGGTGCCGACCTTCCCGGCGAGGTCCTCGGGACAGGTGATCTTCGGCTTCGGCTGGCCCGTCTGAGCGGCGAGCTTCTCGGAGACCGTGGTGGCCAGCTTGTCGGCAGACAACTTCGGCTCGGACTTCTCCGCCTTGACCGAGGCAGAGCAGCCGACAAGCAGCACACCGGTGGCCACGGCCGAAAGGCTCCAAGCTGCTGCGGATACACGGCCTATGGTCATGCTGAGCTCCATTCCGGGTGATCAAGACAAGGGGACGCTCGAAGCATACCGACAGCATTCCTCCTGGCTTCGTACTGAAGCGGCTGCCTGGCGCGAGCGGGAGCATATAGATACCGCAATCCTGCAAGAGATCCTCACCAATAAGGAGAAGGATCGGTAATTGTGAGGGGCGAGTGAACGTCAATCCCACACGGACGTCGGCGTGTGCTCGAGAACGTCGCAAAGGAAATCGAGCTTCGGCAGCACGTCCTTGGGACGAAGACGACCCTCGAACCAGGTGATCAACTCGCCCTTGTCGAACCGAAGAGGGGCACCGGCGGCCCGGGGGTCGTTGCGGAGGAAATTCTCCAGCTTCCCGTCGGCGAACTTCCCGTGGAGATCGCCCGGTTCACGGACCACGGTGCGGGAGACGGTGCCCGGTGTGGTGACCGAGAAGACGGAGTAGTACGTGGTCGTCGTGTCAAAGCGCTTCGGCCCCGCCGACCGGACGGTCTTCTCGTCGCGGTACTCGAGGCAGCGGATGCTGCGGCCCCGGTGACGGCCCTCGATGTCGTCCCAGGCACTCAGCCCCGACGACGCTTTCGGGAAGGGGGTGACGCCTTCGTAGCGGTCGACGCCACCCTTGTCCTGCTCCTGGTACGCCCACCCGTGCTCGCTCGCGAGGGCAGCGAGGCGGGACAACTCCTCCTCGCTACGGGAATCTTTCCGCGCATTTGACCAACTGGCCCAGACGATACTGCCGAAGGCGCCGGCGAAGAGCACGACGATTCCGGTGCCGACCAGGAGGAAGTAACGCCGGGGAATTTCACGGTCGTTGACAATGACCACACGGCGCTGCTCGGGCGGGCGGGACGGGTCCTCGTTGTTCATGGCATAGGAGGCTACCGGGCGTTCTGAGTGGCGCTGAGCGGTAGGAGTCGTGTGGGGGTGGTGAGCTGACGTAGATGGGGCGGGCGTTGGTGCTAGCGTGAGCGAGCTAATTCGCCAAGGCATATGTGTGCGGGCGGGGTTGAGGAAAGGGGAACTGGGGTCTCGTGTCGACTGATCTGGGAGTGGAGCCGGGGGTCCTGAAGAAGGGTGCTTCGGACATTCTGGAATGTCTGACGTCGGTCCAGAAGGTGGACCTGAAGGGCCTGGCCGAGCAGGGTTCCGCGATCGGAGATGACTCCGCGGCCGAGGCGCTGGTCACGTTCTGCGGCACCTGGGAGCTGGGGGCCGAGTTCCTCGCCGACTGTGCGGCCTCCCTGGCGGAGGGCCTGAACTCGGCCAACAACAACTTCACGGAGACGGACCAGGCCATCCGCGACGCGGTGAATTCGGTCAAGTCGGACTTGAGTTAGAAAACTGAATCAGAGACGGGGAATCCGAATCCATGGCAACCGAGCTGGGGTCGACGACCGACCCCAAGGAGCTCGTCCCGGGTGACACCGGAAAGCTGACCGAGCTGGCCTCCACCCTCACCAGCTGGTCCAAGAAGTTCGACAAGATCGGCGACGGCCTGCGCGACCTGAAGATCACGGGCTGGAAGGGCGAGGCCAGCGATGCCTTCTGGCCCACCCTGTCCAAGGAGAAGTCCAACTGGTACCTCGTGGCCGACGCGATGTCGGGCGCGGCCGACGCGGTCACCTCGTACTCCTCCACGCTGGGATGGGCCCAGAAGCAGGCCTCGACGGCGATCGAGCAGTGGAAGTCCGGCGACCACGACGCGGCACAGACGACGCTGAACGCCGCGCGCAAGCAACTCAAGCCCGAGCTCGAGAAGCTGACGAAGAAGCTCGACGACCTCGCGGGCGGTGCGGCGCACAGTCCCGGCTGGCTGACGAATGCCAGGCAGCGGGTCGACGACTGGAAGTGGATCCAGGACCACAGCGTCGGCAAGACGACCCAGAACCGGTGGAAGCTGGAGACCGAGCGCTGGCTCCCGAAGGGTGACGGCCACTACCGCGCCGACAAGGTCTGGGGCAAGGACGAGAACGGCAACTGGTTCATCAAGGACAAGCCCGAGCCCACCGGGGACGAAGAGGACGGGACCACCCCCGCCAAGAAGACCAACCTGACCGTCAAGCTCGCCGAGTGGCAGGGCGGTGCCAACGTCGGGTCGGCGGGCGCGAACGGAGAGACGTCCTTCGCGGGTGACGGCAAGCTGAAGGGTTCGGCCGGCGTCTCGGCGCTCGGTGTCGACGGGTCCGCCGCCGCGAGCATCACCAACGGACGGCTCCAGGCGGGCCTCTCGGGAAGCGCGTACCTCGCCCAGGCCTCCGTGAGCGGCAGTGCCGAGTACGGCTACGCGGCGGTCCAGGCCGAGGGCAAGGCCTACGCGGGCGCCGAGGCTTCCGCGAACGTGGGCGTCGGCAAGGACGGCGTGCACGCCGGCGCCGAGGCGTTCGCCGGCGCCAAGGCCACCGGCTCGGTCTCCGGCGACGTCGCCGGCGTCGGTGCCGGTGTCGGAGGCGAGGCATGGGCGGGTGCCGGCGCGTCCGCCAGCGCCGACCTGGGCATGAAGGACGGCAAGTTCACCATCGGCGGCGAGGTCGGAGTCGGCCTCGGCATCGGCGGCAAGGTCTCCTTCGACGTCACCATCGATCCGCACAAGGTGGTCGACTCGCTCGGTGACGCCGCCGACGCGATCGGCGACTGGTTCTAAGCTGAGCTGACGCTCATCAAGGAAGGGAGCATCATGGCGGCCACGCTGCCGGTCAAGATCTCGTTCTCGTTGCCGGAGGGGTGGCAGGCGGCGCCGCCGGACGAGGTGGGAGCACCCGGCGCAGCTTTCGTCGCGCTCCATCCCGCCTCCATCGACGGCGGGTTCACGGCGAACATCACCATCGCCGGCCGGATGCGCAACGACAACGCCACCATGTGGCAGATCGCCGACGAGTCGGTGCACCGGCTCGAACAGGCGGGAACCGTGGAGGTCGCCAAGAAGGCCGAAGTGGGGACCCCGGACATCCCGGGCCTGACGGACGCCCCCGGCGTGATCCAGAACCTCCGCCTCCACACCACCCTGAGGGGCGAGCCGCTGGAGCTGCTCCAGAGCCAGGTGTACCTCGGCATGGAGGACGTCAGGAACCCGGCCAAGCGCGCGGTGATCGAACTCGTCCTCACCGCGAAGCAGAGCCAGATGGCCGAGGTGCTGGACGACTTCAAGTCCTTCCTGCGGACGGTGCGCCCGGCCGAGGAAGACTCCGACTGAACGACAGAGTGCCCGTCCTCCCGCGAACCTGCAGGTTCCGGAAGAACGGGCACTCTGACTTGTGCTGAGACTTTTGCTCTGAGCTCTTGCTCAGGCGGCGCTCCAGGCCTGTTCCGGAATCCGGTCCAGGACATCGCACAGGTAGTTCAGCTTCTCGTCGACGGCCTGTGGAGTCAGGGGACCCCTGTACCACGTGAACAGTTCGTTCTCGCGCAGCTGGAGCGAGCCCTTCGCCTTCGGTTCGGTCACCAGATAGGGCACCACCGTCTGGCTGAGCGCGTTACGCACAAAATCCTCATCCCGGGTGATGACCCGGAAGTTCTGATCGAATTCCGGCACGCCGAGCTGCATCTTGGGCCGCCGGTCGAACAGCGTGTCCAGCACGCTCGGACGCAGTATCTGCACGAACGGCCCGGAGCCAGGAGCCGTGACGATGAAAACTGACTCGATGTTGGGCTGCTTGCGTTCCCCGGTGTCCGCGCCCGACTGGAGGTTCATGGACCGGTACTCGAAGTACTTGAAGGAGCGGCCGCGGAACTCTCCCGTGGTGTAGTGCCAGGCCCGCAGATTGCTCCCACGACCAGGAAAGGGCCGCACACCACAATACTGGTCGATCTGCCCCTGCACGCGCTTCTGGTATGTCCACCCACGTTCCGGCGCGATCCGGGCAAGCTGCTCATAGCCCTCCCTGATCCGCGCATCCTTCTTACGCCCACGCGCCGACACCGTGAACACGAGGACGAACAATCCCGCGATGAAGGCGAACAGCGAC
The DNA here is from genome assembly GCF_042892235.1 of Streptomyces sp. NPDC001816. NCBI lineage: Bacteria > Bacillati > Actinomycetota > Actinomycetes > Kitasatosporales > Streptomycetaceae > Streptomyces > Streptomyces sp. NPDC001816. Next base: position 325,316 of record NZ_JBIATY010000009.1, read on the forward strand.
CACTTGATCAGTTCCCCAGCCCAATGCTCCATGGGTCCGATTATGGCGGACGGGGGTGAGGTGGTGAACGGAGGCTTCCGTTTGATGGCAGGGCCATCGCGGGCGGGGAGGGGACGGCGATCGCACTCGGGTTTGTGTTCGGAGTGGCGTCCCGGCCGGGGGCAGCCTCCACGGAAGTCAGCTGTCCTTGGCCTCCGGGACCTGCTTCGGCAGCGCGGCCGTGGACGGGCAACCCGCGGCTTCCGCGACAGCTCTCGCCATCGAGTTGAGGATCATCATCCGGTCCTTGTTTACGCTGCCGCCCCTCATGTGGTCGGCTGGCGCAGTCATCTCCGCCTTCACGTAGTTCGTGCTGCCGATGGCTGCATCATCGGTCGTCGGCTTGGTCGGGCAGCGGAAGAAGAGATCTGCTCCGTAGGGGCCGGCCAGCGCGTACACGCCGAGGGGATACCTGACCCTGTCGCTGCCGGGTTGCTTTTCGGAGCTCGAGGGATGGTTGCTGGATGCCAAGAACCGGATCTCCAAGAGTGGCGTCCCGCTCTCGTCCCCGCTCTTGTACACCCAGCATGCGCTCCGCTTGAGGTACTCGTCGTGCAGATGCTTGACCGCACGGTTCAAGGAGAACGCGTTGGGCTCGCCGGCCTCGTTGGTCCCGGTGAGCTCGTCGAACCGATCCGTACCGGACAGGCGTTGGAGCGCTGTCGCGGCCTGAGAGTCAAGTGATCCGTCGCAGATCTTGCTCGCGACCACGCCCGTGTTCGGCTCGCTCGTGTGGCCCTTGCCGGAATCGTCGCTGCACCCGCCGACGAGAACCGCGACTGCTGTGAAACAGAGGGCTCTCGCGCATACGCCACGCCCCGAGATTCGACGCATTCTGTGTCCTCGCTCAGTCCTTGTACGGAGGCCGACCTCGGTAGTCGTTCTCATGCGAGCCCGTACCCAGGTAGCTGCCCTTCGTTTCTTCGATCCACTGCTGGTCGTCAGCGGTCTCTTTTGCCTTCGGGTGGTCCTTGAAGTATGCGTCGTAGGTTGATCCGAGGTCGTTGGCTCCCGTGCCGTAGAATTCCCGGCTGGTCATCTGCGACTGAGCGACCGGGTTGGATTCCGCAGCGTCCGTGGCTTTGTCAATTTCGTGCCCGACCAACGTGTTGGCCGCGTCGGTGAGTGTGTCCGCGGCGAGAGGGGCGATGACGAGTGCGGCGGCCGTTGAGCCGGGCAGCGGGACGGCGGCGATCCCGCCTGCGATGACCGCTCCCGCCACCAGCTTCTTCCAGTCGGCCGAACGGCCCAGCGCTTTGTTGGCTTCCTCGGAATTTGCTCCGTATGTGGTCTCCGCCTGCTGCACACGGGAGTTGTCCAGGATTCCACGGGATTCCGCACCGACCGCCATGATGTCCCGGGCATGGTTCATGTTGGCATCGCTAGTGGGCGGATGGGAATCCAGCATGCTCAAGGTGTAAAGGTGCTGAGCGGTCGTCACAGCCTTGTGCGAGTCCTCGTTCTGGCCGAGAACACTCAGAAAATCGATGGCTCCCTGGTTCCCGAACTGCGCGCGTCCGGCGTATCGGGCCGGAAAGTCGCTCGCGTCCTTGCTGTGGTCGCCGATGCCGGACAACTCGTAGTCGATGTCGTCGATGTACGCCCCGGCCATCTTGCCCAGGCTGTCCGTCAGCTCGGGCTGGTCGTGCAGCATCTTGGGACCGTCTTCGCTGCCGTAGAGATAGGCCACCTGTTCCATCACGGCGGCGGTCGCACCGGTGCGGTGATCACCGCCGGCCTTGACGGCATCCGCGCTGACGTCGTATGCGTACCCGGTCGTGGCGGCATCCAGGGCGTGACCGAGTGAGTCGCGCCCTGCGACGTAGCCGTGCTTGCCCTCCAGTGTCACATCGGGTGCCCAGACGCGGTCCTTGGTCAGGTACTTCAGGTGGTCGTTGACTTCGGATGCCTTGTTGACCGTGTCGCCCGCACCGTCGGGCTGGGCGAAGAACTGTGCCGAGGCGTCCGGGTTGTGGCCCAGAGCCTCCAGGAAACCGGTCACAGGGTCGCGGCCACGGTCGTTCTTGTAGCCCCAGAAGTTGAGGTCCCCCTGGTTCGCGTTGTTGACCCACAGGCTGATGCCCTCGCCGTTGACCTTCTTGTCGTAGGCGAGGAGCTTGTCACCGTAGTCGTTGAGGAACTGGTCGTCGTAGTCGCCGAAGCGCATCAGGTTGCTCATGACCGCGTACCCGGTCGGGTCGTTTGCGTCGTCGATACCGAGTTGGTCCGGGCCGAGCTTGATCATCTGATGCTCCCAGCCCTGTATCTTGTCGCTGTCCGAGAGCGTGGCCTGACCGATGATGATGCCGAGGTTCTTCTGGAGCTGCTTGGCCTGCTTGCCGCGTTCGGGGTCGTAGCCGCCCTGGTAGGGGTCAGCGATTCCGGCGTAGAAGGTGAGGACCTTCTTTGGCCCGACCTGCTCGGCGAACTCTTCGGCGAAGAGCGGGTCGTTCTTGTACTTCGCCAGGGTCGAGTTGAGTGAGGCGAGTTCCGTGTTCGTCACGTCATGTGGGTTCTTGGCGAGGATCTTGGCGAGCCTGTCCGCGTCGGCGATCGACTTCGCCGCGGAATCCCGGTTCTCATAACTAGCGTCTGAGAAGCCGCACTTGGCCTGGTCGACGATGAGGCGCAGCGCCTTGGCGGCGGTGGAGTCGCTCTCGGTGGCCTTGTTGAGAATGCGCTGGATCTCGTCGCGCAGATCGTTGACAGCCTGCTGGTCCGTTGCGCCAGTCCTACCGCTGGGATCCGACGCCCAGTCGGGGCGGGTGTTCGCGGCGACCACGAAGGTTCCGTCACCGGTGTCTGCCACTGTGAGGTGATACTGGTTCGCGCCGCGCTCGATGGCAGTCTGGACCTGGGTGCGGTAGTCGATGAGTTCGTCGCGGGTGTCGCTGAGGATGTTCGCGACGGTGTCGGCCTGCGTGTGGGCGTCGGCGTACTCGTCGGCGGTCTTGTCGATGAACTCGCGGGTCACGGTGGCGTTCACGCCCGCCCAATCGGCCTTGTGCGCCCTGCCCTTGAGGTTCTTGTCGGCGTCCTCGGCGAGGGCCTTGAGCTTCTTCGCCATGTTCCGCCAGTCGGTGATCGCCTCGCCCAGCTGATGGAAGTTGCCATATCGGAGTGCGTCGAGATCCATCGGCTCAGCTGCCCTTCCGCTCGTCGAAGCCCTGGTCGAGCGTGGCGATGCTGCTCAGCGTGCCGGCGATGTACACCTCGTCCCCCGCGTGCGCGCCCTTGGTGTAGTCGAGGTGGTTGGAGATGTGAGCCGTGGCATCGAGGAGGGTCTGAACCTGGTCCACCCAATGCTGCGCGACATGCTCGAGCGCGGCGCCGATCTCGAACCCCTCGCTCCTCAAGCCGTCGGCGGCCTTCAGGGAGTTCATCCGGGCGAGATCGCTGTCGTGCTGAAACGCCTGATGTAACTCGTACGCGGCATTGCCGACGGCGGCGAGGTCGGTCTGGTTGACGCGAAGGTCCCCCTGAGGGTTGGCGCTGCCGCCGGGATCGACTGGAAGCTGGTTGAGCTGCATGTGCGTTGAGCCTTGGCGACGCTGCAGGGCGTCACCCTTCAGCTGTTCCCACTCATCCCAAGCCATCGGCGGAACTCCTCCCCGTTGTCACCATGGACTGCCTACTCCGCTCCCAGTGGCCTCCGAGACTCGGATGTGACTCGAGGGAACGTTTGCCGCACGCTAGCAACTTCTTTACCGCACCGAGGTAGTTGCTACGGCGTCGCCCACGAGCGGGTGTAGAAGTTTGATGAAGATCGCAAACGGTGCAACGTCGCCGGTGTCGACCACGTTCAAGATTGGGCCGTGCTCGGCGGGGGCGCAACGCGGAGTGCTGCGGGCTCGTTCACAGCAAACCGGCAAGTCGGGCAAACTGTGGCACCTGAGTCGGGCTCGTAACCGAGTTAACACACATGCTCGGTTGGACCGGTTGGACGGGTTGACTAGAGTGGTAAACGCGTTGTGAGACGCAGCTCGCTTTGCGATCGTACGGCGAGCGGTCAGACCGTCTCGTTCACGAGGCGTACGGGGAAACGGGGAGGAGCGTCGTGCTTCCGGCAGACATGGTTGGGGGCGTGTCGGCGGCGAACCTGGAGGCCAGCGGGGACGCGCTGAAGAAGTTCGTCAGTCGGGTGGACGGGGTGCTGAAGGACCTTGAGGGGTCGGCGGGCAACCCGGCGCGGGTCGGGGAGCAGGCAATCCGTCAGGGGTCGCTGAGCAGCGGGGCCGGGGCTTTCCATGAGGCCGACGCCCTTTACGGGACGTTCAACGCGGTCCACGAGAAGCTCACCACCCTTTCCAGGACCTTGCACCTGCAGATCGAAGCCATCGGCATCGCGGTTCTGGGTGCGAAGGGGACCTTCGACAACCTCGAAGAGGAACAGCGTCGTCGGTTCTACGAGATTCAGTCGGAGATCAAGCAGCTCAATCCGCAGGACAACAAGAAGGCTGGCGGCGACGCTGGGGTGGTGGCGTGACGATGACCGACAAGCACAAGGCGGACCTGGATCGGGCCTCCGCCCAGAACAACGTCACGGACTACGCCCGGGGTCTCGGGGAGCATCCTTACGAGGGCGGCGGCCCTGTCGGTTTCGTCGACAACGCGATTCGCGGTGCGGTCAAGCACACCCCGTATTCGCAGGCCATGGTCAATCGTACGGAATTCGACCATTACGACCTCAACGCGATGATCGACCTGGTCGAGCAGACGGACCCGGAAGACCTGGAGTCCTCCGGCCGGGCTCTCTGGGACGCGCGCGATGCCATCAAGGCGGCGGCCGACGAACTCAAGGGCCAGTTCCACACGGTCCCATGGGTCGGCAAGGCTGGCGACAACTTCCGGACGTGGGGCGATGGGCTCGTTGCGAGCACCTACCAACTGAGTGGCTTCGCCGGCGGAGCGGGCGACCAGATCACCGCTGCCGCCGAGGGGCTGGCGTCCGTCCGGAAGGCCATGCCCCCTCGGGACACCCGAGCGAACCCGACACCCGCCAAGGACTTCCCTGCGCCCGCGAAGGTCGCGGGCAACAAGGACTACGCCGCTGCGGTCCAAGTGGAGAAGCACCGCCAAGAGGCGATCAACCAGATGAATCGCTTGGCGTCATATTACGCGGTGTCCAATCAATCACTGCAGGACTTGCACAAGAACGAGCCTGAGTTCAAGGATCTCCCCGAGGTCGGGGTGCCCAAGCCCACCTCATTCGCCGACCCCGGTCACGGAGGCTCCGCTTCACACGGTTCCACAGGTACAGGCTCGACGGCGGTCGGGGGGCATCACGCCACGGTGGCGCCGGTGCGTCACGCAAGTGTGCCCGACACAACCGGCATGCCTACGCCTGTGAAGCACCCTACGAACGAAGGCAGGCACCCGGACGTTCCTGTCGGAACGCATATCGACAGCACCGGCACGCTGCCTTCGCCCACGACCACCACACCTGGCCCCAGCCACACTCCGCCTGTTACAGGCACGCCCCCCACAAGCGGCAGCCAGCCCAATGTGTTCGACGGCGGGGGCTTCAGGTTGCCCGTGCCCAACGCCACCTCGGGCCGGGGCTTGAGCGGCGCCGGCGGTTTCCGTACCCCTCCGTCGGCTCAGGGGCGCGCGGGTACATCCGAGTTGACCAATCCGGGCTCCGGGCGGTCCACGGGGCGAGGGCCCATGGACCAGATGGGCCGCGCCACGTCGACTGGTCAGTCCGCCGTCAAGGGTGCCGGTTCCGGACCGAGGGCGTCCTCCCCTATGGGGAGAGGAGTCACGGGCGGTACGCCGCGACCCGCAGGCACGGCGGCACAGCGCACGACCAGCGGGCCGACGACCGGCGCTGGCCGGTCCAACGGAGTCGTCGGGGGGCGGCCCTCCACGGCGAATCCCTCGTCGAAGAACGGGTCGAGGATTCCTCGCGGCACGATCGTCGGGGGTGAGGGAGAAGCCAACTCCCGGACCGCGACGGGCCGGCTCGGCCAGCGCGGTGTCTTCGGAGTACCCGAGTCCGAGTCCACGGCGCGGCCCGGTTCGGGAGCGACTGGGTCCCGTGCCCGCACGGGAACGTCCGAGGCCGTCACCGGAAGGCCGACCGCACGCACCTCCGCGGCGGGAGCTGAGCGGAACGGAATGACCCGTGGTGGTGCCGGTCTCACGCGTGGCGCCGGCCACAACGGAAAGCCTGGCGAAGAGCGGAAGGCGGACGGGACACCGCGGCCCGACTACCTGGTCGAAGACGAAGAGACACACCTGCCGAACGGGCCCCGGCGCGATGTGCCGCCGGTCATCAACTGAACGCGAGCGAGGACATTCAACGCCATGAAGTCAGGGACCAGCCGACGAGCCGAGCAGGCTGAGCTCCGCAGGGCGCGCTACGGAAGGCGAGTGCGCGCGGCGGGTGCGGCCGTCGGCGCCCTGGCCGTTGTGACCGTGGGCTTGGCCCCGGCCGCCGCTGCCTCCGACGAACAGTCGAAGGAGTGGTACCTGGGCCCCATGCAGGCCGAGCAGATGTGGAAGGTGAGCACGGGGAAGGGTGTCAAGGTCGCGGTCATCGACACCGGGGTGAACGCGAACACGCCGTCGCTGAAGGGGCAAGTCCTGGCCGATGAGGTTCCCAAGGCGGTTGCCTACCACGCTACGGATGATTATGCCGGCCACGGGACGAGCATGGCTGAGCTGATCGCAGGTACCGGGGCTGGCGGTGGACTGAAGGGGCTGGCACCGGGCGCGAAGATTGTTCCGTACCGTGTTCAGCTCGAGGGGCTCAAGGACGGGAATGAGAAGGAGAAGACTCCGGAGGCCTGGCAAGCCCTCAGGGCAGCTGCTGACAGTGATGCAAAGATCATCAACATCTCATTCGGCGGTATGACTACTGAAGAGGATGAGGCTGCGGTCAAATACGCGGCCTCGAAGGGAAAGTTGCTGATCGCGGCAGTTGGCAACAACGGGAAAAATAGTTTCTCCGATTACCCCGCCTCCTACCCTTATGTCCTGGGTATTGCGTCGGTCGATCAGTCTCTCACGGTCTCGAAATTTTCTTCGAGCGCAGGCTATGCCGACTTGGCGGCTCCCGGTGAGGGAATTCCTGGGTATTGTGACGCCAATTTCCGCTCGTACTGCGAAGATAAAGCTGGTACGAGTCCGGCGACTGCACTCACCTCGGCCGCCGCCGCCCTGATCTGGTCGGCCCATCCGGACTGGAACGTGAACCAGGTGGTCAGGGCCATGATCGACACCGCTGGACGCAAGTTCCCGAAGGATGATCCGAGTAAGGACGTTGGCTACGGATTCATTCGTCCCCGCATAGTTCTCGCGAAGCCCCATTACAATCCTGGCCCGCCGAACGTCGACCCGCTCGCCAAGTACAACGGCGGGGACCTGCTGGCGAAGTCCTCAACCACCGCCTCGGCCTCTCCTTCTCCCTCTGCATCAGCCACGTCACAAGCCCAGGAAAAGGGTTCCACTGGGGCGACCTCTGCGTCAGGATCAAGCACGGAATCGTCGAGCGACAGCAACAGCAACACCCTCTGGATCGCGCTCGGCGCCATCGCCGCAATCGTCGTGATCGGCGGCGGAGGCCTGGCCGTCATGCGGGCGCGACGCGCCAAGTGACGTGATCAGTCGTCAACAGACGTAGCAGCCCTGTGCTGTTCGGGCAGAACAGGGACTTCGTACTCACCCTGCGGAGCGACAAGCGCAGCGGTGAGCCGAAACCATCAGATCAACAACGGACACACGAAAGGCAGGGCCGATCATGGCCGGCGGAAAGCAGAAGCTCGAAGATGCCGCAGTAGTCCACCTGCAGAAGCAGATGGCCGAGAAGTACGAGGGCATCCAGAAGCGGGTGCACGGGCTTCAGGGTGTCATCGACGGCCTCGAGGGCCAGTGGCAGGGTATCGGCCGTGCCGCCTTCGACAAGAAGCAGTTCGAGATCAACGAGTCGCTGCGCAACATCGGCAACATCCTCGGTGACGTCATCGAGGCGATGACCTCGACGCGCAACATCAAGGACAGCAAGGAAGACGAGGTGCGCGCGGCGGTCAACAAGATCGACCTCCAGGACGGCGCTCCCACGGTTCCGACGTCTTCCCTCAGCTCCTACTGAGTCGAGCGAGACACAGAACATCTGCCGGGCAGCCGGCGCACCCACCAGCTACACACCAGCGAGACGAGGGAACAGGCATGGCCAACAACGCTGAGGGACTGTCAGTCACTTATGACGGGCTCGACGTCGCGGCAACCAAGATCGGTAACGAGGCGAGCACGCTCGAGCAGGACCTGCAGGAGCTCCGCAAGATGGTCGTGAGCAGCCTGCAGTACTGGGAGGGCGAGGCCCAGGGCACCTTCAACGAGAAGCTGCACCGCTGGGACAAGGAGGCGAACGACATCCACCAGGCCCTGACCGGCATCGGCCACGTCGTCGCCCAGTCCGGCGGTACGTACATGGAAGGTGACAAGAAGGCGGCCTCCTACTTCCGGTAGGCCGAGCCTCGCAGAGGTAACTACTCCAGGGTGGGCGCGCGCGGGAGGCGCCCACCCTGCTGCTGTGCCGAGCCGAAGAGCCGGTCAGAGCCATCAAGGCACGAAGGGTGAACATGCGCGCGCCAGACACCGGATCGGGTACCCGAGGTACACGGCAGATCGGCCCGTACACGGTCGTCACCCGGCTCGACACCGGCATTCCCGCACACACACCCGTACCCGAGCACCGCTTCATCGCCCGCAGCGCCGACGGCGACCGCACCGTACTGCTCAGCAGCCCCCTGGCGACGGTCGACCCGCAGCGCTTCATGGCCGAAGCCGACACCTCCCGCTATCTCCTGGGTTCCTGGGTCCTCCCGGCCGTCGAACTCGCAGCCCCCGGCGAGCAGGCGTGGCATGCGCGCCCCTATCTGCCCGCGCTTCCGCTGCCCATCGCACTGGCCGTGCACGGCGGCCCGCTGCCCGAACGGACTGTTCGGGCGCTCGCCGTCGCCCTGGCCGAGAGCCTCGCCGTGATGCACGGGCAGAACCTGATCCATGCGGGTGTCTGCCCGTCCGCCGTGCTGATCGCCGCGGACGGCCCCCGGCTCACCTGCTTCGGAGCGGTACGGGCCGCCGCACCGGACGGAGTCGCACGGCAGGACGTGCCCGGGCTCGATCCCGGCACCCTGCCCCCCGAGCAGGCCGCGGGTGGGCAACCGCGCCCGCTGGGTGACGTGTACGCGCTTGGTGCGACGCTCGCCTACGCCGCCACGGGGTACGCGATGCCGGAGCGGGAAGAACTGCCGTCGGCACTGCGCTCGTTGGTCAGGCGGTGCCTGTCCCGTGACCCCGCCCAACGACCACAACTCTCCGAGATCGTTGATGAGTTGGCCGGGAGCGTCCCATTGGACGCTCCCGCGGGTTTCGCTTCGCCCACGCGTGCAGACACCCTCCTCGGTCCGGGGTGGCTCCCTGCCCGACTCGTCGCCGCCATCGTCCACCAGTCGGCGTCCGTGCTGGCTGCGGAAGTACAGCTACCGGCGCATACGGCCTGGCCGCTGGGCAGCGCACCGTCCCAGGCCCCCGTACCCCACCACAGCCACTGACGACAAGAACCCATGCCGACTCCCCTCACCCACGACGACCCCGTCACCCTCGGCGCCTACCGGCTCATCGCCCGGCTCGGCAGCGGAGGCATGGGCACCGTCTACGTTGCGCGCTCCGCCGGCGGACGTACGGTCGCCCTGAAGACCATGAACGCCGCCATCGCCACGGATCCGGCGGCCCGCACCCGTTTCCGGCTGGAGGTGGACGCGGCCCGGGTCATCGGCGAGCAGTTCGGGGCGCGGGTGATGGACGCGGATCCGCTGGCGGAGACGCCCTGGCTGGCCACGGAGTACGTGCTCGGGCCACCGCTCGACGAGGCCGTGGAAGCCGGGGGACCTCTGCCCGAGCAGTCCGTACGGGCCCTGGGTGCCGCTCTGTGCTCGGCGCTCGGCCAGCTGCACCGGTCGGATGTCGTGCACCGCGACCTCAAGCCGTCCAACATCCTCCTGACCGCCTACGGGCCGAAGGTCATCGACTTCGGCATCGCGCGGGCGATCGGCGACGACCGGCTCACCCGCGCCGGTGCCGCTGTCGGCACACCGGCTTTCATGTCGCCGGAACAGGCGACCGGACAGGAGCACGACGCGGCCGGCGATGTGTTCGCGCTCGCCGGAGTGCTGGTGTACGTGGCCACCGGGCGTGGCCCGTTCGGAAACGGGCAGGTGGCGGACCTGCTGTACCGGGTGCGATACGCGGAGGCGGACCTCAGCGGCGTTCCGGCCGCCCTCGCACCGGTGCTGGCCCAATGTCTGGCCAAGGAACCGGGGGCCCGACCCACCACGGCTCAGCTCGCGGCACAACTCCACGACGGCAAGGGTGAGTTCGCCGACCACCTTCCGCACGAGCTGCTGGCAGACATCGGACGGCGGGCCGCCGACGTCTGGCGGCTGGCGCCACAGCGGCTGCCCGCGCCGGTGGCCGGTCCGGAGGCCATGGCGGGCACCACGGCGGTCGGTCGTCGCCGGTCGCGCCGCGGGTTCCTCGCCCTCGGCGGCGCACTCGCCGTCGGAGCGGCGGCGGGCGGAGGCGCGTGGTGGTGGCAGGAACGCACCCCAGCACGGGGCGGCGGTGGCACGAGAACGAAGAGCAGCACCCACAGGACGCAGAACATCGAGCCGCTGTGGACGTACACGGTCAACGTCGTGGTCACGGCTGAGTTGGGCGCGGTCGTCCCCCGGGCGATCGGCGGAATGATCTACGTGCCCACGGGCGGTGGGAGCCAAGGTGTCAGTTCGGCGAGCGGAACCCGCAAGTGGGACAGCTACTACGAAGAAAGCAGTTGGCAGACGCTCGTGGCGGGTGGGAGGCTCTACCGCCTCTCGATCGGGGAGGAGACCAGCGACGGGATCGGGGCCGCCGTCACGCTCCAGACCGTCGACCCGAAGAACGGGAAGACGATCAAGACCCTGGCCCGGTTCGCGGGCACCAATAATGAGCTTCCGACACATCAACTCCTGTGCGTCACGGACCACGTCGCATACGTCGTCCTGGGCAAGGGGAAGAACGACGGGAGCGGCACCTTCTCGGTCGGGGAGACCGACACCCTGGGTGCCGCCGACCTCGAGACCGGCAAGCTCCTGTGGTCGAAACCGCTGCCCGTACGGTTCGAGTTGAGCGAGAGGCTGCATTTCCTCGCCGCGAAGGCCGTCGGCAGCCGCCTGGTGACACTCCAGGAAGTGAAGGACGGGACCGTCCACATCGTCGTTCGGGACGCCTCGACCGGCGCCGTCCTCTGGGAGCGGCCGTACGGCATTGACGAGCCGGACGTCCTGCGGGGCGGGATCGCCGCGGACAGCGATCACCTGTATCTCGGCGGCAGTCGGCTCTGGGCGCTGCGGCTGAGCGACGGGGCCGTGACGTGGAAGACCTCGACAGAGCACGTGTACGGTCCGCCAGTGCTCAAGGCGGGCATCCTGTACGCCGTGGGCGGCGGCGTCGGTTTGACGGCGGTGGACGCGCGCAGCGGAAAGGTGCTCTGGACCGAGCGCGGCGGGGAGGTGTCGGAGGCGTCCACCGCCTGGCCGCCCGTCCTCGGCACCCACTACGCGTACTACAAGAACGGGACTTTGCTGCGCGCGATCAGCTTGTCGAGCCACACTACTTCGCTGACATACCGGACGAGTGGCAGACAGTTCTACGCGGACGCGGACGCGAAGCTGGTCCTCGGCGTGGACAGCCTGAACCTGATCGCGTATCCCCTCCAATGACGTGACCTCGAAGCGGCAGAACACCAGTCGCGCGGAACTGCGCACGACGACAGCCTCGCCGCTCGGCCGCCCCCACCGACCCCTCTCGGGCAGAAGGACCCACCATGAAACCCCTCGCCACCGGCGACCCACTCCGCCTCGGTCCCTATCGCGTTCTCGGCGTTCTCGGCGAAGGCGGCATGGGCAAGGTCTACGTCGGCCAGGACGGTGCCGGTAGCCTGGCTGCTGTCAAGGTGCTGCGGCCGGAACTCACCCACGACACCCACCTCGCTCAGCGGTTCGTGCGCGAGGCGCAGGCCGCTCAGGCGGTGCGGAGCAACGGAATCGCGAATGTACTCGGCGCATGGACCGAGGGCGGACGGCCCTGGATCGCTACCGAGTTCCTCGCGGGACTCACCCTGGACCAAGCCGTCGACACCTACGGACCTCTCGACGAGTCGGCTCTGCGCGCCCTTGCCACCGCGCTCGCCCGGACCCTCGCCGACATCCACGCTGCCGGGTTCATCCACCGTGACCTGAAGCCGCCGAACATCGTGCTCACCTCGGCCGGACCGCGCATCATCGACTTCGGTATCGCTCGGCCCGAACACGGTCTGACCCTGACCACGACTGGGCAGGTGCCCGTCACTCCGGGGTACGGCGCTCCCGAGCAGGTGCTCGGTCGGCGGGTGACTCCGTCGGCGGACGTGTTCTCGCTCGGCGCGGTTCTGGCCTACGCGGCAAGTGGCAGACGGGCGTACGAGGGCTCGCATGTCGCGGCCGTGCAGTACGAAGTGGTGCACGGAGAACCACGGCTCGACGGCATCGCACCGCATCTGCAGTCACTGATCCTGCCCTGTCTGGCCAAGGAGCCGGCCGCGCGTCCTGCCCCGCCGCAGATCGTCCAGGCCATGGCGGCGCCCAAGAGAGCCGATCGGGTCTGGCGGCGCGGACCGGTTGCCGACGCCATCAGAGAGCGGGAGGTCGCGGCACGCCGACTGCCCCTCCCGGTCACGACGGAGACGGCTCCGTCCGTCACCCGCAGGCGGGTGCTCACCGGGCTGGCCGCCAGCGGCGTGGTCCTGGCGGGCGGGGGCGGCACGGCCGCGTGGTGGTTCGGAACACGCGGTGGATCGACGAGGACGAAGAGCGGTCCATTCGACATTCCTCCGGCGGTGCCTGTTCCCCTGCAAAAGCTGGACGTCCACGGCATCGAGGACCCGATCCTCCATGACGTTCAGCCGACGGAGCTCTGGGAAGTGCACGGCCAGGCGGACGCCTACTCTCAGACGCTGCTGCCGATCGGGGACGTCATTGTCTTCGGCGTCGCGACCGGCGGCATCGCGGGATTCGACATCACCAACGGCAAGCGCCGCTGGAGCGCGCCTCACGTCAGGACGAAGAGCGGCTATCTGTCTCTCTCCGACCGGCTGGTCGTCGGCGCCGACGACAAGGGTGTCCTACGGACGTTCGTGCCTTCCACGGGCGAACCCAAGTGGACGTGCCCGGCCGCGGAGACGGCGGCGCTGCTCGCGGCCGACGACGATGCCGTGTACCTGGTGACGAAGGACCACAGGCTGCGCAGCGTGAGCCGCTCCGACGCCAGGATCCGCTGGACGACTGCCGTCCCCACAAAGTTCCGCGGGCATCTGCTCGCCCCTGCCGTTGTCGGCCAGGGCAGGCTGGTCATATCGGCCGTGGACGGCACCGTGCTCGTCGTGCACACCAACGATGGCAGCACGGCGTGGACCCGCCTCGACCAGGACAAGGACCTCACGGTCAGCCCGGTGGTCTACGACGGCATCGTGTACATCAACGGCAAGTCCATGGACGCCCGCCGGCTCAGCGACGGAACGAGGATCTGGAACACCAAACTCGACGACTGGGCGACCGACGGGTACAAGTGGGGCCCTGCCGCGGTCTACACGGACGCGGTCTACACGAACGCGGGTACAGGCACCAGGTGCCTGGACAAGGGAAACGGCAAGGTGCTGTGGGAGGCGTCGCAGAACGCGACGTGGGGGAGCCCTGTGGTACGGCAGGGCCACGGCGTCTGGACGTTCGGCAGGACCCATAACGGGTATGGGCCACAGTTGTTGATCAATGCGGTGCGGTCCTCGGACGGAAAGGACTCACGGAGCTACATCGTCCCCGATCCCGACTACGCCCGCCTGGCCGCCGCCGGAAACCGCGTCTTCGTCATGTACGACAGCTCGGTCATCGCTCTTTCGACGTTCTGAGCGAGGAGCAGGTCGTTCGACCGTGTTCGGAACGGCAGGATGCCGCGGACCGGCATGGTCCGCGGCATCCAGGTCGGATCAGGAGGCGAGAGCCGTTCCTGCCCGAGAACGACTCCGAAGGCGAAGGTCTCCTAGGACTCCACCAACCCCACCTGCACCATCGGCTTCCCCCTCTTCCGAGAAACGAACACCCCCCGCCCCGCAGGCATCGGCCGCGGCCGGACCCCGCCGAGCAGGTCGCCCTCGGCCGGGTCGCCCGCGAGGACCACGCCCTGGGCGCCGAGTTCCTTGATGCGCTGCATGAAGGATTCGTAGCCGGCGCGGGACGCGCCCGCCGTGGAGCGGGCGATGATGAAGCGGACGCCGACGTCGCGGGCGAACGGGAGGAGTTCCGTCAGGCCCGACAGCGGGTTGCCGCTGGACGTGGACACGAGGTCGTAGTCGTCGATGATGACGTAGACCGTGGGGCCCCGCCACCAGCTGCGGTCGCGCAGCTGCTCCGGGGTGACATCCGCCGTCGGTGTGCGGCGCTGCATCAGGTCGGCGAGTGCGTCCATGTGGTGCTGCATCTGGTTGGACATGGGGATGTACTCGGCCAGGTGGGACGGCGGGGTCACCCCGAGCAGCGAGCGGCGGTTGTCGACGACGAACAGCTTGCAGGAGTTGCCGTCGTAGCGCTCGGTGAGGCGCTTGATCAGCAGCTTCAGCAGGTTCGACTTGCCCGACTCGCTCTCGCCGAACACCAGGAAGAACGGGTCCTGTTCGAAGTCCACGAACACCGGCTCGAGGTTGTCCTCGTCCAGGGCGAAGGAGATGCCCCGGTTCGGGAAGCGGTCGCCCGGAGGGAGTTGGGCCGCCGCGAACTCGCGGGGCAGCAGGCGTACCTCCGGCGCGCCGGGCTCCTGCCAGTGACGGCTGACCTCGGCCGCGAGGGCGGTCGACGCCTCCGCGAGGTCCGTGTCGGAGGAGAGGCCGTCGATGCGCGGGACCGCCGCCATGAAGTGCTGCCTCTGCGGGGTCTGACCGCGACCCGGCACACCGGTGGGGACGTTGGCCGCGACCTTGCGGTCGATCTCGGAGTCCATCGGGTCGCCCAGCCGCAGCTCCAGGCGGTTCATCAGGTGGTCCTTGAGGTTCGCGCGGACCTCCATCGTGCGCGAGGCGGTGAGGATGAGGTGGATGCCGTAGCCCAGACCGCGCGCGGCGATGTCCAGGACCAGCGGCTCCAGGGCCTCGTAGTCCGTGCGGAAGTTGCCCCAGCCGTCGATGACCAGGAAGACGTCGCCCCAGGGCTGGTCGGTCACCGAGATGTCGCCGCGCGCGCGGCGGGAGCGGAACTCCGCGATGGAGGAGATGCCCGCGGAGCGGAAGTACTCCTCTCGGCGGGTCATGACGCCGTACACCTCGGCCGCCGTACGCCTGACCTTCTCGGGGTCCAGACGCGAGGCGAAACCGCCCATGTGCGGCAGGCCGGCCACCGCGGCCATACCGCCACCGCCGAAGTCCAGGCCGTAGAACTGCACTTCCCGCGGGGTGTGGGTGAGGGCGAACGACGCGATGATCGAACGCAGCAGCGTCGACTTGCCGGACTGCGGGCCGCCGACGATCTGCATGTGGCCGGCCGCGCCGCCGAAGTCGAGCCACAGCGGGTCGCGGCGCTGCTCGTAGGGCTTGTCGATGAGGCCGACGGGGACGACGAGCCGGCCCGCGCCCTCGTAGCCCGGCTGGGTCATGCCACGGCCGGGCACCGGGGCGAGTCCCGGCAGCAGCGTGTCGAGCGACGGCGGGCTGTCCAGCGGGGGCAGCCACACCTGGTGGGCGGCCGGACCCTGCGCCTCCAGGCGCCGCACGATCACGTCGAGGACGGTGTCGGCGAGCGCGTCGTCCTTCTGCTGGTCGGGCGTCTCCTGGCGCTGCTTCGGGACCGGCACGTACTGCACCGGGACCTCGGCCGCCGTGAAGAGGACCGGCCTGCGGTCGACGGGCAGCGGACCGCCGAGCGCGGCGGCCTGCTGCGAGCTGGTGCGGTACACACCGGAGACGTACGCCGCCTTGAAGCGCACCATCTCGTCCGTACCGAACTTCAGGAAACCCGAACCCGGGACGTTCGGCAGCTCGTAGGCGTCCGGGACGCCGAGCGCGGCGCGCGACTCGGCCGCCGAGAACGTCCGCAGACCGATGCGGTAGGAGAGGTAGGTCTCCAGGCCGCGCAGCCGGCCCTCCTCCAGACGCTGGGAGGCGAGCAGCAGGTGCACGCCCAGCGAACGGCCGATACGGCCGATCTGCACGAACATCTCGATGAAGTCCGGCTTCGCGGTCAGCAGTTCGCTGAACTCGTCGATCACCAGGACCAGGGACGGGATCGGCTGCAGGGGCGCGCCGGCCGCGCGGGCCTTCTCGTAGTCGTGGATGTTCGCGTAGTTGCCCGCGTCGCGGAGCATCTCCTGGCGGCGGTTGAGCTCACCGCGGATCGAGTCGCCCATGCGGTCGACGAGGGTCAGGTCGTCCGCGAGGTTGGTGATCACGGCCGCCACGTGCGGCATCTGGGCCATGCCCGCGAACGTGGCACCACCCTTGAAGTCGGCAAGGACGAAGTTCAGCGTCTCGGAGGAGTGGGTCACGGCGAGACCGAGAACGAGCGTGCGCAGCAGCTCGGACTTGCCGGAACCGGTCGCACCGACGCACAGGCCGTGCGGGCCCATGCCCTCCTGGGCGGCCTCCTTGAGGTCCAGCATCACGGGCCGGCCGTCCTCGCCGAGACCGATCGCCACGCGCAGCCGCTCCGACTGCGAGCGCGGCCGCCAGGTCCGCTTCGTGTCGACCGAGGCCGCGTCGCCCAGGTTCAGCAGGTCCGTGAACTCCAGGTTGGCGAGCAGCGGCTGGTCGTCGTCGCCGCCCGACGCCATGCGCAGCGGCGCCAGTTGGCGGGAGAGCGCCTCCGCGGCCTCGTACGACAGGACGTCCGGCGTTCCGTCGTAGACCATGCCATGCGCCGACTCCAGGCGCAGTTCGTGGGGCTGCACGATGACGGAGAGGTCGCCGCGGCCGATGGTGAGGTCGCCGGGCACGACCTCCAGGACCGTCACGCCCTGCATGCCTTCGGGACTCGCCAGCAACGACGTCGGCGGCAGGGAGATGCCGTCGAGCACGACCACCACGTGCGGCTGTTCGGGAACCGGCGCTCCGCCGGGGTGGAAGCGCGGGCGGCCCTGCAGTCGGGAGGCGAGCCGGTCCTCCAGCTCCACCGGGTCGGTGGTGATCAGTCGCACGCTGCCGGCGCCGTCGGCGACACCCGGGGCCTGCACGTGCGGCAGCCACTTGGCCCACTCCCACTCGGGCGCCGACGCGCGTGCGGTGACGACGGCGATGACCAGGTCCTCGGGGGAGTGCAGCGAGGCGAGAGAGGCGGTGACGGCGCGGGCGGTGCCGCGCACGGTGCCCGGCTCGCCGCTGATCGTCACGTGGTAGAAGGCGCGCAGCGACACCGCCATCGGCAGGTCGTCGAGGGCGCTGTGGGTGGCCAGGAAGCGCTGCATGGCGCCCGCGGTCAGCGGCTCCAGCTCGTCGACCGGAGCGGTCTGAGGCGGGATCAGGGGAGTGGCCAGGGCCTGTGGGCCCAGGCCCACCCGCACCTGCCCGAAGTCCTCGTCACCGGTGCGCCGTTCCCACACCCGGCTGCCCTCGGCGACCAGCGCCCACAGTTGCTCCGGCGAAGGGTTCAGGTAGTACTGGGCGTCACGCTGGGACTTCGCGGTCTCCAGGGCGGCGCGCCGGGTCTGCGACAGGTAACGGAGGTAGTCACGGCGCATGTCGGCCATCTGCCCCTGGCTGCCGCGGCGGTAGCGGATCAGCATCGAGATGCCCATGCCGATCGTCGAGGCCACCATCACCATGCCCATGATCTTCATGAAGGGCTGGGCCTGGGGGTTGAAGAAGAACACCACGGACCCGCCCATGCCGAGCATGGGCAGGAGCTGCATCAGAGCGCCTTCCTGCTGACCGCGCGGAAGCTCCGGCGGTGCTTGCAGTACGACCTCGTCCGTGGGCACTTCCTTCGGCAGTGCCCGCGGTGGGCGCTTGACGACGATGTGGCTCACTACGCACCAATTCCCTTGCCGGACCGAGATGTTTCGTCCGCCGCCCCGTGTCAGGCGGACGTCGACCGCGAAGCGCGATCCTACTGACAACCACGGACAACGGCGGGCGGTAGGGTGCCGGTGAGACGCGTGAGCAGTTGCGAATCGTGCCGGGAAAACCCGGGCAATCCGCAACGGTTCGAAACAAGCGCCACCCCGCAACCCCCGGATACGACCGCTCGGTTGGCCGGCGGTGCGGATGGCGCGGCACAACCTACACAGGATCTTTACGGGCGGAAGAGTGTGCGGCGGCACCGCAGGCCGCCCCACCGCCGACGAGGGGGAACAGCAGGTGAGCATGACGGCCTCCGCGCCTGCCGGCGCGACCGGTGGACCGGGCACCGGAGCCCCTTCCGGGGCAGGCATGGGATTCGGCTTCTGCCGGGTCACCATCGTGGCGCCCGACAGCCGCATAGACGTGGCGCTGCCCGACGACGTACCGGTCGCCGACCTGTACCCGGAGATCCTGCGCCTGTCCCAGCAGAGCCCCGCCGAGGGCGCGCCGGTCGGCTACCACCTCGTACGGCGGGACGGCACCGTCCTCGACGGCGCCCGGTCCTTCACGGCGCAGCGCATCCTCGACGGCGAACTGCTCACCCTGCGCCCGTTCGCCGAGTCGCTGCCGCCCGCGGTCCTCGACGACGTCTCCGAGGCGGTGGCCTCCGCCGTCACCCGCGACCGCACCCTGTGGAGCGGCGACCTCACCCGTGCCGCCGGCCTCGTCGCGGGCGGCATCCTTCCCGCGCTGCTCGCCTTCGTGGCCTGGAGCTCCCAGATCCACCACGACATGTACAGCCTGCAGGGCATCATCGCGGGCGTTGCCGGCGTCCTGCTGGTCACCCTCGCCTGCGTCCGAGCGCGTGTGTACGGCGACCGGGGCTCCGCGGTCGCGCTCGGCCTCGGCGCCCTGCCGAACGTAGCCGTGGCCGGTTCGGGGCTGCTGTCGCTCTCCGCCGGACAGGGCATCGGACGACTCCAGTTCCTGCTCGCCTGCGCGGCGGTCCTGGTCGCCTCCGTGGTGCTCACCCTGGTGTCGCCGGGCGGTGACGGACCCTTCGTGGCGTTCGTCTTCGCCTCCGCCATCGGTCTGGTCACCAGCTTCATCGCGATCCTCACCGAGCTGAAGCCCATCGAGACGGCCGCCGTCTGCGCCCCGCTGTCCGTCGTGGCGCTGGCCTTCCTGCCGGGCCTGTCCATGCGCTTCGCACGGCTGCCCATTGGCTTCGAGCCGCCCAACCCCTCCCGCGGCGGCTACGACCGCGGCGAGCCCGCCCCGCAGGAGCCCGTGGACCTGGAGCGGGTGGCCGCCCAGGCCCGGCGCGGCCACGAACTCCTCGTCGGCTTCGTCGGCGGCTGTGCCCTCGTCGCGGTGGGCGCCTCGATCGTCCTCGGCTTCTCCAGCAACACCTGGGCCCAACTCCTGGCCCTCGCGACCGGCGTGGCGATGCTGATGCGGGCGCATCTGTTCCGCTACACCGCGCAGGTCGGCGCCACCCTGGCCGCGGGCTTGGCCGCGATCGTCTTCCTCGGCCTCGGGCTCGCCCTGAACCCGCCCCGGAACTACCTGATCGACGCCTTCCAGGGCGACAGCAACGCCCTCGACATCCGCAGCGTCTGGCTCGCCGCGGCGGTCGGCGCGGCCACCGCCCTGGTCACCGCGATCGGTCTGATCACCCCGCGGCGCGGTGTCACCCCCTTCTGGGGCCGCTTCCTGGAGATCGCCGAGAGCTTCGTCCTGCTCACGCTGATCCCGCTGGCGCTGGCCGTGTTCGACGTGTACGAGCGGGCGCGGGCGATGACCAGCTAGGTCCTCGCCTGCCGAGTCCTTGCCGGCTCACCGGACGCAGAAATGGCAGAAAAGGGCGGCACGCGCGCGTGCCGCCCTTTTCTGCCATTTATGCGTGCGCTCACACGGAGTCGAGTCCGCCGTTGTGCGGCATCGGCTTCAGATCGAACTCCCCGTCCCGGGCACCCAGGACGAACGCCCGCCACTCCGCCTCCGTGTACCGCAGCACGGTGCCGTGGTCGAGGGAGGACCGCATCGCCACCGCCCCGTCCGGGAGGTACGCGATCTCGACCCGCTCCTCGTGCTCCTCCGTACCCGGGGCGCAGTGCCACTCGACGCCCGAGATGTCGAGCGCGTACAGCTCGTCGCGCTCCCGCTCCTTGCGCGCCTTGATCTCCGCTTCCGTCTCCGCCATCCCGAAGCGACCCCTTCCCGACGTACGTACGATCAGCACGCTCACCCTAGTGGCCGCATCCCGCGGACCCGGTCCGTTCCGGAAGGCGGGAGAGGGTTCCCGCCACTGGCTGGTACGCTGTGTGACGGCCGTTTGTGTACGCACCCCCGGAACCCTTCTCAGAAGGCTCTGGAGGCCGCGCCCAGCGGATCCCGCCTCCCGAGTAACGGAAGCTCCCCCGAGACAAAGACCGGGGGCACTCGGTGGCCACTCAAAGACTACGAGGAGTACGCGTGTCGCTCGACGCCGCTACGAAGAAGCAGATCATCAGCGAGTTCGGTACCAAGGAGGGCGACACGGGCTCCCCCGAGGTCCAGGTCGCCATGCTCTCGCGTCGGATCTCCGACCTGACGGAGCACCTCAAGACCCACAAGCACGACCACCACTCCCGTCGTGGTCTGCTGATCCTGGTCGGTCAGCGCCGTCGCCTCCTGCAGTACCTGGCGAAGAAGGACATCCAGCGCTTCCGTACGCTGGTCGACCGCCTCGGCATCCGCCGCGGTGCTGCGGGCGCCAAGTAAGACGCCATGAGGGGAGCGGTTCCCGGAAGGACTCGGGAATCGCTCCCTTTGCCGTATGCGGGGAAGTCCTGTCGTATGCAGGCAAGCCCCCGTCGTACGTGCGGAAACGTGCGGAGTGTCACTCACGCTTTGTAGTGTGGTAGCACAACGCAGTACGCACGACACAGCACGACAACGAAAAGGAGAAGCGCTCCTTAGCCGCCGCCGGTCCTCGGTAGTGGCCCCCGGGGGGAAGCGAGCCCCGGGTGCTTCGATCGAAGACCGGCCCGCACAGCACGGCGCGCTTCTCCGTAACCGTCCCCCTGCCACACGGGCAGCCCAGGGACGAAGACGAGGAGAAAACGCTAGTGGAGAACGAGACCCACTACGCCGAGGCCGTCATCGACAACGGCGCCTTCGGCACCCGTACCATCCGCTTCGAGACGGGCCGCCTGGCCAAGCAGGCCGCCGGTTCCGCCGTGGCGTACCTGGACGACGACACCATGGTGCTGTCGGCCACCACCGCCTCCAAGAACCCCAAGGACCAGCTCGACTTCTTCCCGCTGACGGTGGACGTCGAGGAGCGGATGTACGCCGCCGGCAAGATCCCCGGCAGCTTCTTCCGCCGTGAGGGCCGTCCCTCCGAGGACGCGATCCTCACCTGCCGTCTGATCGACCGCCCGCTGCGCCCGTCCTTCAAGAAGGGCCTGCGCAACGAGATCCAGGTTGTCGCCACGATCATGGCGCTCAACCCCGACCACCTGTACGACGTCGTCGCGATCAACGCCGCGTCCGCGTCCACGCAGCTGGCCGGTCTGCCGTTCTCCGGCCCGATCGGCGGCGTCCGCGTCGCGCTGATCCGCGGCCAGTGGGTCGCGTTCCCGACGCACACCGAGCTCGAGGACGCCGTCTTCGACATGGTGGTCGCCGGTCGCGTCCTGGAGGACGGCGATGTCGCGATCATGATGGTCGAGGCCGAGGCCACCGACCAGACGATCAAGCTGGTCGAGGGCGGCTCCGAGGCCCCGACCGAGGAGGTCGTCGCCGCCGGTCTGGACGCCGCGAAGCCCTTCATCAAGGTCCTGTGCAAGGCCCAGGCGGACCTTGCGTCGAAGGCCGCCAAGCCGACCGCCGAGTTCCCGATCTTCCTGGACTACCAGGACGACGTCCTGGAGGCCCTGTCCGCCGCCGTCCGCCCGGAGCTGGCCTCCGCGCTGACCATCGCGGGCAAGCAGGAGCGCGAGTCCGAGCTGGACCGCGTCAAGGCGCTCGCCGCCGAGAAGCTCCTGCCGGAGTTCGAGGGCCGCGAGAAGGAGATCTCCGCCGCGTACCGCTCGCTCACCAAGCAGCTGGTCCGCGAGCGCGTGATCAAGGAGAAGAAGCGCATCGACGGCCGCGGTGTCACCGACATCCGCACCCTGGCCGCCGAGGTCGAGGCCATCCCGCGGGTGCACGGCTCCGCGCTGTTCGAGCGTGGCGAGACCCAGATCCTGGGCGTCACCACCCTCAACATGCTCCGCATGGAGCAGCAGCTGGACACCCTCTCCCCGGTGACCCGCAAGCGCTACATGCACAACTACAACTTCCCGCCGTACTCCACCGGTGAGACCGGCCGCGTCGGCTCCCCGAAGCGCCGCGAGATCGGCCACGGCGCCCTCGCCGAGCGCGCCCTCGTGCCGGTGCTGCCGACGCGCGAGGAGTTCCCGTACGCGATCCGCCAGGTGTCCGAGGCCCTCGGCTCCAACGGCTCGACGTCCATGGGCTCCGTGTGCGCCTCCACCATGTCGCTGCTGAACGCCGGTGTGCCCCTGAAGGCTCCGGTCGCCGGTATCGCCATGGGCCTGATCTCCCAGGAGATCGAGGGCGAGACGCACTACGTCACCCTCACCGACATCCTCGGTGCGGAGGACGCCTTCGGTGACATGGACTTCAAGGTCGCCGGCACCAAGGAGTTCGTGACCGCGCTCCAGCTCGACACCAAGCTGGACGGCATCCCGGCCTCCGTCCTGGGCGCGGCCCTCAAGCAGGCCCGCGACGCCCGTCTCCACATCCTCGACGTGATGATGGAGGCCATCGACCGGCCCGACGAGATGTCCCCGCACGCTCCGCGGATCATCACCGTCAAGATCCCGGTCGACAAGATCGGTGAGGTCATCGGCCCCAAGGGCAAGATGATCAACCAGATCCAGGAGGACACCGGCGCCGAGATCACCATCGAGGACGACGGCACGATCTACATCGGTGCCGCCGACGGCCCGTCCGCCGAGGCCGCCCGCGCCACGATCAACGGCATCGCCAACCCGACGATGCCCGAGGTCGGCGAGCGCTACCTCGGTACGGTCGTGAAGACGACCACCTTCGGTGCGTTCGTCTCCCTGCTGCCCGGCAAGGACGGTCTGCTGCACATCTCGCAGATCCGCAAGCTCGCCGGCGGCAAGCGCGTGGAGAACGTCGAGGACGTTCTCGGTGTGGGCCAGAAGGTCCAGGTCGAGATCGCCGAGATCGACTCCCGCGGCAAGCTGTCCCTCGTTCCGGTGATCGAGGGCGAGGAAGGCAACGAGACCGAGACGAAGAAGGACGACGCCGAGCAGTGACGTCCCGTAGCTCCAAGGCGACGGCCCGCACCTCTTCGGAGGCGCGGGCCGTCGCCCGTACCCAAACCCTGATCAAGGGCACCAACGGCATCGGCACGGTCCGCAAGACCACCCTCCCGGGCGGCCTGCGCATCGTCACCGAGACCCTGCCCTCGGTCCGCTCCGCGACCTTCGGCATCTGGGCGCACGTCGGCTCCCGCGACGAGACGCCGGCCCTGAACGGCGCCACGCACTACCTGGAGCACCTGCTCTTCAAGGGCACCGGCCGCAGGTCGGCGCTGGACATCTCCTCCGCCGTCGACGCGGTCGGCGGCGAGATGAACGCGTTCACGGCCAAGGAGTACACGTGCTACTACGCGCGCGTGCTCGACACCGACCTGCCGCTCGCCATCGACGTCGTCTGCGACATGCTGACCGGCTCGCTCATCCTCGAAGAGGACGTCAACGTCGAACGCGGCGCGATCCTCGAAGAGATCGCGATGACCGAGGACGACCCGGGCGACTGTGTGCACGACCTGTTCGCGCACACGATGTTCGGCGACAACGCCCTCGGCCGCCCCGTCCTCGGCACGGTCGACACGGTCAACGCCCTCGGCGCCGACCGCATCCGCCGCTTCTACAAGAAGCACTACGACCCGACCCACCTCGTGGTCGCCTGCGCGGGCAACATCGACCACAACAAGGTCGTACGACAGGTCCGCGCGGCCTTCGAGAAGGCGGGCGCCTTCAAGAACCTGGACGCGCAGCCCATCGCCCCGCGCGACGGCCGCCGTACGATCCGCACGGCCGGCAAGGTCGAGCTGCTCGCCCGCAAGACCGAGCAGGCGCACGTCGTCCTCGGCATGCCCGGCCTGGCCCGCACGGACGACCGTCGCTGGGCCATGGGCGTGCTCAACACCGCCCTCGGCGGCGGCATGTCCTCCCGCCTCTTCCAGGAGGTCCGGGAGAAGCGCGGCCTCGCCTACAGCGTGTACTCGTACACCTCGGGCTTCGCCGACTGCGGCCTGTTCGGCGTGTACGCGGGCTGCCGCCCGAGCCAGGTGCACGACGTGCTGAAGATCTGCCGCGACGAACTCGACCACGTCGCAGCCAACGGCCTTTCCGACGACGAGATCAGCCGCGCCATAGGCCAGCTCCAGGGCTCCACCGTCCTGGGCCTGGAGGACACCGGCGCGCTGATGAACCGTATCGGCAAGAGCGAGCTGTGCTGGGGCGAGCAGATGTCGGTCGACGACATGCTGGCCCGGATAGCCGCGGTCACCCCGGACGAGATCCGCTCGGTCGCCCGCGACATCCTGGGACAGCGCCCGTCGCTGTCGGTCATCGGCCCGCTGAAGGACAAGCAGGCCTCCCGTCTGCACGACGCCGTCGCCTGAAACACCACCGGTTAGGAAGCAGGGAACATGAGCAAGCTGCGCGTGGCGATCCTCGGTGCCAAGGGCCGGATCGGGTCCGAGGCGGTACGGGCGATCGAGGCCGCCGAGGACATGGAGCTGGTCGCCGCTCTCGGCAGGGGCGACAAGCTGGAGACGCTCGCGGAGAACGGCGCCCAGGTCGCCGTCGAGCTGACCACCCCCGCCTCCGTCATGGGCAACCTCGACTTCTGCGTGCGCCACGGCATCCACGCGGTCGTCGGTACGACGGGCTGGACGGACGAGCGCCTCGCGCAGCTGAAGGGCTGGCTCGCCCAGTCCCCGGAGACCGGCGTGCTCATCGCGCCGAACTTCTCCATCGGCGCCGTCCTCACCATGAAGTTCGCGCAGATCGCCGCGCCGTACTTCGAGTCGGTCGAGGTCGTCGAGCTGCACCACCCGAACAAGGTGGACGCCCCCTCGGGGACCGCCACGCGCACCGCTCAGCTCATCGCAGAGGCCCGCCGCGCCGCCGGCACGGCCCCGGCGCCGGACGCCACCGTGACGGCCCTGGACGGCGCCCGGGGTGCCGACGTCGACGGCGTCCCGGTGCACGCCGTGCGGCTGCGCGGCCTCCTGGCGCACCAGGAGGTGCTGCTGGGCGGCGAGGGCGAGACCCTCACCATCCGCCACGACTCCCTGCACCACAGCAGCTTCATGCCGGGCATCCTGCTCGGCGCCCGCCGCGTGGTGTCGACTCCGGGCCTGACTTTCGGCCTGGAGCACTTCCTGGACCTGAGCTGAGCCCGAATACGTCATGCGCGCGAAGATCACTTACCTCGTCACGGCCGCCGTCCTGCTCTTCTACTTCGTGCTGGTCGGCAGCCGCGGCGTCATGCTCATCCAGTCCGGCACGGTCCTCACCGTCACCTTCGGGATCGCGGTGCTCATCCTGCCGGTCATCGGCCTGTGGTTCCTGTGGAAGAACACCCAGTTCGTCCGCAAGGCCAACCAGCTCGCCGCCGAACTCGACGCCGAGGGCGGGCTGCCCGTCGACGAGCTGAAGCGCACCGCGGGCGGCCGTATCGACCGCGACTCGGCCGACGAGGTGTTCGCCAAGCGCAAGGCCGAGACGGAGGCGGCTCCGGACGACTGGCGCAGCTGGTTCCGGCTCGCCGTCGCCTACCACGACGCCCGGGACACCCCGCGCGCCCGCAAGGCGATGCAGCGCGCCATCGCCCTGCACGACGGCAGGCCCGTCCAAGCCTGAGCCGTACCGGCGGCAAGCCGAAGAAGAGGCCCGTACGCCGAAGGGGCCGGTCCGCGGCACAGCGGACCGGCCCCTCCGGCTTGTCTGCTCCGGTCAGCGGCGCCCGTACTCCGCGGCCCACGCCTCCACCGTGTCCGCCGCCCGGTCGAAGGCCGCGGGGCGGTTCAGGAAGTCCAGGCCGTGCGTGGTCAGCAGGGGCGGGGTGTCCTCGGTGGGCCGGTCCTTGCGTACGAGCGTCAGGGCCTGCCCCTGCACCGTGCGGGGCAGCCCCAGCCAGCGCACCGGCTGCTGGGCCGTCCGCACCGAGATCACCCGCTGCCAGGGCACCGTACGCGTCACCAGGAAGCTGACGTGGCGCAGTCCGCGTGCGCTCACCCACACGCCCATGCGCAGCATCCGCAGCGCGCAGGCGATGACCGTCAGCGCGAGGCCGAGGACCACGCCGGCCGAGGACACCGAGCCGGTCAGGGCGATCAGAACCGCTGCGAACAGCACGAACGAGGCCAGCAGCAGCCACAGGGCCGCTCCGCCCACGCGTCCGGGGCCGGGCCGGTAGGGGCGCCGCCAGCGCTCCCGGTCGTCGAAGGGCAGCGGACTCTCGGAAGCCGTCTCGAAGGTGCGGTCGGCCGTCAGGAAGGGCAGGGGCACGGCTGGTCCTCACTCAATCCTTGCTGGGGCTGTGCCCGGTGAGGCTATCCGGCCGGGTTCCCGCTCACCACCCTTGGGCGGCCGTAAGGGTCAGCGCCCCTGCGAGGCCTGGGACGGCGGGGCCGGCGCACTGGACGGCGTCGACAGGGCCGGCATGCCGAGGATCACCGCGCCGACGAGCCCGGCCACGATGGTGAGGCCCAGCAGCCAGCCCCCGGCTATCCGGCCGGCGGACGCCCGCTGACGGGGTGGGGGAGCGACATTGCTGCGGAACATGGGGGTACGGCTCCCTTCGGGGATGAAACGGACGAGTCTCACCCACACAGACGAACAAGCGTCGCAATCGGTGCCCGGTTTCACCAAGTTCATTCAGGCACGACGGCGAACGCCCCGTTTGGCGGGCCGTAGAGTGGCGTCCGCAACAGACGAGATGGGAAGGACCCGCCGCATCGTGACCCCCACCCCCGACGATCAGCTCAAGATCGATCTGCGTAGTGATGTCACCGTTGAACTGGTCAAACACAGCGCAGCGGACTCCGACGTTCTCTTCGCGGCCCGTGTGTCGACTGTCGGGGAGCAGTCCCTGGACGAGCTGAACAAGGACCCGGAGCGTTCCAAGGGCCTGATCAACTACCTGATGCGCGACCGGCACGGCAGCCCGTTCGAGCACAACTCGATGACCTTCTTCATCAGCGCCCCGATCTTCGTCTTCCGCGAGTTCATGCGGCACCGGGTCGGCTGGTCGTACAACGAGGAGTCGGGCCGCTACCGGGAGCTGCAGCCCGTCTTCTACGTCCCGGACGAGTCTCGCAAGCTGGTCCAGGAGGGCCGTCCCGGCAAGTACGTCTTCGTCGAGGGCACCCAGGCCCAGCAGGAGCTGGTCGGCCGTGTCATGCAGGACTCGTACCTGCAGGCCTACGAGGCGTACCAGGAGATGCTCGACGCCGGCGTCGCCCGCGAGGTCGCCCGCTCGGTCCTTCCCGTCGGCCTCTTCTCCTCGATGTACGCCACCTGCAACGCCCGCTCGCTGATGCACTTCCTCGGCCTGCGCACCCAGCACGAGCTGGCGAAGGTGCCGTCCTTCCCGCAGCGGGAGATCGAGATGGTCGGCGAGAAGATGGAGGCGGAGTGGGCCAGGCTCATGCCGCTCACCTACGCCGCCTTCAATGCGAACGGCCGTGTGGCCCCGTAACGAAGCCCTGTTCCCCCACGCGGAACGGATGTACGGATCAGCCGAGCGAAGTGTCCGTATTGCGGCATTTGGAGAAGTTCATCTAGCCTGATCAAACGGACCCGGTACTGCTTGAACCCCCGAGCAGGCAGTACCGGGCTCCGCATTTGTCCGGACTTATCCCGCACCCCAAGGGCAGACCACGCATTGAGCACCGAGTAGCGTGTTACCCATGGCTCCGACCTCGACTCCGCAGACCCCCTTCGGGCGGGTCCTCACCGCCATGGTCACGCCCTTCACGGCGGACGGCGCACTCGACCTCGACGGCGCGCAGCGGCTCGCCACCCACCTGGTGGACGCAGGCAACGACGGCCTGATCATCAACGGCACCACCGGCGAGTCCCCCACCACCAGCGACGCGGAGAAATCGGACCTCGTACGAGCCGTACTGGAGGCGGTCGGCGGCCGCGCCCACATCGTCGCCGGCGTCGGCACCAACGACACCCACCACAGCATCGAGCTGGCCCGCGAGGCCGAGCGTGTCGGCGCACACGGCCTGCTGGTCGTCACGCCGTACTACAACAAGCCCCCGCAGGAGGGCCTGTACCGGCACTTCACGGCCGTCGCGGACACCACCGGGCTGCCGGTCATGCTCTACGACATCCCCGGCCGCAGCGGCGTCCCGATCAACACCGAGACGCTCGTCCGCCTCGCCGAGCACCCCCGGATCGTCGCCAACAAGGACGCCAAGGGCGACCTCGGCCGCGCCAGCTGGGCCATCGCCCAGTCCGGTCTCGCCTGGTACTCCGGCGACGACATGCTGAACCTGCCCCTGCTCTCCGTGGGCGCGGTCGGCTTCGTCTCGGTCGTCGGCCACCTCGTCACCCCCGACCTGCGCGCCCTCGTCGACGCGTACACCTCGGGCGACGTCGTCAAGGCCACCGAGATCCACCAGAAGCTGCTCCCGGTCTACACGGGCATGTTCCGCACCCAGGGCGTGATGACCACCAAGGCCGCGCTCGCCCTCCAGGGACTTCCCGCCGGACCCCTGCGCGCCCCCATGGTCGAGTGCTCGGCCGAGGAGATCGCCCAGCTCAAGATCGATCTTGCCGCCGGCGGGGTACAGCTCTGACAACAGACTTGGCACCACCCGAGCTTCACAACTGAATACACAACCTCATAAGCGGGCCACCGGTGCCCGCACCCCACAACGACAACTGCTTCTGCACGAACGTCATGCGCGCCACGTGCCCGACCGGTACGTGGCGCGCATGGTGAGGAGAGTCTTTTGAGTCATCCGCATCCTGAACTCGGCCCGCCCCCGCCGCTCCCCGAGGGTGGCCTGCGGGTCACCCCGCTCGGCGGTCTCGGCGAGATCGGCCGGAACATGACGGTCTTCGAGTACGGCGGCCGTCTGCTGATCGTCGACTGCGGAGTGCTCTTCCCCGAGGAGGAGCAGCCCGGAATCGACCTGATCCTGCCGGACTTCTCGTCCATCCGGAACCGCCTCGACGACATCGAGGGCATCGTCCTCACGCACGGCCACGAGGACCACATCGGTGGCGTCCCGTTCCTGCTCCGCGAGAAGCCGGACATCCCGCTGATCGGCTCCAAGCTGACCCTCGCCCTCATCGAGGCCAAGCTCCAGGAGCACCGGATCCGCCCGTACACCCTGGAGGTGGCGGAGGGGAACCGTGAGCGCATCGGCCCCTTCGACTGCGAGTTCATCGCGGTCAACCACTCCATCCCGGACGCCCTGGCCGTCGCCATCCGCACCCCCGCCGGCATGGTGGTGCACACCGGCGACTTCAAGATGGACCAGCTCCCACTGGACAACCGCCTCACCGACCTGCACGCGTTCGCGCGGCTGAGCGAGGAGGGCATCGACCTCCTGCTCACCGACTCCACGAACGCGGAGGTCCCGGGCTTCACCCCGCACGAGCGGGACATCTCCAACGTCCTGCGCCAGGTCTTCGCAGGGGCCCGCAAGCGGATCATCGTGGCGAGCTTCGCCAGCCACGTCCACCGCATCCAGCAGATCCTGGACGCGGCGCACGAGTACGGCCGCCGGGTCGCCTTCGTCGGCCGCTCCATGGTCCGCAACATGGGTATCGCCCGCGACCTCGGCTATCTGAAGGTCCCGGCGGGCCTGGTCGTCGACGTCAAGACGCTGGACGACCTGCCGGACCACGAGGTGGTCCTGGTCTGCACGGGCTCCCAGGGCGAGCCGATGGCGGCCCTGTCCCGCATGGCCAACCGCGACCACCAGATCCGCATCGTCGACGGCGACACGGTCATCCTGGCCTCGTCCCTCATCCCCGGAAACGAGAACGCGGTCTACCGCGTGATCAACGGCCTGACCCGCTGGGGCGCCAACGTCGTCCACAAGGGCAACGCCAAGGTGCATGTTTCCGGCCACGCCTCCGCGGGCGAGCTGCTGTACTTCTACAACATCTGCCGCCCGAGGAACCTGATGCCGGTCCACGGCGAATGGCGGCATCTGCGCGCCAACGCCGAGCTGGGCGCGCTCGCGGGTGTCCCGCACGACCGGATCGTCATCGCCGAGGACGGCGTGGTGGTCGACCTGGTCGAGGGCAAGGCCAAGATCTCGGGCAAGGTCCAGGCGGGTTACGTCTACGTCGACGGCCTCTCCGTCGGTGACGTCGGCGAGCCGGCCCTGAAGGACCGCAAGATCCTCGGTGACGAGGGCATCATCTCGGTCTTCGTGGTGGTGGATTCCTCCACCGGCAAGATCACGGGTGGCCCGCACGTCCAGGCCCGCGGTTCCGGCATCGAGGACTCCGCCTTCGCCGACGTCCTCCCGAAGATCACCGAGGCTCTGGAGCGCTCGGCCCAGGACGGTGTGGTGGAGCCCCACCAGCTGCAGCAACTCGTTCGGCGCACCCTCGGCAAGTGGGTTTCCGACACGTATCGCCGCAGGCCGATGATCCTGCCGGTCGTGGTGGAGGTCTGACGCCTCGTCGGCGTGAACTCGGAGCGGGGCCCCTCGATTTGCATCGGGGAGCCCCGCTCCAGTACGTTTACGGCTCCGCCCAACCGGGAACCCCCCAGTACCTCGTGTGCTGGACGACGGTGCCCCGGAGCGGGTGGGAAATCCGGCTCAGAACTTCTGATAAAGTCGGAGCCGCCGGAAAGGGAAACGCGAAAGCGAGAACCTGGAAAGCGCCGAGGAAATCGGATCGAGAAAAGATCTGATAGAGTCGGAAACACCGAAGGGAAGCCCGGAGGAAAGCCCGAGAGGGTGAGT
>NZ_JBIATY010000010.1:0-344474 GCF_042892235.1 Streptomyces sp. NPDC001816
GTGCGGTCAAGAGGGTGTCTAACTCGGTCGTCACAACCCGATGTTGGACACCCTCCCTGCGTCCGTGAACCCCGCAATCGGAACTACTCGTCTAGGCCTGTCCGAGGCCCGGCTCACTCCGAGTCGGGCCCGTACACCTCGACCTTGTCCGAAACCCGGCGTACATGGATGCACTCGCCGGGGCACTCCTTCGCCGAGTCCACGACGTCCGTGAGCAGCGGCAGCGGCACCGGCGTCGTGGCCCCCCGGTGCAGGAGCAGCTCGTCGTCCGCGCCCTTCACATAGGCCAGCCCGTCGATGTCCAGCTCGAACACCTCGGGGGCGTACTGGGCGCAGATCCCGTCGCCGGTACACAGGTCCTGGTCGATCCAGACCTCCAGCGCCTCGCCGCCCGGGGCCTCCTGCTGCACGGTCATCTCTCCTGCCTTCGGTTCGCCGGGCGGTGCCCGAGGCGCGAAGGCCAGCCGGGTCCGCTCCAGCGGCTGTTGAACACCTCGACCCTACCTCCGCCTCCTTTGCGCCGACGGAGAAGCACTTCAGGCCGGCCAGGCGGTGACACCGACCGCTCGTATCGTCGCTCTGCGTGATGATCACAGGAGCGTCCGCAGGCCCGCCCGCGTACCGGCCGACCGGCCCGGAAGGGACAACTCCGGCCAGTCCTGAAGGGTTTTGACCGCTCCCGACAAGGAACAACCCGCTTCCGAATCACGTTGAGTGGGTATTCCCTCCCTGCGAGAGGGAGCGCACCGGGTGACCGACGACACACCTTGACAGTCTCTGTGATCTAGGGGTTTCAATCGTCACCCACCCAGGTAGGGTCTGGAAGCGTCCAGCTCCCCTTGGAGGAGGTGAGGACCGTGGCAGCCCACGACGACGACATGAACCGCGGCATCCGCCCGGGACGAGGGTCCGACGACCCGGCCGGGCAGATTGCCTACCTTGAGCAGGAGATCGCCGTCCTGCGACGCAAGCTCGCCGACTCTCCGCGACACACGAGGATTCTCGAAGAGCGGATCGTCGAGCTGCAGACCAACCTGGCCGGCGTCTCCGCGCAGAACGAGCGACTGGCCAACACACTCCGCGAGGCCCGCGACCAGATCGTGGCCCTCAAGGAGGAGGTCGACCGGCTCGCCCAGCCGCCGGCCGGCTTCGGCGTCTTCCTGCAGGCCAACGAGGACGGCACGGCCGACATCTTCACCGGCGGCCGCAAACTGCGGGTGAACGTCAGCCCGAGCGTCGAACTCGACGACCTCAGGCGCGGCCAGGAGGTCATGCTCAACGAGGCGCTCAACGTGGTCGAGGCCATGGAGTACGAGAGCGTCGGCGACATCGTCACCCTCAAGGAGATCCTCGAGGACGGCGAGCGCGCCCTCGTGCTCGGGCACACCGACGAGGAGCGGGTGGTACGGCTCGCCGAGCCGCTGCTGGACGTCACCATCCGCGCCGGCGACGCCCTGCTGCTCGAGCCCCGCTCCGGCTACGTCTACGAGGTCGTGCCCAAGAGCGAGGTCGAGGAGCTCGTCCTCGAAGAGGTCCCCGACATCGGCTACGAGCAGATCGGCGGCCTCGGCAACCAGATCGAGGCGATCCGCGACGCGGTCGAGCTGCCCTACCTCTACCCGGACCTCTTCAAGGAGCACGAGCTGCGGCCGCCCAAGGGCGTCCTGCTCTACGGGCCTCCCGGCTGCGGCAAGACGCTGATCGCCAAGGCCGTCGCGAACTCGCTGGCCAAGAAGGTCGCCGAGGTGACCGGCCAGGCCGCCGGCAAGAGCTTCTTCCTCAACATCAAGGGCCCCGAACTGCTCAACAAGTACGTCGGCGAGACCGAGCGGCAGATCCGCCTGGTCTTCCAGCGTGCGCGTGAGAAGGCCAGCGAGGGCACCCCCGTGATCGTCTTCTTCGACGAGATGGAGTCCCTCTTCCGCACCCGCGGCTCCGGTGTCAGCTCGGACGTGGAGAACACCATCGTCCCGCAGCTGCTCGCCGAGATCGACGGCGTGGAGGGCCTGGAGAACGTGGTCGTGATCGGCGCCTCCAACCGCGAGGACATGATCGACCCCGCCATCCTGCGCCCCGGCCGGCTCGACGTGAAGATCAAGATCGAGCGTCCCGACGCCGAGGCGGCTAAGGACATCTTCGGCAAGTACCTCACCGAGCGGCTCCCGCTGCACGCCGACGACCTCGGCGAGCACGGTGGCAGCAAGGAGACGACCGTCCAGAGCATGATCCAGACGGCGGTCGAGCACATGTACGCCGAATCCGAGGAGAACCGCTTCCTGGAGGTCACCTACGCCAATGGCGACAAGGAAGTCCTCTACTTCAAGGACTTCAATTCCGGCGCCATGATCGAAAACATCGTGGGCCGCGCCAAGAAGATGGCGATCAAGGACTTCCTGGAGAAGAACCAGAAGGGTCTCCGCGTCTCCCACCTGCTCCAGGCCTGCGTGGACGAGTTCAAGGAGAACGAGGACCTGCCCAACACCACCAACCCGGACGACTGGGCCCGGATCTCCGGAAAGAAGGGCGAGCGGATCGTCTACATCCGTACGCTCATCACCGGAAAGCAGGGTGCGGACACCGGCCGCTCGATCGACACGGTGGCGAATACCGGTCAGTACCTGTAAAGGCAGGGCGGCTGCGGGTGCCCTCGGCGGGTACCCGCAGCCGACTGTTTTTCTGGCCACGACCGGAGCAGGCAATGACGCAAATGATCTCCCCACCAGCGCAAAGGCGTTCTAGGCTCGTTCCTACCGCCGAGTCGCGCAGTGCGGGGACGGGCACCGCACACGCACCGGAGCTCCAGCGGTACTTGAGCGGCGCCCACGACCGAGGGTGCCGCCGGGCAAGGAGGGCCGCATGACCGTACGGCGAGTAATGGGCATCGAGACGGAGTACGGGATCTCCGTCCCCGGCCACCCGAACGCCAATGCCATGCTCACCTCGTCCCAGATCGTCAACGCCTACGCGGCGGCGATGCACCGGGCCCGCCGAGCCCGCTGGGACTTCGAGGAGGAGAATCCGCTACGGGACGCGCGAGGCTTCGACCTCGCCCGGGAGGCCGCCGACGCCAGCCAGCTCACCGACGAGGACATCGGCCTCGCCAACGTGATCCTCACCAACGGTGCGCGCCTGTACGTGGACCATGCCCACCCCGAGTACAGCGCCCCCGAGGTCACCAACCCCCGCGACGCCGTCCTCTGGGACAAGGCCGGCGAGCGGATCATGGCCGAGGCCGCCGAGCGAGCCGCCCAGCTGCCCGGCGCCCAGCCCATCCACCTCTACAAGAACAACACCGACAACAAGGGCGCCTCCTACGGCACGCACGAGAACTACCTGATGAAGCGGGAGACCCCCTTCTCGGACATCGTGCGCCACCTCACGCCCTTCTTCGTCTCCCGCCAGGTCTTCGCCGGAGCGGGCCGCGTCGGCATCGGCCAGGACGGCCACGAACACGGCTTCCAGCTCAGCCAGCGCGCGGACTACTTCGAGGTCGAGGTCGGCCTCGAAACCACCCTCAAGCGCCCGATCATCAACACCCGCGACGAACCCCACGCGGACGCGGAGAAGTACCGCCGCCTGCACGTGATCATCGGCGACGCCAACCTCTCCGAGATCTCCACCTACCTCAAGCTCGGCACGACCGCCCTGGTCCTGTCCATGATCGAGGACGGCTTCATCGCGGTCGACCTCGCCGTGGACCAGCCCGTCCGCACCCTCCACCAGGTCTCCCACGACCCGTCCCTCAAGCGCCTGGTCACCCTGCGCAGCGGCCGCACACTCACCGCGGTCCAGTTGCAGATGGAGTACTTCGAGCTGTCCCGCAAGTACGTCGAGGAACGCTTCGGGGCGGACGCAGACGAGCAGACCAAGGACGTGCTCTCCCGCTGGGAGGACACGCTCAACCGGCTGGAGAACGACCCGATGAGCCTGGCCGGCGAACTGGACTGGGTCGCCAAGCGGGAGCTGATGGAGGGCTACCGCCGCCGTGACGGCCTCGACTGGGACGCCGCCCGGCTGCACCTGGTCGACCTGCAGTACGCCGACGTACGCGCCGAGAAGGGCCTCTACAACCGTCTGGCGGCCCGCGGGCGCATCAAGCGGCTCCTGGACGAGTCCGAGGTCGACAGGGCCCGCACCAAGCCGCCGGAGGACACGCGCGCGTACTTCCGCGGCCGCTGCCTGGAGCAGTACGCGGACGACGTGGCCGCGGCGAGCTGGGACTCGGTCATTTTCGATCTCCCCGGCCGAGATTCGTTGCAGCGCGTTCCAACCCTGGAACCGCTACGCGGAACGCGAAATCACGTCAAGGAGCTGCTGGACCGCTGCCGCACGGCGGAAGACCTGGTCAGGGTCCTGTCAGGCAGCTGAGCGCGCTCAGCGGGCGCTCGTACCGGCCCGGGCGGACAGGGTGGAAATCCCGCCGCCCGGGAATCATCGAGGTGGCCCCCGCACGTTGTCGAAACTGCGGGGCCGATGTCGGACCCGGCTTGTAGGGTCTGATCATCACCGATCGGCAGGCGAACTGAGCGGGGTGAGGGTTATGGCGACCAAGGACACCGGCGGCGGCCAGCAGAAGGCCACGCGCTCTACCGAGGAGGTCGAGGAGCAGGCGCAGGACGCGCAGGCTTCGGAGGACCTCAAGGAGCGGCACGAGAAGCTGAGCGATGACGTGGACTCCGTCCTGGACGAGATTGACGATGTCCTGGAGGAGAACGCAGAGGATTTCGTTCGGTCATTCGTTCAAAAGGGAGGCCAGTAGACCCTTTTGCCTTCGATTCGAAGGTTCCGGGGGCGGTGGGGTGAGCGAAGATTCTGGGGTGAAGCGCTGCTCTCGGTGTAGGGAGCACCTGCCGAGGGCAGCGTTCGCCAGTAACAGGGGTATGTCTGATGGTCTTCAGGCCTACTGCCGGGAGTGCTCGGCCGAGTACTACCGGGAGCGCCAAGAGGCCAAGGGCAAGAAGGTGCGGGAGAAGGTTTCCGTGCCGCCGGGTCACAAGCGGTGTCCGCAGTGTGGCGTCGTGAAGCCGTACTCGGAGTGGGAGCGGAACAAGACCACGTCCGACGGCTGGGCGAGCTACTGCCGGGCGTGCCGCGCGGAGCGGAATCGGGCCAGCTACTTCAAGCGCAAGTACGGCCTCACCGAAGCCGAGCGTGACGCGTTGATCGCCTCCCAGCGGGGCTTGTGTGCGATCTGCCTGGATGCCCCAGCCGTGCATGTGGATCACTGCCACAAGACGGGTAGGGTCCGTGGCGTACTGTGCTTCAACTGCAATTCCGGCCTCGGCCTGTTGAGGGACGACCCCGAAGCGATGAACCGACTGCCGATTACCTGGAAGGAAACGCGTGGAAGCCAACACTCGTAGCACCGGGCGTCTACCAGCTGCCTTCCTGACGCCAGGCTCCTCCTCCTTCATGGACTTCCTGTCGGAGCACCAACCGGAGATGCTGCCCGGCAAGCGGCAGCTGCCGCCCACCCAGGGGGTGATGGAGGCGCCGCACGGGACGACGATCGTCGCCGCGACCTTCCCCGGGGGCGTCGTGCTCGCCGGTGACCGTCGCGCGACCATGGGCAACGTCATCGCCCAGCGGGACATCGAGAAGGTCTTCCCGGCGGACGAGTACTCGGCCGTCGGTATCGCCGGCACCGCCGGTCTGGCCGTCGAGATGGTCAAGCTCTTCCAGCTGGAGCTGGAGCACTTCGAGAAGGTCGAGGGCGCCCAGCTGTCGCTGGAGGGCAAGGCGAACCGGCTGTCGACCATGATCCGTTCCAACCTCGGCATGGCCATGCAGGGCCTGGCCGTGGTGCCCCTGTTCGCCGGGTTCGACCTGGACCGGGAGAGGGGGCGCATCTTCTCCTACGACGTCACGGGCGGCCGCTCCGAGGAGCACAACTTCGCCGCTACGGGCTCCGGCTCGATCTTCGCCCGGGGTGCCATGAAGAAGCTGTTCCGTGACGACCTGACCGAGGAGCAGGCCACGACCCTGGTGGTCCAGGCCCTGTACGACGCGGCTGACGACGACTCGGCGACCGGTGGTCCCGATGTCGCCCGCCGGATCTACCCGATCATCACCGTGATCACCGAGGACGGCTTCCGCCGGCTCTCCGAGGACGAGGCCTCCGAGCTGTCCCGCGCGGTGCTGCAGCGCCGCCTGGAGGAGCCGGACGGTCCCAAGGCCGCCCTGCTCTGAGCGCGGGCCCGGTTCTTATCAAGGTGATCCAGTGACCATGACAGAAAGGGACGGATAACCGGTGTCGACGCCGTTCTATGTCTCACCTCAGCAGGCCATGGCCGACCGGGCGGAGTACGCCCGCAAGGGCATCGCCCGCGGTCGCAGCCTGGTCGTGCTGCAGTACGCCGACGGCATCGTCTTCGTCGGCGAGAACCCGTCCCGCGCGCTGCACAAGTTCAGCGAGATCTATGACCGGATCGGCTTTGCGGCCGCCGGTAAGTACAACGAGTACGAGAACCTCCGCATCGGCGGCGTCCGCTACGCCGACCTGCGCGGTTACACCTACGACCGGGACGACGTGACCGCCCGTGGTCTGGCCAACGTCTACGCCCAGACCCTGGGCACGATCTTCTCCAGTGCCGCAGAGAAGCCGTACGAGGTGGAGCTGGTAGTCGCCGAGGTCGGGGACACCCCCGAGGGCGACCAGATCTACCGGCTGCCGCACGACGGCTCGATCGTCGACGAGCACGGCTCGGTCGCGGTGGGCGGCAACGCGGAGTTGATCAGCAATTACCTGGACCAGCGCCACCAGGACGGCATGACCCTGGCCGAGGCGCTGAAGCTGGCCGTTCAGGCTCTGTCCCGCGAGTCGAACGGCACTCAGCGGGAGATTCCCGCCGAGCGTCTGGAGGTCGCGGTCCTGGACCGTACCCGCCCGCAGACCCGCAAGTTCAAGCGCATCGTCGGCCGTCAGCTCGCGCGCCTCCTGGAGGAGAACGGCGCGGCCACCGAGGCGGAGAGCTCCGAGGAGGAGGGCTCCGAGGCAGAGGGCTCCGAGGAGTAGCCCGTCCGCATCCCGCTCCCGTGTGCCCCGACCGGTCCTGCGGCCGGGGCACACGGCGTTCAGGACGTGCGAGGCGGCGCCGTGGACGCCCGTACGACCAGTTCCACCGGAATGTCCCCGCGCTCGGGCTCCCGGCCTTCCAGGACGGCCAGCAGGGCCTCCATCCCGCGTTCCCCGAACAGCTCGGCGTCCAGTCGTACCGTCGTCAGCTCGGGGTCGAGGGCCGTGGCCAGGGCCAGGTCGTCCAGGCCGGTCACCGAGACGTCGTCCGGCACGCGCAGGCCCAGGCGGCGCAGGGCCTTGTAGGCGCCGGCCGCCAGCTTGTCGTCGTCGCAGACCACTGCCGTCGGCCGGGGGCCGGGCGCGGTGAACGCGGCCTCGGTGGCGGCCAGGGCGCCTTCGATGGAGATCGGCGCGGGGGCCGTACGGATCTGCGTCCCCGGCACGGCGGCCAGGCGCGTTGCCAGCTCCCGCGCACGCATCTCGAACGTCCAGGAGGGCACGTCGGCGGCCAGGTGCAGGACGCGGCGGTGGCCGAGGCCCAGCAGGTGCTCGGCGACCTGCCGGACGCCGTCGGCGATGTCCAGGTTCACCGTTGCCGCGCCCAGACTGCCCTCGGGGTCGCTGTCGAGCATGACCAGCGGGAGCTGGTCGCCGCGGATCGCGGTGAGGGCGTCGGCTGCCATCGAGGAGGCGATGACGCCGTCCAGGGCGGCCTGGGCGGAGGCGAAGGGGTCGCGGGCCGGGCCGATGCCTTCGGGGGAGGGGTAGAGCACGACGCCGAAGCCGTGCCGGGCTGCCACTCGTGCCGCGCCCGTGTAGACGCCGGCGAAGAACTCGGTGGTCAGCGCCGGCACCACGAGCAGGACCGTGCGGGTGCGGCCCAGGCGCAGATTGCGGGCGGCCAGGTTGGGCCGGTAGCCCAGTTCGCGCGCGGCCTCCCGGACCCGCTCGGCGGTGGCCTCCGAGACCCGGCCGCGCCACTTGTCGCCCAGGACGAGCGAGACGGCCGCCTGGGAGACCCCGGCCGCCTGCGCGACGTCACGGCTGGTCGGGCGCGTACTGCTGCGTGCCACGGCGGGGGCCTGCTCCTTCATGTGGACGTGCGAACAGCGCACATGGTACGTATGACTGGGGACGTTATACGTAACACTTGGAGGCGGGACATGGCCGCGGGATACCTGGAGATCCTCAGGGCGAGACACGCGGCCCGTCTGCTGACCGGCACCCTGGTGGGCCGGCTGCCCAACGCGACCGCCGCGATCGCCCTGGTGCTGTTCGTCCGCGGCGAGGGCGGCACGTACAGCCTGGCGGGCGCCCTCGCGGCCGTGTACGGCGTCGCCAACGCCGTGGGCCAGCCGGTGCTCGGCCGCCTCGTGGACCTGTACGGCCAGCCGCGCGTCCAGCTGCCCGCCGCCGTCCTCTCCGCCCTCGCCATGACGGCCTTCGCCTTCTCCGGCACCGACCCGCTGTCCTTCGCGTACGCCGCCGTCGCGGCCGCGGGCCTCTTCACGCCGCCCCTGGAGGGCGGCCTGCGCGCCCTGTGGCCCTCCGTGCTGCGCCGCGAGGAGCAGGTGCACACCGCGTACGCCATGGACGCCGTCGCGCAGGAAGTGATGTTCACCGTCGGCCCATTGCTGGTGACCCTGTGCGTGTCCCTGTGGTCGGAGCGTGCGGCCCTGCTGGTGCTCAACGCCGTCGGCGTCCTCGGTGCCCTCTCGGTGGTCGTCTCGCCGCCCTCGCGCGCGTGGCGCTCGGCCCCGCGCGAGGCACACTGGCTCGGCGCCCTGCGCTCGCCCGGCCTGCTCGTGCTGCTCGGCGCCTTCTTCTTCGTCGGCATCGCGCTCGGCTCCATCACCGTGGCCTCGGTGCCGTACGCCGACGACCACGGCGGTGACGCCGTCTACGGCTGGCTGATGGCCGCGCTCGGCCTCGGGGCCCTTCTCGGCGGCACCGTTTACGGCGCGCGCCAGTGGAGCGGCACGCCCGAGCGGCGACTGCGGATCCTGGTGGCGCTTCTGGCGGTGTGTTACCTGCCGCTGATGCTGATGCCGGGAG
Organism: Streptomyces sp. NPDC001816; assembly: GCF_042892235.1. Lineage (NCBI taxonomy): Bacteria > Bacillati > Actinomycetota > Actinomycetes > Kitasatosporales > Streptomycetaceae > Streptomyces > Streptomyces sp. NPDC001816. The sequence continues at coordinate 9,074 of NZ_JBIATY010000010.1, forward strand.
CGGTCGCCATGGTGCTGCTCACCGTGGTCTCCGGAGTGTTCCTCGCCCCCTGCATCGCCTGCGCGTTCATCATCGTCGACCGGCACGCGCCGAGCGGAACCGTCACCGAGGCGTTCTCCTGGCTTGTGACGACGTTCACCGTGGGTGCCTCGGTCGGAACGGGGCTGGCGGGCCCGGTGGTCCAGGCCGGTGGCGCGCTGTGGGGATTCGCCCTCCCGGGCGTCGCGGGGGCCGTGTCCCTGCTGGTCCTGCTCGCCACCGGACGGGTCCTCGCAGCTCCCGCGCGGAGCGGGGTTGTTGCGGCTTCATCGGAAAATGATCCAAATCGTGCTGCCGAACCCCGTTTCAGCTCAGGGGATCGGGCGTAATGTTCAGTCATGGACCGCCGCATTTTCGGGCTGGAGAACGAGTACGGCGTCACGTGCACGTTCAGGGGACAGCGGCGCCTGTCTCCTGACGAGGTGGCGCGGTACCTCTTCCGCCGTGTCGTGTCATGGGGCCGCAGCAGCAATGTCTTTCTGCGAAACGGCGCCCGGCTCTATCTCGACGTGGGGTCACATCCGGAATACGCGACACCCGAATGTGACAACGTGATCGAACTGGTCACCCACGACAAGGCCGGCGAGCGCATTCTCGAAGGACTCCTGGTGGACGCGGAACGACGCCTGCACGAGGAGGGAATCGCGGGCGACGTCTACCTCTTCAAGAACAACACCGACTCGGCGGGCAACTCCTACGGCTGCCACGAGAACTATCTGGTGGCACGGCACGGGGAGTTCTCCCGGCTCGCGGACATCCTCATCCCCTTCCTGGTGACCAGGCAGCTGCTGTGCGGCGCGGGCAAGGTCCTGCAGACCCCGCGCGGCGCCGTCTACTGCGTCAGCCAGCGCGCGGAGCACATCTGGGAGGGCGTCTCCTCGGCGACGACCCGCTCCAGGCCCATCATCAACACCCGCGACGAACCGCATGCGGACGCCGAGCGCTATCGCCGCCTGCACGTCATCGTGGGCGACTCCAACATGTCCGAGACGACCATGCTGCTCAAGGTCGGCGCTACCGACCTGGTGCTGCGCATGATCGAGGCGGGCACCGTGATGCGCGACCTCACCCTGGAGAACCCGATCCGGGCGATTCGCGAGGTCAGCCACGACATCACCGGCCGGCGCAAGGTGCGCCTGGCCAGCGGCCGGGAGGCCTCCGCGCTGGAGGTGCAGCGCGAGTACTTCGACAAGGCCGTGGACTTCTGCGACCGCCGCGGCATCCGCACCGGTACCGTCGCTCAGGTCCTGGAGCTGTGGGGCCGCACCCTCGACGCGATCGAGACCGAGGAACTCGACCGCATCGGCACCGAGATCGACTGGGTCATGAAGTACAAGCTCATCGAGCGGTACCGGGCCAAGCACAACATGACCATGTCGCACCCGCGGGTCGCCCAGATAGACCTCGCCTACCACGACATCCACCGCCGTCGTGGTCTGTACTACCTGCTGGAGAAAAGGGGCCAAGCCACCCGGATCTGCAACGACTTGAAGATCTTCGAGGGCAAGTCGGTTCCCCCGCAGACCACTCGGGCCCGGCTGCGCGGCGACTTCATCCGCAGGGCACAGGAACAGCGCCGGGACTTCACGGTCGACTGGGTGCACCTCAAGCTCAACGACCAGGCACAGCGCACCGTGTTGTGCAAGGACCCGTTCCGTTCGGTGGACGACCGGGTGGAGAAGCTCATCGCCGGAATGTGACAAAGGTACGTGAGTCAAGCGTTTCCGCACCGGATTGCCGGAACGCCACACGGGCGTCGTACGTTTTCCGTACGGCGCCCTTCTCGCGTCGTAGAGTTGCGCGCACGCCAATCCACAAGATCGACCGATTACGAGGCATCTCCGTGCGCCGACGCTCCCTCCTCCTCGCCGCTGTACCCGCAGGGCTGGTCACGCTCGCCGCGTGCGGCGACGACAAGTCCGACTCCAGCAAGGCCAGTGCGTCACCGTCGCCCTCGAAGTCCACACCCCCGCCCAAGATCGTGGAGGGGCCGCTGCCGGCGATCACGGCGGGCACGAAGTTCGGCGAGAAGCCCACGGTCGCCAAGGGGACGGGCGAGCCCTCGAAGAACCTCGCGGTCAAGACGGTCATCGCGGGCAGCGGCCGCACGGTCGCGGAGAACGACTTCATCCAGGCGAACTACCTGGGCCAGATCTGGAGCACCGCCAAGGTCTTCGACAACTCCTACGACCGCAACCCGCTGGTCATCCAGCTCGCCCAGGGCAGCATCATCGACGGCTGGCGGTACGCGATCGCGGGCAAGAAGGTGGGCAGCCGGATTGAGCTGGCCGTCCCGCCGGAGCTGGGCTACGGCAAGTCGGGCAACCCGCAGGCGGGCATCAAGGGCACCGACACCCTGGTCTTCGTCATCGACCTGATGGACTCCTTCAACTCCAAGAGCTCCTCCCACGGCAAGCCGGTCCCGCAGACCGACGCCGCCCTGCCCAAGGTCGGCACCAACACCGACGGCAAGGCACCCGAGATCACCGTCCCGAAGTCCGAGCCGCCGAAGAAGCTGGTGTCGAACTACGTCCTGGAGGGGGACGGCGACGAGCTCAAGGCGAACCAGGCGATCCTGTGCCAGTTCAAGGCCGTGGTCTGGGACGGCGGAAAGACGTTCCAGCAGACGTACGGCTCCGGGCGGCTCAGCCAGTTCTCGCTGGAGCAGATGCAGCAGGCCGTCAAGGGCCTGGCTGAGGGGCTGACCGGCAAGAAGGTGGGCAGCAGGGTCCTCGTCGTCGTCCCGCCGGAGCTGGGTTACGGCGACAACCCGCCGAGCGGCGGTGCCGTCAAGAAGGGCTCCACGCTGGTGTTCTCGGTGGACATCCTGGCCGCGATGTAGCCGTGCCGCGCCGTGGTGGCGATGGCAGGCGGCAGACCAGCGGGGATGAAAGACTGTCCGTGTTTCGTGTCGTACACAAGCAGGAGCTTTTGACGTGAGCATCGACAAGCCCGAGATCGACTTCCCGGGCGGCGAGCCCCCGGCGGACCTCGAGATCAAGGACATCTGGGAGGGTGACGGCGCCGTTGCGGAGGCGGGCCAGAACGTCACCGTCCACTACGTGGGTGTTGCCTTCAGCACGGGCGAGGAGTTCGACGCCAGCTGGAACCGCGGCACGCCGTTCCGCTTCCCGCTGGGTGGCGGCCGGGTCATCAAGGGCTGGGACCTCGGCGTGCAGGGCATGAAGGTCGGCGGCCGCCGCCAGCTGACCATCCCGGCGCACCTCGCCTACGGCAACCAGAGCCCGACCCCGGCGATCAAGCCCGGCGAGACGCTGATCTTCGTGGTGGACCTGATCGCGGTCTGATCGTCGTACGGCCAGTGTTCGGGATCCGACCGGACCCGATCGACTGGGGCCCATGCCTGTCCGGGCATGGGCCCTCGGCTTTGCCAGGCCACTTGCGAGCGGTACGGTCGTCGTCCGTAAGCACCACAGGAAGGCGAAGGGCGTCGATGGCCATTGCCAAGGCAGAGCGGCTGATGAACCTCGCGCTGTGTCTGCTCGGGACACGGCGGCCGCTCAGCAAGCGGGAGCTTCGCGATTCGATCGAGGCTTACGTCGAGGCTGTCAGGCCGGAAAAGGGCGCGGCGGGCTCGGACGACTCCTTCAACCGGATGTTCGAGCGGGACAAGGACGACCTGCGTGAGCTGGGCCTGGTGATCGAGACCGTCGAGAACCTCGACGGGGAGGTCGGCTACCTCGCCCGCCGCGACAGCAACCGCCTGCCCCCCATCACCCTGGACGCCGAGGAGGCCGCCGCCCTCGGTCTCGCCGCCAAGGTCTGGCAGCAGGCCCGCCTGGCCGGAGCGGCCAGCGGCGCCCTGCAGAAGCTGCGCGCGGCGGGGTTGCCCGAGGACGTCGACCCGTACGAGGCCCACGGTGCCCTGGAGCCGCGCATCCCGGTGCACGAGGCCGCGTTCGAGCCGCTGATGCTGGCCTGCCGCGACCGCCGCCCGGTCGTCTTCGACTACCGCAAGGCCACCGCAGCCCACCCCGAAACCCGGCATGTGGAGCCGTGGGCCCTTGAGTGCTGGCGCGGCCACTGGTATCTGGCCGGCTGGGACCGCGACCGGGGCGCCGAGCGTGTCTTCCGGCTCTCCCGGATCACCGGGCGGGTGCGCTCGCGGGGCACCGGCTTCACCGCGCCCGTTCCGGACGTCGTCACCGTGCGCGAGACCGTCGCGGGCTGGGCGGGCGAGATCGCCGACCGTTCGGCGCTGATCAGGCTGCGTGCCGGCGCCGGTTACCCCCTTCGGGCGAAAGCCACCAAGGTCCGGGAACTCGGTGACGGCTGGGACGAGTTGGAGATTCCGTACGGGCACGGCCTGGACGCCTGGCTGGTGGAGTTCGGGCCGGACGTGGTCGTCGTGGAGCCGGCCGAGCTGCGGGCCGATGTGGTGGACCGGCTGCGTGCCGTGGCCAAGGGCTGAGGGGAAGCGGAGCACAACCATGGCAGGCAAACCGGTCAGGCCCGTGAACGCCATCGACCAGACCCGGCGGATGCTCTCCCTGGTCACGTACCTCAGGGAGCGCCCCGGCGCCCGGATCGCGGACGTCGCGCGCGCCTTCGGCATCACCGAGGACGAGCTGGTCTCCGACCTCGATCTGCTGCCCATGTGCGGCACCAGCTTCCGCGGCGGCGACCTGCTGGACATCGACACCGACGGCGAGCGCATCTGGTGGCACAACGCGGCCGCGCTCGGCGAGGAGGCGGCCGAGCCGCTGCGGCTCGCCGCCGACGAGGCCACGGCCCTGCTGGTGGCCGCCCGCGCGGTGTCGACCCTGCCCGGCCTGCGGGAGAGCGACCGCCAGGCCCTGCTGCGGGCGACGGCCAAGGTGGAGGCGGCGGCCGGTGAGGTCGCCGGTGCCAGCTCCCGTCTCTCGGTGACCTTCGAGTCCGAGGGCGGTGTCTTCGCCGACGTCGACCGGGCGATCTCGGAGCGCCGCCGGCTGTGGATCCGCTACTACTCACCCGCCCGTGACGAGGTCACCGAGCGCGAGATCGACCCCATCCGCCTGGTCAGCGTCGGACACACCTATGTGGAGGCCTGGTGCCGCCGCTCCGAGGCCCGGCGTACGTTCCGGCTCGACCGGGTCGCCGAGATCAGGATCCTGGACGAGCCCTCCGCACCGCCGGAGATCGAGCTGCGGGACCTGTCCGAGGCCCTGGTGCAGCCGGCCGCCGAGGATCCGGAGGTCGTGATCGAGGTCGGCCCCGGTGGCCGCTGGGTGGCCGAGTACTACCCGCACGACAGCGCCGATGAGCTTCCCGACGGCGGGCTGCGTATCACTCTGCGCACCCCCGATCCGGCCTCCCTGCGCCGGCTGGCCCTGCGTCTGGGCCGCGACGGCAGGATCGTCTCGCCGCCCGAGCTGGCCGACAGCGCCCGCACGGCGGCCGGCGAGGCCCTGGCGGCGTACGACACACCGCCCCCGGCGGCGCCCGGTGGTCACGACGATGGGAACGACGGGCAGTACGAGAGGCAGGAGTGAGCCGCCGGGGCTGTGGCGCCCCGAAGGCGAACGACCAGAAAAAAAGAGGAGCGACGGCTTTGAACGAGTCTCCGGGGTCCGGTGCTGGGGAAATGACGGTGGCGGCCGCCTTCGCCGGGATGAGGAGAGTGGTCCCCGTGGTGTTCAAGGCCGGCTGCCCGGACTGCCGGGGCCGCTTCGAACTCGCCGCGAGCGCCCTGCGCCTGGCCATCGGTGCCACGAGCCGGACGACGTTCTACTCGTTCACCTGCCCCGACTGCGGCTCCTCGGTGCGCAAGCCCGCCGGGGAGCGCATCGTCGAGCTGCTCACCGGCGGCGGTGTCAGGACCCTGCGGCTGCACTCCACGGTGTAGGACCGTCTAGGCTCGACGTCATGTTCTGGCCGATGTTCGCGGTAGCCGTGGGTTTCCTGGGTCTCGCCGTGCTGGGGGTGCTCGCCGTCCGGGTCTTCCTGGAGGCGCGGCGCCTCGGGGAGCAGGTCTCCGACTCCGCGCGGCGTATCAACAGGGCGGCCGAGGATCTGGAGCGGGCGGCGGTGAGCACGGCCCGCGCCGTGGAGTCCCTGTGAGCTTCCCTCCTGCGTCGCTTCGCCCTGTCACCCTGCCCTCCCGGCCAGGTACGCTGCTGATCGCGGCCCATGGACGCAGCGCGGTCCGCAGAGCAGGAGTACGCCCGGGGATTGTCCCGCGTTCATCCCCAGGCGTTACGATCGCAGCCAGCATGACGTCCGGACAAGTGTCCGACCTGTCGGACATCCCGCCTCGGTGAGAAGGTGAAGATTTATGTTCCGCAACGGACTTGAGCCGTGGCACCTGCTGCTCTTCGTTCTGGTGATCCTCCTGGTGTTCGGCTCCAAGAAGCTTCCGGACATGGCGCGCTCGCTCGGCAAGTCCGCGCGCATCCTGAAGAGCGAGGCGAAGGCGATGAAGGACGACGGCAAGCAGGCCGGCACCGCCCAGTCCGCCGGCACCGCCCAGTCCACCGAGGAGCCCGCTCCGGCTCAGCGCACGATCCAGGCCGCCCCCGGCGACGTGACCAGCTCCCGCCCGGTCAACGAGCCGACGGACACGACCCAGCGCTGACGCGAGGGCCGGGGGCATCCGGTCCGCTGCACGAGATGAGGATGTGGGTTGCTCAAGTCTGCCCGCAAGAAGGAAAGGGATCCCGAGGGGCGGATGCCGCTCGTGGATCACTTGCGTGAGCTGCGCAACCGGCTCGCCAAGGGTGTCCTGGCGATCGTGGTCGTCACGATCGTGGCAGCGTTCTTCTACAGGGACATCGTCAACTTCATCACCGAGCCGGTGCTCGACGAGATCGGCTGCCATCAGTCCTTCGGTGAGCTGGCCAACGCCAAGAACGTCCACTGCGCGCACATCACCGTCAGCGGCCTGCTGGCGCCGTTCACCCTGGCCCTGAAGGTCGCCCTGATGGCCGGTGTCGTGCTCGCCTCCCCGGTCTGGCTCTACCAGCTGTGGGCGTTCGTCGCGCCGGGCCTGCACCGCGCCGAGAAGAAGTACGCCTACGCCTTCGTCGGTTTCGGCTTCCCGCTCTTCCTCGGCGGCGGCTACCTCGCGTTCCACGTGCTGCCCACCACCGCGCGGGTGATGATCGACCTCACGCCCAGCGGTGCCGAGAACCTGCTGCCGCTGGACGATCTGCTGGACCTGGTCACCCGCATGATCGTCGTCTTCGGCCTCGCCTTCGAGATGCCGTTGCTGCTGGTCATGCTCAACCTCACAGGCGTCCTGTCCGGGCGGCGCATGCTGGGCTGGTGGCGCGGCATGGTCGTCGGCATCACAGGCTTCGCGGCCGTGGCCACGCCCAGCCCCGACCCGATGACGATGCTGGCACTGGCGGCTCCGATCTGGGCGCTCTACTTCATCGCCGTGGGCATCGCGCTGATCAACGACCGGCGCCGGGCCCGCCGCGAGGCCGACGGCCCCGGGGACGACGAGGCCTCCGACCTGGACCTCACGCCCGAGGACATCGGCTCCATCGAGCCCGTCCCGGCCGCCCGCGCCCTGCCCGAGCAGACGAGCACGGACCGGGTCAACGGCTACGACGACGTGACCTGAGACCGCACCGAGCAGCATGACGCGACGGCCCCGCCCTCGAGGACGGGGCCGTCCGTCGTTGTCGAACAACCCAAGATCCGGATAATGATCGTCCTGTTGTCAGTGCCGCCCGGTACGCTCGAAAGCACGATGACAGAGGATCTCTCACCGGCCGAGCGGTACGCGGCAGCCCGGAGGCGGGCAGCCGAGCAGGCCACCGCGCTCGCGTCCTTCCGCGAGATGTACGACTTCGGCCTCGACCCCTTCCAGATCGAGGCCTGCCAGGCCCTCGAAGAGGGGAAGGGCGTCCTGGTGGCCGCCCCCACCGGCTCGGGCAAGACGATCGTGGGCGAGTTCGCCGTCCACCTCGCCCTGCTGCAGGGCAAGAAGTGCTTCTACACGACACCCATCAAGGCGCTGTCGAACCAGAAGTACGCCGATCTGTGCCGCCGCTACGGAGACGGCATGGTCGGCCTCCTCACCGGAGACAACAGCATCAACTCCGACGCCCCGGTGGTCGTGATGACCACCGAGGTGCTGCGGAACATGCTGTACGCCGGCTCGCAGACCCTCCTCGGCCTCGGCTACGTGGTCATGGACGAGGTGCACTACCTCTCCGACCGCTTCCGCGGCGCCGTCTGGGAAGAAGTGATCATCCACCTGCCCGAGTCGGTGACCCTGGTGTCGCTGTCGGCGACCGTGTCCAACGCCGAGGAGTTCGGTGACTGGCTGGACACCGTCCGTGGTGACACCGAGGTGATCGTCTCCGAGCACCGGCCCGTGCCGCTGTTCCAGCACGTGCTCGCCGGGCGCCGGATGTACGACCTGTTCGAGGAGGGCGAGGGCCACAAGAAGGCCGTCAACCCCGACCTCGTCCGCCTCGCCCGCATGGAGTCGACCCGGCCGTCGTACCAGGACCGCCGGCGCGGCCGTGCGATGCGCGAGGCCGACCGCGAGCGGGAGCGCAGACAGCGCTCGCGCGTGTGGACGCCGGGCCGGCCCGAGGTCATCGAGCGCCTCGACTCCGAGGGCCTGCTGCCCGCGATCACCTTCATCTTCAGCCGCGCCGCCTGCGAGGCCGCCGTCCAGCAGTGCCTGTACGCGGGCCTGCGGCTCAACGACGAGGAGGCGCGGGAGAAGGTGCGCGCGCTGGTCGAGGAGCGCACCGCCGCGATCCCGTCCGAGGACCTGCACGTCCTCGGCTACTACGAGTGGCTGGAGGGCCTGGAGCGGGGCATCGCCGCCCATCACGCGGGCATGCTGCCGACCTTCAAGGAGGTCGTCGAGGAGCTGTTCGTACGCGGGCTGGTCAAGGCCGTGTTCGCGACCGAGACCCTCGCCCTGGGCATCAACATGCCCGCCCGCTCGGTGGTCCTGGAGAAGCTCGTCAAGTGGAACGGCGAGCAGCACGCCGACATCACGCCCGGTGAGTACACCCAGTTGACGGGGCGTGCGGGCCGGCGTGGCATCGACGTCGAGGGTCATGCCGTGGTGCTGTGGCAGCGCGGGATGAGCCCCGAGCACCTCGCGGGACTTGCCGGCACCCGTACGTATCCGCTGCGCTCCAGCTTCAAGCCGTCGTACAACATGGCGGTCAACCTGGTCGAGCAGTTCGGCCGGCACCGCTCGCGCGAGCTGCTGGAGACCTCCTTCGCGCAGTTCCAGGCCGACAAGTCGGTCGTCGGGATCTCCCGGCAGGTGCAGCGCAACGAGGAGGGCCTGGAGGGCTACAAGGCCTCCATGACCTGCCACCTCGGCGACTTCGACGAGTACGCGCGGCTGCGCCGCGAACTGAAGGACCGTGAGACCGAGCTGGCCCGGCAGGGCGCCAACCAGCGCCGGGCCGAGGCGGCCGTGGCGCTGGAGAAGCTCAAGCCGGGTGACGTCATCCACGTCCCCACGGGCAAGTACGCCGGGCTGGCCCTGGTGCTGGACCCCGGCCTGCCCGCCGGCCGCTCCAACGGCCACCGCGGCTTCGACCACCACGACGGCCCGCGCCCGCTGGTGCTGACCGCCGAACGGCAGGTCAAGCGGCTGGCGTCGATGGACTTCCCGGTGCCGGTCGAGCCGCTGGACCGGATGCGGATCCCGAAGTCCTTCAACCCGCGCTCGCCGCAGTCCCGTCGGGACCTCGCCTCCGCGCTGCGCAGCAAGGCCGGGCACATCCCGCCGGAGCGGGCCCGCAAGAAGCGCTCGCAGGCCGCCGACGACCGTGAGATCGCCCGGCTGCGCACGGAGATCCGGGCACATCCGTGCCATGGGTGCAACGACCGTGAGGACCACGCCCGTTGGGCCGAGCGGTACCACCGGCTGCTGCGCGACACCTCGCAGCTGGAGCGGCGCATCGAGGGCCGCACGAACACCATCGCGCGGACCTTCGACCGGATCGTCGCGCTGCTGACGGAGCTGGACTACCTGCGCGGCGACGAGGTCACCGAGCACGGCAAGCGGCTCGCCCGGCTCTACGGCGAACTCGACCTGCTGGCCAGCGAGTGCCTGCGCGAGGGCGTCTGGGAGGGTCTGGGCCCGGCCGAACTCGCCGCCTGCGTCTCGGCGTTGGTGTACGAGGCCCGGGTCGGCGACGACGCCATGACGCCCAAGCTGCCCTCCGGCAAGGCGAAGGCCGCGCTCAGCGAGATGGTCCGGATCTGGGGCCGGCTGGACGGTCTGGAGGAGGAGTTCCGGATCACCCAGACCGAGGGCGTCGGCCAGCGCGAGCCGGACCTCGGCTTCGCCTGGGCCGCGTACATGTGGGCCTCGGGGACGGGGCTCGACGAGGTGCTGCGCGAGGCGGAGATGCCCGCGGGTGACTTCGTGCGGTGGTGCAAGCAGGTCATCGATGTCCTCGGGCAGATCTCGGCGGCATCTCCGGTGGCGGGCTCGACGGTGGCCAAGGCCGCGCGCAAGGCTGTCGATCAGTTGCTGCGAGGGGTTGTCGCCTACTCGTCGGTGGGGTGATGTCTCGTCGGCGAGTGCCGACGCCGGACGGGCGCCGAGCGTGGCTCGGCGCCCGTCCGCGTGCTGCTCGATGCCCAGCCTGAGCGCCGGAGTCCGAGCCCCCTTTTCACTCATCACGGTGAGTAGTTTTCGTACGCCCGTACGTCGTCACGTGTCGCGTTCGAATGATTGCCGAGCGTGCAAATGGGCCGAGCGTACTCCTGTTGCATGGGCGATTTCAGGTGCTTGCCGAATATGACACGGCGATGATCCGGTCGGACTAAGCTCGCCCGCGGCGCACCGAGTTGAGCTGAAATCGTGCGTCTGTTCCCAAACTTCCCGATGATCCCTTCGGTTCCATGACTCTTCCCCCCGCAAGCTCTCCTGACACCCAGCCGATTCGTCTCAGAAGGCATCCATGGTGAGTGTTCAAAAGCCTCCCGGTGGCCGTGAACGTCCTTATGCGCGCGTGCTGTTGCTGCCGGCCATAGCGATGGCCGCGGCGACCGCGGCGGCCGTCGCCCTGGCTCCGGCCTCGGCCCGGATCGCCGTCGGCGGGTGCGGGGCCGTGGCCCTGCTGCTGGTCCTCGCCACGGCCGTCGAAGCCGTCCGCCGCGGACGCAGACTCCGCGAGACACAGGCCGAGCACGCTCGTCACACGGCGTATCTGGAGCGCCGCCTCGCCGCCCACGACGCGGAGATCGTCCGCCTCGGCGCCGACGTCCTGCCCACCGCGCTTCTCCGGCTGCGCCACGGAGAACCGGTCAGAGAGGTGATGCGCAAGGTCGTCGACAACGAGCCCGAACTGCGCCACATGCCCGAGTCGCAGCGCACCCTGCTGCGCACGGCGCTGAAGGGCGCCGACTTCGAGATCTCGATGCGCGACGCCACCGAGCGCTCCTACGTCAGCATCGCCCGCCGCATCCAGGCCATCGTCCACCAGCAGGCCAACGAACTGCGGGAGATGGAGGAGGACCACGGCCGCAACCCCGAGGTCTTCGACGACCTGCTGCGCATCGACCACGGCACCGCGCTGATCGGCCGTCTCGCCGACACCATCTCCGTGCTCGGCGGCGGCCGCCCCGGCCGTCAGTGGCCGCTGCCCGTCTCGCTCTACAGCGTGCTGCGCGGTGCCATGTCCCGGATCCTGGAGTACCGGCGCATCGAGCTGAACTCCATCGTCAACATCAACATCAAGGGCACGTCCGTCGAGCCGCTCCTGCACGCGGCCGCCGAACTCCTCGACAACGCCACCCGCTACTCGCCGCCGTCGACCAAGGTGCACGTCACCGCCGCCGAGGTGCAGTCCGGCCTCGTCATCGAGATCGAGGACGCCGGCGTCAGCCTCAGCGAGGAAGGCCGTGCCCGCATCGAGAAGGCGATCTACGACGCCATGGCGGGCGACGACGCGGAGAACCTGGGCTCGAACCCGCGCCTCGGCCTCGCCGTCGTCGGCCGGCTGTGCAAGGCCTTCGACATGCAGGTCTCGCTGCGCGCCTCCGCCTACGGCGGCGTCCGCGCGATCCTCGTCGTACCGCGCGTCATGACCACCACCGAGCCCGGCGTCGGCGCCGCCCACGGCATCGGTGCCACCGGTGTACCCAAGCCCGAACTCGGCGCGGTGGAGGGCCCGAAGCGCAGGCCCAAGAAGCGCCGCCCCACCAGCCCCCGCATCCCCGCCGGGATCTCGATGGAGGACGACGTCCCCGAGGTCACCGAGTGGACGGCGGGCGGTCTTCCGCAGCGCCGCAGCCGGGTGAAGACCCCGCTCAGTCAGCGGTACGCCGAACAGGCCGCCATCGAGCGCGCCGAGCGCGAGGGCAAGCCGACCATCTGGTCCCAGCCCAAGCCCGAACCCGAGCCCGGGCCCGAGATCGACCCCGAGATCCAAAAGCTCCGGGACCGGCCGCCGGGCATGTGGGTCGACGACTTCTGGAACGGCCTGCGCAAGGGCATGCCCGAGGACGCCACCGCACCCGAACTGACCGACTTCACCCGGAACCCCACCAAGTACCTGCACCTGCTCAACGATTCGGACACCCCCATCGAGGGCGCCACCGACGACGACGAGGGGAACCTCAAGTGATCCAGCAGCGAGGCAACTTCGACTGGATGCTCAAGCAACTCAACGACGGCGTACCGGGCGTCCAGATGATCGTGGTCCTCTCCGCCGACGGACTGCGCATCGCCCGCTACGGCGGCGACCCCGACGCGGCCGACCGGGTGGCCGCCGCCTGCGCGGGCGTTCAGAGCCTCGCCGGTGCCATCATCCAGGAGATCGAGGGTGCCGGCGACATGAAGCTCGTCGTCATCGAGATCGAGGGCGGCTACTTCTACCTCATGGACGCCGGCGCCAACGCCTACCTGGCCGTGCTCGCCGACGTGACCTGCGAGCCCGGCCGGATGGCCGGCATGATGCGCGACCTCGTCGTCCGGATCGGAGCCCACCTCACCAGTCCGCCCCGGCGGAACGGGCAGACCGTATGACTCCTCCGCAACGCAAACGGCGCCTGCCGCAGCAACTGCAGCCTCCACCGCCGCCGCTGCCCGCACCGGCGGACGGCAAGGAGAAGCCCGGGAACCCCGAGCGGCTGTACGCCATCGCCGACACCGCCGACGGCGGCCGGGCCGAACTCGACCTGGTCACCTTGATCGTGGCGCGATCCGCGCCACCGCCGTCGGCCTCACCGGAGGAGGCGGCCGTGATCCAGCTCTGTACCTCCCCCCTGTCCGTGGCCGAGCTCTCGGCCTACCTCAACCTGCCGTTCAGCGCGATGACCGTCCTGATCACCGAGCTGATCACGAACGAACTGGTGCAGGCGCGCGCCCCGATCGTCCGCAAGGCGCTCCCGGACCGTTCTCTCCTCGAAGCGGTGATGCATGGACTTCAACGGCTCTGACACCATCCCCGGCCCACGCACCGAGGATCACCTCCCGCAGACGGCCCAGGCCGCGGTGAAGATCGTGATCGTGGGCGGCTTCGGCGTCGGCAAAACCACCATGGTCGGTTCGGTCAGCGAGATCAGGCCGCTGACCACCGAGGAGACCATGACCCAGGCCGGGATCGGGGTCGACGACAACTACGGCTCCGAGTCCAAGACCGCCACCACCGTGGCCATGGACTTCGGCCGCATCAGCATCACCGACAAGCTGGTGCTCTACCTCTTCGGCACCCCCGGCCAGGAACGCTTCTGGTTCCTGTGGAACGGCCTGTTCGAGGGCGCGCTCGGCGCGGTCGTCCTGGTCGACACCCGCCGCCTGGAAGTCAGCTTCGACGTCATGGGACGCCTGGAGGAACGCGGCGTCCCGTTCGTCGTCGCCGTCAACTCCTTCCCCGACGCGCCTCGTTACCCGACCGAGGAACTGCGCACCGCGCTGGACCTGGCCCCGGAGATCCCGATCATCGACTGCGACGTGCGCCGCCGGGCCTCCAGCAAGGACGTGCTGATGACCCTGATGCGCTTCCTGCACTCGCTCGCCATGTCCGGCGCCCTCACCTGACCCCCATCCGACCCGACCCCCACATCTCCCGTTCCGGAGCGACACTGTGACGCCTGAACCCCCATCCCTCACCGGCACCGACGCCACCGACGCCACTGCCGGCCCGCCGCCCGGCTGCCCGGCGCACGGCCTCGGTCCCGGAGGACTGCACCGGCTCTACGGCCCCGACGCGGCGGACCTGGACGACCTCTACGAACGGCTGCGGGAGGAGCACGGCAGCGTCGCGCCCGCGCTGCTCCATGAGGACGTACCGGTGTGGGTGGTCCTCGGGCACTCCGAGAACCTGCACATGGTCCGCAGCCCCTCCCAGTACGCCCGCGACAGCCGGATCTGGACCGCGCTGCAGGAGGGCATGGTCAAGCCCGACCACCCGCTCATGCCGCACATCGCCTGGCAGCCCATCTGCGCGTTCGCCGAGGGCGACGAACACCAGCGGCTGCGCGCGGCGGTCACCGGCGCCATGTCGACCATCGACCACCGCAGCATGCGCCGCCACATCGGCCGTTACACCCAGGAACTGGTCAACGACTTCTGCGAACTCGGCCGGGCCGACCTCGTCTCCCAGTTCGCCGAGCACCTGCCGATGGCCGTCATGTGCGAGATCCTCGGCATGCCCGAGGAGTACAACGACCGGATGGTGCAGGCCGCCCGCGACGCGCTCAAGGGCACCGAGACCGCCATCCAGAGCCACGGCTACGTCATGGACGCGCTGAGCCGGCTCACCACCCGCCGCCGTGCCCGGCCCGACGACGACTTCACCAGTCACCTCATCACCCACCCCGCGGGACTGACCGACGACGAGGTCCGCGAACACCTGCGCCTCGTCTTCTTCGCGGCCTACGAGGCCACCGCCAACCTGCTCGCCAACGCGCTGCGCATGGTCCTCACCGAGCCGGGCTTCCGCGCCCAGCTCAACGGCGGCCAGATGACCGTGCCGGAGGCGATCGAGCAGTCCCTGTGGGACGAGCCGCCGTTCAGCACCGTCCTCGGATACTTCGCGAAGCAGGACACCGAGTTGGGCGGCCAGCGCATCCGCAAGGGCGACGGGCTGCTCTTCGCGCCCGCCCCGGGCAACGTGGACCCGCGGGTGCGGCCCGACCTGTCCGCCAACATGCAGGGCAACCGGTCCCACCTCGCCTTCGGCGGCGGCCCCCACGAGTGCCCCGGCCAGGACATCGGCCGTGCCATCGCCGACGTCGGCGTGGACGCCCTGCTGACGCGGCTCTCGGACATCCAGCTGGACTGCCCCGAGGAGGACCTGCGCTGGCGGTCGTCCATCGCCTCCCGGCACCTGGTGGCCCTGCCGGTGCGCTTCGAACCGAAGCCCCAGCAGGACGCCGGCCTGCCGCCCAGCGCGTCGCACATCCCGACCCAGCGCGCCACCTGGCAGGTCGGCTCCGTCCGCCCGGAACCGGCCCCCATGCCGGAGCCCGCCCCGGCGATCCCGCGCCCCGCCCCCGAGCCGGCGCCCGCGGCACCGGTGCAGCCCCGCCGCCAGAACGTGTGGCAGCGGATGCTGCGCTGGTGGCGGGGGGAGTGAGCGAGGGGAGCGCGGTCAGGGCTCCTGGCCGGCCCACCGCTCGGGCGAGAGCCAGGCCTCCAGCGTCCGCCCGCTGACGAACGTGTGCTCCGCCCCCGTCACCGGATCGGTGAACTCCAGCCTCCGTGCGAGCAGTTGCAGCGGACGCCGGAAGTCGCCGTCCGGTACGGGGGCGGTCACCTCCGGGTAGAGCGGGTCGCCGAGGATGGGGATACCCAGCGCGCTCAGGTGCACCCGCAGCTGGTGGGTCTGCCCCGTCTTGGGGACGAGCCGGTACCGGCCCAGCGTGGCCCGGTGCTCGGCCAGCTCCACCCGGGTCACGGCGTTCGGCTCGCCCTCGATCTCCCGCGCGGCCGGGATGCCGCGCTCCTTCAGGATCCGGCTGCGCACGGTCCGGGGCAGGGCGAGCGAGGCGTCGTACGGCGCGATCGCCTCGTACTCCTTGCGGACCAGCCGGTCCGCGAACAGCGTCTGATAAGCGCCGCGCTCCTCGGGCCGCACCGTGAACAGCACGAGACCGGCGGTGAGCCGGTCCAGCCGATGTGCGGCGGACAGCGAGGGGATGCCCAGCTCGGTCCGCAGCCGGGCCAGCACGGTCTGGGTGACATGCGTGCCGCGCGGGGTCGTCGCGAGGAAGTGCGGCTTGTCGGCCACGACGATGTGTGCGTCCCGGTGGACCACCTCCACCGGGAAGGGCACCGGCACTTCGGCGGGCAGCTCCCGGTGGAACCACACGAACATCCCCGGTTGGTACGGCGCGTCCGGTGCCACCGCCCGCCCGTCGGCGCCCACGATCAGCCCCGCGTCGAACATCTCCTCGATCACCCCGGGCCCGGCCCCCGTCAGCCGCTCCACGAGATGCTCCCGCACGGTCGCCCACACCCCGCCGAACGGCAGCCGCACCCGCACCGGGTCGACACCGTCACGCTGGGGGAGCGGGGCGGGCGGGGGCGGGGTACGGCGTCTCATCGGTCAAGGGTACGAGGCTGCTCGGACGGCAGACGAGAGCGGCGGCACCCCGTCAGGGTGCCGCCGCCCTCGACGTGTTCAGGCCGCCGCCGCGCCGCCGCTCTCCTGCTCGGCCTCGATGCGGGCGTTCCAGTCCCGCTTGGAGGCCTGCCAGCCGTCCTCGTTGTGGCCGAGGCGCCAGTAGCCGGAGATCGACAGGTCCTCGCGCGGGATCTGCAGCTCGACCCGGAGCAGCCGGCGCAGCTCCTTCACGAAGCTCGCCTCGCCGTGCACGAACGCGTGCATCCGGCCCTCGGGGAACTCCAGCGCGTGCACGGCCTCCACCAGGGCCTCGCCCACCGGCCGGTCCCCGCGGTGCACCCAGACGACCGCCACCTCGGAGTCGATCTTCTGCTCCTCCGCGGGGCCGGGCACCTCCACGAAGGCGTGCGTCCGGGCGCCGGAGGGCAGCGTCTCCAGGGCGCGGGCGATCGCGGGCAGCGCGCTCTCGTCACCGGCGAGCAGATGCCAGTCGGCGCTCGGGTCGGGCGCGTAGGCACCCCCGGGGCCCATGAAGCGCACGCTCTCACCCGGCTGCACCCGGGTGGCCCACGGCCCGGCCAGACCCTCGTCGCCGTGGATCACGAAGTCCAAGGTCAGCTCGCGGTGCTCGGGGTCCCAGGCGCGCACGGTGTACGTCCGCGTCACCGGCCACTGCTCACGGGGGAACTCCGCGCGGATCCGCTCCAGGTCGAAGGGTTCCGGGTAGGTCACGCCAGGAGGGCCGAACAGCAGCTTCACATAGTGGTCGGTGCAGGTGTCCGCGGCGAAATCGACGAGGCCCTCGCCGCCGAGCACCACACGCTGCATGTGCGGGGTCAGTCGCTCGGTGCGCACCACCTGGGCAATGTGGGGCCCCCGCGCCTTTCGTCCCGGACGCTCTGCCATCACGGCCTCCTGCTGCATTGGTTAGGTTTACCTAAGTTAGCATCTCTCTCTGGTGAACACGGCTTCCACGAAGCCTCGGTGAACGCGTTTTTGCCGGAATATTCCGGTCGGGATCACTCTCCCAGCGTCGTCAGCAGCCGCTGCAGGGAGCCGCCGAGCCCCCAGCGCGCCGCCAGCGCCTCCAGTCCGGCCGGGTCCCGCGGGGTGCGCGGCAGCGTGGTGTCGACGTCCGGCAGCGGGACGTCGTCGGCCACCCGCACCACCTTCGGCGCGACCGCGACATACGGCCGGGCCTCGGTCAGCCGCTTGCGCTGCGACGGAGTGAGCTTCGCCTTCGGGTCGTCGACCGCCGCCATGATCCCGGCCAGGTCGCCGAACTCGGCGAGCAGCTTGGCGGCCGTCTTCTCGCCGATCCCCGGGACGCCCGGCAGGCCGTCGCTCGGGTCGCCGCGCAGCAGCGCCAGATCCGCGTACCCGGGCCCGTCGACCCCGTACTTCTCGCGCAGCACGGCCTCGTCGGTCAGCTGCAGCGTGCCGACGCCCTTCAGCGGGTACAGCACGCGGATGCCGCGTGCGTCGTCGACGAGCTGGTACAGGTCGCGGTCGCCGGTGACGATGTCCACCGGTCCGTCGGCGCGCGCGGTGAACGTGCCGATCACGTCGTCGGCCTCGTAGTCCGCGACACCTACCCGGGCGATGCCGACCGCGTCCAGCACGGCCTCGATGACCGGCACCTGCGGGGTGAGCGTGTCCGGCACCTCCTCCGTGTCCGGCGCGCCCTCGTGCTCCTCGGCGACCCGGTGCGCCTTGTAGGTGGGGATCAGGTCCACCCGCCACTGCGGCCGCCAGTCGGCGTCCATGCAGGCCACCAGCTTCGCCGGCCGGTGGTCCTGGACCAGCCGGTCGATGAAGTCCAGCAGTCCCCGCACGGCGTTCACCGGCGTGCCGTCCGGCGCCCGTACGGAGTCCGGCACGCCGAAGTAGGCGCGGAAGTACAGCGAGGCGGTGTCGAGAAGCATGAGTCGTCCGGTCACGGTCGCATCATGCCGTACGGCACTGACGGTCTCCTGCCGCCACGGATCCACCCCTGTGAGCTGGGCCACTGAAAAGTTTGACCAAAGCGGACCTGGGGAGGCGCGGCCTTTGTTGTGTCCACCGAGACGAGAGGTACGCGTGTCATCCAGGCTTGAGGCGGAACACCTGTTCAAGGTGTTCGGCAGACGACCGGACCAGGCAGTGGAACGGCTGCGCCAGGGCGCCGGCCGGGAGGAGCTGCGCGCCGACGGCACCACGGCCGCCGTCATCGACGCCTCCTTCGGGGTCGAGGCCGGCGAGATCTTCGTCGTTATGGGCCTGTCCGGCTCCGGCAAGTCCACCCTGCTGCGCATGCTCAACGGCCTGCTGGAGCCGACCGCCGGCCAGGTCCGCTTCGACGGCCAGGACCTGACCGCGCTCGGCGACCGCGCCCTGCGCGAGCTGCGCTCGAAGAAGATCAGCATGGTCTTCCAGCACTTCGCGCTCTTCCCGCACCGCAGCGTCCGCGACAACGCCGCCTACGGCCTGAGCGTGCAGGGCGTGCCCCGCGCCGAGCGCGAGCGCCGCGCCGACGAGGCGCTCGCCCTGTGCGGCCTGGCCGGCTGGGAGGACTCCTGGCCCGACGAGCTGTCCGGCGGCATGCAGCAGCGCGTGGGCCTCGCCCGCGCCCTCGCCACCGACGCCGACCTGCTCCTCATGGACGAGTCCTTCAGCGCCCTGGACCCGCTGATCCGCCGCGACATGCAGGACCAGCTCCTGGAGCTCCAGAAGACCCTGAAGAAGACCATCGTCTTCATCACCCACGACCTCAACGAGGCCATGTGCCTGGGCGACCGCATCGCCGTCATGCGCGACGGCCGCATCGTGCAGACCGGCACCGCCGAGGACATCCTGCTGCGCCCCGCGAACGACTACGTCGCCTCCTTCATCCAGGACGTCGACCGCTCCCGCGTGCTGACCGCCGCCGCCGTCATGGACACCGACGTCCGCGGCGACGAGGCCGACTGCGGCTGCGAGACGGCCGCCCCGGGCACGCCGTTCGCCGAGCTGTGCGCGATCAGCGCCCGCCTGACCCACCCGGTCGCCGTCCTCGACGCGGACCGCGCGCTCGTCGGCGTCGTGTCCCGGCAGCGCCTCGTCGGCCTCCTCGGCGACGAACCGGCCGAGCCCACGGGATGCGACAACAACGGGAAGAAGGTGATCGCCCGTGCCTAGGCTGCACCTCGGCGACTGGGTCGACTCGGGCGTCGACTGGCTGGTCGCCCACCTCTCCTGGCTGTTCGACGCGATCCGCGCGGTCGTGGAGGGCATGTACGACGGCATCGACGCGGTCCTCACCGCGCCCGCGCCCCTGCTTCTGGCGGGCATGCTCGCGGTCGTCGCCTGGTGGCTGCGCGGACTGGTCGCGGGCGTCCTCGCCTTCGCCGGGTTCGCCCTCGTCGACTCGCTCGACCTGTGGGACCGGGCCATGTCCACCCTGGCGCTGGTCCTGGTCGCCACCGTCATCGCCCTGGTGATCTCGCTCCCGCTGGGCATCTGGGCCGCCCGCTACCGCGCGGTCAGCGCGACCGTTCGGCCCGTCCTGGACCTGCTCCAGACCATGCCGTCGATGGTCCTGCTGATCCCCGCGATCCTCTTCTTCGGCCTCGGCACCGCCGCCGGTGTCATCGCCACCCTGATCTTCGCGCTCGCCCCCGGTGTCCGCATGACCGAGCTGGGCATCCGCCAGGTCGACCCCGAACTGGTCGAGGCCGCCGAGGCGTTCGGCACACCGCCCCGCGACACCCTGCTGCGCGTCCAGCTGCCGCTCGCCCTGCCGACCATCATGGCCGGCGTCAACCAGGTGATCATGCTGGGCCTGTCCATGGTCGTCATCGCCGGCATGGTCGGCACGGGCGGCCTGGGCGGCGCGGTCAACGAGGCCATCGGGCAGCTCGACATCGGCTTCGGCTTCGAGGCGGGCGTCGGCATCGTCGTCCTCGCCATCTACCTGGACCGCGTGACCAGCGCCCTCGGCACCCAGCTCTCCCCGCAGGGCCGCAGGGCCGCCGCGAAGGACCGGACGACCATGTGGTCGTACAGCCCGCGCCCGCAGGTCGCCGTCATCGGCGTGGTCGTCCTCGCGCTCGTCGCCGCAGGCATGGGGATCTTCGGCTCCTCCTCCGGCACCTCCGAGGCCTCCGCCACGAACGTCGGCAAGGGCAAGGAGATCAGGATCGGCTACATCCCGTGGGACGAGGGCATCGCCTCCACCTACCTCTGGAAGGAGCTGCTGGAGGAGCGCGGCTTCAAGGTGACGACCACCCAGTACGCCGCCGGCCCCCTCTACACCGGCCTCGCCGCCGGCCAGGTCGACTTCCAGACCGACTCCTGGCTGCCCGCCACGCACGCCGAGTACTGGAAGAAGTACGGCGACAAGCTGGACGATCTCGGCAAGTGGTACGGACCCACCTCTCTGGAGCTGACCGTCCCGTCCTATGTCAAGGACGTGAACTCCCTGGCGGACCTGAAGGACCACGCCTCCGGGTTCGGCGGGAAGATCGTCGGCATCGAGCCCAGCGCGGGCATGATGGGCCTGCTCAAGACCAAGGTCCTCAAGGAGTACGGTCTGGAGGGCACGTACGACGTCGTCGACGGCTCCACGCCCGCGATGCTCGCCGAGCTGAAGCGCGCCTACGCCAAGAAGCAGCCGGTCGTCGTCACCCTGTGGTCCCCGCACTGGGCGTACAGCGACTACGACCTGAAGAAGCTGAAGGATCCGAAGGGCGCCTGGGGCGCGGGCGACGGCGTGCACACCCTGGCCCGCAAGGGCTTCGCCGCCGACAACCCCGAGGTCGGCTCCTGGCTGAAGAACTTCTCGATGACCGAGGAGCAGCTCACCGGTCTGGAGGCGCAGATCCAGAAGTCCGGCAAGGGCGGGGAACAGGACGCCGTGCGCAGCTGGCTCGGGCAGCACCCGGACCTGGTCGACCGGTGGGCGCCGGTGGCCCGCAAGGGTGCCGGGAGCGGGGCGGCCGGGTGACCTGACCTCCGGACCGCCACCCGAGGGGTGGGCGGCGCCGTACGCCTGCGGGCGGGCGCCGCCCACCCCTCGTGGCATATCCGGGCGACCGGCTTCCGCGAGATTCCCCTACGGGAAGGATCCGGCCAACCACGGAGCGCTATGGCTGCGCCGCGGCGGGAACACGGAGGCCCGCTTCGGCCTTGAAGCAGGAGAGACCCGTCCCGCACGGCGAGCGGCCGCACTGGCGTGAACCATGGGGGTGCGGGCCCACCGGCGTGTCAGGGATGTGACACCCGCATGAAACGGTTTGCCGAACATGCGTAGGGTGCAGACAACTCATCAGGGGTGTGTCCGGCGGTGGACACCCTGTCGGCGGCACGACGAGTGAAGGAGGGAGCCGGAGCGATGGGCGACCACAAAGAGCAACAGCCCGTGCGGGTGGGCGCGGCCGTCCGGCGGCGTCGCCGTGCGCTGGAACTCACCCTCGCCGTCGTGGCCGAGCGCAGTGGCCTCTCGGTGCCCTTCCTCAGCCAGGTCGAGAACGACCGGGCCCGCCCGAGCCGCACCTCCCTGGAGAAGCTGGCCGACGCCCTGCGCACCACGGCCGTGGAACTCCTCGCCGCCGCCGACCCGGCCTGCAGCGTGGACGTCGTCCGCGCCGAGCCGGTCGACGAGGGCGACTTCGACGCGCGCACCCGCTCCCTGGTGCGCGGCCACCACCAGCTCCACGCCTCCGAGTTCACCGGCGACCACGACGCCGGCCGCGAGTTCCAGCACCGCAACGACGAGCTGATGTACGTCGCCGACGGCGCCGTCGAGATCGAGGCCGAGGGCCGCGCGTATCGCCTCGGCCGCGGCGACACCCTTTACCTCACCGGCGGAGTCCGGCATCGCTGGCGGGCGACCGTGCCCGACACGCGGGTCATCGTGGTCGCGGTCGCCGAACACATCGAGGCCGTGCAGGACCGGCCCCGTTAGTGCGCGTCGTCTCCCTGGTCCCGTCGCTCACCGAGGCCGTCGCCGAGACGCTGTCCGGAGTCCTCGTCGGGGCCACCGACTGGTGCAGCCGTCCCGCGGACCTCGACGTCAGCCGGATCGGCGGCACGAAGAACCCGGACACGGAGCGGATCCTCGGCCTCACCCCTGACCTGGTGATCGCCAACGAGGAGGAGAACCGCGCCCCCGACCTGGACGCCCTGCGCGCGGCCGGCCTCAAGGTGCTGGTCACCGAGGTGCGGACCGTGCCGCAGGCCTTCCGGGAGCTGGAGCGGGTGCTGACCGCGTGCGGCGCACCGGCCAGGCCGCCCTGGCTGGACGAGGCGGAGGCCGCCTGGACCGGCCTTCCCGATCCCGGGAGCCGTACGACGGCGGTGGTGCCGGTCTGGCGCCGCCCCTGGATGGTCCTGGGCCGGGACACCTTCGCGGGTGACGTACTGGCCCGTCTCGGCGTGCACCACCTGTACGCCACGCACCCCGACCGCTATCCCCGCGTGCCCCTGGACGAACTGCGGGCGGCGGCCCCGGATGTCGTGGTGCTGCCGGACGAGCCCTACCGCTTCACCGCCGCCGACGGCCCCGAGGCCTTCCCGGGCCTGCCCTGCGCCCTGGTCAGCGGACGGCACCTGACCTGGTACGGACCGTCGCTGGCAGAGGCGCCACGGGTGCTGGCCGAGGCCCTGCGAGCAGCTCACCGCTGAGCAGCCCCCGCACCGTCCCGGACGCGGCCGCGAGCCAGGCGGCGACCAACAGCACGTACAAGCCGACCGCGAGGGCCTCGTACACGGCGAGCCCGGTGTGCCGGGCCAGGGCGGCGGCGCCGGTGACACAGGTGCCCACGGGGAAGGTGAACGCCCACCAGGTCATGGCGAAGCCCATGCCCTGCCGCCGGGCCCGCACCACGTGCGCGGCCGCGAAGGCCAGCCACAGCATCGCGAACCCCATGACCGGCACACCGTAGAGCAGCACGAACACGGCGAAACCGCGGTCGTACGGGGCCGGTACGACCCGGGGAGCCGCGTCCGCGATCAGGCCTACGGCGGTGGTGGACTGCCCGAGCGGACCGAGGACCAGGAACAGGGTCGGGGTGAGGGCGAGCGGCAGCGGGCCCGAGGTGATCAGCCGGGCGAAGACCAGCGGCAGCATCAGCAGCGTCGCGAGCAGGCTCAGCCCGAACAGCGCGAGGCACGCCAGCAGAAGCGTCTCCCGGGGCTGCCCGGGCGGCAGATGCGGCACCAGCAGCGGGCCGAGCGCGGCGGAGACCATCGGCGCGACGAGCGGCAGCAGCCAGACCGGGGTGGCCTGGGCGGCCTGGACGCGGTGGTGCACGGCCAGCAGGTACGGCACGGTCACGGCGGCCGCGAGCCCGACCGCCGTACCGGCACTGAACAGGACCGTGTCGAGCGCGACGGCCGCACCGGTGCCGATCCAGTCCCGGCCGACCGTCAGGGCACCGCCGCCCACCGCCAGCAGGGCCATGGACAGACAGCCGTAGAAGGGGGCCATGGCCGGGTCGAGGAGGTGGGCGCGGGCCTGGTCGCGGTGGTGGACCCAGTGCCGGGCCCGGGCGGTCAGCAGGGCCAGCAGCATGAGGAGGGCCAGCGCCCAGACGGCCGTGCACACCTCGCGCAGCCCAGGAAGGCGCAGGGGCAGTGCGGCACCGGCCGTGCCGACGACGGAGGTCCCCATGACGGAGGCGTACCAGTTGGGACCGAGGTGCCGGACGCGGGCGGCGGGCAGGGAATGGGCTGCGATGACCATGACCTCACCGTTCCGCCCCCGGGCACCGCTGACCAGGGAGTTCCTGTCTATGAGGGCATAAACTGGCCTTATGAGCGAGGAGTATGCGACGGACGACGGCCGGCCCGCCGGCTCACTGGCGCACCGGGTGCCGGACCTCGGCGCGCTGGAACTGCTGCTGGCCGTGGCCCGTCTGGGCAGTCTCGGGGCTGCGGCGCGGGAGGTCGGCATCACCCAGCCGGCCGCCAGCAGCCGCATCCGCTCCATGGAGCGGCAACTGGGCGTCGCCCTGGTCGACCGCTCCCCGCGCGGCTCCCGGCTCACGGACGCGGGCGCCCTGGTGACGGACTGGGCCCGCCGGGTGGTGGAGGCGGCGGCCGCCTTCGACGCGGGTGCGCGGGCGCTGCGGGACCGGCGGGACTCGCGGCTGCGGGTCGCGGCGAGCATGACCATCGCCGAGTACCTGCTCCCGGGCTGGCTCCTCGCCCTGCACGCCGAGCGCCCCGACACCGCGGTCTCGCTGCTCGCGGGCAACTCGGCGAAGGTCGCGGAGCTCCTGCTGGCCGACGAGGCGGACCTGGGCTTCGTGGAGGGCCTCACGGTCCCGGCGGGCCTGGACTCCACGGTGATCGCCCACGACCGCCTGATCGTCGTCACGGCCCCCGGCCACCCCTGGGCCCGCCGCCGGCGCCCCCTCACCCCCGAGGAACTGGCCGCCACGCCCCTGATCCTGCGCGAACGCGGCTCCGGCACCCGCCAGGTCCTGGACAGTGCACTCGGCGGCCTGGCCCGCCCCCTGATGGAACTCTCCTCCACCACGGCCGTGAAGGCCTCGGCGGTCAGCGGCGCGGGCCCCTCGGTGCTCAGCGAACTGGCCGTGGGGGAGGAGCTGGCGATGCGACGGCTGGTGGTCATCCCGGTCGAGGAGGTGTCGTTGCGCCGGGATCTGCGCGCGGTGTGGCCGACGGGGCACCGGCCCACGGGTCCGGCGCGGGACCTGCTGTCGCTGACGAGGGGGTGACCTCAGGACGCGGCCAGCACCAGAGCCCGCATCACCCGCAGATCCTCGCCCATCTCCGGATGCCACTGCACCCCGAGCACCCATCCCTCGCCCGACGGCAGTTCGATCGCCTCCACGGTCCCGTCCGCCGCGTGGGCCGAGGGCACCAGTCCCGTACCGAGCCGCTCCACCGCCTGATGGTGATACGTCGGCACGGTCGTCTCCTCGGGCGCGATCTGCGCGTACAGCGTGCCCGGCACCGGCTTCACGGCATGCCCCCCGAACACCCCGACCACCTCCGCGTGCCCGTCCATGTGCTGCACCAGCGTCCCGCCGAGCGCCACGTTCAGCAGCTGCATCCCCCGGCAGATCCCCAGCACCGGCACCCGCGCCGCCAGCGCCGCCTCGATCAGCGCGAGTTCCCACGCGTCCCGCTCCGTTGCGGGCGGCCCCGTACGCGGCGACCGCTCGGCCCCGTACCGCGACGGATCGACGTCCGGCCCGCCCGCGATCACCAGCCCGTCCAGCCGCTGCACCGCCTCGGCGGCCCGCTCGGGCGCGTCCGGCGGCAGCATGGCGGCGAGCCCCCCGGCCCGCTGCACCAGCCGCGGATATCCGGCCGGCAGCAGCGCCGCGTCCAGCTCCCACACACCCCAGCGCGCACCGGCCTCCAGGTACGTGCTCACACCGATCAGCGGTCGTACGGTCATGCCGCCCTCCCAGGCATTCAAAGGTCCACGTGTATACCTTTGCAGAGCGGGCTCACGCCAGGAAGCCCCGCAGCAGCGCCGCCGTACCCGCGCAGTGCTCCCGCATCATCTCCCGCGCCCCGTCCGCGTCCCCGTCCAGCACCGCCTCCACCAGTGCGATGTGCTGCCGCTGCGAGTGCTCCAGGTTGCGCACCAGCAGCGGGATGCAGTCCAGCAGGTCGTTGACCCTCGCCCGCACCGCCGCGTACTGCGCGGTCAGCGACGGCGAACCGCACAGCTCGGCCAGCGTCAGATGCAGCAGCGTGTCCAGCCGCCGGTAGTCCGCGAGCGGCGCCTCATGGGTCCGGTCCAGCGCCTCCCGCAACCGGTCGGCCTGCTCGTCGGTCAGCCCGTGCGCCGCGCACAGCCCCGCCGCTCCCACCTCGAGCACCTCGCGGAAGCGCAGCACGTCCTCGATGTCGACCTCGGCGATCCGCCGCCGCAGCTCGTCCTCGCCGCCCGCGTCCGTGCGCGGCCGCACGAACGTTCCGCCGTACCGCCCGCGCCGCGCCTCCACCAGGCCCTGGTCCTGGAGCACCTTCAGCACCTCGCGCAGGGTCACCCGGCTGATCCCGAGCCGCTCCGCCAGCTCCCGCTCGGCGGGCAGCCGCTCGCCGCCCGCCACCAGGCCGAGCCGTACGACCTGGAGGATCTGCTCCAGCGCCTCCTCGAAGCCGTTGCCCGCCCGCACCGGCCGCAGCACCGGAGCGAGCCGGTCGTCGACTCCCTGTGCATGCACGCCCTGTACGTCCGTCTCCTGCGACATCCGGCCGTACCCCCTTCCCAAGCAATGGTTCTCCGCAATACCTTATGGCTCCCGGCCCCGCCGTAAAACGCGAAGCAGCCTAAGGAGGCTCTCCCGTGGCAGACCGCACACCCCCGCTGAGCGTCGAGGAGCTGCATGCCCTCGTCGCCGGTGGTGAGATCGACACTGTCGTCCTGGCCTTCCCCGACATGCAAGGGCGGCTCCAGGGCAAGCGGTTCGCCGCCCGCTTCTTCCTCGACGAGGTCCTGCAGCACGGCACCGAAGGCTGCAACTACCTCCTCGCCGTCGACACCGAGATGAACACCGTCGACGGCTATGCGATGTCCTCCTGGGACCGAGGCTACGGCGACTTCGCCATGCACCCCGACCTCGCCACCCTGCGCCGCATCCCCTGGCACCCCGGCACGGCCCTGCTCGTCGCCGACCTCGCCTGGAACGACGGCGCCCCGGTCGTCGCCGCCCCGCGCCAGATCCTGCGCCGCCAGCTCGACCGCCTCGCCGAACTCGGCTACACCGCCCAGGTCGGCACCGAGCTGGAGTTCATCGTCTTCAAGGACAGCTACGAACAGGCCTGGGACGCGAACTACCGCGACCTGACCCCGGCCAACCAGTACAACATCGACTACTCCATCCTCGGCACCGGCCGCATCGAGCCCCTGCTGCGCCGCCTGCGCAACGACATGGCCGGCGCCGGCCTCACCGTCGAGTCCGCCAAGGGCGAGTGCAACCCCGGCCAGCACGAGATCGCCTTCCGTTACGACGAGGCCCTGCGCACCTGCGACCAGCACGCCCTGTACAAGACCGGCGCCAAGGAGATCGCCGCCCAGGAGGGCGTCTCGATCACCTTCATGGCCAAGTACAACGAGCGCGAGGGCAACTCCTGCCACATCCACCTCTCGCTCGCGGACGCCGACGGCGACAACGCGATGGCGCGGGCCGGCGACGGCGGGATGTCCGACGTCATGCGGCACTTCCTCGCCGGACAGCTCGCCGCCCTGCGCGACTTCTCCCTGCTCTACGCCCCCAACATCAACTCCTACAAGCGGTTCCAGCCCGGCTCCTTCGCGCCCACCGCCGTCGCTTGGGGCCACGACAACCGCACCTGCGCCCTGCGCGTGGTCGGCCACGGCCGCTCCCTGCGCTTCGAGAACCGTCTCCCCGGCGGTGACGTCAACCCGTACCTCGCCGTCGCCGGCCTGGTGGCCGCCGGCCTGTACGGCATCGAGCAGAAGCTGGAACTCCCCGAGCCCTGCCCCGGCAACGCCTACACCGCCGACTTCGAGCACGTCCCGACCACCCTGCGCGAGGCCGCCGAACTCTGGGAGAACAGCCCGATCGCCAAGGCCGCCTTCGGTGACGAGGTCGTCGCGCACTACCGCAACATGGCACGCGTCGAGCTGGAGGCCTTCGACGCCGCGGTCACCGACTGGGAGCTGCGCCGCTCCTTCGAACGCCTGTGAAAGGTCATCACGTGTCCGACCCGCACGAGCTGAAGGTCCTCAACCCCGCCACCGAGGAGGTCGTCGCCACCGTCCCCGCCGCCGACGCGGCCGAGGTGGACGCGGCCGTCGTACGGGCCTCGCGCGCCCAGGAGAAGTGGGCCGCCCTCCCTCCCGCCGACCGCGCCCGCGGGCTGCGCCGCTTCGCCGACGTGGTCGACGCCCACATCGACGAACTGGCCCGGCTGGAGGTCCGCGAGGCCGGCCACACCCTCGGCAACGCCCGCTGGGAGGCCGGCAACGCCCGCGACCTGCTGCTGTACGCGGCCGGCGGCGCCGAGCGCCTTCTCGGCCGGCAGATCCCCGCCCCCGGCGGCTGGGACGTCACCTTCCACGAACCCCTGGGCGTCGTCGGCGTGATCGCTCCCTGGAACTTCCCCATGCCGATCGCCGCCTGGGGCTCCTTCCCGGCCCTCGCAGCGGGCAACGCGGTCGTCCTCAAGCCCGCCGAGACCACCCCGCTGACGGCGCTGCGACTGGCCGAACTCGCCCTGGAGGCGGGCCTGCCCGAGGGGGTGTTCCAGGTGCTCCCCGGCTACGGCCACACCGCGGGCCGCGCCCTGGTCGACCACCCCGACGTCGCCAAGATCGTGTTCACCGGCTCCACCCGCACCGGCCGTGAGGTCATGGAGCGCTGCGCGAAGCTCGTCAAGCCGGTCACCCTGGAACTCGGCGGCAAGAGCCCCAACGTCGTCTTCGCCGACGCCGACCTCAAGTCCGCCCTCGATCCCTTCTCCTTCCTGGACAACTCCGGCCAGGACTGCTGCGCCCGCACCCGGATCCTCGTCCAGGAGTCGGTGTACGACGAGGCCCGCGACTTCCTCGCCGACGCGCTGGCCGGCGTCGTGGTGGGCGACCCGGCCGACGAGAAGACCCAGATGGGCCCGCTGATCTCCCGTCAGCAGCTCGACCGCGTACGGGCGTACGTCCCCGAGGGCGCCCCCGCGCTGCGCGGCAGCGCCCCCGACGGACCCGGCTTCTGGTTCCCGCCGACCGTCCTCACCGGGGAGCGCCATGACAGCGCGGCGGCGCGCGAGGAGATCTTCGGCCCCGTCGCCGTCCTCCTCCCCTTCACCGACGAACAGGACGCGATCCGCCTCGCCAACGACACCCCCTACGGCCTCTCCGGCTCCATCTGGACCCGGGACGTCGGCCGCGCCCTGCGCGTCTCCCAGGCCGTCCGCGCGGGCAATCTGTCCGTCAACTCCCACTCCAGCGTCCGCTACTGGACCCCGTTCGGCGGCTTCAAGCAGTCCGGCCTCGGCCGCGAGCTGGGCCCGGACGCCCTGACCGCCTTCACCGAAACCAAGAACGTCTTCATCAGCACGGAGGGCCCCGCACTGTGACCGACACCATCGTTTGCCGCCGCCTGGTCGGCCGTACCGCCGTCGTCACCGGAGCCGGCAGCGGCATCGGCCTCGCCGCCGCCCGCCGCCTCGCCTCCGAGGGCGCGCACGTGGTCTGCGGCGACGTCGACGACGCCCGCGGCAAGGCCGCCGCCGACGAGGTCGGCGGGATCTTCGTCAGGGTCGACGTCACCGACCCCGAGCAGGTCGAGGCGCTGTTCAAGACCGCCTACGACACCTACGGCAGCGTCGACGTCGCTTTCAACAACGCCGGTATCTCCCCGCCCGACGACGACTCCATCCTGGAGACCGGCCTGGAGGCCTGGAAGCGGGTCCAGGAGGTCAACCTCACCTCCGTCTACCTGTGCTGCAAGGCCGCCATCCCCTACATGCGCCGCCAGGGCAAGGGCTCCATCATCAACACGGCCTCCTTCGTGGCGAGGATGGGCGCGGCCACGTCCCAGATCTCGTACACGGCCTCCAAGGGCGGCGTGCTCGCCATGTCCCGCGAACTGGGCGTGCAGTTCGCCCGCGAGGGCATCCGGGTCAACGCCCTCTGCCCGGGCCCGGTGAACACCCCGCTCCTGCAGGAGCTGTTCGCCAAGGACCCGGAGCGGGCCGCCCGCCGCCTCGTCCACATCCCCGTCGGCCGGTTCGCCGAGGCCGAGGAGATCGCCGCCGCCGTCGCCTTCCTGGCCAGCGACGACTCCTCCTTCGTCAACGCCACCGACTTCCTGGTGGACGGCGGAATCGCGGGCGCGTACGTCACGCCCCTGTAGGGACAAAGGTGTACGGTCCGCGCGTATGCGACAGCACCTCGCGTGGACCCTGGCAGCGGCCGCCGTCCTGGCGGCCGCGCCCACCGCATCGCCGGCAGCCGCTCACCACTGCCCCCGGCTGACCAGTACTTGGTACGGCGCCAACCGCGCCCGCCTCCAGCAGGTCATCGACGCCCACGGCACCTGCTCCGGTCACCGGGGCGCGGTGGCCACGTTCGACTGGGACAACACGGTCACCAAGAACGACGTCACCGACGCCACCCTCTCCTGGGCCCTGCGCCACGACCGGCTCCTGCGCCCCGCCCGCTGGAAGGACACCAGCGCCTGGCTGACCGACGCCGCCGACCGCACCCTCACGGCCGCCTGCGGCACCGGCGCGGGCGCACCTCTGCGCACCTCTTCCGAGCCCCGCTGCACGGACGAGATCGTGCAGATCCGCGAGACCGGCACCACGACGAGCGGCGCCCCCGCCTTCGCCGGCCACTGGAACCACCGGCGCACGGTCCCGCAGTACGCCTGGGTCCCCCAGCTCTTCGCCGGCCGCACCCCCGCCGAACTCGCCTCCTACGCCAGGTCCGCCCGCCACGAGGCCCTGACCGCCCCCGTCGGCGCGACCCGCACCCTCGGCACCCACACGGTCCCCGCCTACGTCCGCTACTACGACCAGCAGCGCGACCTGATCCGCACCCTGCGGCGAGCCGGCTTCGAGGTGTACGTCGTCTCCGCGGGCGCGGAACCCGTCACCGAGGTCTGGTCCCGGGCGGTCGGCGTCGACGCGGCCCACACCATCGCCATCCGCCCGGTCCTGGACCGCCGGGGCCGGACCACCGTGTGGAACGAGGGCTGCGGCGGCGTCCCGGCGACCCGGGGCGCGGTGATCCCGTACATCGACGGCAAGCGCTGCTGGATCAACCAGGAGGTCTACGGCGTCCGGGGCGCCGCGGCCTGGGAACAACAGCCCTGGAAACTCAGGCCCGTGCTCGCGGCCGGTGACGCCGACACCGACGTCACCTTCGTCGGGGACGCCACCGGCGCTCACCTCGTGATCAACCGCAACAAGCCGGAGCTGATGTGCCGGGCGTACGACGACGCCGACGGCCACTGGCTGGTGAACCCCATGTTCATCGCCCCGCTGCCGCGCCGGCCTGAGCCGTACCCGTGCGCGACCACCGCCCGCACCGACCCCGACGGCACGCTCGGACCGCTCCGGCGCGCCGACGGCTCGCTGGTGCCGGACCGGTCCGACACGGTCTACTGAACGGCTGAACGGACCTCAGAGGAAGGTCTGCCCCTCACCCCGATAGGTGGGCACGGTCGCCGTCACCGCGTCCCCCTCGATCAGCTGCAGCACCTCGAACCGCTCGCACAGCTCGCCCGCCTTGGCGTGCCGGAACCACACCTTGTCGCCGATCAGCAGATCGTCGGCGGGCGAGCCCAGCAGCGGCGTCTGCACCTCGCCGGGGCCCTCCTGCGGGTCGTACCTGAGCCCCTCCGGCAGACAGGGCACCGGCAGCCGGTCGGGACCGGCCGCGCCGGAGGCCGGATAGCCGCCGCCGAGCACGGTGACGACACCCACGCCCGGCCGCCGCACGACGGGCTGGGCGAACAGGGCGGCCGGACGGCCGCTGAAGGACGTGTAGTTGTCGAAGAGCCGCGGCACATACAGACCGGAGCCCGCCGCGATCTCCGTGACCGCGTCCTCGGCGGCGGTGTGCTGCACACTGCCCGTACCACCGCCGTTGACGAACTCCAGGCCGGGCGCCACGGCCCGCACCGCCCGCACCACGGCGGCGCGCCGCTCGACCAGTTCACGCCTCGCGGCGGCCTGCATCAGCCGGATCGCCCGTGACCGCAGCGGCCGTCCCGTCACGGAGTCCCCGACCCCGGCGATGTGCCCCTCGTACGCCATGATCCCCACCAGCCTGAAGCCCGGCCGCCGGGCCACTGCCCGGGCCAGCTCGGCGAGTTGGGCGGGCGAGTGCAGCGGCGAACGCAGCGCACCCACCCGGACCCGGCCACCCAGCAGCTTCAGCGAGGTGTCCAACTCCAGGCAGACCCGCACCACTTCACGCCCGCCGTCGCGGGCCGCGTCGATGAGGTCGAGGTGGGCGACGTCGTCGATCATCACGGTGACGGCGCCCGCGAGCTTGGGATCGGCGGCCAGCTCCGCGAAACCGGACCGGTCCGCGGACGGATAGGCCAGCAGGATGTCGTCGAACCCGGAACGCGCGAGCCACAGCGACTCGGCGAGGGTGAACGACATGATGCCCTGGAACCCGTCCCTGGCCAGGACACGCTCCAGCAGAGCCCGGCAGCGAACCGACTTGCTCGCGACCCGGACCGGCTTTCCGGCGGCACGGCGGACCAGATCGTCCGCGTTGGCGTCGAAGGCGTCCAGGTCCACGATCGCCAGCGGGGCGTCGAGATGCGCGGTGGCCCGGTCGTAACGGGCCCGATCAGCGGCAGGCGCAGTCATGACGGAAGCCTGCCAGACAGGATTACCGCAGGGTAGGGGGACGTTCCGGGCAGATGCCCCCGGGCTCGTGGACTGGTTCTCTTTCTCTCCCGGACAACCCGTAGAGTGACGCGCACGTACGGCGGAACGTGCCCGGCCACTTCACCTGAACCGGGATGCCGGTCCAGCCGTACGGGTATGCGTGCCCGGACGGAGTCTCCGCACCGGGCGCGGCCGAGGAGAACGACGGCCCGCGTACGAGGAAACGGCCCGGGCACGAGGAAACGGGGGGTGCATGAGCACGGAAGCGCGCCGCGCCCCCGTACCGCCACGCCCGACGAATCCCCCTCCCGGCCCCACCCCCGAACCCCCGTCACCGGCCACGCCCGCAGGCGCGCCGACGGCCGGACCGTCGGCACCGACGGGCCCCCGCGAACCGGCCGGGTACCGGACGTTTTCCGCAGGACCGGCGCCGATCCCGGCCGCACCGGGCTCCGCGGACCTCGACGAAGAGCCCTCCGTCTTCGCACCCCGCGCCACACGGAACGCGACCACACGGGCGCCGGGTGAGGACCAGCCCGACCACCCGGGGCAGGCTTCCGGCGCAGGCCCCACCCGCTTCACCGCCTTCCAGCCCTCCGCCGTACCCGAGGCCCCCGACCTGGTGAGCCCGCCGCCGCCCCCCGCGTCGGCCCGCTTCCCCGACACCCCGCCGAGCGCGGGCCGCCTCCCCGACACGGCACCGAGCACGGGCCGCAGGGCACGCGCCGAACGGGCCGCCACAACCATGCCGCCCCGCCCGGAAGTACCCACGGACTCCCTGACGGAGACGACGACCCGACTCCGCCCGCTCCGCCCGCCGACCGAGCCACAGCGCCCTGACCCCGCGGCGACGCCGGGTGCGGGGCGTTCGGGGGAGTCTGCTCCTGGCCGTCCGGGTTCTGCGTCCGCGCCGTTCGCTGGTCGTCCGGCGGAGCCTGCTCCGGGCCGTCCGGGTTCTGCGGCGACGCCGTCCGCGGGGCGTTCGGCGGAGTCTGCTCCTGGCCGCCCGGGTTCCGCGGCCATGCCGCCGGCCGGTCGTCCGGACGGGTCCGCTCGCGGCCGTGCCGATTCCGTGGCGGCGCCGTACACGGGCACACCGCCCCGCCGCCCCGCAGCGCCGGCGGAATCCCTCTCGGAGACGACGGCACCGCTGCGGCCGATCCGGTCGGCGGCCGAGCCGCAGCGCCCTGGCCCCGCAGCCACGCCGGCCGCCGGGCGTTCGGGGGAGTCCGCTTCGGGTGGTGCGGGTTCTGCGTCCGCGCCGTTCGCTGGTCGTGCGGCGGAGTCTGCGGGCCGTGCGGGTTCTGCGGCCACGTCGGCCGCTGGTCGTGCGGCGGAGTCTGCGGGCCGTGCAGGTTCTGCCGCCACGTCGGCCGCCGGCCGATCCGGGGAGTCCGCTCCCGGCCGTCCGGCCTCCGCGGCCACGTCGGCCGTCGGCCGTCCGGCCTCCGCGCAGGCCCCTGCCGGTGCCCGCCCGGCCTCCCCGCTGCCACCACCCAGGCCCCCGGCGCGCGACCTCCGCAGTGCCTGGAGTCCGAACGACCCCGCGCACCCTGTGAGCCCTCCGTCGGCCTCGCCGGACCCGGCGCTCTCCTGGAGTGCCGGGGCCGCCGCTCGGCCCGTCGTGTCGTTCGGGGAGCCCGAGGGGTACGACGAGCGCATGCGGGCGCGGCCGCTGGGCGTGCGGGTAGGTTCCCGGACCGCCGCTGCCGCCGCCTGTCTGGTCCTCGGACTCGGCCTCATCGGCGGTGCCGTGACCGGGAGTTGGCTCACCGGGGACGGTGGGGACAGCCCGGCCGGAAACGGGTTCACCGCGGCCGCGACGCTGTGGCACAACGTGCCCGTCGACCGGCTCTTCCCGCCCACCCTCCAGGGCACCGGTGCCGGACCCGGCGGTGCCGACCGGACCTGGACACGGATCGCCGTCGCCCCGGACACCAAGTGCGCCGACGCCTTCGACCCGCTGCTGCACAAGGCGCTCGCCCCCGTCGGCTGCCAGCGGCTCCTGCGCGCCACCTACACGGATGCCACCCAGACCTACGTCACCACCGTCGGCCTGCTCTTCACCAAGGGCGACTCCGCCGCCATGTCCTCGCTCGCCGCCCGCTTCCGCGACGAGCACCTGGACCGCCGCAGCGACCTGATGCCCAGGCCGTACGCAGCCAAGGGCACCGCCGCGGCCGGCTTCGGCGACAAGCAGCGCGCCAGCTGGACCCTCTCCGTCCTCACCGACGCCCCCGTCGTCGCCTATTCCGTCTCCGGCTGGGCCGACGGGCGTACCGTCGACTCGCCCCAGCCCGCCGCGGACGCCCTCCGCTCCGGCGCCACCTCGGCACCCGCCCAGGCCGGTCTCGGCAACGAGGCCCAGGGCCTGGCCGACCGCGTCGAACGGCGACTGCGCCAGACCGTCAGCTCGGCCACGGAGAAACCCTCATGAGGCGACCGATGCGCGGCCACCGCCGCATGCGAGTGACCGGGTCGGCGGTGAGCCTCCTGCTCGCCGGCTCCCTCGTCCTGCTGCCGTCCGCCGCGGCCCACGCCGACAGCATCCGCGCCCAGCAGTGGGGCCTGTCCGCCCTCCACCTCGACGAGGCCTGGCGCACCACCAAGGGCCAGGGCGTCACCGTCGCCGTCCTGGACACCGGAGTCGAGGCCGACCACCCGGACCTGGCGGGCAACGTCCTGTCCACCAAGGACATGATCGGCTTCGGCGCCGAGGCCGGCGACCGCGCCTGGGCCCGGCACGGCACCGCCATGGCCGGCATCATCGCCGGGCACGGCCACGGACCCGGCAACACCGAGGGCGTCATGGGCGTCGCACCCGAGGCGAAGATCCTGCCCGTGCGGGTGATCCTCGAGGACGGCGACCCCGCCCGCGCCAAGGCCCGCACCACCCGCGGCAACGCCCTCGCCGACGGCATCCGCTGGGCCGCCGACCACGGCGCCGACGTCATCAACCTCTCCCTCGGCGACGACTCCAACTCCGCCCACCCGGAGCCGAGCGAGGACGAGGCCGTGCAGTACGCCCTGAAGAAGGGCGTGGTGGTCGTGGCCTCCGCGGGCAACGGCGGCGACAAGGGCGACCACGTCTCCTACCCGGCCGCCTACCCGGGCGTCATCGCCGCCACCGCCGTGGACAAGTTCGGCACGCGCGCCTCCTTCTCCACCCGCCGCTGGTACGCCGCCGTCAGCGCACCCGGCGTGGACGTCGTGATCGCCGACCCCGACCACAAGTACTACGAAGGCTGGGGCACCTCGGCCGCCTCCGCCTTCGTCTCGGGCGCCGCGGCCCTGATCAAGGCGGCCCACCCCACCCTGACCCCGGCCCAGGTCAAGAAGCTCCTCGAGGACACGGCCCGAGACGCCCCGGTGGGCGGCCGCGACGACTCCCGGGGCTTCGGCATGATCGACCCCGCGGCAGCCCTCAAGGCAGCGGCCAGGCTCAAGCCACAGCACCTGGACCCGGCGTCGTACGACAAGAAGTACTTCGGCCCCGGCCCGGACACTCCCAGGTCCAGCACGTCCACCTCCGACTGGGCGGGCCCCCTGGCAGGCAGCATCGGTGGAGTCCTGCTGGTGGCGGCCGTGGTCCTGTGGAGAAACCGCAGGACAACCACCTAGGACGAGGCGAACGAAGACACCGCCGCCTTCGCGGCAGCCTCCACCAACGCGATCCCCTTCGCCTGACTCACCGTCCCCTTGGACAACACGGCCACCAGGTACTCGGAGCCGTCCACCGTCACCCGCCCGATGCTGTTGACGTCCCACAACCCGGTCGTACTACGCGCCAGCCACCCGTTCTTCAACGCCCACGAAGACCCCACGGCCGCAGCCGAAACCCCCCACTGCTGATCGGCCTCCACACCCTTCATCAGCCCCTGCACATACGTCCGCGAGGCCGCGCTCAGCACCGAATCCTCCCCGAACACCTGCTGAAGCAACACCAGTTGATCGGCCGCCGTGGTCTGAGTCAGCCCCCACAGCTCACCGTCACCACCCGAGGTCGCCGAGAGTCCGAACCGCTCGTTCGCCGCGTCCAGCCCGTCCGCCCGCCCGATCGTGTGCCACAGGGCCGTCGCAGACGCGTTGTCACTGTTCTCGATCATCTTCGTGGCGTAGGCCTTCTCGGCAGCCGTCAGATGCCGCCCGGCCTCCTGCGCCTGCAGCAGCAGCGTCGCCAGGATGTCCACCTTGACGATGCTCGCCGTGTCGAAGGCAGCCTCGCCGTACCCGGCGCTCTCCCCGGAGTCCAGCTCCAGCACCGCCGCCGACACCTCGGCGCCGGACGGCACGCTCAGCGCGGCCATGGCCTTGGACAGCAGCGCCTTCCGGTCGACGGCCGACGGCGAAGTCGCGGGTTCCACCGATGCCTCCTCGCCCGCCGTGGCCGAGGAGGAGGCCGACGGCGACCCCGCCGACGATACGGCCCCGGCACCGGAGTGCGCCCGCGCCTTCACATAGACCGTGCCGCCCGCCGTGACCCCGCTCACGGCGACCACGGCGAGCGCGGTGAAGAGCAGCGGGCGGCGGGAGCGGCGGGCACGGCGGCGACGACTGGCTCTGGGGGACTCCATGCCCGCGATGCTCGGGGCGAGGACTGTGCGCTCGGTTAGACGGACGTTAGATCTGCGTCAGGGAATGCTGAGATTCCTGTGAGGTCGGTGACGGCCCGGTTTCCGGCCCCGCACAAGCCCAGAAGCTTCCCCCCTATAAGGTCGGTGACCGTGGCGAACAAGAACATTCCCGACCCTGGCTTCTCCGACGACGACGGCTCCGCCGACCCCCGGCTGAGCGCCGCGCTCGCCGCCTGGGCCGAGGACCGCACCGCCGTCGGGCCCGTCCTGGAGGCGCTCAAGGGCGCCCGGCTGCTCGTGCCCGTGGTCGCGGTGCTCGGCGAGGTCGAGGAGGACGAGAACGGGCTGCGGCGCGAGAAGACCAGCGACATGGCCGTGCCCACACTGAAGGCAGGCGGCCGCACCGCCCTGCCCGCCTTCACCTCGACCGACTCCCTGGCCCGCTGGGATCCGGCGGGCCGCCCGGTCGCCGTACCCCTGCACCAGGCGCTGCAGGCCGCCGCGCACGAGAAGGCGGACACGGTCGTCCTGGACCTGGCCGGACCGGTGCCCTTCGAACTGACCGGCCCCGCGCTGCTCGCCCTCGCCGAGGGCCGGACCAGCACCGACCCGCTCGCCGACCCGGCCGTCGTCGAGGCCGTCCGCGCCGCCGTGGCCGCCGAACCCGCCGTCCTGCGCGCGCACCTGGGTCCCGGCCAGGCCGACGGCACCCTCGCCCTCGTCCTCGACCCGGCCGCCGCGCCCGCCGAGGCCGCCCGGGCGGTCGCCGAGCGGCTGGCCGCCGACGAAACACTGCGGGCCCGCCTGGTGCGCGGCCTCGACCTGGCACTGCTGCCGGCCGGGACCACGCCTCCGGGCGAGCCCTTGTTCGTGCGGGGATGAGTCGTCGTACGGGGATCAGTCAGCCGTAGACGGGGAGCCGGTCTAGCCGTAGACCGGTCCCGTGTACTTCTCGCCCGGACCCTGGCCCGGCTCGTCCGGGACGATCGACGCCTCGCGGAACGCCAGCTGCAGCGACTTCAGGCCGTCGCGCAGCGGGGCCGCGTGGAAGGAGCTGATCTCGGTCGCGCTCGCGTCCAGCAGGCCGGCGAGACCGGTGATCAGCTTGCGGGCCTCGTCCAGGTCCTTGTACTTGTCGCCCTCCTCGCTCAGCCCGAGCTTCACGGCGGCGGCGCTCATCAGGTTGACGGCGACCGTCACGATCACCTCGACGGCGGGGACCTCGGCGATGTCCCGGGTCATCGCGTCGAAGTCGGTGTTCTCAGGAGGGGTCTCACTCATGCCCCACACGATAGGCGAGGGCGGGCGGTTGTCTTCATCAGCCCCGTCCGGCCTCGATTAGCCCTTGTCAAGCGATCCTGCTAATCTGGTGGGCGACCGGCTGGACATGACTGTGCCCAGCCAACAAGTGGAGGCTCCGATCTCCCACCTGACCGTCCTGAGGGACGGCGGGTCATCCGGTCAGGTGGCCACCATCGTTCCGTACGGACGATGGAGCCGCCCGATGTGCGCCCCGCGGTCATCGCGGCGTGCTCCGGTTGTTGTTTGGAGCCCCGCCTGTGATCGTCCGGGGCATTTTTTGTGCTTCGGCGCGGTTAGGTCTCACGAAAAGAGACATACGCGGCTGTCCGCCAGACCGCCGTGTGGTGCTACCGAGGAGGATCCATCAGCGCCGAGCCCCGCATCAACGACCGGATTCGCGTTCCCGAGGTGCGACTTGTCGGTCCCAGTGGCGAGCAGGTGGGCATTGTCCCGCTCGCGAAGGCACTGGAGCTTGCGCAGGAGTACGACCTGGACCTGGTCGAGGTCGCGGCGAACGCCCGTCCGCCCGTGTGCAAGCTCATGGACTACGGGAAGTTCAAGTACGAGTCGGCCATGAAGGCCCGTGAGGCGCGCAAGAACCAGGCGCACACGGTCATCAAGGAGATGAAGCTCCGGCCGAAGATCGACCCGCACGACTATGACACCAAGAAGGGTCACGTCGTCCGGTTCCTCAAGCAGGGCGACAAGGTCAAGATCACGATCATGTTCCGTGGTCGCGAGCAGTCCCGGCCGGAGCTCGGCTACCGACTGCTGCAGCGGCTGGCGGAGGACGTCCAGGACCTCGGTTTCGTCGAGTCGAACCCGAAGCAGGACGGCCGCAACATGATCATGGTTCTCGGTCCGCACAAGAAGAAGACCGAGGCGATGGCCGAGGCGCGTCAGGCGCAGGAGGCCCGCAAGGCCGAAGCGAAGGCGAACCCCGGTCGTTCGCAGAACGCCGCCGACGCTCAGTCTGAAGAGGCTCCGGCCGAGGCTTCCGCCGAGGCGTGATCCCGGGGGACGCGAGTCTCCGAGGATGTAACCGATACAAGAACGACGTTCCACCGTGCCCGGTTTCGCGACCGGGCACCGGAACGCCACCGACGAGGAGAGAACGGCGCTATGCCGAAGAACAAGTCGCACAGCGGTGCCAGCAAGCGCTTCAAGGTCACCGGCTCCGGCAAGGTGCTCCGTGAGCGCGCCGGCAAGCGCCACCTGCTCGAGCACAAGTCGTCCCGCGTGACGCGTCGCCTCACCGGCAACGCCGAGATGGCCCCGGGCGACGCCGCGAAGATCAAGAAGCTTCTCGGCAAGTGACGTCGCGGCGCCGCCTGAGCGCCGTACGTCTGGACCGGGACCCAATCGTTTCCGGGTCGTGTGAGTACCCCCACGACCCCGCTACAAGGAGTTAACAAGTGGCACGCGTCAAGCGGGCAGTCAACGCCCACAAGAAGCGCCGGGCGATCCTCGAGCAGGCCTCCGGCTACCGCGGTCAGCGTTCGCGCCTGTACCGCAAGGCCAAGGAGCAGGTCACCCACTCGCTGGTCTACAACTACAACGACCGCAAGAAGCGCAAGGGCGACTTCCGTCAGCTGTGGATCCAGC
Organism: Streptomyces sp. NPDC001816; assembly: GCF_042892235.1. Taxonomy (NCBI): domain Bacteria; kingdom Bacillati; phylum Actinomycetota; class Actinomycetes; order Kitasatosporales; family Streptomycetaceae; genus Streptomyces; species Streptomyces sp. NPDC001816. The sequence continues at coordinate 49,428 of NZ_JBIATY010000010.1, forward strand.
GCATCAACGCCGCTGCCCGCGCCAACGGCATCACGTACAACCGCTTCATCCAGGGTCTGAAGGCCGCGAACGTCGAGGTCGACCGCAAGATCCTGGCCGAGCTGGCCGTCAACGACGCGGGTGCCTTCGCCGCCCTCGTCGAGGTCGCCCAGAAGGCCCTGCCGGCGGACGTGAACGCCCCCAAGGCTGCGTGACGCCGCGCCGGCTCCAGGCCGACGTGACTGAAGGGACCCGCAGGCTGCGGAAGCCTGCGGGTCCGCTTGTGTTTCGAAGCAGAGGTGACTTTCATGCCCCCCGTCAGCCCCGAGCTGATCTCCCCCCGGTCCGCCCGTGTGAGCGCCGCGCGGCGGCTCGCCAAGCGGAACTTCCGGGGTAAGGACCGGCTGTTCCTCGCCGAGGGGCCGCAGGCCGTGCGGGAGGCCGCCGGGCATCGGGCCGGCGGGCAGGCGACCCTCGTCGAGCTGTTCGCCACCGTGGAGGCCGCGGAGCGGTACGCCGACATCATCGGAGAGGCCCGCGGCGCCGGCGCCCGGGTGCACCTCGCCTCCGAGGACGTCATCGCCGACATCTCCACCACCGTCACCCCGCAGGGACTGGTCGGTGTCTGCCGGTTCCTGGACACCCCCTTCGAGGACGTCCTCGCCGCCCGGCCGAGGCTCGTCGCCGTGCTCGCGCACGTCCGCGACCCGGGCAACGCCGGCACCGTGCTGCGCTGCGCCGACGCCGCCGGCGCCGAGGCGGTCGTCCTCACCGACGCCTCCGTCGACCTCTACAACCCCAAGGCCGTACGCGCCTCCGTGGGCTCCCTCTTCCACCTGCCGGTCGCCGTCGGCGTACCTGTCGAGCACGCCGTGGCGGGACTGAAGGACGCGGGCGTCAGGATCCTCGCCGCCGACGGAGCCGGTGACCGCGACCTGGACGAGGAACTGGACAAGGGCACGATGGGCGGACCCACCGCCTGGGTGTTCGGCAACGAGGCCTGGGGGCTCCCGGAGGAGACCCGCGACCTCGCCGACGCCGTCGTCCGCGTCCCCATCCACGGAAAGGCCGAGAGCCTGAACCTCGCCACCGCCGCCGCCGTATGTCTCTATGCTTCGGCCCGTGCACAGCGCGCCTCCGGAGGGTGCCGCTCCGTCACCGAGAGCTAGTAAGGTGACCAGCTCGGGGCCCTGCGCCTTCTGAGAGGTGAGGTACGGGGATGAGTGTGGTCCGCACCAGCACTGCGCCGGACGGGCGGGACGTGCGCCGCACACCCGCGCCCCGGCACGGCGACGGGACCGGCCTCGGCATCGACCCCGACCAGCTGCCCGACGGCCTGGTCGTCGCCGACGACCACGGCCGGGTGATCTGCTTCAACGCCGCCGCCGAACGCATCACCGCCGTCCGTGCCGCCGACGCCCTCGGACAGCAGCTGGACAAGGCCCTGCCCCTGGAGGACCTGGAGGGCAGGCGCTGGTGGCAGCTCACCGACCCCTACGGCGGTCTCGCCATCCGGGTACGGCAGCCCGAGCGCAACCTGCTGCTGCCCGGCGGGCGGGAGGTGCTGGTCTCGGCCCGGTACGTGCGCGCCGAACCCCTCGGGGCCGTGCAGCGTGTCGTCGTCTCGCTGCGGGACACCGAGGCCCGCCGCCGCACCGAGCGCAGCCACGCCGAGCTGATCGCCACCGTCGCCCACGAGCTGCGCTCCCCGCTGACCTCCGTGAAGGGCTTCACCGCCACGCTCCTCGCCAAGTGGGAACGCTTCACCGACGACCAGAAACGGCTGATGCTGGAGACCGTCGACGCCGATGCCGACCGCGTCACCCGGCTCATCGCCGAGCTGCTGGACATCTCCCGGATCGACAGCGGGCGGCTGGAGGTCAGACGACAGCCCGTGGACATAGGCGCGGCCGTCGGCCGGCACATCCAGGCCTACGTCGCCGCCGGGCAGCCCGCCGACCGCTTCCTGCTGCGCATCGAGCAGCCGCTGCCCGCCCTGTGGGCCGACCCCGACAAGGTCGACCAGGTGCTCAGCAACCTGCTGGAAAATGCCGTGCGGCACGGCGAGGGAACCGTCACCATTGATGTCACGCCCTCGGCATCCCCGCGCGAAGGCGAGGAAACCGGCACGTCGGTCACGGTGAGCGACGAGGGGCCCGGCATCCCGGAGGAATCCATGAACCGCGTCTTCACCCGCTTCTGGCGGGGCAGCAAGCGCGGCGGCACGGGGCTGGGGCTGTACATCGTCAAGGGCATCGTCGAGGCCCACGGCGGCCTCATCACGGTCGGCCGCGCCACCGGCGGCGGCGCCGAGTTCCGATTTACGTTGCCCGTGGCAGCCCCGGCGTATCTCGCTTAGCGGCCCACGGGCCATTCGTCCACCCCCACCCCGTTAGACTCGGCCTTTGGCACCTTTGTGTCCTTCACGCGGCCCTCGCGAGTCGGTGACGGGGACCATCCGCCAGCCAATCGGAAGCACGGGAAGAGATGTCGGCACCGAATAAGTCGTACGACCCTGTAGAGGTCGAGGCGTTGAAACCGGAAGAGATCGAGCGCATGCGGGACGGGGCGCTCGCCGCCTTCGCCGCCGCGGACTCCCTCGACGCGCTCCACGAGGCCAAGGTCGCTCACACCGGCCCCGCCTCCCCGCTGGCCCTCGCCAACCGCGAGATCGGCGCCCTGCCCCCGCACGCCAAGGCCGAGGCCGGCAAACGCGTCGGCATGGCCCGCGGCGCGGTGAACAAGGCCCTCGCCGCCCGCCAGGGCGAGCTGGAGACCGAGCGCGACGCCCGCGTGCTGGTCGAGGAGGACGTGGACGTCACGCTCCCCCACGACCGCGTCCCGCCCGGCGCCCGGCACCCCCTGACCACGCTCTCCGAGCGGATCGAGGACATCTTCGTGGCCATGGGCTACGAGGTCGCCGAGGGTCCGCAGGTCGAGGCGGAGTGGTTCAACTTCGACGCCCTGAACATCGGCCCGGACCACCCGGCCCGCGGCGAGGCCGACACGTTCTTCGTGCAGACCGCATCCGATAGCGGCTCCGCCGCGGGCTCCGGCGGCTCCGAGTCCGGTGTCGTGCTGCGCACCCACACCTCGCCCGTCCAGATCCGCTCCCTGCTCGACCGCGAGCTGCCGGTCTACGTGATCTGCCCGGGCCGCGTGTACCGCACCGACGAGCTGGACGCCACCCACACGCCGGTCTTCCACCAGGTCGAGCTGCTCGCCGTCGACGAGGGCCTGACCATGGCCGACCTCAAGGGCACCCTGGACCACATGGTCCAGTCGCTGTTCGGCGAGGGGATGAAGACCCGGCTGCGGCCGAACTTCTTCCCGTTCACCGAGCCGAGCGCCGAGATGGACATGCTCTGCTACGTCTGCAAGGGCGAGTCCGTCGGCAACCCCGACCGCCCCTGCCGCACCTGCTCCAGCGAGGGCTGGATCGAGCTGGGCGGCTGCGGCATGGTCAACCCCAAGGTGCTGACCGCCTGCGGCGTCGACCCGGAGAAGTACAGCGGCTTCGCCTTCGGGTTCGGCATCGAGCGGATGCTGATGTTCCGCCACAACGTGGAAGACATGCGAGACATGGTCGAGGGTGACGTCCGGTTCACCCGGCCGTTCGGGATGGAGATCTGATGCGGATCCCGCTTTCTTGGCTGCGGGAGTACGTCGACCTGCCGGCGACGGAGACCGGCCGCGACGTCCAGGCCAAGCTCATTTCCGCAGGCCTTGAGGTCGAGACCGTCGAGCACCTCGGCGCCGACCTCAAGGGCCCGCTGGTCGTGGGCCAGGTGCTGACCATCGAGGAGCTGGAGGGCTTCAAGAAGCCGATCCGCTTCTGCACCGTCGACGTCGGCCAGGCCAACGGCACCGGCGAGCCCCAGGAGATCGTCTGCGGCGCCCGCAACTTCGCCGTCGGCGACAAGGTCGTCGTGGTCCTCCCCGGCGCCACGCTGCCGGGCGGCTTCTCGATCTCCGCCCGCAAGACCTACGGCAAGACGTCCCACGGCATGATCTGCTCCACCGAGGAGCTGGGCATGGGCGACGACGGCGGCCACGGCATCATCGTGCTGCCGCCGGAGACCGAGGTCGGCAAGGACGCCATCGAGCTGCTGGAGCTGGTCGACGAGGTCCTGGACATCGCCGTCACCGCCAACCGCGGCGACTGCCTGTCCATCCGCGGTGTGGCCCGCGAGGCTGCCATCGCCTACGGCCTGCCGCTGCGCGACCCGGCGCTGCTCGACGTCCCCGGCCCGAACGCGTTCGGCTACCCGGTGCAGGTCTCCGACCCGGCCGGCTGCGACCGCTTCACCGCCCGCACCGTCACCGGTCTGAGCCCCGAGGCGCGCTCCCCGATCTGGCTGCAGCGCCGGCTGCAGAAGGTCGGCATGCGCCCGATCTCGCTCGCCGTCGACGTGACGAACTACGTGATGATGGAGCTGGGCCAGCCGCTGCACGCCTACGACCGAAGGCTGGTCCAGGGCACGATCGGCGTGCGCCGGGCCGAGGAGGGCGAGAAGCTCGTCACCCTCGACGGCGTCGAGCGCAAGCTGCACGCCGAGGACCTCGTCATCACCGACGAGCGCGGCCCGATCGGCCTCGCCGGTGTCATGGGCGGCGCCAACACCGAGATCGCCGACCACGAGGACGTGGAGAACGCCACGACCGACGTGGTCATCGAGGCCGCCCACTTCGACGAGGTTGCGATCGCCCGTACGGCCCGCCGTCACAAGCTGTCCTCCGAGGCCTCCCGCCGCTTCGAGCGGGGCGTCGACCCGCAGGCCGCCGCTGCCGCCGCGCAGCGCACCGTGGACCTGCTGGTCCTGCTCGCGGGCGGTACCGCCGAGGCCGGCGTCACGGAGGTCAGCGCGCCCTCCGCCCCGCACACGATCACCATCCCGGCGAACCACCCGGACAAGGTCGCGGGCGTCGACTACGGCCGCGAGACCGTCGTCCGCCGCCTGCAGGAGATCGGCTGCGACGTCTACGGGCAGGACGAGCTGATCGTCACCGTCCCGTCCTGGCGGCCCGACCTCCTGGAGCCGAACGACCTGGCCGAGGAGGTCATCCGGCTGGAGGGCTACGAGAACCTGCCCTCCACGCTGCCCAAGCTCCCCTCGGGCCGCGGCCTGACCCACCGCCAGCGGCTGCACCGCCGGGTCGGCCGTGCGCTGGCCGGCGCGGGCTACGTCGAGGCGCCGAACTACCCGTTCGTCGGCGAGCAGGTCTTCGACCAGCTCGGCCTGGAGGCCGACGACCCGGCCCGCCGCGTCGTGAAGCTGGTCAACCCGCTCAACGACGAGGAGCCCGCGCTCCGTACGACCCTGCTGCCGGGCCTGCTGGGTGCCCTGCGGCGCAACGACGGCCGGGGCTCGCACGACCTGGCGCTCTTCGAGACGGGCCTGGTCTTCCAGCCCCGCGAGGAGCGGAGCGTCGCCGGGCACCTGCCCGTGGACCGGCGTCCCACCGTCGAGGAGATCGCGGAGCTGAACGCCGCGCTGCCCGACCAGCCGCGGCACGTGGCCGTCGTCCTCGCGGGCGCCCGCGAGCAGGCCGGCTGGTGGGGCGCCGGCCGTCCGGCCGGCTGGGCCGACGCGGTCGAGGCGGCGCGCGTCGTCGCGCGTGAGGCCGGTGCGGAGCTGGTCGTGCGCAAGGGGCAGTACGGTCCCTGGCACCCCGGCCGCTGCGCCGAGCTGCTCGTCGTCGCCGACGGCACGGAGCAGGTCGTGGGCCACGCCGGTGAGCTGCACCCGCGGGTCACCAAGGCGCTGAGCCTGCCCGAGCGCACCTGCGCGATGGAGCTGAACCTGGACGCGCTGGAGGCGGTGGGCGACGGCGCTCCGCAGGCGCCCTCCATCTCGTCCTTCCCGGTCGCCACGCAGGATGTCGCCCTCGTGGTCGACAAGCCGGTGCCGGCCGCGGAGGTCGAGGCGGCGCTGCGTTCCGGTGCGGGTGAGCTGCTCGAGTCCATTCGGCTCTTCGATGTGTACGAGAACGCGGAGCAGCTGGGTGACGGGAAGAAGTCGCTGGCGTATGCGCTGCGGTTCCGTGCGGGGGATCGGACGCTGACCGTGGATGAGGCGTCTGCCGCTCGGGATGCGGCTGTTGCCCTGGCGGGCGAGCGTACGGGTGCTGTCCTGAGGGGCTGACCCTCTGAGGAGTTCAACCCCCGGGTCAACCTGCATAAATGCGGGTTGGCCTGGGGGTTCTCACTCGTTCGGGTGGGAATCGGGAGGGATCTGGTCCTTCCGAGCCGTGCCTCTCGACAGAATCGGACCGGCCTTTCGGGGTCGGTCCGTCTGCTCTGTCAGGGCCCACATGGGGGACCAGAGGCATGATCCGCATCAAGGCACGGGCACCCACCGCGCGGGGAGCCGTACTGCCCACGGTCTGGGGATCCGTGGCGGTCACGTACAAGTTCGGCTGCCCGCTCGCCCAGCAGGACGGGCTCGGCGCGCGCATCGTCACCAGCGTCGTGTTCTTCGCCGTCGGCACCGGACTGATATTCCATGTCCGCCATGCCCTGCTGCGCGAACTCAGGCAGGCCCGCAGGGTCGCCGGCGTCGCCCAGAGTGTGCTGTTACGGCCGCTGCCGCCCCGACTCGACGGGCTGAACCTGGCGGCGGCCCAGTTGTCCGCCGACCGTGGCGCGGCCATCGGCGGTGATCTGTACGAGGCCGTCGCCACCGAGTACGGAGTCCGCGTGATCATGGGCGATGTGCGCGGTCATGGACTCGCCGCGCTCGGGACCGTCGCCGCCGTCCTCGGCAGCTTCCGTGAGGCAGCCCATGACGAGGCCGAACTCAGCGATGTGCTGCGGCGGTTGGAGCGGGCCCACGCCCGTCATCTGCGTGAGAGGTCCCGTGCCGACCATCCGGCGAACGGGCAGGACCCGGGCCCGCCGGTGGCCGAGGAGTTCGTCACCGTCCTGCTCCTGGAGATCGCCCGGGACGGTGAGATGCGCGCCCTCAACTGCGGTCACCCGTGGCCGTACCTGCTCAGCGGCACCCGGGTGGAGCCCCTCACGGGCGCCGACCCGCTCCCGCCCCTGGGCCCGTTTCCGCTCCCAGGCGAGTTGGAGGCAGCCTCGTGCGGCCGGCTGCTCCCGGGCGAGTCCCTGGTCCTCTTCACGGACGGAGCGGAGGACGCCAGAGACGCCCGCGGCCGGTTCTTCTCGCTGCCGACAGTGCTGCGAGAGGTCGTGTGCGATCAACCGGTGACGCCCCAGACAGTCCTGCGCACGGTCTTCAAGGCCCTCCTGCACCACACGGCCGGCAGACCCACGGACGATGTGGCGGTACTGGTCCTGCGGAACGACCGAAGGACGTTCGAGCTGTCCCGGCAAGGCACAGCCAGAGGCCAAGCCGCCGCTTTCTGAGGGGGAGCCGGCGGCTTGGCCATCCTCTTGCGAGGACTCTCAGTCAACCGGCAGAACACGCTCCGCAACAGCGTGCACACACTGCGGATGCGCGCACTCCGTTCACACCCCGTGTGAAAGCGGACGCACTACGCTGACGGCACCAGGCCACTCGGGGGGCAACCCATGCAGCCCAACACTCTGCTCGACGCGATCCTGGACGAGGCGGGGATCTCACACGCCGGTCTCGCCGCCCACGTCAACCAGGCGGGCCGGCGACGGGGCCTCGCGCTCCGGTACGAACACACCGCTGTGGCACGGTGGTTGAAGGGCCAGCGGCCGCGCGGCCAGGTGCCCGACCTGATCTGCGAGGTGCTGGCCGGTCGGCTGCACCGGCCGGTCACCCTGGACGACATCGGCCTCGGAGTCCCCGGCGAGCCGAGCACCGCGCACACCGGTTCGCTCTCCGGCTTCGTGGAGCGCGCCACCGCCCTGTGGCGCTCGGACGAACAGCAGCGCCCGCATGTGCTGGGCGCTCCCGCGGTCACCGGCACCCCGGCGGTCATGCCGGTGTGGGAGTGGGAGAACCCGCCCGAGGACGTGGACGTCTCCCGGGGCGGCCGGCACCGGGTCACCGCGGCCGACATCGAGATGCTGCGCGCCGCCCGCACCCACTACGAGCAGATGTACCGCAAGGCCGGCGGCATGGCGACCCGCACCCGCATCGTCGGGTTCCTCAACGCCGAGGCGGCTCCGCTGCTGCGCGGCAGCTACACCGACGCCACCGGCCGGCAACTGCACCGGGCCACCGGCGGGTTGGTGGCGATCGCGGGCATCTGCGCGTACGACTCCGACGCGCACGGTCTCGCCCAGCGCTACTTCCACCAGGCGCTCAGGCTGGCAAAGGCCAGCGGGGACCGCGGACTTGGCGCGTACGTGATCGCGCTGCTCGTCAACCAGGCCCTGTTCATGAAGGAGTACCGGCAGGCCGTGGCCTTCGCCGAGGCCGCGCTGCGCGCCGCGGGCAAGCACATCACCCCGGCGCTCGCCTCCGACCTGTACGCGATGCAGGCCAAGGCGTACGCCCACCTCGGCGACAGCAGCAGCGCCCTGTCCTGCATCCGCCGGGCCGAGACGGCCGCCGACCGCATCCGGCGCGGGTACGAGCCCGACGAGACCGGCTACGTCCAGCCCGGCCTGGTCAACGTCCAGGTGGCCGAGGCGCTGCTCAGCCTCGGTGAACTCGCCGCCGCGCGGGAGCACGCGGCGGCCGCGGTCGACAACCCCGCCCACGACCGGGGCCGGGTGCACCGGCTCGCCATGCTCAGCACGATCGAGCTGCGTCAGGGCAACGCCGACAAGGCGGTGGTCACCGCCGTGCAGATGGCCGAGCAGGCCCGCGGGATGGAGTCCCAGCGGCTGCGCGACAGACTCCGCGCGGTACGCGAGCACCTGGTGAACTGCGGCTCGGCCGGAACCGCCGAGGCCGCCGAACTCATCGACGGCGCACTGCGCGTACCGCTGTAGCCCCGGGCCGGGGTCTGCGCTGTAGGCCTGGAGAGTCCCTGCTGCGATATTGCCACTTACTCGTCGGAAGGTGGCAGAACCGTGCAGTGGACGAAACAGAACGAACAAACTGTGTATGAAAACCGCTGGTTCAGCGTCAACCTCGCAGATGTCGAGCTGCCGGACGGCCGGCACCTCGACCACTTCCTGATCCGGCTGCGGCCGGTCGCCGTCGCCACGGTGGTCAACGAGGCGGGCGAAGTCCTGCTCCTGTGGCGCCACCGGTTCATCACCGACAGCTGGGGCTGGGAACTGGCCGCGGGTGTGGTCGAGGACGGCGAGGACATCGCGAGCGCGGCCGCCAGAGAACTGGAGGAGGAGACCGGCTGGCGGCCGGGGCCCCTGCATCACCTGATGACCGTCGAGCCGTCCAACGGTCTCACCGACGCCCGGCACCACATCTACTGGTCCGACCGGGGCGAGTACGTCGGTCACCCCGTGGACGACTTCGAGTCGGACCGCCGGGAATGGGTCCCGCTCAAAGTCGTCCCCGACCTGATCGCCCGAGGGGAGGTCCCGGCCGCCAACATGGCGGCCGCGTTACTCCTGCTGCACCACATGAGGCTCGCGGACGGTTAGTGGGCCAGCGTCTGCCAGACCGTCACGACCAGCGCTCCCAGAGCCGTGAGCGCGGCCACCGAGGGCAGCGGCCAGCGTGCGTGTTCCAGCGAACTCATGCGCGTGTGCAGCTCGTCCAGTTCCTTGGCGGTCTCCTCGGTGCGATGACTGAGCAGGGCGAGTCCTCCCTCGACTCGGGCGTACGCCACGTCGAGGCGGCGCCGTAACTCTGCGAGTTCTCCATGGACCACGGGATGCTCCGGATCGACGGTCACGGGTCCACTCCTTTCCGTAGTCGAATCTGGTTGTTCCGCATCCCTTGCATGCGCATGAGGAGTCAACTCGCCTGGTGGGCGCGTGGGGAGCGTGTGCGAAGGGCATATGCGTGCCCGGCGTGCACACGGTGTGTGAAACAGATGGGCCCGGCACCGAAATTGGTGCCGGGCCCACAGGTGTAGCGGACGGTAATCAGCCGTAGGTGTAGAAGCCCGAGCCGGTCTTCCGGCCGAGCCGGCCCGCCTCGACCATGCGCTGGAGCAGCGGGGGAGCGGCGTACAGCGGCTCCTTGTACTCGGCGTACATCGAGTTGGCGATGGACACGATGGTGTCCAGACCGATCAGGTCGGACAGCTTCAGCGGGCCCATCGGGTGGGCGCAGCCCATCTCCATGCCGTTGTCGATGTCCTCGCGGCTCGCGATGCCGGACTCGAACATCCGGATCGCGGACAGCAGGTAGGGCACCAGCAGCGCGTTGACGACGAACCCGGAGCGGTCCTGGGCGCGGATGGCGTGCTTGCCGAGCACCTTCTCGGCGAAGACCTGGGCGCGGCTCAGCGTGCCCTCGGAGGTGGTGAGCGCCGGGATCAGCTCGACCAGCTGCTGCACCGGGGCCGGGTTGAAGAAGTGGATGCCGACCACGTGGTCGGGGCGGGAGGTGGCGACCGCCAGCTTCACCAGCGGGATGGAGGAGGTGTTGGAGGCCAGGATCGCGTCCGCGCGGGTCAGCACCTGGTCGAGCACCTGGAAGATCTCCGTCTTCACCTGCTCGTTCTCGACGACCGCCTCGATCACCAGATCGCGGTCGGCGAACTCGCCGAGGTCCGTGGTGAAGCTGAGGCGCGCCAGCGTGGCGTCCCGCTCCTCCTCGGTGATCTTGCCGCGCTCGGCGGCCTTGGCCAGGGAGTTGTATAGCCGGGTACGGCCGATCTCCAGGGCTTCGCCGGTGGTCTCGGCGACCTTCACGTCCAGTCCCGCGCGGGCGCACACCTCGGCGATGCCCGCGCCCATCTGGCCGCAGCCCACGACTCCGACGCGCGCAATATCTCCCGATGGGAAGCCTGTCACATCGTCCCCTTCGCTGGTTTCCGGCTCTGGCAGACCTCCGGGTTCGGCGCCTGCTCCGATCGTGCACGTTACCGCCAAGTATCGATGATCGATCGTCCGGGTGGGGGCATCCTGGGGCGCGGAACGATCCGTGACGGCGCGGATCCGGAGCGTGTGGGGGTGTGCAGATGGGGCGACTGACACGGCGCGCGTTCGCGTGGGCGGGGCTGTCGACGCTGGCGACGGCCCAGGGCGCGACGGCGGCGCCGGGGCGGCCGGACCCGCGTTGGCCGTGGCCGCGCGCGGCCACCGAGATGCGGGGCGTGTGGCTGGCGACCGTGTCCAACCGCGACTGGCCCTCGAAGACCGGCCTCACGGCCGACGCCCAGCGCACGGAGCTGATCGCCCACCTGGACCGGGCGGTCCGCGACCGGCTCAACACGGTGATCCTCCAGGTCCGGCCCACGGCGGACGCCCTGTGGCCCTCGCCGTACGAGCCCTGGTCCCAGTACCTCACCGGCACCCAGGGCCGGGACCCCGGCTGGGACCCGCTGGGCACGGCCGTGCGGGAGGCGCACGCCCGCGGCCTGGAACTGCACGCCTGGTTCAACCCGTACCGTGTCGCCCAGCACACCGACCCGACCCGGCTGGCCGCCTGGCACCCGGCCCGCAGGCACCCGGACTGGGTGGTGCCCTACGCCGGGAAGCTCTACTACAACCCGGGCCTGCCCGAGGTCCGTGCCTTCGTGGAGCAGGCCATGCTCGACGCGGTCGTCAGGTACCCGGTGGACGCCGTCCACTTCGACGACTACTTCTACCCGTACCCGGTCGCCGGGCAGACCTTCGACGACGACGCCGCGTACGACGCGTACGGCGGCGAGTTCGACACCCGGGCCGCCTGGCGCCGCGACAACATCGACAAGCTGGTGCGGGAGACGGCCGCGGCCGTCAAACAGGTACGGCCCGGCACCCGCTTCGGGATCAGCCCCTTCGGGGTGTGGCGCAACGCCACGACCGACGCGCGCGGCTCGGACACCCGGGCGGGCGTGCAGACGTACGACGACCTGCACGCGGACACCCGCACGTGGGTGCGCAACCACTGGATCGACTACATCGTCCCGCAGCTCTACTGGCACATCGGCTTCGCCGCCGCCGACTACGCGACGCTCGTCGACTGGTGGGCGAAGGCGGCCGAGGGCACCAGGACGCAGCTGTACATCGGCGAGGCGCTGTACAAGGCGGGGGCCGCCGGGCAGCCCTCGCAGTGGCAGGACCCGGTCGAGCTGTCCCGGCACCTCACGCTCGCCGCCGGATACCCGCAGGTGCGCGGGCACGTGTTCTTCGCCGCCAAGGACGTGGCGACGGATCCGGTGGGAGCGATGGCGCGGGTGGTCGCCGACCACTACGGGCAGCCGGCGAAGCCACCGCGCTGAGCTACGACGGTCGGGTTTCCTTGTGCCGGATCTCGGTGTCCGGGCCGGGGGAGCAGATGCCCTCGTGCCCGTCCTGGAAGCGGACGCGGAACGGCGGCTCGCCCTTTTGGCCCATCACTTCGACGATCTCGCCGATCTTGTCGTGTTCGCCGACCACCCTGCCGTGCTGGACAAGCTGGTCGCCGACGGTTGCGCGCATCAGGCCCTCCTCGCGGTCACGACCGTTGGGTGACGGCGATGCAGACGAGCACGGCGACGGCGGTCAGGGGAGCGGCCGCCGTAAGGTGCTCGCCCAGCAGCAGCGCCGACCACACCAGTGTGAGCAGCGGCTGAGCCAACTGCAACTGGCTGGCCTTCGGGATCCCGATGGCTGCCATTCCCCGGTACCAGACGACCAGCCCGAGGAACTGCGACACCATCGAGACCCACAGCAGACCCGTCACCCCGTGCCAGGTGAAGTGCACCGGCTCGTACGACAGCGCCAGCAGGGCGGCCGGCAGGCTCAGCGGCAGGCACAGCACCAGCGCCCAGCCGATGACCTGCCAGCCCGGCATGACCCGGGCCAGCCGCCCGCCCTCGGTGTAGCCGGCCGCGCACACCAGCAGGGCGGCGAACAGGTAGCCGTCGGCGGCGGTGAGCGCGCCGCCGCTCTGGCCGACGGTGAAGGCGAGCACGGCCGCCGCGCCCGCCAGCGCCGCCAGCCAGAACCGCCGCGAGGGCCGGTGGCCCATGCGCAGCGCCGAGCAGGCGGCGGTGGTCAGCGGCAGCAGGCCCACCACGACGGCGGCGTGCGAGGTGGTCGAGGTCTGCAGCGCGAGCGTGGTCAGCAGCGGGAAGCCGAACACCACCCCGGCGGCGACGACCGCGAGGCCCGGCAGATGCCGGCGGCCGGGCAGCGGCACCCGGAGCACCAGCAGACACGCGCCCGCGACCAGCGCCGCGAGGACGCTGCGCACCGCCACCAGGGACCAGGGGCCGAAGCTCTCCAGACCCCAGGCGGTGGACGGGAAGGTGAGGGAGAAGGCGGTCACGCCGAGGGCGGCCAGCCCGATACCGAAGGACCGGTGCTCACGGGGAGCGGGGACCGCTATCGCCGTCGCGGTAGTAGCGCTACTCTGTGCTCTCATGCATGAGCGTAGCAGTGTCGGCGAACTGGCAGAACAGCTGCGACGGGAGCTTGACCGCTACTCGCCTGGTGGAAAGCTCCCGTCGAGCAGGGCCCTGATCGAGCGGTTCCGGGTGAGCCCGGTGACCGTCTCCCGGGCCCTGGCCCAGCTGGCCGCCGAGGGACTGGTGGTCACCCGGCCCGGCGCCGGCGCCTTCCGCGCGCGGCCGCACGCTGTCGCCGAGCCCGCCGGGGACACCTCCTGGCAGGAGGTCGCGCTGAGCGCCGACGGCATCGCCGAGCTGGTCCCGCGCACGGTGGACGCCTCCGGGGTCACCGTCTCGCTCACCACCCCGCCCCCGGGCGTACTGGAGTTCAACGGCGGCTATCCGCACCCCTCGCTGCAGCCCGAGCGAGCCATGGCCGCGGCTCTCGCCCGGGCCGGGCGGCGGCCCGGCGCCTGGGGCAGACCGCCGCTGGAGGGGCTGCCCGAACTGCGCGAGTGGTTCGCGCGCGGCATCGGCGGGTCGGTCACCGCGGCCGAGGTGCTGATCGCCGCGGGCGGCCAGGCCGCACTGGCCACGGCCCTCAGGGCGCTGGCCCCGCCCGGCGCCCCGGTCCTCGTGGAGTCGCCCACCTACCCGGGCATGCTGGCCCTGGCCCGCGCGGCCGGACTGCGCCCGGTCCCGGTGCCGGTCGACCCCGACGGCGTACGCCCCGACCTCCTCGCCGACGCCTTCCGGGCCACCGGCGCCCGGGTCTTCGTCTGCCAGCCCCTGTTCCAGAACCCGACCGGCGCGGTCCTGGCCCCCGACCGCCGCGCGGAGGTGCTGCGCATCGCCCGCGCCGCGGGCGCGTTCGTCATCGAGGACGACTTCGTACGACGCCTCGTGCACGCGGACTCCGGCCCGCTGCCCCGCACGCTGGCCGCCGACGACCCCGACGGCGTGGTCGTCCACGTCGGCTCGCTGACCAAGGCGACCTCGCCCAGCTTCCGGGTGGCCGCGCTGGCCGCGCGCGGGCCCGTGCTGGAACGCCTGCGCGCGATCCAGGTCGTGGACAGCTTCTTCGTGCCCCGGCCACTCCAGGAGGCTGCCCTGGAACTCGTCGGAGCCCCGGCCTGGCCCCGCCATCTGCGGGCCCTGTCGGCCGAGCTGAAGACCCGCCGCGACACCATGACGACCGAGCTGGCCCTCCATCTCCCCGAACTCGCCCTGCCCCACATCCCCTCCGGCGGCTACCACCTCTGGCTCCGTCTCCCCGACGGGGCCGACGAGTCCGCCCTGACCGCGGCAGCCCTCCGCACGGGCGTCGCCCTCACCCCCGGCCGCCCCTACTTCAGCGCCGAACCCCCCGCGGCCCACCTGCGCCTGAGCTTCGCGGCGGTGGCGGGGGTGGGGGAGATCAAGGAGGGGATTCGGCGACTCAGAGCCGCGTGTGACGAGGTGCTCCAGAGCGGGACGACGGTCGCTCCGACCCGGTAAATCGATTCGACGCCGTCGGTCCGCCCTGTGAGGATCCCCGCATGAGCGACGCACCCGATCTTCCCGAGGGCTACGAGTTCTCCGCCGACACCGCCCGTGTGGACGTCGACCGGGTCCACGGCTGGCTGTCGACCGACGCGTACTGGGCGATCGACCGCCCGCGGGAGAAGCATGAGCGCGCGATGGCGTCCTCGATCAACTTCGGCGTGTATGCGACGGCCTCCGGCGAGCAGGTCGCGTACGCGCGCGTGGTGACCGACCGGGCCCTGTTCGCCTGGCTCGCCGACGTGTACGTCGACCCCTCGGTGCGCGGCAAGGGCGTCGGCACGGCGTTCGTCGGCCATATCCGGGACCACCTGCGGCCCTTCGGGCTGCGGCGCATCCTGCTGGCCACGGAGGACGCCCAGGGGGTGTACGAGAAGGTGGGCTTCCGGCCGCTCGACCGCCCCGGCCAGTGGATGATCCACCCCTTCGAGTAAGTGCGCACACACCCTGGGTAACGGCTCTTGACCTGCGCACACCCGAGGCTCACCATCACCGCATGCCACTTCGGGTCACGTTCGTCGCCGCCGCGCGCAGTTCCTCGCTGCTCGCGGAGCGCTTCGAGGACGACCGGCCGCTGGACCAGGCCGGCTGGGACGAGGTGCAGCGCATGGCCTGGGACCTGCTGCCGCTGAGGGCCGCCGACCTGCGTTACTGCTCCCCGACCCCGCGCAGCCGTGCCACCGGCGACGCCCTGGGGTACGCCCCGCTCGTCCAGCTCGCGCTGCGCGACTGCGACATGGGCCGCTGGCGCGGGCTGACGCTGGGCGAGGCGATGGCCCGCGAACCGGACGCCGTGGACGCCTGGCTCGCCGACCCGCGCTCCACCCCGCACGGCGGCGAGTCGCTGCTGGCCTTCATCTCCCGGGTCGCGAGCTGGCTCGACACGCGCCCGGTGGGCGACGGCGGCCGGATCGTCGCCGTCGCCGAACCCTCGGTGATCCGCGCCGCCCTGGTGTACGCCCTGCAGGCGCCCCCCGCGACGTACTGGAACATCGACGTGCGCCCGCTGTCCACGTCCACGGTGACGGGCCGCTCGGGCCGCTGGAACCTCCGCCTGGACGGCGGGTCCACTCAGATCTCGCGCACGTAGTCGGTGGTCAGCACCAGGTCCTTCGCCGGACCGCCGACCCGCCACACCGAGCGCCAGTGGTCGGCGTCCGTGACCGTGAACTCGCCCCGGTAGAGGTCGGCCGCACAGGGGTGGTCGGCGACGTACCGTCCCGAGGTCAGGTCCAGGTGGTGGAAGGGCCGGCCGTCCGCGAAACGGACGTCGGCCGTGCCGGGCGAGGCCCCGGGCAGAAAGCGCAGGGTGCGCGTCGCGGGCCGTGTCACGCCCTGCCAGGTGAAGGTCCCCGACTCCTCGTGCAGCAGCCCGCCGCCGTCGAGCGGGCTGAAGACGGTGACTCCCTCGAACCGCCCTTCGTCCCCGCTCGCCAGATCACGCACGGTCCGCTCCACCCGCCAGCGTCCTGCCAGGTGGGCCAGGACGTCGGCCACGGGCCAGAACCCGCCCATCATCACCCCTGTCTGTCCGCCCCATTGACGTGCTCATACCCCTTCCCTATCTTGCCGTTCGAAGTGCTGACCATTGTCCGATATTTCGAACGATCATAGAGATCCATCGAGCCGCGGAGCATCCATGTCACGCACCACCCGTACCAGGCTGAGACTCGGCCTCACGGCAAGCGCTTTCCTGCTGGCCGCCACCGTCGTCCCGGTCCCCGCCCACGCCGCCGACGTCACCGACTACTCGATCACCGTCGACCCCACAGCCCGGGGCGCCGCGATCGACAAGACGATGTACGGCGTCTTCTTCGAGGACATCAACCGCGCCGCCGACGGCGGCCTGTACGCCGAACTCGTGCAGAACCGGTCCTTCGAGTACTCCACCGACGACAACAGGTCGTACACGCCCCTGACCGCCTGGACGGTCTCCGGCGCCGCGCAGGTCGTGAACGACATCGGCCGCCTGGGCGACCGCAACCGCAACTACCTCTCCCTGGGCGCCGGTTCGTCCGTCACCAACGCGGGCTACAACACCGGCATCGCGTCACCCGGGACGCGAGGACCGGTGAGCTGATCGTCAAGGTCGTCAACGCCCAGGCCTCCGCGGCCCGTACGGCGATCGACCTGGGCGGTGCGAAGGTCGCCTCCGAGGCCGCCGTGACCACGCTCGCCGCCGCCCCCGACGCGGTGAACACCGAGACGTCCACGACGGTCGCCCCCAAGACCTCCACGCTCACCGGAGTGGCGGGGAAGTTCACGTACACCTTCCCGGCGAACTCCGTCACCTTCCTGCGGATCAAGCAGAGGTAGCCACGGAGCCGCCCGCGGGCTGCTGCCCGAGCGGCAGCAGCCCGCGCTCGGCGAAGACCTTCTTCGCGGCGAAGGTCGCGTTCAGCGCCTTCGGCATGCCGCAGTAGACGGCGGAGTGCAGCAGCGCCTCGGTGATCTGCTCGGCCGTGAGGCCCACGTTGAGTGCCGCGTTCACATGCACGTCCAGCTGGGCCTCGCAGCCGCCGAGCGCGGTGAGCATGCCCAGGGTGACCAGCTGACGGTCGCGCGGGGCGAGCCCGGGCCGGTCGTAGACCTCCCCGAAGGCCCACGCGACGATCTGGTGCCCCAGCTCCGGGCTGATGTCGGCGAGCGAGTCGACGACCCGCTGCCCGGCTTCGCCGTCGACCTGCTTCAGAACCTCCAGGCCGTGTGCGAAACGTTCGTCACGGGTGGTGCTCTCGCTCATGCCGGCTATGGGCTGTCCGCTTGTCATGGCAGGAACCGTAGAACCTGGAGTGCGCTCCAAGTCAAGCGCTGCTCGGTTCACCTTGAAAACACCACCCGGAAAGCCTTTGTTTTCCTGGGCGTCATGAAATTCACACGGTGTTTCCCGTATTCGGAAGAAGTCGCCTCACTTTTCAGTGAGCGCACAACCAACAGGAAACGTGTCCCGTCTAAGACGGCGAATCGACGAGGCATACATTCCGTGGGGGAGCACCGAAAATGCATGGGAACGCGCGGCGGCACCCGGACAGGAACTGGGTGTGAAAGAGATATCCCGGCCGAGGCGGGCCGCTGCACTGTTCGCCGCGGCCGTCACGATCACGGCGTTCTGCGCCGCCGACGCCCTTGCCCGCAGCTACCCGTTCGGCCCCCGCACCCGCAGCGTCAACGACCTGGGCAACCAGTACGTGCCCTTCCACGCCCACCTGTGGGACCTGCTGCACGGCAGGGCCGACGGCGGCTTCCTCGTCAACTGGCAGTCCGGCTACGGCTCCAGCTTCCTGCCCGACGTCGGCACCTACCTGGGCAGCCCGTTCGCGCTGCTCGTGGCCCTCTTCCCGCGGGACGAGATCGACCTCGCGGTGTACGTCGTCACCGGACTGAAGACCGCGGCCGCCGCAGCCGCCATGGCCTGCCTGCTGCTCACCCTGCGACCTAGGGGGTCTCTTCTGGATCATGCCGGCGACGCGGGGTCTGGCACGCGCATCTGCCGCGTTGTCGTCGGTTGCCGACTCCCCCACGCTCGGCTGCGCTCGCGCGGGGGGACCCCCATCGCGTCGACGCCCTCCTCCGCCTTGCAGCTGCACGCACCAGACCCCGCTCGGGTCGGCCGGAACGCGCCGTCGCTTTCCGCCGACCTGACCCAGAAGACACCCCCCGGCCGCTGGTGGGCGGCAGGACTGCTCGGCGCGTCCTACGCCCTGTGCGGCTGGAGCGTCGCCGACGCCTCCTACAACCCCATGTGGCTGGACGGCCTCATCGCGCTGCCGCTGCTGTGCCTGGTCGGCGAGTGGGCCATCGCCGGGCGCCGCCGCTACCTGGGCGTCCTCGTCGTGGCCCTCGCCTGGACCGCGAACTTCTACACCGCCTACATGGCCACCCTCGGCGCCGCCCTGGTCCTGCTGCTCCGGCTGCTGCTGGCGGACCTGCCCCGGCGGCGGGCGCTCGCGGCGGCCGGCCGCGCCGTGCTCACCGTGGTCCTCGGCGTGGGCCTCGCCGCCCCGCTGGTGACCGTCATCTACTTCGGCACCAAGCACGCCTACCCGGGCCGCGTCCGCCAGTTCGCCCCGGTGGCGAGCGAGGACGTGCTGGCCAGGCTGCTGCCGGCGACGTACGGCTTCGGCTCGCCGGCCGTCTACGTGGGCATCACGGCCCTGCTGCTCGCCCTCGCGCTGCCGTTCCACCGCGCGGTCCCCGTCCGGGTGCGTGCGGGCTGGACGCTCCTCGTGCTCGCGGTGACCCTGTCGCTGCAGTGGGCGCCGACCCACCTGGTCTGGCACGCCTTCGCCACCCCGCAGGGCAGCCCCTACCGCCAGGCCTTCGTGCTCTGCGGGCTGCTGGTGATCGCCGCCTGGCACGCGCTGTCGTACGGCCTGCCCGACCGGCGCGCGCTCACGGCGGCGGCCGGGCTGCTCGCCCTGATCGCCCTCGTGGCGAGCCGCAGCGACCTGGTGCGGGCCTTCGCCTGGCCGGTGCTGCTGCTCGCCACCGCCGGCGCCCTCGGCGGACTGGCCCTGCTCGCCCGCGCCGACGCAGGCCGGCGCACCCGGCTGGCCGGCTTGGCCGTCGTCCTCCTGCTCGGTGCGCAGCTCGGGGAGACGGCCGCCACCTCCGCCGTGGCAACCAGGCTGCGCCTCGGGCACCTGGACGACTATGCGCCCTGGGGCCAGCGGCAGCAGCGGCAGGCGGACGCCATAGCCGGGGCCGACGACTGGCCCCGGTACCGGACCGACCCCGGACGCGAGCAGACCGTCGGCAACGACCCGATGCTGGTGGGCGGCCAGGGCGCCCAGTACTACAGCAGCCTGACCTCCGACGTCCTCAGCCGTACGCTGACCGCGCTCGGCGACGGCTGGACCTCGCGCGGCCGCAGCGTGCAGAGCCTGGACAACGCCGTCACCGACGTCATCTTCTCGGTCGGCGCCCGGGTCCACTCGCCGCCGGACCCGCACCAGAAGCACCAGCCGCAGGACGGCGACCCGGTGACCGTGACCCGGCGCGACGTGCCGCCGCTGGTGACCGTGCGGACCGCTCCCGACCGGGCCGCCTTCGGGCCGTCGCCGTACCGCAACCAGGAACTGCTGCTCGGCAGCCGCGTCTACACGGTGCCCCGACTCGCCGTGCACGGCGACACCGGAAAGCCGGCCCGGGGAGGCCGGGTCGGTTCCGGGAACGCCGTCACGAGCCCGACGATCACGGCCCGCTGCCCGGCCGGGACCCAGGTCTACCTGTGGGCCCCGCACTACTCGGGCACGGCACGGCAGCACGGTGCCCACGCCGCCGCGCGCTTCCGCTTCGAGTACCCGCGCAACCGCGCCGCCATGGCGCCGCTCGGCCCGGCCCCGGCGTCCGGCCGGGTGCGCATCGAGCTGACCCCGGACCGCCCCGGCCACATCCCGGCCGGTGCGATCGGCTGCCTGGACACCGCACGCCTGCGCACCGCGGCCGCCCGCCTGAAGGCCACCGGCGCCACCGAGGTCACCGTCTCCGACGGCACCGTCCGGGCCCAACTGCCCGCGGGCAGCAAGGGGATCGCGGTCGTCGCCGCGCCCCGGATCGCCGGCTGGCGGTGCGCCACCGGCGGCGGCCCGGCCCGGCCGGCGGGGGAGTACCACGGGCTGATCGCCGTACCCCTCGACGCAACCGACGGCACCGCCGCGACCTCGACCACGCTGACCTGCACCTTCCACCCGCCCGGCCTGCGGCTGGGCACGGCCGTCGGAGGCGCCTCGCTGCTCACGCTCGCGCTGCTCGGCACCCTCACCGCCGTGCGCCGCAGACGCGCCCCGGCACCGTCCACGACCACACCACCACGCGAGCGCGTGACCACCGCACTCTGACCGCGCCCCTGGGGGGAACGCCATGCTCATATCGATCGTCGCGCCCTGCTACAACGAGGAGGACGTCCTCGAACGCTTCCACGAGGAGGTCCAGAAGATCGCGGACGAGCTGCTGCCGCTCGGCCACGACATGGAGTTCGTGTACGTCGACGACGGCAGCCGCGACCGCACGCTCGCCGTGCTGGGGCGCCTCGCCGACCGCGACTCGCGGGTGCGGTACGTCTCCTTCAGCCGCAACTTCGGCAAGGAGGCGGCCCTGCTCGCGGGCCTCAGGCACGCCTCGGGCGACTCGGTCGTCGTCATGGACGCCGACCTCCAGCACCCGCCGGAGCTGATCAAGCAGATGGTGGAGCTGCGCGGCCAGGGCTACGACCAGGTCATCGCCAAGCGCAGCCGCACCGGCGACCGCCTCACCCGCACCGTCACCGCCCGCCTGTACTACCGGCTCATCAACCGCATGGTCGACGTCGAACTCGTCGACGGCGTGGGCGACTTCCGCCTGCTGTCGCGCCGGGTGGTGGACGCGGTCCTGAACCTCACCGAGTACAACCGCTTCTCCAAGGGCCTGTTCGCCTGGGTCGGCTTCCCGAGCACCACCTTCGAGTACGAGAACGCGACGCGCGAGGCCGGCAGCAGCTCCTGGTCCTTCCGCAGCCTGCTCAACTACGGCCTGGACGGCCTGCTCTCCTTCAACAACCGTCCGCTGCGCGCCGCCCTCTGGCTCGGCATGGGCCTGCTGCTGTGCGCCGGGCTGTACACCGCCTGGATCGTGGGTGCCGCGCTGGTCAACGGGGTCCAGACGCCCGGCTACGTGACCATCATCACCGCCGTCACGGCCCTCGCCGGCGTGCAGATGGTCATGCTGGGAGTGATCGGGGAGTACACCGGCCGCATCTACTACGAGGTGAAGGGGCGCCCGCACTTCCTGGTGCAGGCGACCAATGTGGAACGGACGAAAGACCTCATTCCTTGAAGCGACAGATCGTCACCTTTGCCGCGGTCGGTGTGATCAACACCGCCACTTATTACTGTCTCTACCTGTTGTTCCTCACCTGGCTGCCCTATCTGGCCGCGCATATTCTAGCCTTTCTGTTCAGTATGATCGGATCCTTTTTCCTCAACGCGCGCTTCACCTATCGGACGCGGCCCACCTGGCGGAAATTCCTGCTGTTCCCGCTGACCAACGCCACCAATTTCCTGATCACGACCGCCGGGGTGTACGTGATCGTCGACGTCCTGCACGCCGGCAGCCGCTTCGCCCCGCTGCTCGCCTCGGCGGCCGCCATCCCCGTGACGTTCGTCGTGTCCCGCTGGGTGATGCTCCCCCGATCGATTGCATAAACGTGCATCGATACGTATAGTCATGCCATCCAGAGGAGGGTGGACATGGCGGTACGTGCGGCGGTGGCCGGAGCGAGCGGATACGCGGGCGGAGAGGTCCTGCGCCTGCTCCTCGCGCACCCCGAGGTCGAGATCGGTGCCCTGACCGGCAACTCCAACGCCGGGCAGCGGCTCGGCGCGCTCCAGCCGCACCTGCTGCCGCTGGCCGACCGGGTGCTGACCGAGACCACGGCCGAGGCACTTGCCGGGCACGACGTCGTCTTTCTTGCGCTGCCGCACGGGCAGTCCGCCGCCGTCGCCGAGCAGCTCGGTCCGGACGTCCTCGTCGTCGACATGGGCGCCGACTTCCGCCTCGCGGACGCGGCCGACTGGGAGAAGTTCTACGGCTCCCCGCACGCCGGTACCTGGCCCTACGGCCTTCCCGAACTTCCGGGCGCCCGCGCCCGGCTTACGAGGTCCAAGCGCATCGCGGTGCCCGGGTGCTACCCGACCGCCGTGACCCTCGCCCTGTTCCCGGCCTACGCGGCCGGACTCGCCGAGCCCGAGGCGGTGATCGTCGCCGCGTCCGGCACCTCCGGCGCGGGCAAGGCACCGAAGCCCCACCTGCTCGGCAGCGAGGTCATGGGCTCCATGTCGCCGTACGGCGTCGGCGGCGGCCACCGGCACACCCCCGAGATGATCCAGAACCTCAGCGGCGTGGCCGGCGAGCGGATCTCCGTCTCCTTCACGCCGACCCTCGCGCCGATGCCCCGTGGCATCCTCGCCACCTGCAGCGCGTCCGCCCGGGACGGGGTGACCGGCGAGTCCGTGCGCGCAGCCTACGAGAAGGCCTACGCCGACGAGCCGTTCGTCCACCTGCTCCCCGAGGGACAGTGGCCCGCCACGGCGTCCGTCTACGGTTCCAACGCCGTTCAGGTGCAGGTCGCGTACGACGCGGCGGTGGGCCGCATCATCGCGATCAGCGCCATCGACAACCTGACCAAGGGCACCGCGGGCGGTGCCGTACAGAGCATGAACATCGCCCTGGGTCTCGACGAGACCACGGGACTTTCCACGATCGGAGTCGCACCGTGAGTGTCACGGCAGCCAAGGGATTCACGGCGGCGGGCATCGCCGCCGGGATCAAGGAGAACGGCAACCCCGACCTGGCCCTCGTGGTCAACAACGGGCCGCGCCGTGCCGCCGCGGGCGTCTTCACCTCCAACCGTGTGAAGGCCGCGCCGGTGCTCTGGTCCGAGCAGGTCCTCAGGAGCGGCCAGGTGACGGCCGTGGTCCTCAACTCCGGCGGCGCCAACGCCTGCACGGGCCCCAAGGGCTTCCAGGACACGCACGCGACCGCCGAGAAGGCGGCCGAGGTGCTCGGCCGGGGCGCCATCGAGGTCGCCGTCTGCTCCACCGGCCTCATCGGCGTCCTGCTGCCCATGGACAAGCTGCTCCCGGGCGTCGAGACGGCCGGGGCCCAGCTCTCCGAGCACGGCGGCGAGAAGGCCGCCATCGCCATCAAGACCACCGACACCGTCCACAAGACGTCCGTGGCGACCAGGGACGGCTGGACCGTCGGCGGCATGGCCAAGGGCGCGGGCATGCTCGCGCCGGGCCTGGCCACCATGCTGGTCGTCCTCACCACCGACGCCGACCTCGACGGCGAGGTGCTGGACAGGGCCCTTCGAGCGGCCACGAAGGTCACCTTCGACCGCGTCGACTCCGACGGCTGCATGTCCACCAACGACACGGTGCTGCTGCTCGCCTCCGGCTCCTCCGGCATCACCCCGGAGTACGACGAGTTCGCCGAGGCCGTGCGCCAGGTCTGCGACGACCTCGGCCAGCAGCTGATCCGGGACGCCGAGGGCGCCAGCAAGGACATCAAGGTCGAGGTGATCAACGCGGCGTCCGAGGACGACGCCGTCGAGGTGGGCCGCTCCATCGCCCGCAACAACCTCCTCAAGTGCGCGATCCACGGCGAGGACCCCAACTGGGGCCGCGTCCTGTCCGCGATCGGCACGACGAAGGCCGCCTTCGAGCCGGACCAGTTGAACGTCGCCATCAACGGCGTCTGGGTGTGCAAGAACGGCGGCGTCGGCGAGGACCGCGAGCTGGTCGACATGCGCTACCGCGAGGTGCACATCGTCGCCGACCTGGCGGCAGGCTCCGAGACCGCCACCATCTGGACCAACGACCTCACCGCCGACTACGTCCACGAGAACAGCGCCTACTCCTCATGAGCACTGGAACGACGCGTAAGCACACCGCCCTGCCCAAGGCTCAGACCCTCATCGAGGCGCTGCCCTGGCTGACCCGGCACCACGGCAAGATCGTCGTCATCAAGTTCGGCGGCAACGCCATGGTGAACGAGGACCTCAAGGCCGCCTTCGCCCAGGACGTCGTCTTCCTGCGGCACGCCGGACTCAAGCCGGTCGTGGTGCACGGCGGCGGCCCCCAGATCAGCGCCGCCCTCGACCGGCACGGCATCGTCAGCGAGTTCAAGGCGGGCCTCAGGGTCACCACCGAGGACGCCATGGACGTCGTACGGATGGTGCTGGCCGGGCAGGTGCAGCGCGAGCTGGTCGGGCTGCTCAACCAGCACGGACCGCTCGCCGTGGGTCTGACGGGCGAGGACGCCCGCACCATCACCGCCACCAAGCACCAGCCCGAGATCGACGGCGAACTCGTCGACATCGGGCGGGTCGGCGAGATCACCGCGATCGACACGGGCGCGATCGAGGCCCTGCTGGCCGACGGCCGCATCCCGGTCGTCTCCTCGATCGCCCGATCCCAGGACGACGGACATGTCTACAACGTCAATGCTGATACGGCGGCTGCGGCTCTCGCTGCGGCACTGGGCGCCGAGACCCTCATGGTCCTCACCGACGTCGAGGGCCTCTACGAGGACTGGCCGGACTCCGACGAGGTGATCAGCCGCCTCACGGCGTCCGAGCTGGAGAAACTGCTGCCGGAGCTGTCCTCCGGCATGGTGCCGAAGATGGAGGGCTGCCTGCACGCCGTACGCAACGGCGTCACCACGGCCCGCGTCATCGACGGCCGGGTCCAGCACTCGATCCTGCTGGAGATCTTCACCGACGAGGGCATCGGCACGATGGTCGTGCCCGACGAAGCCGAGGGGGAGCAGTCATGACGGGTACCGCGACCAACGCAGAGCTGACCGCGCGCTGGCAGGGCGCGCTCATGAACAACTACGGCACCCCCCGACTGCCCCTCGTGCGCGGCGAGGGCGCCAAGCTGTGGGACGCCGAGGGCAGGCAGTACCTGGACTTCGTCGGCGGTATCGCGGTCAACGCGCTCGGCCACGCCCACCCGGCCGTGGTGGCGGCGGTGAGCCGGCAGATCGCCTCCCTCGGGCACGTCTCCAACCTGTTCATCGCCGAGCCGCCCGTCGCCCTCGCCGAACGCCTCCTGCAGCTCTTCGGCCGGGACGGCAAGGTCTTCTTCTGCAACTCGGGCGCCGAGGCCAACGAGGGCGCCTTCAAGATCGGCCGGCTGACCGGGCGCACCCACATGGTGGCGACCACCGGCGGCTTCCACGGCCGCACCATGGGCGCCCTGGCGCTCACCGGCCAGCCCGCCAAGCAGGCGCCGTTCCTGCCACTGCCCGGCGACGTCACCCACGTGCCCTACGGCGACGCCCAGGCGCTGGCCGCGGCGGTCACGGAGGACACGGCGCTCGTCATCATCGAGCCGATCCAGGGCGAGAACGGGGTCGTGGTGCCCCCGTCCGGGTATCTGAAGGCGGCCCGCGCGATCACCGCGGCCACCGGGGCGCTGCTCGTCCTGGACGAGGTGCAGACCGGCATCGGCCGCACCGGCAACTGGTTCGAGTACCAGGCCCACGAGGGCGTGCTGCCCGACGTCGTCACGCTCGCCAAGGGACTCGGCGGCGGGCTGCCGCTCGGTGCCACCGTGGCCTTCGGGCGCGCCGCCGACCTGCTCCAGCCCGGCCAGCACGGCACGACCTTCGGCGGCAACCCGGTCGCCTGCGCCGCGGGGCTCGCCGTCCTCGACACCATCGCGGACGAGGGGCTGCTGGAGAACGTGAAGCGGCAGAGCGCAGCATTGCGCGAGGGAATCGAGGCGATCGACCACCCGTTGATCGATTATGTCCGGGGTGCGGGCCTCCTCCTGGGTATCGTGCTCACCGGGCCGCTCGCACCGCAGGTGCAGCAGGCGGCCCAGGAGGCCGGGTTCCTGGTGAACGCGCCCGCTCCCGACGTCGTGCGGCTCATGCCGCCGCTGAACCTGAGCGACGACGAGACAGGCGCCTTCCTCAGGGCGCTGCCCGGCATCCTCGACGCGGCGAGCCCGGCGAACGGGGACGGACGATCCGGAGAATGAGACGACGATGAGCCAGGCGCAGGACCACGAGCACGCGGCGGGCGCCGGGCCCGCCGTGCCGCAGACCCGCACCGCACGGCACCGCCGGATCGTGGACATCCTCAACCGGCAGCCGGTGCGGTCGCAGAGCCAGCTGGCGAAGCTCCTCGCCGACGACGGGCTGAGCGTGACCCAGGCGACGCTGTCGCGGGACCTCGACGAGCTGAACGCGGTCAAGATCCGCAACAACGAGGGCGACCTGATCTACGCGGTGCCGAGCGAGGGCGGCTTCCGCACGCCCCGGGCGCCGCTCGGGGAGTCGGCGAAGGAGGAGCGGATGCGGCGCCTGTCCCAGGAGCTGCTGATCTCCGCCGAGGCCTCCGCCAACCTCGTGGTCCTGCGGACCCCTCCGGGGGCCGCCCAGTTCCTCGCCTCCGCCATCGACCAGGCCGAGCTGCACGACATCCTCGGCACCATCGCGGGCGACGACACGCTGCTGCTGATCAGCCGGGATCCCACCGGCGGGCAGGCCCTGGCGGACCACCTCCTGCGGCTGGCCCAGAACGGCCACTGACGGGCGCCGCCGGGGGTACGGGCGGAGAATGGGAATGTGATCTTCCGTCGCGAAGGCCGGGCAATCTCCTGGCGGGGGCGGACCGTATATGGAGGTATGCAAGGGATTCGGTTCCCGGTGGGCCGGCTCCCGGACGAGGCTCTGCTGTCCGGGCTGGCCACCGGTGATCCGGAACTCGCGGCCACCTTTGTACGGAGGTTCCAGCACACGGTCTTCGGCGTCGCCATCGCCGTCACCGGGGACCCACAGCTCGCCGAGGACATCGCCCAGCAGACGTTCGAGCGCGCGTGGCGTCATGCCCAGATCTACGACCCGCGCCGTGGCTCGGTGGCGACCTGGCTGACGACCATCGCGCACAACCTCGCCGTGGACGCGCTCCGGGCGCGGCGGAGCGAGCCGATGGCGCCGGAGGACCTCGACGTGCTCCTCGACGTCGTCAGCGAGACGCCCGAGCAGTGGGCGCTGGCCGACGAGGCCTCGGCCCGGCTGCGGACCGCCGTGGCACAGCTGCCACGGGAACAGGGTCGTGCCCTGGTGATGGCGGGCATCTACGGAATGACGGCTCAGCAGATCGCCGACTGGGAGAAGATCCCGCTGGGAACCGCCAAGACGCGGATCAGAACCGCGATGGCAAAGCTGCGGAACACGCTCACGTCTCCGAAGCGAGGCGACCATGGCCAGTGATGTGACCTGCGAGAAGCTCCGGGAGAGCGGCGCCGAGCTGGCACTCGGCGTGCTCTTCGGGCGCCAGCGGGCCGAAGCGGTCGAGCACCTGGAGCGGTGCGCCGACTGCCGGGAGTACGTCGGGCATCTGACGCTCGTCGGCGACCGGCTGCTCGGCCTGCTGCCGCCGGCCGAGCCGCCGAACGGGTTCGAGACCCGGGTGGCACGCGGACTGACCCGCGCCGCGACCGCGTCCGAGGGCCGCGCGCACCCGCACCCGTCGGCAGCCGAGCACAAGGGCCTCCGCGGCCGCGCCCGCCGGGCCCGGCTGCGGCTGGCCTCCGCCGTGGCCGCGCTCGCCATCGCCTGCGGCTTTGCCGGCTGGGGGATCGGTACCGCCGTCGAGGCGATCACAGCCTCGCCGGGCCCCGCCGTCGAGGTCGAACCCGTCCTGGTGGGAGACCTGGCCTCGCCCCACGGGGCCGAGCCGTCGGCCGGCGAGGTCTACGCCCACCCCGGGCCCCCCGGCTGGCTCTTCATGTCCGTCGACCTCACCGGCACCCACGCCTCGTACACCGGCAAGGTCACCTGTCTCCTGGAGCACGCGGACGGCACCACCACCCGCGTCGGTGACTTCGCCCTGCGCGACGGTCAGGGCCACTGGGGTACGGCGACCCCGATCGACCCCACCACGGTCACGGGCACCCGGCTGACCGCGCCCGACGGCACCGTCCTGGCCACGGCCGACCTGCGCATCGGCCAGGTCCAGGCCCCCGAGGAGGCGTGAACCCGGCCCACCCCCGGGACGGCCTCAGGCGCGCGCGCTGTGGCGCCGATGGGCGGGCGCCGTCGCGTCGAGGGCGGCAGCCAGCTCGTCGACGGTGGGCCGGGACGTCGGGTCGGCGCGCAGACAGCTGTCGACGGCGGCGGCGAGAGCGGCCGACAGCCGCCGCTTGGACGCGATGGGCGGGGCACTTTGCTCCAGCTGCGGACAGCGGTCCACCCGCCGCCCCTCGGAGGACTCGGCCGCGGTCCCGACGCGGCCGAACGGCACGTCACCGCAAGCGAGTTCGTACAGCGTGATGCCGATGCCCCACACGTCGGCAGCGGCCGTCAGCGACCCGCCGCGGGCCTGCTCCGGAGCCAGGTAGCGGAGCGTGCCCAGACCCGCGGGCGCGCTGCCGGGCGGCCGTGCGAGGCTCAGGTCCAGCACCTTCGCATGGCCGCAGTCCACCACCACGTTGGACGGCTTGAGGTCCAGGTGCAGCAGGCCCTGTCCGTGCAGGTAGTGGACCGCGGAGCACAGCTGCACCCCGAGGAGCGCCACGTCGGCGCCGGCCGCGCGCCGCGGCAGCCGGCCGATCAGGTGGGACAGCGTCTCACCGGTCAGTGTCTCCAGGACGACGAGCGGCTCGGGCGACTCGAAGGTCTCGTAGGCGCGCACCAGGTGGGGATGGGTGAACTCGCGCAGCCACCGGCCCTCCCGCAGCAGCCGGGCCCGCAGCCGCTCCTCGCCCAGCCGGTCGGGACGCACCGTCTTGATCACACAGCGGCAGGCCCGCTCCTCGCTCCAGGCGTCGTAGACGTCCAGCCAGCCGGTGCGCGTCAGGTGTGCCAGGACCTCGTAACCCGGGGCCGGTCTCGCGCCCGGTGGGCGGGGAGGCGGGGTGTCGCTCACGACAGGACCCTCCCCCCCGGCGCGTGCAGCCGGTGGAGCCGGGCGTACCTGCCGTCGCGCCGCAGCAGGTCCTCGTGGGTGCCGTGCTCGACCACCCGGCCGCCGTACAGCACCACGATGTGTGTGGCGTCGCGGACGGTCAGCAGGTTGTGGGAGATGACGACGGTCGTCCGCCCGGCCATGAGCCGGCGCAGCGGGTCCATGATCCGCCGGCCGGACCGGACGTCGAGCCCCGTGGTCGGCTCGTCCAGCAGCAGCACGGGCGCGTCCCTGATCATTGCGCGGGCGATCGCCAGGCGCTGGCGCTGTCCGCCGGAGAGCGTCCGGCCGCGCTGGCCGACCAGCGTGTCGTAGCCGTCCGGGAGCGCCTCGATGAACTCGTGGGCGTCCGCGGCGCGCGCCGCCGCCACGATGTCCGCCTGCGTCGCCTCCGGCCGGCCGTAGGCGATGTTCTCCCGCACGGTGCCGTGGAAGACGAGCGTCTCCTGCAGCACCACCGCGATGCTCTCCCGTACGTCGGCCAGGCGCAGCGAGCGCAGGTCGGTCCCGTCGAGGCGGACCGCTCCCCGGTCGGGGTCGTAGAAGCGCAACTGCAGTTTCGCGACCGTGGACTTGCCGGCCCCGCTGGCCCCGACCAGCGCCAGCGTCTCGCCGGGTGCCACATGGAAGGACACGTCGGACAGCGCCCAGGACGGGAGGCCCGGATAGCGGAACCAGACGCCGTCGAACTCCAGGTCACCGTGGGCCCGGCCGATCCGCCGGGCGTCCGCGGCCTCGGTCACCTGCGGCCGCTGGTCCAGCAGCTCGATGATCCGTTCCGCCGAGGCGGACGCCGCGTAGAAGGTGGTGCCGAGGCGGGACAGGTTGCGGACCGGGCCGTAGAGCTTGCCGATCAGCGCCAGGAAGACCAGCAGCCCGCCCAGCGTGAGCTGGCCCTGGGCCAGCTTCCAGGTGCCCAGGCCCATGACCGCGAGCCCGCCGGCCACCTCGATGACGTCGACGAGGGGGCCGTACACGCCACGGATCCGCGCCGAGGCCATCGCCGCCCGGTACCTGCCGACGTTCTCCCGCTCGAACCGCTGCTCCTCCCAGCCCTGCCGGTTGTACGCCTGCACCAGCGCGACGTTGCCCAGCGACTCCTCGGCGATGGCGCTGATCGAGCCGCTACGGCGCCTGCGCTCCCGCGACGCCGCCTTGATCAGCTTGGCGAAGTGCCGGGCCGTGCCCCAGAACAGCGGCACGATGACGAGGGCGAGGAGGGTGAGATCCCACTGCAGGTAGAACAGCAGGCCGAGGTACACGCCCAGGCTGATCACGTAGTAGAGGGCGTCCGCGACGCCGGAGAGCAGGAACGTCTCGACCGCGTCGACATCGCCCGTGACACGCGAGAGCACGTCCCCGAGCCGCCGGCGTTCGAAGAATCCGAGCGACAGCCCTTGGACGTGCCGGAACACATCGGCGCGAAGAGTGAGCAGGAAGCGTTCGCCGACCCAGGTGGACGTCACGTCGTCGGCGTAGGCGAGCACGCCGGAACCGACGATGAGTCCCAGATAGGTCGGCGCGATCCACAGGAGCGGCCGGAGATCACGGGGGACGAGTACGTCGTCCACGACGATCTTGAAGAGCCAGATCTCCCCGGCGTCGACGACGGGGCCGATCAGGCTGAAGAACACGATGGGCACGAGCCAGCGCCGGCCACCGCGGGTGTACGGCCAGAACCGCCGGAACACCTCACGCGGGGGCACCGGAGGCGCGGCCGCGACCACGGCGTCGGACGTCTCGCCCACCGACAGCAGCCGCCGCAGGACATGCGCCATGGCATGCGTCCCTCGGGGATCGGCGAAACGGACCGGGTTCTTCCGAATCCGGTCCGCTCACCCTCCGTGTGCGATCAGTGGCCGCTGTGGCCGTGGTCGTTGTGGTCGCCGTGGCCGTGACGGTCGCCGTGGTCGTGGCGGTCGCCGTGGTCGTGGCGGTGCCCGTGCCGCGAGGAGTCGTGCCTCGACGAGTCGTCGTCGTGGCCGTGGCCCTTCGCCGGCATGAGACTGCTGAAGATGGCCATATGCGTTCCTCCTGAAACTTGCCCCACAGGGGATACGTCCCAACGCGGGTGTTGGATGGCGTAATGGGGACAACTTGGTAGAAACGTCAAAAATTCCCCGTTCCAGTGTCCGATGTTCAACCGAACTGCCGTTCAGCCGAGCCGCGCCGCCAGCCCGCCCGTGCACCGCACCTCGTCACCCGCCGTGATCAGCAGTGCCTCCACGTCCGGCAGCGACTCGAGCCATGCCAGCCCCGCCCGCGACCCCATCGCGAACGCCGCCGTGGCCCAGCAGTCCACCCACGTCAGCCGGGGCCCCACCACGGTCACCGCGACCAGGTCCGTCACCGCGGACCTGCCGGTACGCGGATCCACGATGTGGTCGCCCCGCTCCGCCGTGCCGGACGTCGCCACCGACAGCTCGTCCACTCCGGCCGCCGAGATCACCGCCGCCAGTCCACCGGGGCGGAGCGGATCCGACACCCCGACCCGCCACGGCCGCTGCGGCTGCGGCGCGCCCAGCATCTGGACGTCACCGCCCCCGTTCACGCTGACCCCGCACACCCCGTCCACCGCCGCCAGCAGCCGCGCCGCCCGCTCCGCCGACCAGCCCTTCACGATCCCGGTCGGATCCAGCGACCCGCGGTACCGGGTACTGAACCACCCGTCACTCACCCGCTCCGCCTCGGCCGCCAGCTCCAGCACCTCGGCCACCTCGGGAGCGCACTGCGCCACGGTCAGCTCACCCCGGGCCAGGCGCGACACCTCGCTGTCCTCGCGGTAGGTGGAGAAGAGCGCGTCGACCCGGTGCAGGCCCGCGACCGCCTCGTCCAAGGCCTGCCGTACCGCACCGGATTCCCCGCCGCGGACGTCGAAGGAGAAGACGGTCCCCATGACCTCCTCCGCATGACGCACCGCGGCGGGAGCTTCAGCCGACTCGGCCACCGCGTCAGCCACCGGCCTGGTCGAGCGCCGACTGCAGCGACTGCTTGTAGCCGGTGCTGGTGTAGGTGGCCCCGGAGACGGAGTCGATGTTCGCGGTTCCGGCCGCCACCGCCTCCTGGTTGAGCTTGGGCACGGCGAGCTGGGTCTTCTGGTCGCTCAGTCCGCCCTTGGGCGCCTGCACCGCGTCCGCCTTGGTGATCTTCCCGTTGCTGACCGTGATCCGGACCTGGACCGTGCCGTACTGGGTCTGGACGGCCTTGCCGGTGACGGTACGGGCCTGCGCAGCGCCCGATCCGGCGGAGGAGCCGGAGGACGACCCGGAGGAGGAGCTGGAAGACGAGCCGGACGACGAGCCGGATGAAGACCCCGAGGACGCCTTCATCTTGTCCAGCGCCGACTGCAGCGACTTCTTGTACCCCGTGCTCGTGTACGTCGCCCCGGACACCGCGTCGATCTGCGCACTCTGCGCCGCCACGGCCTCCTGGTTGAGCTTGGGCACGGCGAGTTGGGTCTTCTGGTCGCTGAGTCCGCCCTTGGGCGCCTGCACCGCCTCTGCCTTGGTGATCTTGCCGCCCGCGACGGTCAGCCGCACCTGCACGGCCCCGTACTGGGTCTGCGCCGCGTCTCCGGTCACCGTGCCGGTGCCGGCGGCCTGCGCCCCGCCCTGCGGTGACTCCTGCGCCGCCGCCGTCTGCTGGGGTGCCGCGCCCGCCGCCGCAGCGGCCGCCGGATCCGAGGCGGGCTTCAGCGACAGCAGCAGCACGACACCGGACACGGTGGCGGCCGTGGCCAGCACGACGCGCCGAATGGGGTGGCTCTTCCTCATCGCTTCGCAGCTCCCGCTCACATCTCGAACGACTCGTGGTGGATACGGCGCGCGGGGACTCCCGCGCCGCGCAGTGCCTCGTACACCGACTGCGCGAACCCGGGCGGGCCGCACATGAAGACATCATGGTGATCGATGTCCGGGATCTTCCGCTGGAGGTTCTCCGCCGAGATGTCCGGCCGCTCGCCCTCGGGGCTGTTGACCGCGTACATCAGCCGGGCCCCGCGCTCCTCGGCGATCGCGGCCAACTCGTCCCACAGGGCCAGGTCCTGGGTGGTGTTGGCCCGGTAGAGCAGGGTGATGTCACCGGCCGCGCCGGGCAGCGTCTCGAACAGCGCCCGCATTGGCGTGATGCCGACCCCGCCCGCGACCAGCAGCACCTTGCCCTTGCTGCGCCGCTGGGCGGTGAGCGCGCCGTACGGGCCCTCCGCCCACACCCGGGTGCCGGGCGTCAGTTCGCGCAGCCGGGCGCTGTGGTCGCCGATCGCCTTCACCGTGATCCGCAGCATGTCGGGGCGGGGTGCCGCCGACAGCGAGTACGGGTGCGAGCTGAACCGCATCCCGGGAGCGAGGAACCGCCAGCGGAAGAACTGGCCCGCCTCCGCGCCCATCCGGTGCAGCTTCCGGCCGCCGATCAGCACGGACACGATGCCCGGCGTCTCCTCGATGACCGCTTCGACACGCATGCGGTGACGGAGGTTCAGCCGGATCGGGGTGAGGATCCGGTGCCAGAGCACCAGCGCGGTGACGGTGCCGTAGAGCACGTACCAGAAGGTCTTGGCGGACGGCTCGACCGCGAAGTCGTTGCCGGTGGTGATCTGGTGCCAGAACGTCAGGAACACGGCCGCGTACGTCAGCAGGTGGACGTGGTACCAGGTGTCGTACGGCAGCCGGCGCCGGACCGGGCCGATCGACGTCAGGCCGATGACCACGAACAGGCCCGTGCCGATGGCGGCCTTGCCCATGTCCGGCAGCTGGTTGATGGAGTCGATGGTCTGCTGGACGATGTCGCCGAGCGACTTGCCGGCCTGGAGCGCGTACCCCCACATGGTGAGGAAGACGTGCGCGACGATCAGGCAGAGCGTGTACCGGCCGCTCATCGCGTGCCAGCGGGCCACCCGGTCGGAGCCGACGCGCCGTTCCAGCGCCGGTACGCGCGCCATCTGCAGCACGACCAGCGCCATCAGGTAGCCGGCCAGCAGACCGGTGATGCGGCCCGCGTTCAGAATCCTGCTGTTGTCGTCGGCTATGGACGGTGTGTTGTGCCACCAGAGCCACAGCACGGCCGCCGCACCGGCCCACACCGCGAGCAGCAGCGGAACGGCCGGTGAGCGGCGCGGGCGGATGCGGCGCATCGTCTGGCGGCGGGCGGCACGTCCGCCTGCGAGCGTGGTGGTCACGGTTCCTCCGTCGGGACTTGACCGTTGGTCCACTGATACGTGCCGCATGCGCTGAGTGTTCAGAGCCCCGCCGAGTCGAGGGCGGACTGGAGTGACTGGCGGTAACCCTCGCTGGTGTACGTGGCCCCCGAGACCGTGTCGATCTGCGCGCTCTGGGCGGCCAGCGCCTCGCGCCGCAGCTGCGGCAGGGCGTAGCTGTTGATCTCCTGGTCGCGCGGGTTGTCCTGCGGATAGCTGACCGCCGTCACGTCCGTGAGCTTGCCGCTCTCGATCGTCACCCGCACCTGGACCGGTCCCCACCGGGTCTGGACGGTGTCGCCGGTGACGCGCTTGGTCCCCGAGCTGGAACCGGCCGTCGGGCTCGAACTGCTCGACGTCGTGGGTGACTTGGTGTCCGCCGTCGCCAGAGTGGGGCTGGTGTGCGGCTTCAGCGACAGCAGCAGCACCATCCCGGAGACGGTGGCGGCACTCGCCAGCACGATGCGGCGGAGCGGGCGGTTCTTGTTCAACGCGTGCACGCGGGCCTCACAGCTCTCACAGCTCTCACGGTTCTCACAGTTCGAACGACTCGTGGTGGATACGACGGTCCGGGACCCCGGCCGCCCGCAGCGCGCCGTACACGTCCTGCGCGAAGCCGTGCGGGCCGCAGATGTAGACGTCGTGGTCCGCCAGATCGGGGAAGGTCGCGCGCAGCGACTGCGCCGTGATGCTCGGCCGCTCCCCGCGCGGCCCGTTGAGCGCGTACAGCAGCTGCGCGCCCCGCCGGCGGGCGATCGCTTCCAGCTCGCCGCCCAGCGCCAGGTCCTCGGCACCGCGCGCCCGGTAGAGCAGGGTGACCTCGCCGGGCAGCGTCTCGAACAGCGCCCGCAGCGGGGTGATGCCGACCCCGGCCGCGATCAGCAGGGACCGCTGCCCGGTGGCCCGGTCGGCGGTCAGGGAACCGTACGGGCCCTCCGCCCACACCCGGGTGCCCGGCCGCAGCAGTGCGACGGCCGCGCTGTGGTCGCCGAGCGCCTTCACCGTGATCCGCAGCCGGTCCGGGCGCGGCGGCGCCGACAGGGAGTACGGCGTCGACGTCCAGCCCATGCCCTCGCCGAGGAACCGCCAGCGGAAGAACTGACCCGGCCGCGCGCCCAGCCCGTCCAGGTGCCGCCCGTGCACGACGACCGAGTACACGCCCGGCGCCTCCTTGTGCACCGACCCCACCCGCAGCCGGTGCCGCCGGTTGAGCCGGACCGGGGCGAGGACGCGGAACCACAGCACCAGGGCCGCCACCCCGAGGTACAGCGCGTACCAGAAGGCGGTGGCCACCGGCCTGCCGTTGAACTGCTCGCCCAGCGCCAGCTGGTGCCCGAAGGCGAGGAAGACGGCCGCGTAGGTGAGGAGGTGGACGTAGTACCAGAACTCGTAGCTCGTGCGGCGGCGCGCGGCGCGCACCGAGGTGACGCCGACCGCGAAGAGGATCACCGTGCCGGCGGTGGCCTTGAGCATCTCCGGGTAGTCCAGCACGACGGTGACCGCCTCGTGCCACAGCGAGGCCCGGTCCTGGGCGGCGTACCCGGCCAGGATCAGCGCGATGTGCGCGACGAGCAGGCAGACGGTGTACCGGCCGGCCATCGCGTGCCAGCGGGCCACCCGGTCGGAGCCGATCCGCACCTCCAGCAGCGGCACCCGCGCCATCAGGCCGACCAGCACCGCGCAGGCGTACCCGCACAGCAGCCCGGCGATGCGCCCGGCCCCGGTCAGCCGGCCCGCCGTACCGACCACGGCGCCCGTGTCCGCCCACCAGAGCGCGACCACGGCCGCCGCACCCGCCCACAGCACGGCCAGCACGGGCCCCGCGGGGGAACGCGGTGCGGTCAGGGGCAGGGGCGGTGTCGCCCGCCCCGCGTCCACGGTGCTCATGAATGGTCGTCCCTTCGTCCGTCGTGCCAGGCCACTGTGCGGTCCGAAGCTCTGAGGGACCTCTGAGCGGGCGCCGTACCCAGCCGACTCAGAGGAAACTCAGAGCCGCCCGGGCGGCCGGCCGGCCCGCGCACGAGCGATGCTGGGAGACGCGATGAACACCACCCGCTCCGGCCGCCCCGCCCTCACCCGACCCGACGGCACCCCGCTGCGCGTCCTCGTCGTCGACGACGACCCCGACCTCGCGGAGGTGCTCACCGGCGCCCTGCGCTACGAGGGCTGGGAGGTGCGCGCGGCCGGCGACGGCGCCTCGGCGGTCACCGCCGCGCGCGAGCTGCTGCCCGACGCCGTCGTCCTGGACGTGATGCTCCCGGACACCGACGGCTTCGCCGTGCTGCGCCGCCTGCACGAGGTGAAGCCGGACGTCTGCGTGCTCTTCCTCACCGCCCGGGACGCGGTCGAGGACCGCATCGCCGGCATCACGGCGGGCGGCGACGACTACGTCACCAAGCCCTTCAGCCTGGAGGAGGTCGTCGCCCGGCTGCGCGGACTGCTGCGCCGCGCCGGCATGGCCCGCCAGCTGGAGGAGGGGCCGCGGCTGACCGTGGGCGACCTGGTCATGGACGAGGAGGCCCGCGAGGTGACCCGGAACGGCGAGCTGATCGAACTCTCGCCCACCGAGTTCGAACTCCTCCGCTTCCTGATGCGCAACCCGCGCCGGGTGCTGAGCAAGACGCAGATCCTCGACCGGGTGTGGTCGTACGACTTCGGCGGCCGGGCCCACGTGGTCGAGCTGTACATCTCCTACCTGCGCAAAAAGGTGGACGCGGGCCGCGAACCCATGATCCACACGGTCCGCGGGGCGGGATACGTCATGAAGCCGGTGCCCCGGTGAGGCCCGTACGACGCCTGCCCCGGCCCCGCACCCTGCGCGCCCGGCTCACCTTCGCCCTGGTGATCCTGCTCGCCGTGAGCTGCGCGGCCGTGGGACTCGCCGCGGTCGTCGAGCTGAACGGCTTCCTCACCCAGCGTCTCGACGAGCAGCTCACCCAGGTCGGCACCCGGTTCCCGGAGAGCCTGGAGCACCCGGGCCCGGGGCAGGACGGCCGGGTGCCCGACGACCACGACGGCGACGAGCACGGCGACACCCGCCGCCTGGCCACCGGCACCTTCGGCGCCCGCCTGCTGAACGGTCAGGTCACCAGCAAGGGCCTCATCCGCTCCGGCGACCCGTCCGCAGACCTGGGCGTCGACCTCACCGCCAGGGACCGGAAGCGGCTGGCCGCCGTACCGGCCGACGGCAGACCGCACACCGTCGAACTCTCCGCCCTGGACGACTACCGGGTCGTGGCCACCCCGGGCCGGGACGGTGACGTCCTGGTCGTCGGCCTGCCGCTGGAGCCCGTCCAGGCCGCCGTCCACCGTCTGGAACTGGTGGCCGGCATCGTCTTCGGCCTCGCGCTGGTGGCGACCGGCGTGGCCGGGGCCTTCTGGGTCCGCTGGTCGCTGCGCCCGCTCAGCAGGGTCGCGGCGACCGCCACCCGGGTCAGCGAACTGCCGCTCGCCAGCGGCGAGGTGGCCCTGCCGCCCCGGGCCCCGGAACCCGACACCCGCAGCGAGGTCGGCCGGGTCGCGGCCGCCTTCAACCGCATGCTGGGCCATGTCGAGGATGCCCTGACCAAACGCCACGCGAGCGAGGAGCGGCTGCGCCGCTTCGCCGCCGACGCCAGCCACGAGCTGCGCACCCCGGTCGCCTCGGTCCGCGGCCACGCCGAGCTGGCCCTGCTGCACCCGGGGCCGGTCCCACCGGAGGTGACCCGCGCCCTGGAGCGCATCGCCGCCGAGTCCTCCCGCATGGGCGAGATGGTCGACGACCTGCTCCTGCTGGCCCGCCTCGACGCGGGCCGCCCGCTGGAGCGCCGCCCGGTCGACCTGACCCATCTGGTCCTGGACGCGGTGACGGACGCCCGGGCCGCCGGCCCCGACCACCGCTGGACCCTGGACCTCCCGGAGGAACCGGTCACGGTCACGGGCGACACCCACCGCCTCCAACAGGTGTTGGCCAACCTGTTGGCCAACGCGCGTGTGCACACACCCGCTGGCACCAAGGTGACGGTGACCCTGGAAACCGGGGACGGCTCGGCCCACCTCTCGGTCCACGACGACGGCCCCGGCGTCCCCGAGGAAGTCCAGCCGGGCGTCTTCGAACGCTTCACCCGCGCGGAACACCGCCGCCGCCGGGACGCCCCCGGCGGAGGTGCGGGCCTCGGCCTGTCGATCGTGGCGGCGGTGGTGGAGGCGCACGGGGGGAGCGTCGGGCTGGAGAGCAGGCCGGGGTCGACGACGTTCACCGTACGGCTGCCCCTCGGCGAGGTCAGTAACGCGTGATGGCCGTGGCGCCGTCCGTGGTGCCGATCGCTACATGCGGCTTCCTGTCGGGGTCCGCCCACGTCAGGATCCGTTGCATCGCATCCTCGGGTACGGACACGCAACCGGCGGTGGCCGCCTTCCCGTTGACGTGCAGAAAGATCCCGGCGCCCCGCCCCCGCACCGGCTCGTCGTAGTTGAACCCGATGACAAGCCCGTACGCGTACGTCCCGTAGGAGCTGAGCTGCTCGGACTCCGCGGCCCGGCAGTCGGCCGGAAGGGGATCCACCCAGCGGTTGTACGCGGTCGAGTCGGGGTCCTCGCACCACCAGGAACTCCCCTTCACCGCCCGGTACTCGAACCGCGTCCCGCTCGGCGCCGCCTTGATGCCGAAGGCGAACGGAAGGCGGTACAGCCCGGTCGGCGTGGTCTTCGTGCCCTGCGTCCGCGACTGCCCCTCCACCAGCCCGTTCGCCCCGAACCGCGCGGGCGCGGACCCGGCCTGGACCCACTGGCCGTCCCGCAGGTCCCACCACGTGAGCGTGCCGGACGTCGCGTCGGTGTCCGGCGCCTGAGCGGTGATCAGCTGGGTGCCGCCCCCGGTGTCCGCCAGCTGCGCGGGCAACGGAACCGGCGCCTGCCCGGGCATGAAGCCGAGCAGGCAGACGGACGCGGACACGAGGGCGACGACGGCACTGGGGCGCATGGCTCAGACGGTAGACGGAGGGAGCGGCAACGGCAGTCCGGGCAGTCCGTCCAGGCTGGTCGCGATGTGCTCCTTCTTGGTGAAATAGGCACTCAGCGAGTCGTCGTCCTCGCGGGCGAACCGCTTGGCGTGCAGATCGCGGTCCTCCTCGTAGGCCATATGGGGGACGGCGTATCCGCAGCTGTCCCGCACCAGTTCGGCGTGGACGACGATGACCGCGCGCAGGCCGTGCAGGCTCGGGTCGATGTCCGGGAAGCGGGCGACCAGTTCCTGGAAGCGCGGGTCGTCCCGGAAGACCGCCTCGCCCCGGCCGTGCACCCGCACGATGTTCGGCGGGCCCTGGAAGGCGCACCACATGAGGGTGATGCGCCCGTTCTCCCGCAGGTGCGCGACGGTCTCGGCGTTGGACCCGGCGAAGTCGAGGTACGCCAGCGTGAGTTCGTCCAGCACCACGAACGAGCCCTTGAGACCCTTGGGGGAGAGGTTGACCGTGCCCTCTGCGGAGAGTGGCGCGGTCGCCGTGAAGAAGAGTGGCTGCTCCTCGATGAACGTCCGGAGCCTTCCGTCTATGCGCTCATAGATCTTTCCCATGTCTAACGATTATTGACGGTAGTCGTTCGGCTGTCTAAGGAATTGCCGGATTCGCTCGACCGGATTCGCCGCGGCCGCCCCGGCCGGCGCTGT
Organism: Streptomyces sp. NPDC001816; assembly: GCF_042892235.1. NCBI lineage: Bacteria > Bacillati > Actinomycetota > Actinomycetes > Kitasatosporales > Streptomycetaceae > Streptomyces > Streptomyces sp. NPDC001816. Next base: position 89,571 of record NZ_JBIATY010000010.1, read on the forward strand.
CCGACGGGGCGGCCACGGCTGCCGGTCATCTCACTTGGTGAGCGTGCAGGCGGCCAGCGAGTCCAGCCCCGTCGGCTTGGTGCCCTTGCGGCCGATGGAGATGGCGATGCGGTCGATGGTCGAGACCCGCTTGTCCTTCAGCGGGCCGAGGATCGCGTTGTTGACGAAGTTGGGCCCGCCCTGGCCCACGGTGTTCTTCAGTCGCGTGTTGGCCTCCTGGATCTGCGTCTGCAGCAGGGCCAGGTTGCGGTCGACCTCGGCCTTCGCGGATGCCGGGACGGCCGGCAGTCTGGAGGCCACGTCCGGGCAGGTGATCGTGCCCGCCGCGGTGCTCCCGCCCGCCGCGGCCCCGCCGCCCGACTGCCGGCCGGCCGCGGTGCCCGGGGCCGTGGAGGCGGACGCCCGGCCGCCGCCCGCGTTCGCACCACCGCCCCCGACCCCGCCCGCGTTCAGAGTGCAGGGCGCCAGCGCGTCCAGCCCCGTCGGCTTGGTGCCCTTGCGGCCGATGGAGATGGCGATGCGGTCGATGGTGGAGACGCGCTTGTCCTTGAGGGGGCCGAGGATCGCGTTGTTGACGAAGTTGGGCCCGCCCTGGCCCACGGTGTTCTTCAGCCGCGTGTTGGCCTCCTGGATCTGGGTCTGGAGGAGGGCGAGGTTGCGGTCGACCTCGGCCTGGGCGGAGGCCGGAACCGCGGGCAGCTTCGACTTCACGTCGGGGCAGGTGATGGTGCCGGGGCTCGCGAGGGTGCGGGCGTTCGCGGCGCCGTTGCTCTTGGCGGGCGTCCCGGCGAGGGCGGAACCGGCGATCACCGCGCCGGAGAGCACCACGGCGGCAGCGCCGCCGATGATCGCCACACGACGCTTGTTGTACTTCGGAAGTGCCCTGGACATGCGACTGCCTCACTTGGGTCAGGAGTGGGTTGTGATCAACGTGGCGCCGGCGTTCGGTGGGGAGTACGAGAAAGCGGTTGCCATTGTTCAAGCGGTCCGAGAATTGACGAATCATGCAGACCTCTGCATACTCATGCATGTCAGCAAGTGCAGTGTGAGGAGAAACCCGTGACCGAGCGCGTCGTACTCGCCTATTCGGGCGGTCTGGACACCTCCGTCGCCATCGGCTGGATCGCCGAGGAGACGGGCGCCGAGGTCATCGCCGTCGCGGTGGACGTCGGCCAGGGCGGCGAGGACCTGGACGTCATCCGCAAGCGCGCCCTCGCCTGCGGTGCTGTCGAGGCCGAGGTCGCGGACGCCAGGGACGAGTTCGCCGAGGAGTACTGTCTCCCGGCGATCAAGGCCAACGCCCTCTACATGGACCGCTACCCGCTGGTCTCCGCACTCTCCCGGCCGACGATCGTCAAGCACCTCGTCGCCGCCGCCAAGAAGCACGGCGCCACCACGGTCGCCCACGGCTGCACCGGCAAGGGCAACGACCAGGTCCGCTTCGAGGCCGGCATCGTCGCCCTCGCCCCCGACCTGAAGTGCATCGCCCCGGTCCGCGACTACGCGATGACCCGGGACAAGGCGATCGCTTTCTGCGAGGAGAAGCAGCTCCCGATCGCCACCACCAAGAAGTCCCCGTACTCCATCGACCAGAACGTCTTCGGGCGCGCGGTCGAGACGGGCTTCCTGGAGGACATCTGGAACGCGCCGATCGAGGACATCTACGAGTACACGCAGAACCCGGCCGTGGCCCGCGACGCCGACGAGGTGATCATCACCTTCGAGGCGGGCGTCCCCGTGGCCGTCGACGGCAAGCCGGTCACCGTCCTGCAGGCCATCCAGCAGCTCAACGAGCGCGCCGGCGCCCAGGGCATCGGCCGCATCGACATGGTCGAGGACCGCCTCGTCGGCATCAAGTCCCGTGAGGTGTACGAGGCTCCCGGCGCGATCGCCCTGATCACCGCCCACCAGGAGCTGGAGAACGTCACCGTCGAGCGCGAGCTGGCCCGCTACAAGCGGCAGGTCGAGCAGCGCTGGGGCGAGCTGGTCTACGACGGCCAGTGGTTCTCCCCGCTCAAGCGCGCCCTGGAGGGCTTCATCGACGAGGCCAGCCAGCAGGTCTCCGGCGACATCCGGATGACCCTGCACGGCGGCCGCGCGGTCGTCACCGGCCGGCGCTCGGACTCGTCCCTGTACGACTTCAACCTCGCCACCTACGACACCGGCGACACCTTCGACCAGGCGGCGGCCAAGGGCTTCATCGACATCTACAGCCTGTCGTCGAAGATCGCGGCACGGCGTGATCTCGCCGGCGGAGCCTGACGCCTACCTGGCCTGAGTACGGTTCGGACATCCACACCTTCTCTAGGAGCAGCGCAAGTGAGCAGCAACAGCGGTGACGTACGGCTCTGGGGCGGCCGTTTCGCCGACGGACCCGCCGAGGCCCTGGCGAAGCTGTCCGCGTCCGTCCACTTCGACTGGCGGCTCGCGCCCTACGACATCGCCGGTTCACGCGCCCACGCGCGCGTGCTGCACAAGGCGGGGCTGCTCTCCGAGGACGAGCTGACCCGCATGATCGCCGGGCTCGACCAGCTGGAGGCGGACGTCGCGAACGGCTCCTTCGTGGGCACGATCGCCGACGAGGATGTCCACACCGCCCTGGAGCGGGGCCTGCTGGAGCGACTCGGCCCCGACCTCGGCGGCAAGCTGCGCGCGGGCCGGTCGAGGAACGACCAGGTCGCCACCCTCTTCCGGATGTACCTGCGGGACCATGCCCGGATCATCGGCGGCCTGATCGCCGACCTCCAGGACGCGCTGATCGGCCTCGCCGAGGCCCACCCGGACGTGGCCATGCCCGGCCGCACCCACCTCCAGCACGCCCAGCCGGTGCTCTTCGCCCACCACGTGCTGGCCCACGTCCAGTCCCTGTCCCGGGACGCCGAGCGGCTGCGCCAGTGGGACGAGCGGACGGCCGTGTCGCCGTACGGCTCCGGCGCCCTCGCGGGCTCCTCCCTCGGCCTGGACCCGGAGGCGGTCGCCGAGGACCTCGGCTTCGAGCACGGCAGCGTCGGCAACTCCATCGACGGCACGGCCTCCCGTGACTTCGTCGCCGAGTTCGCCTTCATCACCGCGATGATCGGCGTGAACCTCTCCCGGATCTCCGAGGAGATCATCATCTGGAACACGAAGGAGTTCTCCTTCGTGACCCTGCACGACGCGTTCTCCACGGGCTCGTCGATCATGCCGCAGAAGAAGAACCCGGACATCGCCGAGCTGGCGCGCGGCAAGTCGGGCCGCCTGATCGGCAACCTGACCGGTCTCATGGCCACGCTCAAGGCGCTGCCCCTCGCCTACAACCGCGACCTCCAGGAGGACAAGGAGCCGGTCTTCGACTCCTGCGACCAGCTGGAGATCCTGCTCCCCGCCTTCACCGGCATGATCGCCACGCTCACGGTCAACCGCGAGCGCATGGAGGAGCTGGCCCCGGCCGGCTTCTCGCTCGCCACCGACATCGCCGAGTGGCTGGTCAAGCAGGGCGTACCGTTCCGCGTGGCCCACGAGGTCGCGGGGGAGTGCGTGAAGGTCGCGGAGGCCGACGGCAAGGAGCTGGACGAGCTGACCGACGAGCAGTTCGCGAAGATCTCCGCCCATCTGACCCCCGAGGTCCGCACGGTCCTCAACGTCCCCGGCGCCCTCGCCTCCCGCGACGGCCGCGGCGGTACGGCACCCAGCGCGGTGGCCGTCCAGCTCACCGAGGTCAAGGCGGACGTGGCGGCACAGCACGGGTGGGCCACGGCCAAGCAGGCCTGACGGCCGGACCGCAGTGGACAGCAGGGCCCGGACATCGCGTCCGGGCCCTGCCTGCTGTCCGGACCGCTCGATAACGGATGGAATTCGGCCACTGGCCGAAACCTTGACTTGCCCTTACTCGGAGGTAAGTATTCCGGTCACCCGGTCGGCAATGCCGAACGCCGGTCGATCGCAGCCGAGCATGAAAGGGACGTCATGCGCGCACGACGTACAAAACGAACGGCCCGCCTTCTCGCCGTCACCGCCGTAGCGGCGCTGTGCTCCTTCGGCCTCACAGCCCCCGCGAGCGCCGCCGGCACCCCGCCGCCCGGCGCCAACGACTGGTCCTGCAAGCCGGACTCCGCCCACCCGCAGCCTGTGGTCCTGGTGAACGGCACCTTCAAGACGTCGTACGAGAACTGGCTGACCCTGTCGCCCGCGCTGGCGAACGCCGGTTACTGCGTCTTCTCCTTCGAGTACGGCGACCTGGAGACCGCCCCGATCCCGGACTCGGCGGCCGAACTGCGGGACTTCGTGAACGCCGTGCTCGGCGCGACCGGCGCGAAGAAGGTCGACATCGTCGGACACAGTCAGGGCGGCATGATGCCCCGCTACTACGTCAAGTACCTCGGCGGCGCGACCAAGGTCGACGACCTCGTGGGCATCGTGCCCTCCAACCACGGCACCACCAACCCGCTCGCCCTCGCGGCCGGCGCCACCGTCTGCCCCTCCTGCGTCGACCAGACCGCCGGTTCGGACTTCCTGCAGAAGCTCAACTCCGACCCGGAGACCCCGGTGGGCCCCGACTACACGGCGATCGCCACCAAGTACGACGAGGTCGTGGTGCCCTACACCAGCGCCTTCCTCAAAGGCCGGGACTCGTACGTGACCAACGTCCTCCTGCAGGACCGCTGTCCGCTCGACATCACCGAACACGACCAGGCGCCCAAGTCGCCGCTGGTCCAGCGGTGGGTGCTCAACGCCCTGGAGCACGACGGACCGGCCGACCCCGCCTTCGTGCCGCGCTGTGTCTAGGGCGGGCTGAACCGTACGGGGCTGGGTAGATTGGTGCGAGATTCCCGCTCCTGGTGCGGGATCTCCGCCGCCGATCGTGCAGGGAGTCGCCATGCCCTTCAGCCGCCTGGCCCACGCGACCACGCCCACCGCGCACATCGGCCTCGGCCTCGCCGCCGTCGGCCGCCCCGGCTACATCAACCTTGGCCGCGAGGAGGACCTCCCGCCGGTCCGCAGCGTCGACGCCCTGCGCGACCGCACCCATGACCTGCTCGACGCCGCCTACGCCCAGGGCGTGCGGTACTTCGACGTCGCCCGCTCCTACGGCCGTTCCGAGGAGTTCCTCGCCGACTGGCTGAACGCCCGCCCGGACATCGACGACGTGGTCGTCGGCAGCAAGTGGGGCTACACCTACACCGCCGGCTGGTCCACCGACGCCGCGCAGCACGAGGTGAAGGACCACAGCCTGGCGACGTACGAACGCCAGCGCGCCGAGACCGACGCGCTGCTCGGCGACCGGCTCGACCTCTACCAGATCCACTCGCTGACCCCGGACAGCCCTGCCCTCACCGACAAGGAACTCCACGCCGCACTCGCCGAGGCCGCGGCCGGCGGCCTGACCATCGGCTTCTCCACCAGCGGCCCCGCCCAGGCGGACGCGATCCGCGCCGCTCTCGCCGTGCAGGTCGACGGCGAGCCCCTCTTCCGTACCGTCCAGTCGACGTACAACGCCCTGGAGACCTCGGCCGAACCCGCGCTCGCCGAGGCGCACGACGCCGGACTGACCGTGATCGTCAAGGAGGGCATGGCCAACGGCCGCCTCTCCGCGCAGCACGCCCCGGACGCGCTGAAGGCCGTGGCCGAGGAGACCGACCTCGGCTGCGACGCCGTCGCCCTGGCCCTGATCCTGCGCCGGCCCTGGGCGGGTGTCGTCCTCTCCGGCGCCGCGACCGTCACGCAGCTCGCCTCCAACCTCCACGCGCCCGTCGTGGACCTGGACGCCGACCAGCTGACCCGCCTCGCCACGCTGGTTGAGGACCCGGGCGCCTACTGGGAGCGGCGCGCACAGCTGCCCTGGCACTGACTGATCACCCCCTGCTGACCAGCATCTATGAGTCGTGCACGCCTATGATGAGACAAAGATGTCTCAGATGGGCTATGGTTGTCTCATGGCCCTGGATCGTGACCACGTGCTGCGCAGCGCAGCCGCCCTGCTGACCCGTAAGTCCACGGCGACCATGGACGAGGTCGCCAAGGCCGCCGGGATCAGCCGGGCCACACTGCACCGCCACTTCGCCGGGCGCGACGCGCTCGTAAGGGCGCTGGAGGCGCTCGGCATCGCGGAGTGCGAGGCGGCCCTGGACACGGCCCGCCTGGACGAGGGTTCCGCGGGCGAGGCCGTGCACCGCCTGGTCCGGGCGGTCGAACCCTCGGCCGCCTTGCTCGCCTTCCTCTACACCGAGAACCAGCTGTTCGAGGGCGAGGAACAGAACCAGGGCTGGGCCCGCATCGACGAGCGCGTCACGGCCCTGTTCCGGCGCGGCCAGGAGAACGGCGAGTTCCGCATCGACCTCACCCCGGCCTGGCTCACCGAGGCGCTGTACGGCCTGCTGGCCTCCGGCGCCTGGGCGGTCTCGGAAGGCCGAGTCGCCCCAAAGGACTTCACCCACATGATCGTCGAGCTGCTGCTCGGCGGCGCACTACGAAGAGAGGAATCATGACCAGCACCCTGCAGCCGGCACTTGCGGTGGAGGTGGAGAAGCGCCCGGGCCGCTGGCTCGCGCTCTCCGTCCTCGTCCTGGCCGTGCTGCTGGTGGCCGTCGACGCCACCGTCCTCGGCCTCGCGACCCCGTACATCAGCGAAGACCTCAACCCCTCCGGCACCCAGCTCCTGTGGATCGGTGACGTCTACTCCTTCGTCATCGCCGGTCTGCTGGTCTCCATGGGCAGCCTCGGCGACCGCATCGGCCGCAAGCGCATCCTGCTGGTCGGCGCTGCGGCGTTCGGCGCGATATCCGTCCTGAACGCGTACGCGACCACCCCTGAACTCATGATCCTGGCGCGGGCCCTGCTCGGCGTCGCCGGCGCGACCCTGATGCCCGCCACCCTCGCCCTGATCCGCAACCTCTTCCACGACCCGCGCGAGCGCAGCCTCGCCGTCGGCATCTGGGGCGCCACCGCCTCCGCCGGCACGGCCGTGGGCCCCATCGTCGGCGGCTTCCTGCTGGAGCACTTCTGGTGGGGCTCGGTCTTCCTGATCAACCTGCCGGTGATGGCGGTCCTGGTACTCGTCGGCATCCGCTCGCTGCCCGAGTCCCGCAACCCGAACCCCGGCCCCTGGGACCTGATCAGCGTCGTCCTGTCGCTGGTCGGCATGATCGGCCTGGTGTACGCGGTCAAGGAGGCCGCCACCCACGGCTTCACCTGGCCCACGCTCGCCACGGCCCTGCTGGGCGCGTCGGCCCTCTACGGCTTCGTGCACCGCCAGCTCACCATGCCGGCCCCGCTGCTGGACATGCGCCTGTTCCGGCGCCGTGGCTTCAGCGGAGCGGTCCTCGCCGACCTGCTGACCGTGCTGGGCATGTCCGGCCTGGTGTTCTTCCTCTCCCAGTTCCTGCAACTGGTCCAGGGCAGGAGCCCCTTCGAGGCGGGCCTGGCCGAACTGCCCGCCGCCGTCGGCGCGGTGACGGCCGGCCTGATCGCGGGCCGCGCGGCCCGCCGCTTCTCGGTACGGGCCGTGGTCTCGGGCGGTCTGGCCGCCGTGGGCATCGCCCTCGCCGTCCTCACGACCGTGGGCAGGTCGACGGGCTACCCGCTCCTCGGCGCCGCACTCCTGGTCGTCGGCATCGGCGCCGGCTTCTCCTTCACGGTGACCGCCGACGTGATCCTCTCCAGCGTGCCCAAGGACCAGGCGGGCGCCGCCTCCGCGGTCTCCGAGACGGCGTACGAACTGGGCGCGGCCCTCGGCATCGCCCTGCTCGGCACGATCGTGACCAGCGTCTACCGCGACTTCACGGGCCCGGCCGGAACCCCGGCAGCCGCCCACGAGTCACTGGGAGCGGCGGTGGAGGCCTCGACGAAGATGCCCCCGCACGCGGCGGAGTCCCTCCTGGACGCGGCCACCGGCTCCTTCGTCCGGGGCCTGCAGCTAGCTTCCGGCGCAGGAGCAGCAGTCCTGCTGGCAACGGCGGCGGCAGCGTGGTTCTTGCTGAGGGGGCAGAAACTGGAAAGCACTGGGTGAGGTGAGTACCTCAGGGGCGCGGGGTTGTTTCGATTTGCGGCTCCGCCGCGTGGGCGCGACAAGCCACAACGCATCCCGCGCCCGCAAGACGGCAGGAACCCCTACGGCGCTTAGGCGGCCTTGGCCTTCGTGGCGTACATGTCCACGTACTCCTGCCCAGACAGCCGCATGACCTCAGCCATCACAGAATCGGTCACAGCCCGCAGCACATACCGGTCCCGGTCCATCCCCTCGTACCGCGAGAACTCCATCGCCTCGCCGAAGCGAACGGTGACCTTCCCGGGCCGCGGCATCCCCGCCCCACCCGGCTGCAACTTGTCCGTGCCGATCATCGCGAACGGAACCACCGGCGCACCGGTCATCAGCGTCAGTCGCGCGATACCGGTGCGCCCCCGGTACAGCCGGCCGTCGGGCGACCGCGTCCCCTCGGGGTAGATCCCGAAGACCTTCCCCTCCTCCAGGATCCGCCGCCCGGTCATCAGCGCGGCGACGCCACCGTTGGCCCCGTCCCGGTCGACCGGGATCATGCCGACGCCGGTGAAGAACCATGCCATCAGCCGGCCCTTGAGGCTCTTGCCGGTGACGTACTCGTCCTTGCCGATGAAGTACACCTGCCGCTTGGTGACCAGCGGCAGCACCAGCGAGTCGATGAAGGTCAGGTGGTTGCCGGCCAGGATGACCGGCCCGTCCCCGGGGATGTGCTCCGCGCCCTCCACCTGTGGGCGGAACATCAGGCGCATGATCGGTCCGAGCACTGCCTTGATGAGCGCGAAGCGGGACAACGGGTCCTCCGATGTCGAGGGAAGCGATATGTGTCTGTGCAGGTGAGGACATTACTCGCGGCCCCGGGGGATGCGCACATCGGGTGCGGCCGGTTCACCGAGGTCTTACGCACTGTTGACACTGGTTTACCTGCGGTGACGCCCCGGTGCCCGTCAGTGACGTACGGCGACAGTGTGACGGAGGTCGCGCGAAACGCCCGCGGCCGAAGCCGACGGGCCGTCATGTCCCGCCTCACACACGACAGACGGCGTCACCCGTGTGTTCGAACCGAGGTCTCCCGTCGGTCATGTGTACGCCCCTACGATCGGCGCGCATTGAAGAGGCAGGACGCAGAGGCAGGACAGCGGGAGGGCGCTCATGGACAGCGACCAGACGAACGAACAGACGCAGGGCACGGGACGGCGGGCGCTCCTCGGCGCAGCGGTGCTCGGCGCGGGCGGGGCGGTCTTCGGGCTGCCCGGAACCGCCCGAGCGGCCGACGCCCGGACGGCCGACGCCCGGACGGCCGGGTACGGCGGGCGGGGGCTGAAGAGCCTGCCGGTGCCGACGATCATCGGCCACCGGGGTGCCAGCGGCTACCGCCCCGAGCACACCTTCGGCTCGTACAACCTGGCCCTCGACCTCGGCGCCGACGTCGTCGAGGCGGGTGACCTGGTCCCCACCAAGGACGGACACCTCGTCTGCCGCCACGAGCCGGAGATCGGCGGCACCACGGACGTCGCCTCGCACCCCGAGTTCGCCGACCGCAAGACCACCAAGGTCCTGGACGGCGTGCCCGTCACCGGCTGGTTCACCGAGGACTTCACCCTCGCCGAGCTGAAGACGCTTCGCGCGGTCGAGCGCATCCCGGCCAACCGTCCGCACAACACCCTCTACAACGGGCGCTGGGAGATCCCCACGTTCGAAGAGGTCCTGAAGTGGCAGGACGAGCAGACCCGCAAGCGCGGCAAGCAGGTCTGGATCTACCCCGAGACCAAGCACCCCACCTACTTCCGCAAGCTGGGCCTGGGCCTGGAGGAGCGGGTGGCGAAGCTGCTGCGCAAGTACGGCAAGGACGGCCGGAACTCGCCGGTCATCCTGCAGTCCTTCGAGCCGAGCAGCATCCAGAAGCTGAACCAGCTGGTGGACAACCCGCTCGTCGTGCTGCTCTCCTCGGCCACCAGCCGCCCCTACGACTTCGTCGAGGCGGGCGACCCGCGCACGGTCGCCGACCTGATCACGCCCAAGGGGCTGCGGGAGATCGCCGGCTACGCGCAGGGCATCGGCCCGACGCTGGACCTGATCATCCCGAAGAACGCCGACGGCACCCTGGCCCAGCCGACCGCGCTGGTCTCCGACGCGCACAAGGTGGGTCTCGTCCTGCACCCCTACACCATGCGCAACGAGAACCCCTTCCTCCCGGCCGAGTACCGCAAGGGCAGCGCCGCGGACGCCTACGGCGATGTCTTCGGCGCCTTCAAGACGTACTTCGCCACCGGCATCGACGGCGTCTTCACCGACAACGCCGACACCGGTGTGCTGGCCCGCGCCGACTTCGTGGCCGGCTGAGCCGCGCCGCCCTCGTCAACACCAAGGTCGTACCGCACCCCTTTACGGGTGACTCCGCGCCGCCCCGGAAACCTGCCGCCGGGGCGGCGCGTCGTTCCGCATATGACGCACGACTTGGTGGTCACCCTGCGCCCGCTCCTCGCCGCCGAGGCCTCCGCCGAGGCATATGCCTCCGGGGGTGAGCCGGGTGATCTGGAGCAGGCCGTCTGGCTCCGTCTCCTGGAGCGTCTGGAGACCACCGGGCCGCCGTCCGACCCGCAGGGCTGGCTGCGCAAGGCCGTCCGCGCGGAGGCCCGCCGCAGCCGTCGCACCATCCGCCTCGAACGCCCGTACGGTACCGAGCCGGTGGACGACAGCCGCCCCGACCCGGAACAGCTGGCGCTCACGGCCGCCCGGTACCGCGCCCTGCGCGACGCGGCCCGCAGGCTGCCCGGCCGCTGCCCCCGGCTCATCGAGGCGCTGCTCTCCCCGAAGGACCTGACATACCGGGAGATCGCGGGGGAGTTGGGTATCTCACAGGGCAGTCTCGGACCGGAACGTTCCAGATGTCTGGGATGTCTGCGTCGATTGCTCACGCCGGAGGTTGCGGCCCGCGAAGTGCGGGGATAGGAGTGGGGAACGACAGGCGATCAGGTGAGCGGGAGGCATGCGCACATGGGCATGAGCGTGACCATCTCGGTGGCGACCGAGCAGGACGCGGAGCAGATCTTCAAGCTCCAGTACCTGTGCTTCCAGAGCGAGGCGGCGCTGTACGGCAACTACCGCATCGACCCGCTCGTCCAGAGTCTCGACTCGGTCCGTCAGGAGGTCGTCGCCGACTGCGTCTTCGTGGCCCGGCTCGGCGACGAGGTGGTCGGCGCGGTGCGCGGCAAGGTGACCGAGGACGGCGCCGCCGCCATCGGCAGGCTCTGCGTCCACCCGCGCCTCCAGGGCCACGGCATCGGCGCACGGCTGCTGCGCGCGGCCGAAGCGGCGCTTGAGGGGGAGCGGGGCGCCACCAAGTTCCGCCTCTTCACCGGCCACCGCAGCGAGGGCAACCTCCGCCTGTACCGCCGGTCCGGCTACGAGACGGTGGGTAGGTCCAAGGGCGCGGACGGCGTGGAGATGATCATCCTGGAGAAGCCGGCCGGTACTTACGCAACCACCGCGTGAGGAGCGCCCCCAAAGGGGCGCGGGGCTGTATTGATATGCGGCTCTGCCGCGTGGGCGCGACCGCCACGACCGCCGCGCAGTCGCCCGCGCTCCTCAGGCGCCCTGCTGAATGCGCGCCTTCCGCAGCCAGTACATGGCAGAAAGCGGCAGCAGCACGGGGATGAAGATGTAGCCCATCCCGTAGTCCGACCACACGGTCGCGTCGGGAAACGCCGAGGGCTCCACGAGCGTCCACGTGCCGACGACCAGCACACCCACCAGCTCAGCCGCGCAGCAAACCCGCGCCGCCCTGCGGGCCGTCTCGCCGCCACGGATCAGCGTGTACGTGATGAACCCGTACACGACACCCGCCACCGCCGACAACGAGTAGGCGAGCGGCGCCCGCTGAAAGTCCGTCGCGATCTGGTACGCCGAGCGCGACACCGCGCCGACCACCATCACGCCGTAGAACCAGACGAGCAGCATCCCCGGCCCGCTGATCAGCCGGGTCGGCTTCTCCTCGACAGCCGTCATCTCAGCCTCCCCAGATGTCGTAGAGCCGTACCTCGAGCACGGCCAGCACCACGCCGCCCGCCGCCACCGTCACCGAGCCCCAGCGGGTCCGCTCGGCCAGGGACATGAAGCCCGCCGCCGGCACGCACGCGAACGCGCCCAGCAGATACGCCACGAAGATGGTCGTGCCCTGCTCCGGCTTCTCGCCCCGGGCCAGCAGCACGATCCCGGCCACCAGCTGGATCACGGCCAGCAGCGACACCACGGCCATGCCGATGAAGTGCCAGTCCTTGGTCGGCTGGTCCCGGTAGGCGGCCCAGCCGCACCAGGCGGCGAGCAGCAGCGCGGCGACTCCGGTCACCAGCGTCAGGGCGTTGAGCATGCGGTGACCTTATTACGGCCGAAATGGTCCGACGCAGCCGACCCCGTCGCGGGGGGGACCCCCACGGCGCGGGAGTACGGCATCACCGCCGAGGAGTTCCGGTGCGTGGCACTGCACGGGCGGCCCGCGGCCGAGATGGTCGGCGACCTGCTGCCCGCCCACCTCGTGCCGGAGGCGGTCGCCCGGGTCGAACAGCTGGAGGTGGAGGACGTACCCGACGGAGGCGTGCAGCTCCTGCCGGGTACCCGGGACTTCCTCGACTCGCTCCCCGCCGACCGCTGGGCCGTCGTCACCTCCGCCACCCGGCGGCTCGCCGAGACCCGCCTCGACGCCGTCGGCATCGTGCCCAAGACGCTCGTCGCCGCCGACGACATCACCCGCGGCAAGCCCGACCCCGAGCCCTGTCTGCTCGCCGCCCGGCAGCTCGGCGTGGACCCGGCCCACTGTGTCGTCTTCGAGCACGCCCGCGCCGGACTCCAGGCGGGCCGCGCGGCCGGCATGACCACCGTGGCGTTGGCCACAACTCACCGGGCCGAGGAGCTGGACGCCGACCTGGTGGTGAGGGACCTGTCGGGCTTGTCCGCACTGGTCACCGATGCCGGAGTGGAAATCACCGTTCGCGACCGAGAACTGTCCGCCGCTGTCCAGCATGCGGACAGTGGCGGCCGGTCAGCACCGTAGGTCTGGTTTACTGATCGCATGACCACGACGAGCTGCCGCACCCTTGCGACCGAGGCGACCCTGACGCCCGGTGCTCGTTGTATGTGTACGCGCCGAATGTGCGCCTTCTAGAGGGCCCCCGCACCACCTGAGCCTCGCGCCCCGAAGCGAGAGCCGTGGCCTGTCCCACGCCGGATCCCCGGCCTGCGTGACTGACGCCGCCCCGCGCACATGACGTTCTCCCGGTTCACTGCCTGAGCGAGAACCGTGCCGCGTCCCTGAACGAATGCAACTGCACCCGTGCCCGGGCACACCCACGCCCGCGTACTCGACAGTGACGGAAACCCCTGTGATCACCACATCGGGCCTGACCAAGGTCTACCGCTCCCGCGGCCGCGAGATCACCGCCCTCGACGGCGTCGATCTCCACGTCCGCGAAGGCGAGGTCTACGGCGTCATCGGCCAGTCCGGCGCCGGAAAGTCCTCGCTCATCCGCTGCGTCAATCTGCTCGAGCGTCCGACATCCGGGACGGTGAGCGTCGCCGGACAGGACCTCACCGCGCTCGCCGGGCGCGGCCCACGTGCCGGCAAGGAACTGCGCCGGGCGCGCAGCCGCATCGGCATGGTCTTCCAGCACTTCAACCTGCTGTCCTCGCGGACCGTGCAGGACAACGTCGAGCTGCCGCTGGAGATCCTCGGCACGTCGGGCAGGGAACGCTCCCGCAAGGCGCTCGAACTCCTCGACCTGGTAGGCCTCGCCGACAAGGCCAAGGCCTACCCCGCCCAGCTCTCCGGCGGCCAGAAGCAGCGTGTCGGCATCGCCCGCGCGCTGGCCGGCGACCCCAAGGTGCTGCTCTCCGACGAGGCCACCAGCGCCCTCGACCCGGAGACCACCCGCTCCATCCTCCAGCTGCTGCGCGACCTGAACCGGCAGTTGGGCCTGACCGTCCTGCTCATCACGCACGAAATGGACGTCGTGAAGTCCATCTGCGACTCCGCCGCCCTCATGGAGAAGGGCAGGATCGTGGAATCCGGCACGGTCAGCGAACTGCTGGCCACCCCCGGCTCCGAGCTGGCCGCCGCCCTGTTCCCGGTGGGCGGCGAGGCCACGGGCGCCGACCGGACCGTCCTCGACGTCACCTTCCACGGCGAGGCCGCCACCCAGCCGGTCATCTCCCAGCTCTCGCGCACCTACAACATCGACATCTCGATCCTCGGCGCCGCCATCGACACCGTCGGCGGTCTCCAGATCGGCCGCATGCGCATCGAACTGCCCGGCCGCTACGAGGACAACGTGGTGCCCATCGGCTTCCTGCGCGAGCAGGGCCTGCAGATCGACGTCGTCGACCACACGGCCCAGGAGCCCGTGCTGGTGAAGGAAGGTGCCAAGTGACCTGGACTGATTGGTCTGCGATGCAGCCGCTGCTGTCCCAGGCGTGTAGCGAGACGTTCGCCATGGTGGCCTGGTCCACCCTGATCGCCGTCGCCGCCGGCCTTCCGCTCGGCGTCCTCCTCGTCCTCACCGACCGGGGCGGCCTGCTGCAGAACGTCGTCGCCAACAAGGTGATCGGCCAGGTCGTGAACGTCGGCCGGTCGATGCCGTTCATCATCCTGATGGTCGCCCTGATGAGCTTCACCCGCTGGGTCACCGGGACGACGATCGGCACCACCGCCGCCATCGTGCCGCTCGCCATCGGCGGCATCCCCTTCTTCGCCCGCCTGGTCGAGACGGCTGTCCGCGAAGTGGACAACGGTCTCGTCGAGGCCGTACAGGCAATGGGCGGCAGCTCCTGGACGATCGTCCGCAAGGTCCTCGTCCCGGAGGCCCTGCCCTCGCTGATCGCCAGCACGACCACCACGATCATCGCCCTGATCGGCTACTCCGCCATGGCCGGCACGGTCGGCGGCGGCGGCCTCGGCGACCTCGCCGTCCGCTACGGCTACCAGCGCTTCGAGACCGAGCTGATGTGGATCACCGTCGCGATCCTCGCCGTCGTCATCTCGCTCATCCAGTTCGCCGGCGACTACGCGGCCCGCGCCCTGCACCACCGCGGCGCCCGCTCCGGCCCCGCTCCGAAGCTGCGCCTGCTGAAGGCCGAGGAGCCCGAGGCCGCCGACATCGCCAAGGTCGCCTGAACGCCGCTCGGCCCTGGGCGCCCCCCAAAGACTCCCCGTACACCCATCACGGGGTCGCACCACCCTTAAGGAAAGGCACTTTTCGTGCGTAACACCGCCAAGCTCACCACCGCCGTCCTCGCCGCCGGAGCCCTCACCTTCGGGCTCACCGCCTGCGGCTCCGGCAACGACTCCGCCGGCTCCGCCGACTACAGCGGCCCGCTGGTCGTCGCCGCGAGCCCGACCCCGCACGCCGAGATCCTGAACTTCGTCAAGCAGAACCTGGCGAAGAAGGCGGGCCTGGACCTCGAGGTCAAGGAGTTCAGCGACTACATCACGCCGAACACGGCGACCGAGGACGGCTCGGTCGGGGCCAACTACTTCCAGAACCAGCCGTACCTGGACGACTTCAACAAGAAGCGCGGCACCCACATCGTGCCCGTCGTCACGGTGCACCTGGAGCCGCTCGGCCTCTACTCCCACAAGGTGAAGAGCACCGACGCCCTCAAGAGCGGTGCGACCGTCGCCGTCCCGAACGACTCCGTCAACGAGGCCCGCGCGCTGAAGCTGCTCGCCGCGGGCGGCCTCATCACCCTCAAGGACGGCGTCGGCACCGAGGCCACCCCGCAGGACATCGTCAAGAACCCCAAGAACCTCAAGTTCAAGGAGGTCGAGGCGGCCCAGACCCCGCGCTCCCTGGACGACGTGGACGCCGCCGTCGTCAACGGCAACTTCGCGCTCTCCGCCGGCCTCAAGCCCGCGCAGGACGCCCTCGTCCTGGAGCCCGCGAAGAACAACCCGAACGGCAACTTCCTCGCGGTCAAGAAGGGCAACGAGAAGGACCCGCGGGTGAAGAAGCTCGCCAAGCTCCTCACCTCGCCCGAGGTCAAGAAGTTCATCGAGGACAAGTACCAGGACGGCTCGGTCATCCCGTCCTTCTGAACCTGACGGCTCGTCCGACGGCACGTATACGGCGTATCGCCACGCACGGGGTCCACTCCCTCACCCGGGGTGGGCCCCCTCGTGTCGTTCAGTGGTTTCATGCTGCATGCTGGGCAGTTCAGCAGGCACCGAAGGTTTGTCAACGGTTACGGAGCGGCGCATGACTAGCACCTTCCCCAACATCTCCATCAGCACGGAGCGGTTGGTGCTGCGTCCCCTCGACGAGGACGACGTGCCCGCCCTGGCCGAGATGATGAACGACGAGCACATCGGCGCCTGGACCGACGTCCCCCAGCCGTTCACCCAGGACGACGCCCGGCACTGGATCACCGAGTACGCGCCCACCGAGCGCACCGCCGGCCGCGGGCTGGACCTCGCCGTCACCGAGTTCCTCACCCAGCGCCTCGTCGGCATCGTCCAACTGGGCAAGACGAACTGGCACATCCGCTCCAGCGAACTGTCCTTCATCGTCGCCCCCTGGGCCCGCGGCGAGGGCTACGCCTCCGAGGCCGCCCTCGCCACCGCCCAGTGGCTCTTCGGCGACCAGAAGTTCGAGCGCATAGAGATCCGGACCGCCGCCGACAACACGGCCTCCCAGCAGGTCGCCCAGAAGATCGGCTGCATCAGCGAGGGCGTTCTGCGCAACGCCTGCATAGTCCACGTCCGCGCCGAGGACGGCACCTGGACCGACCTGCGTACGGACTTCATCGTGTGGAGCCTCCTCCCGGAGGACCTCGAAGGCGCCGACGGGCAGGTCGCCGACGCCGGCGGCTTCACCTCGTACGCCGACTGGAACTGACCCCGGCGAGGCACACCCGGATTCGCGCACGGCCCCGCCGCGCCGCGCGTCCGCTACCTTCACCAGGTACTCTCACGGAGCCCGCCCAACGGGCCCGTACCCCTAACGAGCTGCGAAAACCTGGAGACTGACGACGATGGCCGACCGGGTCACGGTGATCGGCTGGGACGGCTCGCCGCTGACCGCCACGGCACGCGCCGCCCTCGGCGCCGCCACGCTCGTGGCCGGCGCGGCCCACCACCTGGCGCTCCCCGAGGTCCCGCCCACCGCCGAGCGCATCCGCCTCGGCAGCCTCGCGCTGGCCGCCCGCCGCATCGCCGCCCACCGCGGCACCGCGGTCGTGCTCGCGGACGGCGACCCCGGCTTCTTCGGCGTCGTACGGGCCCTGCACGCACCGGAGTTCGGCCTGGAGGTCGAGGTCGTCCCCGCCGTCTCCTCGGTGGCCGCCGCCTTCGCCCGCGCCGGCATGCCCTGGGACGACGCCCAGGTGGTCGTCGCCCACCGGCGCACCCTGCGCCGCGCCGTGAACGTGTGCCGTGCCCACACCAAGGTCGCCGTCCTCACCTCACCTGGCGCCGGCCCCGCCGAACTGGGTCTGCTCATGGACGGGATCCACCGGACCTTCGTCATCTGCGAGGAACTGGGCACCGAACGCGAGCAGGTCTCCGTCGTCACCTCCGACAAGGCTCCCGACCACACCTGGCGCGACCCGAACGTCGTCATCGTCATCGGCGGCCCGGTCGGCGCCGCCGAGGGCGGCGGCTGGATCGCCGGACGCGACCCGGGTGCCGGACCGCGCGGCTGGGTGCAGCCGGACGAGGCATACGCGGCGCACGGGGCGTACGGCGCGCCCGGCGGCGGCCTCGGTGAAGGGGAGACCCAGCTGCTCCGAGCCGCCCAACTCGCCCGTCTCGGCCCCCGGGTCGGCGACCTCGTCTGGGACATCGGCTGCGGCAGCGGCGCCTTCGCCACCGAGGCCGCGCGCGCCGGAGCCGCCGTCATCGCCGTCGACCGGCTGTCCGACGCCTGCGCCCGGACCGAGGCGGCCGCCCGCCGCTTCGGCGTCCAGCTCCAGGTGGTGCAGGGCACCGCCCCGCACGTTCTGGAGAACCTGCCCGAACCGGACGTCGTACGGGTCGGCGGCGGGGGAGCGGCCGTGGTCTCCGCGGTCGCCGACCGCCGCCCGCAGCGCATCGTGACCCACGCCGCGACCCGCGACGAGGCCGAACTCGTCGGCCGCGGCCTGACCGAACACGGATACCAGGTCGAGTGCGCCCTGCTGCAGTCCGTCGAACTCGACACCAGAGCCTGGACGGAGACCGAGCGGAACGTTGCGTTCCTGCTCAGCGGAGTTGTCCCGGATCGCGCCCCCTGATCCTGTTGTCGTACTGCGCGCGGTAGGCTGGCCGATCGTTGTACCGCATCGGTGGCCCGGAACTTCGTTCGCCAATGTCCGGAAAGCGTGCCCGTTTTGGGGTGGGTGTGGTACGGCAGAACCTGAGGACGCGCAACGTGGCGCAGTCCACAGCGGACTGTCGCGGATCATGCTGTCGCGACGGCTGAACGGCCGGGACAATGCCACTGAATGGCTTTGTCGCCTTTTTTGGGTGGGTCGTTCGTGCCGCTGGGCACGCACGCTCGTTCTTCACTACGGGGCGGTCGGTGCGCCGTTCCGGGTGAGCTGGTCGTAGAAGCACTAACCGATGGGCGAGGGGTACGCATGACCGACACCGGCCAGGTCCCGGGCGAGGGACAGCCGGAGAGCGCAGGCATGGTGGAACAGCCGGGCGCCCCCGCGCACGGCGCGTACACCTACCTCTCCGAGGCACCCGCCGAGGACGAAGACCTGCTGCTGCCGGGAGCCCAGGGCGCATGGGGCAACGAGGTGCAGCCCCCCGCCCCGGAACCGGTCGTCGAGGCCGTCCACCAGCCGGGCCCGCACGAGACGGCCGGCCGGGACAGCGGCTCCGTCGACCTCAGCGGCGTCCGGCTGCCGAATCCGACGCCGGCGTCCGTGCCGCCGTCGCCCATCCTCTCGGCCCCGCACGACGCGGCGGCCGCGCAGCAGCAGGCGCGCCGGCCGCTGCATCTCGGTCCGCCGATCCCCAACACCACCGCCAGCCCGGTCCGCTCCCTCGCCGACCGCGGGCCCGCCGGCGCGCCGGTACGGCAGCCGGGACCGGCCATGACCGGACCCGAGTACCTCGACGCCCAGCCGCTGGGCGACCTGGCCCCGCAGAACGCGGCCCCCTGGGGCGCCGCGCCGGTCGCCGTGGCCCAGGTCGGCACGGAAGCCCCGGCCGCCGAAACGGCTGCTCCGGCCGCGGCCCCCGAGGCCGTCGCTGACGTGCCCGACGCCGCCCAGGCCACGATGACCCGCCTGGCCGCGCAGGCGGTCGCGCAGGTACCCGGCGAGGCGGTCCAGGCGCAGGCCGTGCACGGTCATGACGGGGTGCAGCCGGTACACGGTCACGACGGTGTGTACGTCCCCCAGGGGGATCTGGACCTGGGCCAGGGGCCCGAGGACGCAGCCGCAGCGGTTGATGCCGCTGCCGGCGGGGCCGCCGACGGCGGGGTCGTCCCCGCGCCCGAGGCCGAGGTCGCCGAGGCGGTTCATGCCGCGGAGACCGGCCAGCTGGCTCCCGCGGCTGACGTGGTGGAGCAGGGCGCTCCGGTTCAGCAGGCACAGGGCGAGGCCGTACCGGTCCTGGCGCCGGAGGCCGCGCCGGTCACGCCGGTCGTGGAGGCCGCGCCAATGGCGGAGGTCGCGGAGCCCGTCCAGGTTTCCGAGCCCGTCCAGCAGCCGGAGCCCGTTCAGCAGGCCGAGTCCGTTCAGCCGGTCGAGGTCGCACCCATCGCCGACGCCGTACAGGCGGAGGTCCCCGCGGCTGTGGACGCGCCGGCCGAGGCTGTCGTCGCCGCTCCGGCGCAGGCTGTGGCCGAGGAAGCCGACGCCGCCGTCGCTCAGGGCGTCACCGAAGTCGCCCCGGTCGCTCCGGCCCAGCCCGCCCCGCACGCAGCCGGCCCCGTCGAGGCCCAGCCCGCCGCCGTCCCCGACCCCGCCGCCCCTGCTGCCGCCCAGGTCCCGCCCACCACCGAGCCGGCGCAGGCGCCCGAGCCCGTGGCGGCCGCCGAGCAGGTACCGACCCCGGTGCCGGCGAACGCAGCCGAACCGGTCGAGTCCCCGGAGCCCCTCGCCCCGGCGCAGGACGTCGTACAGGTACCGCTTCCGGAGGCCATGCCCGAGGCGTCCGAGCCCGCCCTCCTGCAGGCCCAGGGCCCGCAGCTCGCGGGTCCCGTCCCGCAGGACGGCGATGCCCCGACCGCCCCGCAGCAGCCGCTGCCGCAGCCCCAGGCGCCGGCCGCCGCCGAGCAGGCCGTGGTGGCACCGGCCCCGGACAACGGCTTCGCCGCACCCGCCGGCCCGCAGCTCCAGCCCGCCGAGGCCGCTCCGGTGGCGCCCGAGGCCGAGGCCGTGCCGCCGCCCGCGCCGGCCGTCGGGCCGGACCCGGCCGCGGAGGCCGCGCAGTCCACCCCCGCAGGCGCCACCGAGCCGCTGCCCTCCAGCGTTCCGCTGCAGCCGCACCCCGAGCAGCCGCTCGGGCAGTTCGTGCCCGTCGAGGGCCAGGTGCCGACCACCCCGCACCTGGCGCCGACCCCGCCGCACCCCCTCGTCCTGCCCGCCCAGGAGCAGCAGGAGCCCGTCGCCACGGTGCCCGCGCCGCGCGAGGCCGAGCCCGCCGCCGGACCGGACACCTCGGACGCCGAGCACGCCCCCGACGTCGTACAGCACGCGGAGGACCTGGAGACCAGGGCCGCCGACCAGGAAGAGAGCACGGCCGCAGTGGAAGAGGCACGACAGTCCACCGGACCGGCCGCTCCGGCCTACGACGACGCCGAGCGCGAGGCCGTCCTGAAGGTGATGCGCGAGCGGCGCGACATCCGCAACGGCTTCCGCAGCGACCCGATCCCGCACGAGGTCCTGCTGCGCGTCCTGGAGGCCGCCCACACGGCGCCCTCCGTGGGCCACTCGCAGCCCTGGGACTTCGTCGTCATCCGGTCCGCCGACACCCGCCGCACCATGCACGAACTGGCCATGCGCCAGCGCGAGGCGTACGCCAAGTCGCTGCCCAAGGGCCGGGCCAAGCAGTTCAAGGAACTGAAGATCGAGGCCATCCTCGACACCCCGGTGAACATCGTCGTCACCGCGGACCCGACCCGCGGCGGCCGCCACACCCTGGGCCGGCACACCCAGCCCCAGATGGCGCCGTACTCCGCGGCGCTCGCCGTCGAGAACCTGTGGCTCGCCGCCCGCGCCGAGGGCCTCGGCGTCGGCTGGGTCAGCTTCTTCGACGAGCGCGAGATGGTCCGAGCCCTCGGTCTGCCCGAGCACCTGGAGGTCATCGCCTACCTGTGCGTCGGGTACGTCGACGAGTTCCCGGACGAGCCCGAGCTGATGCAGGCCGGCTGGTCCAAGCGGCGCCCGCTGTCCTGGGTGGTGCACGAGGAGACGTACGGCCGCCGCGCCCTGCCCGGAGAGGAACCCCACGACCTGCTTGCCGAGACCGTCGCACAGATCCGCCCGCTGGACGCCAAGGCGCTCGGCGAGGCCTGGGAGCGCCAGAAGCGCATGACCAAGCCGGCCGGCGCGCTCGGCATGCTGGAGATCATCTCCGCACAGCTGTCGGGCCTGTCCCGGCAGTGCCCGCCGCCGATCCCGGAGCCCGCAGCCGTCGCCATCTTCGCCGGCGACCACGGGGTCCACGCCCAGGGCGTCACCCCCTGGCCGCAGGAGGTCACCGCCCAGATGGTGGCCAACTTCCTGGGCGGCGGAGCGGTCTGCAACGCCTTCGCCAACCAGGTCGGCGCCGAGGTGTGCGTCGTGGACGTCGGTGTCGCCGCCGACCTGCCGGCCACGCCGGGTCTGCTGCCCCGCAAGATCCGCGGCGGCACGTCCGACATGACCACCGGTCCCGCGATGACCCGCGAGGAGGCCAAGGCGGCCATCGAGGTGGGCATCGAGACCGCCCGCGACCTGGTGGCGGCGGGCAACAAGGCGCTGCTCACCGGTGAGATGGGCATCGCCAACACGACGGCGTCCGCCGCGCTCATCTCCGTCTTCACCGGCGCCGACCCGGCGGAGGTCACCGGCCGGGGCACGGGCATCAACGACGAGACCCTGGCCCGCAAGACCGAGGTCGTCCGCCGCGCGCTCGAAGTCCACCAGCCGGACCCGGCCGACCCGATCGGCGTCCTCGCGGCGATCGGCGGCTTCGAACACGCGGCGATGGTCGGCCTGCTCCTGGGCGGATCCTCCCTCCGTACCCCGGTGATCCTGGACGGCGTCAGCGCCGGCGCAGCGGCTCTGGTCGCCCGCGCGATCGCCCCCGAGGTCCTCGCGGCCTGCATCGCCGGCCACCGCAGCGCCGAGCCCGGCCACGTCGCCGCCCTCAACAAGCTGGGCCTGCGCCCCCTGGTCGACCTCGACCTCCGCCTCGGCGAGGGCACGGGCGCCCTCCTGGCCCTGCCGCTGGTACAGAGCACGGCCAGGGCGATGCACGAGGTGGCAACCTTCGATTCGGCGGGAGTTACCGAGAAGTAGGGTGGGGTGCTTCGGTACTGCAGTACCGGGCGCCCGTTCCAACGGCCGGGTGGTTGTGGGCAGTCGTTCCGCTGGGGCGATGGGGGTCCCCCCGCTCGAGCGAAGCCGAGAGTGGGGAGGGTGGGCACAACCACCCACCGCCGTGCATACGGCCGCTCTGCTCAGCCACCGGACACCTGACCCGCAAGAAGCCCGCGCCGCTTAAAATCCGCACGTCAGGGCTACCGCACCGCCGCCCCAAGAGGAGCCGCCCCTCATGGCCGAACACCCCGCCTACCCCGTAGGCCTCCGCCTCTCCGGCCGCCGCGTGGTCGTCCTCGGCGGCGGCCAGGTCGCCCAGCGCCGCCTCCCCGCCCTGATCGCGGCAGGCGCGGACATCCTCCTCGTGTCCCCCGAGGCGACCCCCTCCGTGGAGGCGATGGCGGACGCGGGCGAGATCACCTGGGAGCGGCGCCCCTACACGGACGGCGACCTCGCGGCCGCCTGGTACGCCCTCATCGCCACCAGCGACCCCGAGGCCAACGCCCAGGCCTCCGCCGAAGCGGAGCGCCACCGCGTCTGGTGCGTCCGCTCCGACGACGCCGACCAGGCGACGGCCTGGACCCCGGCGACCGGTCACAGCGAAGGCGTCACCGTCGCCGTCCTCACCACGGACGCCAAGGGTCGCGACCCCCGGCACACCGCCGCCATCCGCGACGCGGTCGTCGAGGGCCTGCGCGACGGCACTCTCGTCGCCCCGCACCACCGCACCCGTACACCCGGCGTGGCCCTGGTCGGCGGCGGCCCCGGTGACCCGGACCTCATCACCGTCCGCGGCCGCCGCCTGCTCGCCGAGGCCGACGTCGTCATCGCGGACCGGCTCGGCCCGCGCGACCTGCTCGCCGAACTCCCGCCCCACGTAGAGGTCATCGACGCCGCGAAGATCCCGTACGGCCGGTACATGGCCCAGGAGGCCATCAACAACGCGCTGATCGAGCACGCCAGGCAGGGCAAGTCCGTGGTACGGCTCAAGGGCGGCGACCCGTTCGTCTTCGGGCGGGGCATGGAGGAGGTCCAGGCGCTCGCCGAGGTCGGCATCCCGTGCACGGTCGTGCCGGGCATCTCCAGCTCGATCTCCGTCCCCGGCGCGGCCGGGATCCCGGTCACCCACCGGGGCGTCGCCCACGAGTTCACCGTGGTCAGCGGCCATGTCGCCCCCGATGACGAGCGCTCCCTGGTCGACTGGCCGGCGCTGGCCAGGCTGACCGGCACGCTGGTGATCCTGATGGGCGTCGACAAGATCGGGAAGATCGCCGAGACGCTCGTCGCGCACGGCAAGTCGCCCCGGACCCCCGTCGCCCTCGTCCAGGAGGGCACGACGGCCGCCCAGCGCCGCGTGGACGCGACCCTCGCCACGGTCGCCGAGACCGTACGCACCGAGGACGTGAAGCCCCCGGCGGTCATCGTCATCGGCGACGTCGTGAACGTCGGCCCGGAGCCCGTGGCTTGATCCCGCGTAACCCGGGGTAACACAACCCGTTCCCAGCCGTTGGCAGCACACCCAGGACAAGGCAGTATCACCCTGTGGCCGATCTCATCACCGTTGAGGATCCCGACGACCCGCGCCTGCGCGACTACACGGGCCTGACCGACGTCGAACTGCGCCGCAAGCGCGAGCCGGCCGAGGGCCTGTTCATCGCCGAGGGCGAGAAGGTCATCCGAAGGGCCAAGGAAGCCGGCTACGAGATGCGCTCCATGCTGCTCTCGGCCAAGTGGATCGACGTCATGCGCGACGTCATCGACGAACTCCCGGCCCCCGTGTACGCGGTCAGCCCGGAGCTGGCCGAGCAGGTCACCGGCTACCACGTGCACCGCGGCGCCCTCGCCTCCATGCAGCGCAAGCCGCTGCCGACGGCGGCGGAACTGCTCGGCTCCGCCCGCCGGGTGGTGGTCATGGAGTCGGTCAACGACCACACCAACATCGGCGCGATCTTCCGCTCGGCCGCCGCCCTCGGCATGGACGCGGTACTGCTGTCGCCCGACTGCGCCGACCCGCTGTACCGCCGTAGCGTCAAGGTCTCCATGGGTGCGGTGTTCTCCGTGCCGTACGCCCGCCTGGAGACCTGGCCCAAGGGTCTGGAGTCGGTGCGCGAGGCGGGCTTCACGCTCCTCGCGCTCACTCCGGACGAGAAGGCCAGGAGCCTGGACGAGGCCGCCCCGCACCGGATGGACCGGGTCGCGCTGATGCTCGGCGCCGAGGGCGACGGCCTGTCCACGCAGGCCCTGGTCGCGGCCGACGAATGGGTGCGCATCCCCATGTCCCACGGGGTCGACTCCCTCAACGTGGGAGCGGCGGCCGCGGTGGCCTTCTACGCGGTGGCCTCGGGACGACCCGGAGCCTGAGACGGTCCGGGAAGCTCAGTTCCCGGACCCGGACCCGGACTCGAACGTCGACTCGTACCGCTGCGACATCAGCTTCCCGTCGGCCGGCGGCGTGAAGCTCGGCTGTACGTGCTGTTGCTGCCGCCGGCCGTCGCCACCGTCGTCGCCGAGCCCGCGGGCCGGGCCCTGACAGCCCTGCGCCACCGCGATACCGACCGCCACCAGCAGCGTCACCACCACGAACACGAACAGCCGCTGGCGCAGCAGCCGGGGGTTGGCCGGGCGGCGGCCGGTCCCCGTCGCGCGCGGCACCGGACGCCCGGTACCGCTGCGCGGAGCGGTCCGGCTCCCGCTGCCCGAGCGCGTGCCGCCGGAGCGGGGCGCCGGAGTGGGACGGGCCGTGCCCGGCCGGGAGGCGACGCCCCCGCCGCGCGAGGCGCTGCCGCCCCGCGAGGGGGTACCGCCCCGGGCGGGCGTGCCGCCGCGCGGCACCGGGGTGCCGGGGGCGGTGCGCCGCTGGGCACGCTGCGGCTCGGGGTGGGTGTCGTAGGTGTCCACGAGCCGTCCGGTGGGCCGGTCCGCCTCCCCGGCGCGCGGCGCGGGCGGCCGTGCGTCGGCCAGGCCCTGCGCCTCGCGGGCGGCGATCTCCTTGAGCCGCAGCGACAGTTGGAGGGTGCTGGGCCGGTCGTCGGGGTCCTTGGCCAGACAGGCCCGCACCAGCGGGGCGAGGGCGTCCGGAACGCCGTACAGGTGCGGCTCCTCGTGCACCACGCGGTACAGCATCACCTCGGAACTGCCCTGCCCGAAGGGGGAGTCGCCGGTCGAGGCGTAGGCCAGGGTGGCGCCGAGGGAGAAGACGTCCGTGGCCGGGGTGACGGCCGCGCCGCGCACCTGCTCGGGAGCGAGGAAGCCGGGGGAGCCGACGGCGGTGCCGACGTGGGTGAGCGTGGAGGCGCCGGTGGCCCAGGCGATGCCGAAGTCGATGATCCGCGGCCCCTTGGGGGACAGCAGGATGTTGGAGGGCTTCAGGTCCCGGTGGACGACCCCGGCCTCGTGCACGGCGACGAGTCCCTCGGACAGCGCCGCCCCGACCGCCGCGGCCTCGGCCACGCCGAGCGGGCCCTCGTCGGCGACCTTGTCGTGCAGGGAGGGTCCGGGCACGTACTGCGTCGCGAACCACGGCCGGTCGGCCTCCAGGTCCGCCGCCACCAGCCGTGCGGTGCAGCCGCCCCGGATGCGCCGGGCCGCCGAGACCTCACGGGCGAACCGCGAACGGAACTCCTGATCCTCCGCCAGATCGGGCCGGATCACCTTCAGCGCGACCCGCTGCCCCTTCTTGTCGGAGCCGAGGTAGACCACGCCCATTCCGCCCGCGCCGAGCCGTCGGTGAAGCCTGAACGAGCCGACGACGCGCGGGTCCTCGCGCCTCAGGCGCATCATCGCCATGTTCATCCCCGCTGCCCGGTCCCTGTGACGTGGCACAGCTTACGTTTCCACAGCCGCCCGCGCGCAGAGGCCGCGCCCTCTGGGGTGGATGGATTGTGCGCGACGGGAGCGCGAGGTGAAACACGGTCAGGAAGCCGCTCTCTGCGGTGCCTTTGGGACACTTGTGACGTCAACGTGCGGACGCGGCAGGGAGGTTGGCCACCGCCGGAGTGACCATGGACGGGGAGAAGCGCCTGTCGAAGGAACACCGCGCTCTGCCTCCCACCCGCCACCGGGAACCGGCCACCGCGGGGACGCATCACACCCCCTCACCCCCCTCGAAGTGATCGAAGTCACTCACGCCACCCGTCGAATGGTCCGGAAATGACCGGACACGGCGGGCGACCCCTCCGGGAAGACCCCGAGACCTAGGACCCCGTCTCCACCCAGGGGAGTACTCCGCAGGTCATGGCTCATCCTCCGGGAGGCCCGCGATTCGGTACGAAGGCATGACGCCCGTCGGGGGCCGCACGCCTAGATTTGAGGTCAAGCGGCGGGTGCAGCACTCGTCCCCCGAGGTCAGGCACCCGCCGCTGCCAACGACAACCGAGAACCGAGACGGTCAGGAGAGGGACCATGGCCCACCCGGCACCGCGACGCACGACGTTCGCCCCTCGCCGGACGGGTCGTCGCCACCCCTTGGTGGCGACACTCATGGCCCTTCCCCTGGCGGCCCTGCTCCTCCTCGTCTTCGACGGCTGGGAGACAGTGGCCACACAGGCGTCGTCCGTGGGTGCGATGCTGGGGCGCTGAGCGGCGACCCCAGGCCCGGAAGAGCGGTCCGGGCGGGGACATCGATCCATGAAACCCCGTGGGGACGGGGGTGCGACGGACGGCACAAATGCCGGCGCAGCTGGGGAGCTGCGCCGGCATTACGCCGTTTTGGGCCCTTGACCTGGTGAGTTGCGGCATCGTCGCCTGCATGGCTGCCGCACCAGCTGCGGGCTGCATGCCTGCGTAGCTGCGGGCAGTCGTGCCGCTGGGGCGGCACGGGTGGGCGCAGCGGCACCCCGCAAGCGCGGGCAAGCGAAGCCCACCCCCGCCCAGCCGCAGCACCGGGCAGCCGCTCAACCCCGCCCCCGCCCAACCACAGCACCGAGCACCACCGCACCCGCGTACGCTCACCTCGGAAACCCCACCCACCGAGGCCTACGTGAACCTTCTAGCCGCTCTCACCGCAAAACTCACAGCCACCGCCCACCCCCAAACCGGCGGAGCCACCTGCGCCTGCGGCACCACCCCCCTCGCCGACCGCCCCGACGCCACCGTCGTCCGCCACGCCGACACCGTCGCCAAGGCCCACGCCCCGGACACGGACCCCGCCGAGCTGACCCTCCGCCTCGCCGCGGCGGCCCGGCTCCCGGACGTCCTCCTCGCCCCGCTCACCACCACCCCGGTCACCCTCCACAACCGCCTGGTGACCTTCTGGCCGTACGGCGCCCCCGTGGACCCGGACGACCCGGCCGCCGCCCCCTGGGAAGCCGCCGCCACACTCCTCGCCCGGCTGCACCGGACGCCCCCTCCCGCCCCCCTTCCCCCGATGCGCGGCCCCGCCAAGGCCGCCCACGCCATCCACCGCCTGCGTACGGCCGTGAGCACCGCGCCCCATCCCGCCGCACCCCCCGTCCTGCGGGCCTGGCAGGCCCTCCCCGCCTGGGCCCGCGCCGAGGCCCCCATGCCCGGCACCCCGGCCCTCTGCCACGGCGACCTCCACCTCGGTCAGCTGGTCCGCCGTCCCGCACCCGACGGCCCCTGGCTCCTGATCGACGTGGACGACCTCGGCGTCGGCGTCCCCGCGTGGGACCTCGCCCGCCCCGCCTCCTGGTACGCCTGCGGACTCCTCCCGCCCGACGAGTGGACCCGCTTCCTGACCGCCTACCGCGAGGCCGGCGGCCCCGCCGTACCCGCCGACGGCGACCCCTGGCCCGCCCTGGACGTCCCTGCCCGCGCCCTGACCGTGCAGACCGCGGCCCGCGCGCTCACGAAGGCGCTCGCGGCGGAGCGCCCGCTGGACGAGGTGGAGCAGGCCCTGGTGGACGCCTGTGCCCGAATGAGTTCCATCCCCCACCAGTTGACGCACGGATTTCCGGCGTAGGGTGCAACCGACCAGGGCCGGACGGAGTCTGTCCTGGGGAAACACGAAGCAGGACCAACCGGCGAGGAGTTGAGCCGACCATGCAGTGTCCGAAGTGCCATGCGCCGATGCACACCTACAACCGCAACGGCGTCCAGATCGAGCAGTGCAGCGGCTGTCGCGGCATCTTCCTCGACTACGGCGAGCTGGAGGCCCTGACCCAGCTGGAGGCCCAGTGGGCCAAGCCGGTCCCGCCGGCCGCCCCGCAGGCGTACCCGGCCGCGCCCGCGCCGGCCTGGGGTGCCCCGCACGGCGGTCACCACGGTCACCACGGCCATCACGGTCACCAGAAGAGCTGGGCGCACATGCTGTTCTCGAGCTGAGCGCACGAAGAAGCCCCCGGTCACGAGACCGGGGGCTTCCTGCTGTGTGGACGATACTGGGATTGAACCAGTGACCTCTTCCGTGTCAGGGAAGCGCTCTCCCGCTGAGCTAATCGTCCGCAGGCTGTGACGTGGGAGTCACAGTCGGTGCGCGATACTGGGATTGAACCAGTGACCTCTTCCGTGTCAGGGAAGCGCTCTCCCGCTGAGCTAATCGCGCGGGTTCGGATCTTCGAGAAGATCCAGTGGACGATACTGGGATTGAACCAGTGACCTCTTCCGTGTCAGGGAAGCGCTCTCCCGCTGAGCTAATCGTCCTTGGAGGTGGAGACGGGATTTGAACCCGTGTAGACGGCTTTGCAGGCCGTTGCCTCGCCTCTCGGCCACTCCACCAGGAGTGTAGGGGATCGGGAAGACCCCTTCTTCCTTCGAGCGGACGACGAGGCTCGAACTCGCGACCTCAACCTTGGCAAGGTTGCGCTCTACCAACTGAGCTACGTCCGCTTGTCGTTTCGGTCCGCTCTCGCGTCCCGGCGACGTGTTGAACTCTAGCGGATTCCCGGGCCAGTACAAAAACGCGTTTGCGCAGCGTGCTGCGCTGCACTCCACGGAGCGGGTGGTCAGTGCCCCCGAGGGGACATGCCCGGGCCACCTTTCGGCCACCCGCCCTAGACTCGACCACGTGCTCGACCTTCCTTCCGGCCTCCCTCCTCTCGCCCGCTTCGGCGCCCGCCTCGCCACCGGCCTCCTCGACGTCACCGACGATCCCGCCGCTCTGGACTCCACCGGCTTCTGGGCCGTGTGCGCCGACTTCGAGGGCCGGCTGACCTGCGCCCGCTTCGCGCACGTACGGGAGGAGCCGGTGCCCGCCCCGGTGCCCGGCGGCTGGCACGGCCCGGCGGTGGCGGACTGGACCACCTCCCTGGACCGGGCCGCCTACACCGCGGGCGTCGGCCGGATCCGTGAGTACATCGCGGCCGGCGAGGTCTACCAGGCCAACCTCTGCCGGGTGCTCAGCGCGCCCGTCGCCCCCGACGCCGACGTGGACGCCCTGACCGCCCTGCTGGCCCGCGGCAACCCGGCGCCGTACGCGGGCACGATCCGGCTGCCGGACCACGGCGTGGAGATCGCCACCGCCTCGCCCGAGCTGTTCCTGCGCCGGGACGGCCGTACCGTCGAGTCGGGACCCATCAAGGGCACCGGGCGGACCGAGGCGGACCTCCTGGAGAAGGACTACGCCGAGAACGTGATGATCGTGGACCTGGTCCGCAACGACATCGGGCGCGTCTGCGCCACGGGCAGCGTGACCGTCCCCGACCTGTGCGCCGTGGAGAAGCACCCCGGCCTGGTCCACCTGGTCTCCACCGTCCGCGGCGAGCTGTGCGACGGCGCCGGCTGGCCCGACCTGCTCGCCGCGGCCTTCCCGCCCGGCTCGGTCACCGGCGCCCCGAAATCGAGCGCGCTGCGGATCATCGAGGCGCTGGAGACGGCACCCCGCGGCCCGTACTGCGGCGGCATCGGCTGGGTCGACGCCGACCGGGGTGCCGGCGAGCTGGCCGTGGGCATCCGGACGTTCTGGATCGACCGGTCCGCCGAGGGCGCGGCGACGCTCCGCTTCGGCACCGGCGCCGGCATCACCTGGGGATCCGATCCCGAGGGGGAGTGGCGCGAGACCGAACTGAAGGCGTCCCGGCTGCTCGCGGTAGCGTCGGGGACGTACGAGGTGAGCGGAGGGGCTCTGTCATGAGGATCTGGCTGGACGGCGCGCTGCAGGACCCGGAGTCGGCCCGGGTCTCCGTCTTCGACCACGGGCTGACCGTCGGCGACGGCATCTTCGAGACGGTGAAGGCGGTGGACGGGCAGCCCTTCGCGCTCACCCGCCATCTCGACCGGCTGACCCGCTCGGCCCGCGGCCTGGGCCTGCCCGACCCCGACCACGCCGAGGTCCGCCGCGCCTGTGCGGCCGTGCTGGAAGCCAACCCGATGCCGCTGGGCCGGCTGCGCATCACCTACACCGGCGGCCACGGCCCCCTCGGCTCCGACCGCGGCGAGCACGGCCCGACCCTGGTGGTCGCGCTCGGCGAGACCACGCGCCGCCCCGACTCCACCGCCGTGATCACCGTCCCCTGGACCCGCAACGAGCGCGGCGCCCTCACCGGCCTGAAGACCACCTCGTACGCCGAGAACGTCGTCGCCCTCGCCCGTGCCCACCAACACGGCGCCTCCGAGGCCCTGTTCGGCAACACGGTCGGACAGCTCTGCGAGGGCACCGGGTCGAACGTCTTCGTGGTCCTGGACGGCGAGATCCACACGCCGCCGGTCGCCTCCGGCTGCCTGCCCGGCATCACCCGCGCCCTCGCCGTCGAGTGGACCGGCGCCAAGGAGACCGACCTGCCGCTGGACGTGCTGGAACGGGCCGAGGAGGTCTTCCTCACGTCCACCCTCAGGGACGTCCAGGCCGTGCACCGCGTCGACGACCGGGAACTGCCCGGTGCGCCGGGCCCGGTGACGGCGAAGGCGATGCGGATCTTCGAGGACCGGGCCGGGGAGGACCTGGACCCGTGACAGAAGCCGGAAAATCGGCTGCCCCGGGGTTCCGGAGCGGGTAGAACACCCGTGATGACGACGACCCTGCGGCCGACCGAGCCGCTCCAGCACAACGCCGACGGGACGCGTTCGCGCCGCTACC
This sequence comes from Streptomyces sp. NPDC001816, assembly GCF_042892235.1. Lineage (NCBI taxonomy): Bacteria > Bacillati > Actinomycetota > Actinomycetes > Kitasatosporales > Streptomycetaceae > Streptomyces > Streptomyces sp. NPDC001816. The sequence goes on from NZ_JBIATY010000010.1 coordinate 121,022, forward strand.
AGGTGTGCGTGAACAGCCGCCCGGTCGGCTCGATACATCTCGGGACCTCAGCCGCCTTCGGCGACCGGATGGCCCGGATCCTGGACGTGCGCATCGACGAGCCGGACCGCCGTCGAGGCCGGGGCACGGTGGCCGTGCTCGCTGCCGAGGAGGTGGCGCGCAGCTGGGGCTGCCGGCAGATCGAGACAAGCGTCGGCAGGGAGGCCGGGGAGGCCGGGGACGCCGGGGCCGCGCTGCGGCTCTTCGAGGCGCTCGGCTACGTCCACCGCAACCGCGGCATGGAGAAGCCGCTCGGCGAGGTCCCGCCCGAACTGCCCGCCGGCAGCCTGGAGCACCCCATGGGCGCCGCCGAGTTCGAGGCGTGGCTCGCGCACGAGTCGGAGGACTACGCACGCGTCTGGATCGAGCGGGGCGTGCCCGAGGCCGAGGCGTACGCCAGGTCGCGCCACGACCACGAGAGACTGCTGCCGCACGGGCTCGCCACCGAGGACATGCTGTTCAGCGTGCTCGAGCACGAGGGCGTGCGGGTGGGCACGCTGTGGGTGTCTCTGCAGGACGGCAAGGCCTTCGTCTTCGACGTGGAGGCCGACGGTGCCCACCGCGGCCGAGGCCACGGCCGTACGCTCATGCTGCTGGCGGAGCGCCAGGCGATCGCCGCCGGCCGCCGAGTCCTCGGCCTCAACGTCTTCGCCGGCAACACCCCGGCCGAGCGGCTCTACGAGTCGCTCGGCTACGAGACGACGCGGTACTCCCTGTACAAGGACCTTTTGTAGCGAAGTCCTCCTGTGCGGCCGATCAGGCCCGCGGTCAGGCCTCCGGCCCGGCCAGCAGCCGGTCCGCGATCTCCTCGATGCGCTCGCGCAGACCCTCCTGGCTCTTGCCGCCGTCGAGGCGCTCGCCGCCGATGACATAGGTCGGCGTGCCGGTGACGCCGATCGCCTTGCCCTCGGCCTGGTCGGCGTCGACGATCAGGATGTGCCGCCCGTCGATCAGCGCGGTGTCGAACTCCTCGGCGTCCAGCCCCAGTTCACGGGCGACCTCGACCAGGAAGGGTTCTCCCGCACGGTCCAGCTCCTCGACCCGGCCGAGCACCGCCTCGACGTAGGCCCAGCCCTGCCCCTGCTCCAGCGCCTCCTCGGCGGCCTGGGCGGCGGCGAAGGCGTGCTTGTGCTTCTCCAGCGGGAAGTGCCGCAGCCGCAGCTCCAGCCGGTCGCCGTACCGGGCACGCAGGGCGCGCAGGTCGTCCAGGGCGCTGCGGCAGTCGGGACACTGGAGTTCGCACCAGACGTCGAGGACGGGGGCTTCGGTGCGTGCGGGGGAGGAGTCGCTCATGCGCACCAGTCTTCCAGGCCGGACCCCGGGTACCGAATCGGACGGTACGCGGCCACCGGCACCTCGGGAGGAGACGACCCGGAGATCTCCCTGATGTCGGGCCCGAGCATGGCATCGCAAGGACCGGGCGGTGCAGGATGGAAGGGACGAAGCGCACCCCGCGCCCCGTCGTGCCCCATCGAGTCCGCCAGGAGGACCGGATGATTGCCGAGACCGTGTGTTCCGCCGTCTCCGCGGCCGGCCTCGGCGTGGCCGCGGTCACCGCCTACCGCAAGCGTTTCCTGGCCGCCGCCCGCATCACCGCCTACGCGCTCGTCCCGATCGGCCTGGTGATGACGGGCGTGGTCGGCTGGCTGGCCGACACGGCGTTCAGCCCGACGGCCTGGGCCGGCTTCGGGGTACTGGGCGCCGCCTGGGCACTGTTCGCGACGACACGGGCCGTGGAGCGCAGGCGCTCAGGCACCCGCGCGGAGCGCAAGGCGGCTCGGGCCGCCGGACGCGACGCGGTGGCCCCTTCCGCCTCGGCCCCCTCGCTGAGCCCGGCGACCCGGCCTGCCACCCGGCCCGCGGGCGCCCCGCCCGCCACTACCTCCGCCGACGACTTCAGCGACATCGAGGCCATCCTCAAGAAGCACGGCATATGACAGAAGCACGACATATGGCCTGAAACCGTTCACAACCGGAAGCAAGTCGAACGGGCTGATACGGAAATCGGTGAGGTACCGCACTCGAAGCCGTGGTGATCGCCAAGGGGGCATCCCCTGGGTCATCATCACCGCGAGATGCTGGACACGAGACAGAGCGAGGCCGCGCCGCCGAAGGACGAGCCGCGCGGATGCCTCTTCGCCCTATCCCAGCCACCGCTGATGATCTTCCTTGCGGTGATCGGGTGTCTGCTCCTCATGGCTGCGCTGCACGACCTGCTGTGGCTGTGAGCCGTACACGTCCGTCCCGGCGCCACCCGCCGGGACCGGCGTCGACCGGGGGTGTCCCCGGGGATCAGCCCGCCGCTTCCTTGCGCCGGGCCCGGTAGGCGGCCACATGCAGCCGGTTCCCGCAGGTGCGGCTGTCGCAGTAGCGGCGCGAGCGGTTGCGGGAGAGATCCACGAAGGCACGCCGGCAGTCCGGCGCCTCGCAGCGCCGCAGTCGCTCCTGCTCCCCGGCCACCACGAAGAAGGCGAGCGCCATCCCGCAGTCGGCCGCCAGGTGGTCGGCCACGGAGGCGCCGGGGGCGAAGTAGTGCACATGCCAGTCGTAGTCGTCGTGGTCCGTCAGCCGCGGGGTGGTGCCGGCCGCGGCGACCAGCTCGTTGATCATCCCCGCGGCGGACCGGGCGTCCGGAGCTGCGAAGATCCCCGCGAACCTGCCCCGGACCTTGCGCACCGCCGACAGGTCGAACTCCGACAGCACCCCGACATCGCTGATCGCGTGACTGCGCACGAAATCAGCGAGAGCCGCGACGTCCGGCAGCCCGTCCGCCGCAGAGTCGTCCTCCGGCGCGGTGTTCACCAGATCCACCACGGTGTCTAGGGCGCACCGGGTGTCGTGGGTGATCAGCACGTTTCGCTCCCTGGCCTGAGGGTCGGGCGGGCGCCCGCCGATGCTGGCCGATGGTAGCGACAACCGCGCCCACCGCACCGGGGGCCGCCCACCGGCGATTGCCCGGTAGAACGCCCCCGTGCCCTCGGCGGTTCCCGAGTCCGTCCTGTGCCTGCACGATATGCCTCGATGTGGCCGGAAAACAGGCCGACGCCGCCCCGTGAGCACTCACGGTGACGGCGTCAGTCTGTGCCGTATGCGGTTGTCTTGGCCCGAGCCGTCTCCCCGAGTGGACGGCGCCGGGCGGCTTTGGGGTGGCCTCGGCCTAGCTCTCCGCCAGGATGTGCGAGAGCTCCTGATCCAGATCGAAGTGCCGGTGTTCCGTGCCGGGCGGCACGGCGGCGTCGGTTCGCTTCAGGAAGGACTCCAGGGCCCGTGCCGGGGCTTCCAGCAGGGCTTCCCCTTCCGGAGAGCTCAGGGCGATGCACACGACGCCCTGACCGTGACTGCGGGACGGCCAGACGCGGACGTCGCCGGTGCCGGTGGGCCGGTGAAGCCCCTCGGCGAGGAGGTCGCGGGCGAACACCCACTCGACGGTCTCCTCGGCTCCGGTGTGGAAGGTGGCGTGCACGGCGTAGGGGTCGGCCGTGTCGTACCGCAGGCCTGCGGGGACAGGCAGGGATGACTCGCTCGACACAACGAGGCGCAGGTGCAGCTCGCAGCTGACCGTGGTGTTCATAAGCGCCAGGGCCTTTCGCTCAGTGTGCGCTCGGGGATTCGCACGTCGGCGAAATCGACATGCCACCTACGGTGCCGTTGTAAACCCCTCTGAGGGTTTTGCGTGTCTTTACGACACTCTTCCGGCCGAGAACTCGTACGAGACCTACGACCATTCCGGTGACTGGATTCACTCAGGTAGGGTTTGTCTGTATGAATACGGGGAGTGACGAGCCGGGCGAGGTCGCCGTGGTGGCGGACAACGCGGACAAGGCCGACAAGGCCGATATGACAGACACGGTGGCGGACGCGGAGCAGTCCGAGCAGGGGCTCGGCTCCCGGGCGCCGGCCTTCATCAAGGCCCGCCGGGTCCTGCATCTGAGCTGGCAGGTCGGCATCTTCGTGATCGGCCTCGCGGTCGTCGTGGTGGGCATCATCATGCTGCCGCTCCCCGGCCCGGGCTGGGTGGTGATCTTCGCGGGCATGGCGATCTGGGCGACCGAGTTCGTCTGGGCCCAACTCGTGCTGCGCTGGACGAAACGCAAGGTCACCGAGGCGGCCCAGAAGGCCCTCGACCCGAGGGTGCGGCGCCGGAACATCACGCTGACGGTGATCGGTCTGGTGATCGTGGGCGCGCTGGTCGGGGTCTACCTGTGGAGGTTCGGCATCGTGATGCCGTGGCAGATCAAGGACCAGTGATCACGGACCCGGGCGTGGTCGGAGGCACCCCTGACATGGGGTAATGTTCTTCCTGCGCCCGGGCGATTAGCTCAGTGGGAGAGCGCTTCGTTCACACCGAAGAGGTCACTGGTTCGAACCCAGTATCGCCCACCCGGAACCGACGGCCCACCTGCGAACAGCAGGTGGGCCGTCGTCGTGTGCGCGCTTCCCGAAGGTCACCTTGGGCGTTACGCCGTCCGGTGGATCATCGTTCCGACTTCGCTCTGTCACCGAGCCGGTCCGCAGGGTCGGATTCCGGACGATCCCCAGCGCCGAGGCAGGCGTCCGATGACGCTCGACCACCTGATCCCGAGCCCGTACTGGCGAGCACCGACCGGGCCGGCCTGCGGCACGCCCGCGGCTCCGCCGCCAAGACACCGCTCGCACTGCGCGCACTGCGCGCACTCCTGCATCCGGATCCGGCGGTCCAGGCCCGGGCCATGAACCGGCACCTGGAGCCGCTGCAACTCGAAGGGCGGATCTACTCGGCCGCGGTACCCGCCGCCCGGTACATCGCCGCGATCCTCCCCGACCCTTCCACGGCGGCCGTGGGCTCGTACCTGCACACCGGCGACACGTACCGACTGCGTCCGCTGCGGGGCCAGCTGCTCGGCCGGCTGGGCGCCCTCCTCGGCCACGAAGCCGAGAACGCCGAGAACGCCGAGAACGTCAAGAGCGCCGCGGTGGCCGCCCACCCCGGACGAGGACGCCCTGGTCGCGTCTCGCCCGGCGTTCTACCAGGCGGTGACCGCATTCCTGCATGACGACGACCCGACGACGACCCTGAGATGTCCCCCGCCGCGTTCATGGCGGCCGCCCCCATCCTGGGCGCTCCCGAGCTCGCGCAGCATCGCCCGGACCTCGCCGGCTGCGCCCGCCGGCTTCTCGCCGCCGGTGCCGAGCCCCACCACCGCGTGCGCGCACTCGACGCCCTCGCGGCCTGGGGGCACGACATCGAAGGCCTCCAGACCCCCGAAGACCGCCTGCTGCGGGCTCAGCTCGGCTCGATCGGCACCGAACTCCCTTCCAGGGCTCACCTCGCTGCCCCTCGCCCGCCCGACGCGAGGGACGCCACCGACGCGTTTCCGGCCACCGTGCCGCGCGGCCGGCTTCCCCACCCGCCGGACAGCGCCCCCTGACCTGCCCAATCACCCCGCCCCCCCGCCCCCACGCCCCGGCCGGACGGCCCAGGCTCCGCCCCGCGCCCCGAAGAAAATCCTGTCCGAATCATTGACGCACCTCCGACCCCTCCGTAACTTGTGCCAGCAAGCGCTTACTTGAAACGATTCATGGCGGCGGCGACGACGCTGCGGGGAGGGGCCCGACTGTGGGAACCAGCAGGAATCTTGAGAGGCGTACGATCCTGAAGGCGGCCGGAGTCTCGGCTGCCGCGCTCGGGCTCGCCGCGACGACCGGGTGCGGTGGTGAAAGCGGTTCCGGGAATGGGACGGTGACGATCCGTTACTCGTGGTGGGGTGCCGAGGAGCGGGCCAAGAAGATCAACCAGACGATCGCGCTCTTCGAGAAGAAGTACCCGAAGATCAAGGTCAAGACCGACTTTCAGACGTACCAATCGTTCTGGGAGAAGTTCCAGACGCAGGCGGCCGGCGGAAATCCCCCGGACGTTTTCCAGAACGCCGTCACATTTCTTCGGAAGTACGACAAGCGCGGAATTCTTCTGGACCTCAAGTCACAGGTGCAGGCGGGCAATCTGAGCCTGGATCACTTCCGCGCGGGCGTCACGAAGGTGGGCGAGGTCGACGGCAAGCAGCTCGGCGTTCCCGTCGGCTCCAACACCATGGCGCTCGTCATCGACAAGAAGGTTTTCCAGAAGGCGGGCGTCGAGCCGCAGCCGGGCTGGACCTGGGACGAGTACTTCAAGGCCCTGAAGACGATCCACGACAGGACGAAGGTCGCCGGGGACACCGGCTACTTCGCCATCATGTACCTGTACGACCTCTACCTCCGCCAGAACGGGAAGTCCTTCTTCACCGAGGACGGACTCGGTTTCGACAAGGCCGACCTGACGGAGTGGTGGACCGACGGCTACAACCGCGTCAAGGCAGGCATCGTCACCGACCCGAAGGTCGTCCAGCAGGACATGCCCAAGTCCTCCCTCTCCGCCGGCCACGGCGCCTCGGAGTTCACCTGGGACAACTTCACCGTCCGCTACTCCGCGGAGGGCGCCAGCTCCTACGGCCTCGCCCCGATCCCCACCACCGACGGCAAGAGCACCGGTCAGTACCTCGCCTCCCTGATGCTCAGCGCCTCCGCCCGCACCGCCCACCCCAAGGAGGTCGCCCAGTTCATCGACTTCATGGTCCACGACCCCGAGGTCGGCAAGATCATGGGCTACGACCGGGGCATCCTCGCGAGCACCGAGCAGTACGAGGCGTTCAAGCCGACCGACGCGGTGAACAAGGAGATCGCGCAGTACGAGGAGGACACCGCCAAGTCCGGCGTCCTCGGCACGATCACCCCGCACCCCTCCGGCGCCGACACCATCGAGGCCGCTTTCCTGCGCCTCGGCGGCGACCTCGGACAGGGCAAGACCAAGGTCGCGGACGCGGTGAAGCAGTTCTTCACCGAGTCCGAGGCCGCCTTCCAGGCCTGATGGGACGTGCCGTGACGCTCGTCAAGGACTCCGCGCCCGCCACCCGCAGGACACGCCCGGCCGGCCGCGCCACCGCGCGGCGGCCGGGCCGCCGCCGGGAGAACCTCGCCGGCTACCTCTTCATGTCCCCGTGGATCGCCGGCTTCCTGTTGCTGACAGCGGGCCCGATGGTCGCCTCGCTCTACTTCGCCTTCACGGACTACAACCTCTTCAACACCCCCAAATGGGTCGGGTTCGACAACTTCACCAAGATGTTCGACGACCCCCGGTGGCAGAAGTCGGTGGAGGTGACGGCCAAGTACGTCGTCATCGGCACCCCGCTGAAGCTGCTGCTCGCCCTCGGTGTCGCCCTGCTCCTCGCACAGAGCCGCCGCGGCCAGTCCTTCTACCGGGCCGCCTTCTACGCCCCCTCGCTCATCGGCGCGAGCGTCTCGGTCGGCTTCGTCTGGCGTTCGCTCTTCTCCGACGACGCCATCGTGGACCGTACCCAGACCTTCCTCGGCTTCCACGTCGGCGGCTGGGTCGGCAACGCCGACTGGGTGCTGTACTGCCTGGTCGCGCTGACCGTCTGGCAGTTCGGGGCGCCCATGGTCATCTTCCTGGCCGGGCTCAAGCAGGTGCCCAGGGAGCTGTACGAGGCCGCCGAGATGGACGGCGCGGGACCGTTCCGGAAGTTCTGGAACATCACCCTGCCGATGATCTCCCCGGTGCTGTTCTTCAACGTGCTCCTGGAGACCATCCACTCCTTCCAGATCTTCGGCTCGGCCTACGTCGTCTCCAACACCTACTGCGGACCGGCCGACGCCACGCTCGTCTACACCTGCTACCTGTACCAGCAGGGCTTCAAGAATGCCCAGATGGGCTTCGCCGCCGCGATGGCCTGGATGCTGCTGCTCGCAGTCGCCCTGGTGACGGCCGTCCTCTTCTGGTCCCAGAAGAAGTGGGTGCACTACGAGGAGGACGCCCGATGAGTGCGGTCACCACCAAGGTCACGGACCCGGTCGGCCGCAGGCGCGCCGGTTCCCTCGCCTGGCACCTCGGCGCCCTGCTGATCCTCGCGGTCATCCTCTACCCGGTGGTCTGGGTGATCGGCGCCTCGTTCAAGCCCAGCAAGGACATCATCAACAGCCTCACGCTGTTCCCGTCCCACCCGATCCTGTCCAACTTCAAGGGCCTCGCCGACGGCATAGCGGACATCGAGATCTGGACCTTCTTCCAGAACTCCCTCTTCTACGCCGCCGGTGCCGTCGTCGGCGTGCTCATCTCCTGCTCGCTCACCGCCTACGCCTTCGCCCGCATCCGGTTCGCCGGCCGCAACCTGCTCTTCTCCCTGATGATCGGCACCCTGCTGCTGCCGTACCACGTGCTGCTGATCCCGCAGTACGTGATGTTCCAGAAGCTGGGCTGGATCAACACCTACGCCCCGCTGCTGATCGGCAAGTACCTCGCCACCGAGGCCTTCTTCGTCTTCCTGATGGTGCAGTTCATGCGCAACCTGCCCCGTGAGCTGGACGAGGCCGCCCGGCTCGACGGCTGCGGCCACCTGCGCATCTACTGGTCGATCGTGCTGCCGCTGTGCCGGCCCGCGCTGATCACCAGCGCGATCTTCACCTTCATCAACGCCTGGAACGACTTCATGGGCCCGCTGATCTACCTCAACGAGCCCGGCAAGTACACCGTCTCCCTCGGCCTGATGATGTTCCGCGACTCCGACGGTGTGGCCGCCAACTACGGCGGCATGATCGCCACGTCCCTGGTCGCGCTGCTGCCGGTGCTGCTGTTCTTCCTCGCCTTCCAGCGGTACCTGATCGACGGCATGGCGACCTCCGGACTGAAGGGCTGAGGCGGCCACCATGGCGGAAACACGGGTGAAGCCGCACAAGGAGTCCGTGGTCGCGGAGAGGTTCGGGGTCTTCGCCGAGTGTCTGCTCACCGGTGTGTGGATCGCGGTGGCCTCCCTCGGAGTCGTCACCTACCCGGCCGCCTTCGCCGCCGGCGCCCGGCACCTGCGCCGTCGTACGGCGCATGAGGCCGGCGGCGTGTGGGAGTTCGTCGCCGACTTCCGGAGCGCGCTGCGCGGCGGCTGGGCCGTCGGGGCCGTCGGCTGGGTCGCGGTGGCGCTGGGCCGGGTGGACGTCCAGGCCGTGCGCGCCGGGCTGCCCGGCGGACCGCTTGTCACTGCCGTGGGCCTGTTCGCGCTGCTCGGCCTCGCCGTGGCCGGGCTGCGCGCGGCGGCCGTGTGGACCCCGGAGAGCCGCTGGCGCTCCCTGCTCGCCGACGCGGGCCGCCGTACGGTCCTCGACCCCGCCGGATCCTTCCTGCTCGTCGGCGGAGCGGTCCTGACCTGCTGTTCCGCTCTGCTCATCGCCCCGCTGGCGGCCCCCGTGCTCGGGGCCGTCGCGGCGGCGGCCGTCGCCGTGGAGGAGCGGTACCGGCGCCGCTGACCCCGCGGTGCCCTGATCAAGGTCGGTGCCCTCTGGGCGCCGCACCTCTGTCATGCCCCTGACCAGCTCGCACGTGCCCGCACGGAAGGAAAGACCATGTCTCCCATTCCCCGCAGGTCCCTCCTGAAGGCGGCCGCCGTCGCCGGAGCCGCCGCCCAGTTCAGCTGGGCACTGGGGGCGAGCGACGCGCAGGCCGCGCCCGCGGCCGCGGCCGACGGCGCCGACCCGGTGACCCTGGACTGGCTGGAGGACGGCGGCCTCGGCGCCGCGCCCGGCTCCACCGTCGGCGTGCCCTGGCCGATGGGCGCCTACCAGGAGGACCAGACCTTCGCGCTCACGGACGCCGACGGCAAGGACGTCCCCGTACAGACCTGGCCCCTCGCCCACTGGCCCGACGGTTCCCTCAAGTGGACGGCGCACGCGGCCAGTTCGGGTTCAGGCAAGCTCACTCTCACGGTCGGCACCCCCAAGGCCCCCGACCGGAAGGTCACCGTCGACAGGAGCGGCGGCACCATCGACGTATCCACCGGCGTCATCACCGCGAAGATCGGCAAGAACGGCTCGACCCTCATCAAGTCGGTCACCCGGGGCTCGACCTGGGTTACGGCTGGATCACCGCCAGCGGCGGCGGGCGGGCCTCCGGCTTCGGCTACGTCGGCGGCGCGAGCGGCGGATTCTCCTTCGGCCTGCGGAACTTCTGGGAGAAGTTCCCCGCCCAGCTCGACATCCGCGACGCCCACACCGACGAGGCCACCGTCACCCTCTGGCTCTGGTCGCCCGAGGCACAGCCCATGGACCTGCGCTTCTACCACGACGGCATGGGCCAGGACACCTACGCCGAACAGCTCGAAGGCCTCAACATCACCTACGAGGACTACGAACCGGAGTTCGGCACCCCCTACGGCATCGCCCGCACCTCCGAACTCCTCTTCTGGGCCAACGAGTCGACGCCCGCCCCCGAGACCCTCGCCGACCAGGTCACGGCCGTACGGACGCTGCCGCAGCTCGCCGCCCCGCCCGGGCAGCTCATCAAGGCCAGGGTCTTCGGCCCCGGCCTCTACTCCGAGCCGGACCGCTCCACCGCCGCCAAGGCGAAGATCGAGGACCACCTCGACTTCCTCTTCACCTACTACAGGGACCAGGTGGAGATGCGCCGTTGGTACGGCTTCTGGGACTACGGCGACATCATGCACACCTACGACTCGGCCCGGCACGTGTGGCGGTACGACATCGGCGGCTACGCCTGGGACAACTCCGAGCTGTCGCCCGACCTCTGGCTCTGGTACGCGTACCTGAGAAGCGGCCGCTCCGACATCTTCCGCTTCGCCGAGGCGATGACCCGGCACACCGGCGAGGTCGACGTCTACCACCTCGGCAAGTGGGCCGGCCTCGGCACCCGGCACGGCGTCCAGCACTTCGCCGACAGCGCCAAGCAGCAGCGCATCGCCAACACCACCTACCGGCGCTTCTACTACTTCCTCACCGCCGACGAACGCGTCGGCGACCTCATGCGCGCAGTCGTCGACTCCGACGAGACGTTCCTCGTCCTCGACCCGCAGCGCAAGATCCGCACCGACCCGTACACCCCCGACCCGCACGCCCTGTCGATCGGCTTCGGCACCGACTGGAGCGGACTGGTGTCGGCGTGGCTGACCGAGTGGGAGCGCAAGGGCCCCAAGTGGGAGAAGGCCAGGGCACGGGTCCTGTCCACCATGGAGACCATCGCCGCCCAGCCCAACGGCTTCGTCCAGGGCAGCGGCCTGTACGACATCGACACCGGCAGGTTCGCCGTCGCCGACAAGCCGGTGGTGGCGGTCTCCCACCTCTCGGCCGTCTTCGGCCTGAACGAGCTGTGCGCCGAGCTGATCCACCTGGTCGACCTGCCGAAGTTCAAGGAGGCCTACCTCGACTACTGCCGCTACTTCAACGCCACCAAGGCCGAGCAGGCGGCCCGCTACGGCAGCAACTTCGGGACCCTGCTGCTCTTCCAGGGCCACTCGCGCCTGGACGCCTACGCCGCCGTACAGACCGGTGACGCGACGCTCGCCAAGCGCGCCTGGACCAGGTTCTACAGCTCCGACGGCTACACCGAGTCCTCGCCGTGGAAGACCGAGAAGCTGAGCGGACCGGCCACCCTGGTCGCAGGGAGCGAGGCGAGCTGGGTGTCGACCAACGACACCGCGCTGTACGGCCTCGCGGCCATCGAGAACCTCGCCCTGCTCGGCGACAGGATGCCCGGCTGACGGCGTTGGGGGAGCGCCGTCGCACGGGCGGCGGCGCTCGTCCCCCGAGTGTGGTTCGCGTCACTGCGCGCCGCATGAGTACGCGTACTCAGATCAACGCGTCGACCAGGGCAGACTCTGGCCATGGACTGGTCCCACTACCGCTTTCTCAGCCTGTGGTCCCTGCCCGCCCCGCCGGCCGCCGTGTTCGCGGTGCTGGAGCGGCCCGAGGGCTATCCCGACTGGTGGCCGCAGGTACGGGCGGTGACCCGGCTCGACGACGGCACCGGCGTCATCACCATCCGCTCCCTGCTGCCGTACGCCATGACCTTCACCGCCCGCGAGACACGCCGCGACCCGGCCGCCGGTGTCCTGGAGATCGCCGTGTCCGGAGACATCGAGGGCTGGGCCCGCTGGACGGTCACGGCCGACGGCGCGGGCACGCTCGCCCGCTACGACCAGGTCGTCGACGTCACCAAGCCCCTGCTCAGACGGCTGGCCGTGCCGGGACGCCCCGTCTTCCGCCTCAACCACCGGCTGATGATGGCCGCCGGGCGGCGCGGACTGCTGCGTCACCTGGAAGCGGTTTGAAGTAACACCGCAGAGACCTGTATTGTTCAGTGCGTTCCCGGGCGATTAGCTCAGTGGGAGAGCGCTTCGTTCACACCGAAGAGGTCACTGGTTCGAACCCAGTATCGCCCACCGGGAAAAAGCCGGTCCGCACAGCGGACCGGCTTTTTTGACGTCAGGGCGGGCGTCGTGGGCGAGGAACAGGGAAAGGAGGACCGAGAGTTGTCGCGGAAGCGCGCCGGCTCCGGGTCCACAGTCTGATCAGGATCGTCCTGCTCGTGCTGGCGCTGGGCGCCCTGGTGGCGCTCGCCCGGGCCGGCGGCAACACCGAGCGGGTCACCGCGATGAGGGTCGACGCGCGGATCTCCGCCGACGGCAGCGCCCGGATCACCGAGGCCGTCGACTACGACTTCGGATACCCGGGCACCGAGCGGCGCGGAATCTACCGCGACCTGCCGGACCTCCGCTACGACGAGGACGAGGCCGAGGCCGCCGTCACCCTGGACAGCGACCTCGGCCCCTGGGAACTCACGGTCGGCGACTACTACCTCGAACCGAACGGCCACCGGGAGACCGCCAACCGTGTCAAGGTCGGCGACCCCGACCGGGCCGTCAGCCGCTACCGCATCCAGTACACCGTTCCTTTGCAGTGAGCGGGAGTGAGCCCGCGCACTGGCACGCCCCGAACGGTCTTGGGCGCACTGGTCGCCCGCTTTCGTAACCGGGCGGCGACACGGATCCTGTCCGTGGTCCGGTCCGGAAGGGCGGATTCCCTGACGAGCTGGCCATATGAGTGCGGCCAGAGGCGAGGGGGAGGCCCTGAACCATCTCGCTGGTGGAGCAGAGGCCCCGCACGCTGGCGCCGCACCCGGTGTCCCAGGTCGCACCGTCACGCTACCCCGCTCCCTACACAGCGCCGCAGGCCCGCGAGCCGACCATCACACGATCGAGCTAAACCGCCACCATGCGGCTCCTCGGTAAGCCGTTGCAAACCGTCCAGTCGCAGGCCGCGACCGGCCCGCACCGGCGGGCGCCGACGGGACCCCGGGAACGCCTGCCCCGAGCCCCCTGCCCCCGCCGGGCCTGAGCCCGGCCCAGGGCGGGATCCTGGCCGCCGAGCAGGTCGATCCCGTGCACCAGGTCGCCTGGCTGCTCGGCCTCGCCGCCGACGGCCACCTCATCCTCGGGGGCGCCGAACACGCCCCGACCCTGCGGCGCCCCCACCCTGGTGCGGGGGCGGACGACCCGGTCACCCGGGAGGTCCTGCGCTACATGTTCTCGGGCCGCGCAGAGATCACCCTGGGCCAGTACGACTCGTCCTTCGAGACGGGCTGGCACGCGCTGGCCCGGCACCTGAGGCAATGGCAGGCCGACTCCGGTCTCTGGGACCCGGCCGCCGTACGCCTCGCCCGCCGCGCCCGGCCCGTGGGCATCGCCGCCACCGTGCTCGGTCTGCTCGCCGGCGCGGTGGGCGCCGCACTGGGCGCCGGCCGCCACGCGGCCGGAGGGCCGCTGCTCGTCGCCGGCGTGATCGTCTTCGGCGTCGGTCTCGCCCTGTGGCGGCGCGGCTGGGAATTGCACCGGCGCACCTCCGAGGGCAGCGCCCAGCTGCTGCGGGTCGAGGCGTTCCGACGTTGTCTCGCCGACCCGTCGACGATTCCCGACATGGAACCGCTCGACGACGACCAGGTACGGCTCTGCACGGCGTGGGCCGTCGCACTCGGCCTCGGCGACACCTGGCGGCATGCCGTCGAGTCGTCCGCCGTGCCCACCCGGCGGCACGCCTCGCCGGCCGTGCGGTTCGGACCCGCGCTGGCCCTCGGCATCGTCGTCACCGCCGCCATGTCGTCCAAGGCACCCTCCTCCAGCGGCTCCGGAAGTTCCGGCGGCAGCGGCGGCGGCTCCTCCGGCGGCGTCGGCGGGGGAGCAGGCGGCGGTGGCGGAGGCTCCTGGTGAACTCCCGCACCCGCCAAGCTGCTACGCCGCCGCCGGCAGCTCCGGCCTGAGCGGCCAGTCCGTGCTCACCGTCTCCTCCGAGCCGCTGCGTGCGAACCACGCCTGAAGACCGCGGGCCTGCGCCGCGTGCCAGGTGGCCTGGAGCGTGTGCAGCTCGGCAGGGCTCAGCCGCTCCAGCCGGGTCGCGAAACGGCGGCCCACGGCGCGTACGACGTCCAGCGCGGCCAGTGCGTCCGCCGCCGCGTCGTGCGCGCCCTCCAGCGTCACGCCGTAGTGCGCGCACAGATCGGTCAGCGTGCGCCGGCCCTTGCGGTAGCGGTCCAGGTGCTTGTCCAGGACCCGGGGGTCCAGCACATGCAGCGGGCTCGTCTCGAACCAGCGGTCCAGCGACGAGGCGCGATGCCGGCGCAACTCCCGGTCCAGCAGCGTGAGATCGAACGGCGCGTTCATCACCACCAGCGGACGTCCCATCGCCGCGTGCTCGGCCAGCTGCTCGGCCATCTCGAACATCACCGGCGCCGGCCAGCGGCCGTTGTGCTGCAGGTGTTCGTCCGTCAGACCGTGCACCGCCGTCGCCGCCTCCGGCACCGGAACCCCCGGGTTCACCAGCCAGCGGGTGATCCGGGGCCGGGTACCCGGCGCGTCCTGGACGACGACGGCGGCCGACACGATCCGGTCGGTCTCCACGTCGACGCCCGTCGTCTCCGTGTCGAAGGCGGCCAGCGCCCCCTCGTACCAGCACGTCATCCCAATCCAACTCCTCGTTCACCCACGGCAGATGAAGTTCCGTCTTCTGCCCGTTTGGTGATACCCGGGCCGTTTGCGCCGTACGCCGCGAGGACACAACAGGAGTGCGGGTCTTTGCAGTTCAGCAGCCCGCAGCGGGGAAACTCTTGGCTTGGAAGGCTGTTGGTCATGGCCATAGCGCAGCCCGAGCGGGGCGGGCTGCTGCCCGAACGCCCGGGCACCGTCCGCGGCACGCTCGCCACCACCGCCTGCATGGAGACACTGCAGGTCGGATATCTGCACGCGGTCGCCGCCGCGGCGGGCTGCTCACTGTCCCAGCCCTTCCCCGACAACGGCATCGACTGGCACGTCAGCCACAGCGCACCCGGACACACCGTCGACGACGAGGTCACCATCAAGGTGCAGCTCAAGTGCACCTACCAGGTCCCGCCGAACCCCCCGGGCCGCTTCTTCTCCTTCACCCTCGACAACGACCACCTGCGCAAACTCGCCCGCACGCCCGTCTCGGTGCACAAGATCCTGGTCGTCATGCTGGTCCCGCGCGCCCAGGACGACTGGCTGCGCGCCAGCCACGACCGGCTCGACCTCAGGCACTGCTGCTACTGGGTCAACCTCGCCGGCCACCCGGTCACCGGCCGGCACCGGACCACCGTGCGGATACCGACCTCGCGCATCTTCGACGACCGTGCGCTGTGCGAGATCATGACGCGGGTCGGGACGGGAGGCAGGCCATGAGGATCCGTCCGTACGACGAGCCGGCCCGGCAGGTCCGGCCGCACCCCGACGACCTGGCCTGGAACCGGCCGCCCGACCCCGCCGAGGTCGACCCCGCCGTGCTCGGCGCCCTGCTGCGCCGGCACGGCTGGCAGCGGCGCGGGGGAGCGGCCGGGCGCTACGGCCGCTGGACCCCGCCCGGGCCGAGCGGCGGCGGGACCAGCCTGCTGGTGCCCGAGAACCGGGCCTTCCCCGACAGCGACGACCTGCTCGGCGAGGCCCTCGACGCCCTCGCCCGCAGCGACACCCCCGCCGCGCGCGAGGTGCTGATCTCCCTCGCCGTGCCCAGCGACGAGATCCGCTGGTGGCGGGACACCCCGAGCGGGCCCGTCGGAGCCTCCCCCTGGGCGGTCGAGGAGCGCCTGCGCACCGCGGCCCGCCAGATGCTCCTCGCGGCCGCGCTCGCCACGCGCGCGCGTGCCGGCTACTACGGCGCCCGGCACCGCCGGTCCGCCGCCGGCCTCCTGGAGAACGTCCTCGTCGGCCCCACCGCCGAGGGCCACCGGCTGACCGCCTTCGTGCCCGTGCCCACCGGCCGCTCGCTCGCCGTCCGCCTCCACCAGGCCCTGTACGCCGCCCGCGAGGCCATCGACTACCAGCGGGCCACCGGCGGCATGGACGCCTTCGACGGCGCGGTCGAGGCCGGCGTCAGCCGCGAGCTGACCGAGGCGCTCACCACGCTCGTCCGCGGCACCGAGGGCGCCCGCATCGCCATCGCCTGGGCCCCCGGGGCCGCAGTGCCCGAGGGCTGTGCCGCCTTGGCCGAACCCGTCGAGTTCTCACCCGGCGACCTGCCCGTGCTGCACGCGGCCGGCGCCCGCTATGTGCAGGGGGAACCGTCCGTGCCGGTCCGGATCACCGGCACCGTGGTCCGGCTGCGCCGCTCCGGGCCGCGTGGCGCGGGCACCGTACGACTGCGGGTGCTCGCGGGCGCCGAGGTCCCGCACGTCCGCGTCACCCTGGACGAGGAGGACTACCGCATCGCCGGCCACGCCCACCTCGTCGGCCTCCCGGTGCGGGTGCACGGCCGCCTGGAGCGCCGGGGCGGCTTCCGCAGGCTCACCGGTGCCTCCGGGGTCGTTCCCGTGCAGGTGGACGACGCCGAGCGGGACCGGCTGATGAAGTCCTTGCAGGGGACCGATGGGGAAGGGGCCTTCTTCGAGGAGGCGTGCGGGGAGGCGTACGGGGGCGAGGACTGAGGGTGACCGTTTAGCGGTCGGAGGTGCCGGGTCGGTACGATCCCTTGTGCGCGCGCTCCTGGTATGGCGCCGCACCCCACCTTCAGTCAGGAGAGACCGGTGTCAGACGTCCGTGTGATCATCCAACGCGATTCCGAGCGGGAAGAACGCGTGGTGACGACGGGCACTACGGCCGCCGACCTCTTCGCGGGCGAGCGGTCGATCATCGCCGCGCGCGTGGGCGGCGAGCTGAAGGACCTCGCGTACGCGCTGTTGGACGGTGACGAGGTCGAGGGCGTCGAGATCTCCTCCGAGGACGGTCTGAACATCCTGCGCCACTCCACCGCGCACGTCATGGCGCAGGCCGTGCAGGAGCTGTTCCCCGAGGCCAAGCTGGGCATCGGCCCGCCGGTCAAGGACGGCTTCTACTACGACTTCGACGTCGAGAAGCCGTTCACGCCCGAGGATCTCAAGGCCATCGAGAAGAAGATGCAGGAGATCCAGAAGCGCGGCCAGCGCTTCGCCCGCCGCGTCGTCACCGACGACGCCGCCCGCGAGGAGCTGGCGGACGAGCCGTACAAGCTGGAGCTGATCGGCCTCAAGGGCTCGGCGTCGCACGACGACGGCGCGGACGTCGAGGTCGGCGCCGGCGAGCTGACGATCTACGACAACCTGGACGCCAAGACCGGCGACCTGTGCTGGAAGGACCTCTGCCGCGGTCCCCACCTGCCGTCGACCCGCCTGATCCCGGCGTTCAAGCTGATGCGCAACGCGGCCGCCTACTGGCGCGGCAGCGAGAAGAACCCGATGCTCCAGCGCATCTACGGCACCGCCTGGCCGTCCAAGGACGAGCTGAAGGCGTACCTCGACTTCCTCGCCGAGGCGGAGAAGCGCGACCACCGCAAGCTGGGCAACGAGCTGGACCTGTTCTCCATCCCCGAGCAGATCGGCTCCGGCCTCGCCGTCTTCCACCCCAAGGGCGGCATCGTCCGCCGCGTGATGGAGGACTACTCGCGCCGCCGGCACGAGGAGGAGGGCTACGAGTTCGTCTACACCCCGCACGCGACGAAGGGGAAGCTCTTCGAGACGTCCGGCCACCTGGACTGGTACGCCGAGGGCATGTACCCGCCCATGCAGCTCGACGAGGGCGTGGACTACTACCTCAAGCCCATGAACTGCCCGATGCACAACCTGATCTTCGACGCGCGCGGCCGCTCGTACCGTGAACTGCCGCTGCGCCTGTTCGAGTTCGGGACCGTGTACCGGTACGAGAAGTCGGGCGTCGTGCACGGCCTGACCCGTGCCCGCGGCTTCACCCAGGACGACGCGCACATCTACTGCACCCGTGAGCAGATGTCCGAGGAACTGGACAAGACGCTCACCTTCGTCCTCGGCCTGCTGCGCGACTACGGCCTGACCGACTTCTACCTGGAGCTGTCCACCAAGGACCCGGAGAAGTTCGTCGGCTCCGACGAGGTCTGGGAGGAGGCGACCGAGACGCTGCGCCAGGTCGCCGAGAAGCAGGGCCTGCCCCTGGTCCCGGACCCGGGTGGCGCCGCCTTCTACGGCCCGAAGATCTCCGTCCAGGCCAAGGACGCGATCGGTCGCACCTGGCAGATGTCGACCATCCAGCTCGACTTCAACCTGCCCGAGCGCTTCGACCTGGAGTACACCGGCCCGGACGGCTCCAAGCAGCGCCCGGTGATGATCCACCGCGCCCTCTTCGGCTCGATCGAGCGCTTCTTCGCGGTGCTCCTGGAGCACTACGCGGGCGCCTTCCCGGCGTGGCTCGCCCCCGTCCAGGCGATCGGCATCCCGATCGGTGACGGGCACGTCGAGTACCTGGAGAAGTTCGCCGCGGCGGCCCGGAAGAAGGGCCTGCGCGTCGAGGTGGACTCCTCCTCGGACCGCATGCAGAAGAAGATCCGCAACGCCCAGAAGCAGAAGGTGCCCTTCATGGTCATCGCGGGCGACGAGGACATGTCGAACGGCTCGGTGTCCTTCCGCTACCGCGACGGTTCGCAGGAGAACGGCATCCCGTTCGACGAGGCCATCGCCAAGATCGCGCAGGTCGTGGAGGAGCGGACCCAGGTCTGATCCGTACCGTTCGCTGGGCCCCCGGGGATCACTTCCGCGGGGGCCCTGCGTCGCCCTCGCGGGTGAAGGTCTGCATCAGCCAGGACGAGAACGAACCCGTCACCGCGCCGAGGAGACCCAGCCCGCAGGCCATCATCCCGATCGCGATCGTCCGGCCGGCCGTGGTCACCGGGGTGATGTCGCCGTAGCCGACCGTGGTGAGGGTCGAGGCCGCCCACCACACGGCGTCCCCGAACGTCGTCATGGTGGCGCCGGGCGCCCCGCGTTCCTGCTGGTAGGTCGCGAGGGCGCCGGAGAAGCCGAGCAGCAGGGTGGACAGGCTCGCGTAGGCGATCACGCGGGCGTACAGGGAGAGCCGGGGCTCGCCCTGGCGGCGCTGGATGACCTCGTAGAGCGGAACGATCCGCAGCGGGCGCAGCAGCGGCAGCAGGACCACGACCGTGAGCAGGAAGTGCCCGGTGACGAAGCGCAGGAAGCGCTGCCCGCTGAGCCGCCAGCGCACCGCGTAGTCCGCGACGAAGGCCACCCAGATCACCAGCAGCACGAACGCGCACAGGTCGCGCCAGAGGGGCGCCAGGCCGGTCGCGAGGACGCGGGTCGCGTAGGCCGCGAGGAAGACCACCGAGGCGGCGAACAGGGGAATCTCGGTGCTCTGCTCCCAGCGGGCCAGGGGGCTGTCGTCGTCCACCGGCCAAGCTTGGCCGGTGAGTGCCCTCCTGCCGCCCCGGCGACACGCCGCGAATGGGCGAAGCCATATGCTGCCTTGCATGACGAGTGAGCCGGAGCAGCAGATCGGAGTGGGGACGCAGGACGCGTTCCAGCGCCTGTGGACGCCCCACCGGATGGCCTACATCCAGGGCGAGAACAAGCCGACCGGCCCGGGGGCCGGCGACGGCTGCCCCTTCTGCTCCATCCCGGCCAAGTCCGACGAGGACGGCCTGATCGTCCGCCGCGGCGAGCACGTGTACGCCGTCCTCAACCTCTACCCGTACAACGGCGGCCACCTGATGACCGTGCCCTACCGGCACGTGGCCGACTACACCGACCTGACCGGGCCGGAGACCACCGAGCTGGCCGAGTTGACCAAGCAGGCGATGACGGCCCTGCGCACCGCCTCCGGCGCGCACGGCTTCAACATCGGCATGAACCAGGGCACGGTGGCCGGCGCCGGCATCGCGGCCCACCTGCACCAGCACATCGTCCCGCGCTGGGGCGGCGACACGAACTTCATGCCGGTGGTCGGCCACACGAGGGTGCTGCCGCAGCTGCTGGCGGACACGCGGAAGATGCTGGCGGAGGCCTGGCCGGCGTAGGCCCCTGGGTGCCCTTGCCAGGGGGCACCCCTACGCGTCGTACAGGTCTGCCTTCCTCGGCGACGCATCCTGCACCAGACCGCTGAGCACGGACGAGCGGTTGCCGAACTTCGCCGTGTCCACGCCGTTCTCCGCCAGGACCCGGAGTGCGGCCGAGTGCACCACCCGCAGCACGGGCGTGGCCGCGCGCAGCGCGTCGTCGGCCATGAAGCGGTGCCGCCAGGGCTGGTCGGCCCAGGCGTGCCGGAGGCCGAAGGGCTCGGGCAGCGCGAGGGAGCCGCCGAGCCAGTTGAGGAGCGGCGGATACCAGGTCAGCGGGGCGCGCGCGGCGAGCCGCACCACCTCGTCGGTGCGCACCAGCGGCAGCTTGACCGTGCGGGTCTCCCACGGCTTGAGGGACTTGGCGACCTCCTTGGTCGGCGCCGCCGACTTCGCGGTGAACAGCGGGTTCACCGGCCCCAGCGCGTGCCCGGTCACCTCGATGCGCAGCGTCTCGTGCAGCACGGTCACCGTGATCAGCATGGTGAGAACCAGCTGGCCGTCCCACAGGGTCCACTGCACGCCCAGATAGTGCCGGTCGCCGCTGCCGAACTGCTGCTTGTTGCAGATGTCCTGTATGGCGTGCGGCTTGACCTGGAACGCCTCGACGTCCGTGCCCCCGGGCCGGGACACCTCCTTGGCGTTCTCCCCGATCGGCGTGACGATCCAGTGCCGTATCGAGGGCCGCGGGAAGCCGCCGGTGTTCAGCGGGCCGCGCTCCAGCATGCGCAGCTGGTCATGGATAGCGCGTATGACGTCCCAGCTGCGGAAGGGGTGGATCTCCCGGGTGGGGTCGGCGGGCACCAGATCCTCGGCGAGCTGCCAGGCGCCCCAGCGGGTGCCCATGCCGAGTATGCCCTTGGGACCGGCATAGAAGACCGAGTTGGACTGCTGCTCGGCACTGAGCCGGGCCAGCGACTGGCGCAGCTGCTCGGCCGCGGTCTCGCCCGGGCTGCGCGGCACGGCCTCGGGGACCTTGGCGCCGACGCTGGTGCCCGAGAGCAGGCCGTCCCAGCGCGCCCGCAGGTCCTTCGCGGTGCGCTCGCAGATCTGCTTGGCCCAGAACCAGCCCAGCACCGGGGCCACGACGCAACCGCGCGCGTACCACGCCCAGAACCCGGTGAACGGCATCTTCAGCAGGAAGAGCGCGGCGAGCACGCCGACCCCGGCGAGCAGGGCGGTGGCGAGCGCCCCGGCCCGCTTGTCGTCGCGCTTGGCGACGTACGTGCGCAGCTGGAAGACGAGCAGCCAGCCGACGAGGCCCGGCAGGAAGATCAGGCCGCACACCACCATGACCAGGGACAGCCGGTTGTCCCGCTCCCGGCGGATGTTGTTGGCCGCCAGGCAGTGCTCCACGACGACCTGGGGCTCGGCGCCGAAGGACTGGATGAGCGGCTTGCGCCCGGGCGCGAGCATGCGGTCGACGACGGCCCGCGAGAAGGCCTCGCCGAGGTTCGGCTTGAGCAGGGCGATCCGGCCGGCCTTGACCGTCGACTGGTGCCACTCGTTGTCGGTCTTCTTGATGTCCTCGACCGCGTTGTCCCGGTAGGCCGCCGAGGCCAGCGCGAAGGTCGCCGCCTGCCCCTCGTCGCCGGACACGGGCACCTGCGGTCCGTCCCACTCCGTTCCAACCGACATTCCCGCCCCCATCGCCGCCGGTCTCGCTTCTGCGGCCTTCCCGACTTCCCTGCCCCGCACACCTGTTGAACAGCCCGTCGTGCCGAGACCAAGCCACTACCGCACGAGTTCGGCACACCGTGATCAGATGATCAGCGTATCCGCAGCCACTGACAGCGCGTCGGCGGACGGCCCAAGCCGCCCGCCGACGCATGACGTCCACCGATGGTGAACTACGAGGATTCTCCCGCCTGTTCGCGGATCCGCTCGGCGATCTGCGGCGGCATCGGCTCGTGCCGGGCGTACGCCCGGTCGAAGCGCGCCGTCCCGTGCGACAGGGAGCGCAGGTCGATCGCGTAGCGGCCGATCTCGAACTCGGGAACCTCGGCGCGGACCAGGGTCCGTCCGGAGCCCACCTGCTCGGTGCCGAGCACCCGGCCGCGCCGGCTCGACAGGTCGCTCATCACCGCGCCCACGTAGTCGTCGGCGACCAGCACGGTCACCTCGGCCACCGGCTCCAGCAGATGGATCCGCGTCTGGCCCGCGGCCTCGCGCAGGGCCAACGCGCCCGCCGTCTGGAAGGCGGCGTCGGAGGAGTCCACCGAGTGCGCCTTGCCGTCCAGCAGCGTGATCCGCACGTCCACCAGCGGATACCCGGCGACCACGCCCTTCGCGGCCTGTGCCCGTACGCCCTTCTCCACGGACGGGATGAACTGGCGCGGTACGGCGCCGCCCACCACCTTGTCCACGAACTCGATGCCCGAGCCGCCCGGCAGCGGCTCCACCTCGATCTCACAGATGGCGTACTGCCCGTGCCCGCCGGACTGCTTGACGTGCCGGCCGCGCCCCGCGGCCTTCGTCGCGAACGTCTCCCGCAGGGAGACGCGGTGCGGGACGACGTCGACCTGGACGCCGTAGCGGCTGCGCAGCCGCTCCAGGGCGACGTCCGAGTGGGCCTCGCCCAGGCACCACAGGACCACCTGGTGGGTGTCCTGGTTCTGCTCCAGGCGCATCGTCGGATCCTCGGCGACCAGCCGGCTCAGCCCCTGCGAAAGCTTGTCCTCGTCCGCCTTGCTGTGCGCCTGGATGGCGACCGGCAGCAGCGGGTCGGGCATCTGCCAGGGCTCCATCAGGAGCGGGTCGTCCTTGGCCGAGAGCGTGTCCCCGGTCTCGGCGCGGCCGAGCTTGGCCACGCACACCAGGTCGCCCGCGACGGCGTGCGTCACCGGGCGCTGCTGCTTGCCGAAGGGGGTGGACAGCGCGCCGATCCGCTCGTCCACGTCGTGGTCCTCGTGCCCGCGGTCTGCCAGGCCGTGCCCGGAGACGTGCACCGTCTCGTCGGGGCGCAGGGTGCCGGAGAAGACGCGGACCAGCGAGATCCGGCCGACATACGGGTCGGAGGCGGTCTTCACGACCTCGGCGACCAGCGGGCCGCCCGTGTCGCAGGCCTTCAGCTCGCGTGGCTTGCCGTCGATGGTGGTGACCCCGGGCATGGGGTGCTCGAACGGGGTCGGGAACCCGCCGGTGATCAGCTCAAGCAGCTCGACCGTACCGAGGCCCTGCCGGGCGCCCTCGGCGGCGGGGGCGGCCGCCAGGACCGGGAAGAAGGTGCCACGCGCGACGGCCCGCTCCAGATCGTCGATCAGCGTCTTGACGTCGATCTGCTCGCCGCCCAGGTAGCGGTCCATGAGGGTCTCGTCCTCGCTCTCGGCGATGATCCCCTCGATGAGCCGGTTGCGGGCCTCCGCGATGTGCGGCAGCTGGTCCTCGCCGGGCTCGGACTCCTTGCGCTCCCCGGACGCGTAGTCGAAGAGCTTCTGCGACAGCAGCCCGATCAGCCCGGTCACGGGCGCGTGCCCGTCGGGGCCCTCCGGCCCGCGCAGCGGCAGGTACAGCGGCAGCACGGCGTCGGGGTCGTCGGCGCCGAAGGCCTCCGCGCACACCCGGGTCATCTCCTCGAAGTCCGCCCGGGCGGCCTCCAGGTGCGTGATCACGATCGCGCGGGGCATGCCGACGGCCTGGCACTCCTCCCACACCATGCGGGTCGAGCCGTCCACGCCGTCCGAGGCCGAGACGACGAAGAGGGCCGCGTCCGCCGCTCGCAGACCGGCCCTCAGCTCGCCGACGAAGTCGGCGTACCCAGGGGTGTCGAGGATGTTGATCTTGAACCCGTCCCATTCGACCGGGGCCAGGGACAGCTGTACCGAGCGTTGCTGCCGGTGCTCGATCTCGTCGTAGTCGGAGACGGTGCCGCCGTCCTCCACGCGGCCCGCCCGGTTCACAGCCCCCGCGGTCAGCGCGAGGGCCTCCACCAGAGTCGTCTTGCCCGAACCGGAGTGGCCGACCAGCACCACATTCCGTACGGACGCGGGGTGGTCGGCCGCCACTGCCCTGCCGGCGGCCCCGGGGTGTGTTTGCGCCTTGTCGCCCATGATCCTGCCTCCCGTGGACGGTGAGGTCACTGTGGGCGCGGACACGCGGCACCGCGTGCACTGGCGGCTCCTGCGACGCCCGCGGTCCTTCGAGCTTTCCACTCCCGTCATGCTGCGTCCATACGACGGACGCCGATCGCGCCACGCGCCCCCCCGCGCGGGCGGGTGTGCACCGGTTCGCGGCACGTCTGCGGGTGCCCGCCCGTCACGTACGCGTGCGCGTGACTACGATGGGCCAGCCGGTGGCCACCAGGGCCGCGGCGCCACGACCGTCGGGAAGGCCATGCTGAACAAGTACGCGCGTGCATTCTTCACGCGTGTCCTCACACCGTTCGCCGCGTTTCTCATCCGGCGAGGCGTCAGCCCCGACGCGGTCACGCTCATCGGCACGGCCGGTGTCGTCGCGGGCGCGCTGGTCTTCTTCCCCCGGGGCGAGTTCTTCTGGGGCACGATCGTGATCACCCTGTTCGTCTTCTCCGACCTGGTCGACGGCAACATGGCCCGCCAGCTGGGCCGCTCCAGCCGCTGGGGCGCCTTCCTGGACTCCACGCTCGACCGGGTGGCCGACGGCGCGATCTTCGGCGGCTTCGCCCTGTGGTACGCGGGCAACGGCGACAACAACGCCCTGTGCGCCGTCTCGATCTTCTGCCTGGCCAGCGGTCAGGTGGTGTCGTACACCAAGGCGCGCGGCGAGTCGATCGGACTGCCGGTCGCCGTCAACGGCCTCGTCGAGCGTGCCGAGCGGCTGGTGATCTCGCTGGTGGCGGCCGGTCTGGCCGGCCTCCACACGTTCGGCGTCCCGGGCATCCAGGTCCTCCTCCCGATCGCCCTGTGGATCGTCGCCGTGGGCAGCCTCGTCACCCTCGTCCAGCGGGTCGTCACCGTCCGTCGCGAGTCCGCCGAGGCCGAGGCCGAGGCCGCGGCGCAGCAGAACGCGTCCCAGGGGAGGGAGGCGGCGAAGTGAGCACCGCCGACCGGCTCACCGACTCGCTCTACGGCCTCGGCTGGAGCACCGTCAAGAAGCTCCCGGAACCCGCCGCGGTCCGCCTCGGCCGGTCCATCGCCGACCTCGCCTGGAGGCAGCGCGGCAAGGGCGTCCTGCGGCTGGAGGCGAACTACGCGCGCGTGGTGCCCGACGCCGGGCCCGAGCGCCTCGCCGAACTCTCCCGCGCGGGCATGCGCTCGTACCTGCGCTACTGGATGGAGTCCTTCCGGCTGCCCGCCTGGAGCGCCGAGCGCGTGAAGACGGGCTTCGAGTGCACGGACGTGCACCACCTGATTGACGGGATCGCCTCCCCCCGGGGCCTGATCCTCGCGCTGCCGCACATGGCCAACTGGGACCTGGCCGGTGCCTGGGTCACCACCAAGCTGGAGACGCCGTTCACCACGGTCGCCGAGCGGCTGAAGCCCGAGACGCTCTACGACCGCTTCGTCGCCTACCGCGAGGGCCTCGGCATGGAGGTCCTGCCGCACAGCGGTGGCACCGCCTTCGGCACCCTGGCCCGGAGGCTGCGCGACGGCGGCCTGGTCTGCCTGGTCGCCGACCGGGACCTGTCCGCGTCCGGCGTCGAGGTCGACTTCTTCGGCGAGCGGACCCGGATGCCCGCGGGCCCGGCCCTGCTCGCCCAGCAGACCGGCGCGCTGCTGATGCCCGTCACGCTCTGGTACGACGACTCGCCCGTCATGAAGGGCCAGGTGCATCCCCCGATCGAGGTACCGGAGACAGGCGACCGGGCCGAGAAGACGTCTGTCATGACACAGGCACTGGCCGACGTCTTCGCCAAGGGGATCGCCGATCACCCGGAGGACTGGCACATGCTCCAGCGCCTGTGGCTCGCCGACCTCGACCCCGCGAAGGGACCCTCGTGAGAATCGGGATCGTCTGCCCGTACTCCTGGGACGTGCCCGGTGGCGTCCAGTTCCACATCCGCGACCTCGCCGAGTACTTCATCCGCCTCGGCCACGAGGTCTCCGTCCTCGCTCCCGCCGACGACGACACCCCGCTGCCGCCGTACGTCGTCTCGGCCGGCCGCGCGGTCCCGGTGCCGTACAACGGCTCGGTGGCCCGCCTGAACTTCGGCTTCCTGTCGGCCGCGCGGGTGCGGCGCTGGCTGCACGACGGCGCGTTCGACGTGGTCCACATCCACGAGCCGACCTCCCCGTCGCTCGGCCTGCTGACCTGCTGGGCGGCCCAGGGCCCCATCGTGGCCACCTTCCACACCTCCAACCCCCGCTCGCGCGCGATGATCGCCGCGTACGCGATTCTGCAGGCCGCGCTGGAGAAGATCAGCGCGCGCATCGCGGTCAGCGAGTACGCCCGCCGCACCCTGGTCGAGCACCTGGGCGGTGACGCGGTGGTCATCCCGAACGGCGTCGACGTCGACTTCTTCGCCAAGGCCGAGCCGAACCCCGAATGGCAGGGAGACACGCTCGGCTTCATCGGCCGGATCGACGAGCCCCGCAAGGGCCTGCCGGTCCTGATGAAGGCCCTCCCGAAGATCCTCGCCGCCCGCCCGCAGACGCGTCTGCTGGTCGCGGGACGCGGCGACGAGGAGGCGGCCGTCGAGGACCTGCCCGAGGAGCTGCGCTCCCGCGTCGAGTTCCTCGGCATGATCAGCGACGAGGACAAGGCGCGCTTCCTGCGCAGCGTCGACCTGTACGTCGCGCCCAACACGGGTGGCGAGAGCTTCGGCATCATCCTCGTCGAGGCCATGTCGGCGGGCGCCCCCGTCCTCGCCTCCGACCTGGACGCCTTCGTCCAGGTCCTCGACCAGGGCCAGGCCGGCGAGGTCTTCGCCAACGAGGACGCGGACGCCCTGGCCGAGGCCGCCGTACGGCTGCTGGCCGACCCGGACCGCCGGGCCGAGCTGCGCGAGCGGGGCAGCGCCCACGTACGCCGCTTCGACTGGTCCACGGTCGGCGCGGACATCCTGTCGGTGTACGAGACGGTCACCACCGGTACGTCCGCGGTGGCCACCGACGAGCGCACGGGCTTCAGGGCACGGTTCGGGCTGGCGCGGGACTGAGGCGAGGGTCTGCTCCGGCCGGCCTCGCGGGCCGACTAACCTTCGCCCGTGACCGCAACCCTCATCTGGATCCTCGTCGCACTCGTCGCCATCGGCCTGTACCTGAGCTGGACGGCCGGCCGGCTGGACCGGCTGCACGTGCGGATGGACGCCGCGCGGGCCGCGCTGGACGCGCAGCTGCTGCGGCGGGCCTCCGTGACGCAGGAACTGGCGACCTCGGGCGTGCTGGACCCCGCCGCCTCGATCGTGCTCTACGAGGCCGCGCACGCCGCCCGGCAGGCCGAGGAGGAGCAGCGGGAGGTGGCGGAGAGCGAGCTGAGCCAGGCGCTGCGCGCGGTGTTCGAGGATCCGCAGCAGGTCGAGGCCGTACGGGAGGCCCCGGGCGGCGAGTCGGCGGCCTGCGAGCTGGCCGAAGCGGTACGCCGGGTCCCCATGGCCCGCCGCTTCCACAACGACGCCGTGGGAGCCGCCCGCAGGCTCCGGGAGCACCGCAAGGTGCGCTGGTTCCGACTGGCCGGCCACGCCCCCTTCCCGCTGGCCTTCGAGATGGACGACGAGCCTCCCGCGGCCCTGGTGGAGCGGGCCTCCTGAACCTTTGGTGGACCAAAAGGATCCACCGGGTTGCCATTGGCCCTTGCTGTGGCCTGGTCCACTCACGTTTCCTCTCTGGAGCAGAAAACCCTCTTTCCCTTCAGTGAGGTCACCCGTGTCCACCACCGAGAACCAGGCTCCCGAGACCGGCACCGCCCGCGTGAAGCGCGGCATGGCCGAGCAGCTCAAGGGCGGCGTGATCATGGACGTCGTCACGCCGGAGCAGGCGAAGATCGCCGAGGACGCGGGCGCCGTCGCGGTCATGGCCCTGGAGCGGGTCCCGGCCGACATCCGCAAGGACGGCGGCGTGGCCCGCATGTCCGACCCGGACATGATCGAGGGCATCATCAACGCCGTCTCCATCCCGGTCATGGCGAAGTCCCGCATCGGCCACTTCGTCGAGGCCCAGGTGCTGCAGTCCCTCGGCGTCGACTACATCGACGAGTCCGAGGTCCTCACCCCGGCCGACGAGGTCAACCACTCCGACAAGTGGGCCTTCACCACCCCCTTCGTCTGTGGTGCCACCAACCTGGGCGAGGCCCTGCGCCGCATCGCCGAGGGCGCCGCGATGATCCGCTCCAAGGGCGAGGCCGGCACCGGCAACGTGGTCGAGGCCGTCCGCCACCTGCGCCAGATCAAGAACGAGATCGCCCGCCTGCGCGGCTACGACAACAACGAGCTGTACGCCGCCGCCAAGGAGCTGCGCGCCCCGTACGAGCTGGTCAAGGAGGTCGCCGAGCTGGGCAAGCTCCCGGTGGTCCTCTTCTCCGCCGGTGGTGTCGCCACCCCGGCCGACGCCGCCCTGATGCGCCAGCTCGGCGCCGAGGGTGTGTTCGTGGGCTCCGGCATCTTCAAGTCCGGCGACCCGGCCAAGCGCGCCGCCGCCATCGTGAAGGCCACCACCTTCTTCGACGACCCGAAGATCATCGCGGACGCTTCCCGCAACCTGGGCGAGGCCATGGTCGGCATCAACTGCGACACCCTCCCCGAGGCCGAGCGCTACGCGAACCGCGGCTGGTAAGGCACCGGAACACATGAACACCCCCGTCATAGGCGTCCTGGCCCTCCAGGGCGACGTACGGGAGCACCTCATCGCCCTGGCCGCGGCTGACGCCGTGGCCAGGCCGGTGCGGCGCCCCGAGGAACTCGCCGAGGTCGACGGTCTCGTCCTGCCCGGCGGCGAGTCCACCACCATCTCCAAGCTGGCCGTCCTCTTCGGAGTGATGGAGCCCCTCCGCGCGCGCGTACGCGACGGCATGCCCGTCTACGGCACCTGCGCCGGCATGATCATGCTCGCGGACAAGATCCTCGACCCGCGCTCGGGCCAGGAGACGATCGGCGGCATCGACATGATCGTGCGCCGCAACGCCTTCGGACGGCAGAACGAGTCCTTCGAGGCGGCGGTCGACGTCAAGGGCGTCGAGGGCGATCCTGTAGAGGGCGTCTTCATCCGCGCCCCCTGGGTCGAGTCCGTCGGGGCCGAGGCCGAGGTGCTCGCCGAGCACGACGGCCACATCGTCGCGGTCCGTCAGGGCAACGTGCTGGCCACGTCGTTCCACCCGGAACTGACCGGCGACCACCGCGTGCACTCCCTGTTCGTCGACATGGTGCGCGCCAACCGGACACCGGAATCCTTGTAGGATCTCTGGAGTTCGTTGCAGAGATGGGTTACGCGAAGGAGACAGGCAGATGTCCGGCCACTCTAAATGGGCCACGACGAAGCACAAGAAGGCCGTGATCGACGCCAAGCGCGGCAAGCTCTTCGCGAAGCTGATCAAGAACATCGAGGTCGCGGCGCGTATGGGCGGTGTCGACCTCGAGGGCAACCCGACGCTCTACGACGCCGTCCAGAAGGCCAAGAAGCAGTCGGTCCCGAACAAGAACATCGACTCCGCGATCAAGCGCGGCGGTGGTCTCGAGGCCGGCGGCGCCGACTACGAGACGATCATGTACGAGGGCTACGGCCCCAACGGTGTCGCGGTGCTCATCGAGTGCCTCACCGACAACCGCAACCGTGCCGCCTCGGACGTCCGTGTCGCCATGACCCGCAACGGCGGCAACATGGCCGACCCGGGCTCGGTGTCGTACATGTTCAGCCGCAAGGGCGTCATCATCGTCCCCAAGGGCGAGCTGACCGAGGACGACGTGCTGGGTGCCGTGCTGGACGCGGGTGCCGAGGAGGTCAACGACCTCGGTGAGTCCTTCGAGGTCATCAGCGAGGCCACCGACCTGGTCGCGGTCCGCACCGCCCTCCAGGAGGCCGGCATCGACTACGACTCCGCCGAGTCCAGCTTCGTGCCGTCCGTCCAGGTCGAACTGGACGAGGAGGGCGCCAAGAAGATCTTCAAGCTGATCGACGCGCTCGAGGACAGCGACGACGTGCAGAACGTCTTCGCCAACTTCGACGTCAGCGACGACATCATGGAGAAGGTCGAAGCCTGACACCGACGCGAACGCGACGGGCCGACGGGACACACCCCGTCGGCCCGTCGCGTTGTCAGTGGCACCCGATAGCCTGCACAAACAGGCGATCGATGGAGGGGGCGCACGTGCGTGTACTGGGGGTGGACCCCGGGCTGACCCGGTGTGGTGTCGGCGTGGTCGAGGGGGTCGCGGGCCGGCCGCTCACCATGCTCGGCGTCGGGGTCGTACGGACACCCGCGGACGCCGACCTGAGCCTCAGGCTGCTCGCCGTCGAGCAGGGCATCGAGGAGTGGCTGGACGAGCACCGGCCCGAGTTCGTCGCCGTCGAGCGCGTCTTCAGCCAGCACAACGTGCGCACGGTGATGGGCACCGCCCAGGCCAGCGCCGTCGCCATGCTGTGCGCCGCCCGGCGGGGCATCCCCGTCGCCCTGCACACCCCCAGCGAGGTCAAGGCCGCCGTCACCGGCAGCGGCCGCGCCGACAAGGCCCAGGTCGGGGCCATGGTCACCCGCCTGCTGCGGCTCAGCGCCCCGCCGAAGCCGGCCGACGCCGCCGACGCCCTCGCCCTGGCCATCTGCCACATCTGGCGCGCCCCCGCCCAGAACCGGCTCCAGCA
Organism: Streptomyces sp. NPDC001816; assembly: GCF_042892235.1. Classification (NCBI taxonomy): domain Bacteria; kingdom Bacillati; phylum Actinomycetota; class Actinomycetes; order Kitasatosporales; family Streptomycetaceae; genus Streptomyces; species Streptomyces sp. NPDC001816. The sequence continues at coordinate 151,990 of NZ_JBIATY010000010.1, forward strand.
GGCCGTCGCCCGGCACCCAGTCCACGCAACGAAAGGCCGTACGGCATGATCGCGTTCGTCAGCGGCCCGGTCGCCGCCCTCGCCCCCGACTCCGCGGTGGTCGAGGTGGGTGGCATCGGCATCGCCGTCCAGTGCACCCCGAACACGCTCTCCGGCCTGCGCATGGGCCGGCAGACCAAGCTCGCCACCTCCCTGGTGGTGCGCGAGGACTCGCTGACCCTGTACGGCTTCGCGGACGACGACGAGCGCCAGGTCTTCGAACTGCTGCAGACCGCGAGCGGGGTCGGACCGCGCCTCGCCCAGGCGATGCTCGCCGTGCACACGCCGGACGCACTGCGCCGCGCCATCGCCACCGGTGACGAGAAGGCCCTCACCGCGGTCCCCGGCATCGGAAAGAAGGGCGCGCAGAAGCTGCTGCTCGAGCTGAAGGACCGGCTCGGCGCGCCCACCGGCGCCCCCGCGGTCGGCGCCCCGGTCACCCAGGGCTGGCGCGACCAGCTGCACGCGGCGCTCATCGGCCTCGGCTACGCCACCCGTGAGGCCGAGGAGGCCGTGGCCGCCGTGGCGCCCCAGGCGGAGGCGGCGGGCGGCACACCCCAGGTGGGCCAGCTGCTGAAGGCCGCCCTGCAGACCCTGAACCGAGCCCGCTGACCCCCCGAAGCCGAAGGCACATCACATGAACTGGGACGAGACGACCGACGGCGCTGCCGAGGAGCAGCTCGTCGGCCCCGCCGCGGAGCGGCTGGTGGGCTCTGTCGCCGACCGCGAGGACCAGGCCGTCGAGGCCGCCCTGCGCCCCAAGGACCTCGGCGAGTTCATCGGCCAGGAGAAGGTGCGCGAGCAGCTCGACCTGGTCCTGCGCGCCGCACGCGCGCGGGGGGCGACCGCCGACCACGTGCTGCTCTCCGGCGCGCCCGGCCTGGGCAAGACCACCCTGTCGATGATCATCGCGGCCGAGATGGGCGCCCCCATCCGTATCACCTCCGGCCCCGCCATCCAGCACGCCGGCGACCTCGCCGCGATCCTCTCCTCCCTCCAGGAGGGCGAGGTCCTCTTCCTGGACGAGATCCACCGCATGTCCCGGCCCGCCGAGGAGATGCTGTACATGGCCATGGAGGACTTCCGCGTCGACGTCATCGTCGGCAAGGGCCCCGGCGCCACCGCCATCCCCCTGGAGCTGCCCCCGTTCACACTGGTCGGCGCCACCACGCGCGCGGGCCTGCTGCCGCCCCCGCTGCGCGACCGCTTCGGCTTCACCGCGCACATGGAGTTCTACGAGCCCGCCGAGCTGGAGCGTGTCGTGCACCGCTCGGCGCACCTGCTCGACGTCGAGATCGACCCGAACGGCGCCGCCGAGATCGCCGGCCGCTCCCGCGGCACGCCCCGTATCGCCAACCGACTGCTGCGCCGCGTACGCGACTACGCGCAGGTCAAGGCCGACGGCGTGATCACTCGCGAGATCTCCGCGGCCGCCCTCGCCGTCTACGAGGTCGACGCGCGCGGCCTCGACCGCCTCGACCGGGCCGTCCTGGAGGCGCTGCTGAAGCTGTTCGGCGGCGGTCCGGTGGGCCTGTCCACGCTCGCCGTCGCGGTGGGGGAGGAGCGCGAGACCGTCGAGGAGGTCGCCGAACCGTTCCTGGTCAGAGAGGGTCTGCTGGCCCGCACCCCACGGGGCCGGGTCGCCACTCCCGCGGCCTGGGCGCACCTCGGACTGACCCCGCCCCGCTCGGCGGCCGGGGGAAACGGACAACAGGACCTGTTCGGGGCGTGACCGCTCCGTGACGGCGAGGGCAATGGCGGGGGCAGGAACCCAGGTGCCATGCTGAGCGTTGTTCCATGCACGCGGACTCGCTTAGACTCCGCCGATGCCGCCCTTGCGGGTGGCGCCGACCAACACCCCCATCCATCAGGCCGCTCACCGCGCGGTCGCGCGAAGGAAATTCCGTCCCGTGAATGCCTTTACCCTTCTCCCCTTCATCGTGCTCATCGCGGCCATGTTCCTGATGACGCGCTCGGCCAAGAAGAAGCAGCAGCAGGCCGCCAACATGCGGAACGAGATGCAGCCCGGCTCCGGTGTCCGCACCATCGGGGGGATGTACGCGACGGTCAAGGAGGTCAACGAGGACACCGTCCTCCTCGACGCCGGCCCCGGCGTGGACCTCCTCTTCGCCAAGAACGCGATCGGCGCCGTCCTCTCGGACGACGAGTACAACCGCATCGTCCACGGCATCGAGCACGACCTGAAGTCCGACGCCGCCATCGTCCCGGACGACGCCTCCTCCCTCACCGAGACCGACGAGTCTGCCGACGCCGCTGCCGCCGCCTCCGACGACAAGGCCGTCGACCTCGGTAAGAAGGACGCCGACGAGGACAAGGCCGACGAGGCCCCCGAGGCCGCCGAGGCCAAGGCGGACGAAGAGCCGAAGAAGACCGACGGCGACACCGACGCGAAGTAGTCACGTCCGGGGTTCGGGGCGCGGCCTGACCGCACCCCGAGCACCCCGGGCGCGTCTGTTTTCCGTACGGGAGCCCGACACCATGTCATGGCCGACCGCGCCGACCCGGCGCGGGGCGGCCCGAGAGGGAGTACGAGAAGGTGGCAGCACCTAAGAGGGGCCGGAGCGCGAGCGCCCAGAGCAAGCCAGGGCGCTCGCTGGCCCTCATCCTGATCGCCATCGTGGCTATGACCGGAGGGATGTTCGCCTCCGGGAACAAGACTCCGCGTCTCGGCATCGACCTCGCCGGTGGTACGAGCATCACGCTCAAGGCGAAGGCCGACCAGGGGTCCGCGATCAACAAGGCCAACATGGACACCGCGGTCGACATCATGAACCGCCGTGTCAACGGCCTGGGCGTCTCCGAGGCGGAGGTGCAGACCCAGGGGACCGATCACATCATCGTGAACATCCCCAAGGGCACCAACTCCAAGCAGGCCCAGCAGCAGGTCGGCACCACCGCCAAGCTGTACTTCCGCCCGGTGCTCGCCAGCGAGCCCACGGGATCGGCCGCGAGCCCCTCGCCGAGCGCGTCCCCCAGCGGCAGCGGCTCGCCGAGCCCGTCGAGCAGCGCCTCCGCCAAGGAGAAGGCGTCCTCGTCCTCCTCCGGGTCCCCGACGCCGACGGCCACCGCCACCTCGCAGGGCCGCGCCGTCACCGACGCCCTGAAGGCCGACGCCACGCCGTCGTCCTCCGGCTCCCCGAGCGCCACGTCGTCGCCGAGCCCGTCCGCGTCGTCCTCGGGAGGCACCGCCGAGGCCACCAAGCTCCAGGCGCAGTACGCCGCGCTGGACTGCTCCAAGCCCGACCAGCGCGCCAAGGCCGGTACGAACGCCAAGCCCGGCGAGCCCACCGTGGCCTGCGGCGAGAACAAGAACATCTGGTACAAGTACCTGCTCGGCCCGGCCGCCGTGGACGGCACCGAGGTGAAGAAGGCCCAGGCCGTGATCGACACCCAGGGTGCCGCCGGCTGGCAGGTCCAGATGACCTTCACCTCCAGCGGGTCGAAGAAGTTCGCGGACATCACCGCCGAGCTGGCCAAGAAGACAACCCCGCAGAACGAGTTCGGCATCGTCCTCGACGGCGAGGTCGTCTCCAGCCCGTTCGTGCAGACGGCCATCTCGGGTGGCCAGGCGGAGATCTCCGGCAGCTTCACGCAGCAGGAGGCGCAGAGCCTCGCCAACATGCTGTCGTACGGCGCGCTGCCGCTGTCCTTCAAGGAGGAGACCGTCACCACGGTGACCGCCGCGCTCGGTGGTGAGCAGCTGCACGCCGGTCTGCTCGCGGGCGCGATCGGCCTCGCTCTGGTCGTGATCTACCTGGTCGCCTACTACCGCGGTCTGTCGGTCGTGGCCATGGCGTCCCTGCTCGTCTCCGCGATGCTCACCTACGTGATCATGTCGCTGCTCGGCCCGGCCATCGGCTTCGCGCTGAACCTTCCGGCCGTCTGTGGTGCCATCGTCGCCATCGGTATCACCGCGGACTCGTTCATCGTGTACTTCGAACGCATCCGGGACGAGATCCGCGAGGGCCGCTCGCTGCGCCCCGCCGTCGAGCGGGCCTGGCCGCGCGCCCGGCGCACGATCCTGGTCTCCGACTTCGTGTCGTTCCTCGCCGCAGCGGTGCTGTTCATCGTGACGGTCGGCAAGGTGCAGGGCTTCGCGTTCACGCTCGGCCTGACCACCGTGCTCGACGTGGTCGTGGTCTTCTTCTTCACCAAGCCGCTGATGACTCTCCTCGCCCGCCGCAAGTTCTTCGCGGACGGCCACAAGTGGTCCGGACTCGACCCGAAGAGCCTGGGTGCCAAGCCGCCGCTGCGCCGCACCCGCCGTCCCGCCGGTCCTGCCGCCGGCTCTGTCGACCCGAAGGAGGCCTGAGCCATGTCGAAACTCGGCAACCTCGGCGCTCGACTGCACCGCGGCGAGATCAGCTACGACTTCATCGGCAAGCGCAAGATCTGGTACGGCATCTCCATCCTGATCACCATCACGGCCATCCTCGGCCTGGCGGTGCGCGGCCTGAACATGGGCATCGAGTTCCAGGGCGGAGCGGTCTTCACCACGCCGACGCACATGAGCACGTCGGTCACGCAGGCGGAGGAGTACGCGAAGTCCGCCTCCGGCCAGGAAGCGGTCGTACAGAAGCTCGGCAACGGCAGCCTGCGCATCCAGATCGCGGGCATCGACACCGACAAGTCCGACCAGATCAAGCAGACGCTGGCCAAGGACCTGAGCCTCAACCCCGAGAAGCTGAACGCCGACCTGGTCGGCCCCAGCTGGGGTGAGCAGATCGCCAACAAGGCCTGGGAGGGCCTGGCGATCTTCATGGTGCTCGTGGTGATCTATCTGGCGATCGCCTTCGAGTGGCGCATGGCCGTCGCGGCCCTCATCGCGCTGATCCACGACATCACCATCACGACCGGTATCTACGCCCTGGTCGGCTTCGAGGTCACGCCCGGTACGGTCATCGGTCTGCTGACGATCCTCGGTTACTCGCTCTACGACACGGTCGTCGTCTTCGACAGCCTCAAGGAGCAGACGAAGGACATCACCAAGCAGACCCGCTGGACGTACAGCGACATCGCCAACCGGTCGATCAACGGCACGCTGGTCCGCTCCATCAACACCACCGTGGTCGCGCTGCTGCCGGTGGCGGGCCTGCTGTTCATCGGTGGCGGCTTCCTCGGGGCCGGCACGCTGAACGACATCTCGCTGTCGCTGTTCGTCGGCCTCGCGGCCGGTGCGTACTCCTCGATCTTCATCGCAACGCCGCTCGTCGCCGACCTCAAGGAGAGCGAGCCGGCGATGAAGGCGCTCCGCAAGCGGGTCCTGGCCAAGCGCGCCCAGGCCGCCGCCGAGGAGGGCTTCGCGGACGCGCGGTCCGCCGCCGGTGACGAGCCGGAGGACGCCGCTCCCGCCGTGGTGGGTCCGCGCAACCAGCCGTCGTCCCGCAGGTCGGGCCGCGGCCGGCCCTCCGGGAAGCGCCGATGACCGACATCAAGGAGTTGCTGCTCAGCCGCATCCGTGACGTGGCGGACTACCCGGAGCCGGGAGTGATGTTCAAGGACATCACGCCGCTCCTGGCGGACCCGGCCGCCTTCACGGCCCTCACGGACGCGCTGGCCGAGATCGCCGCCAACACCGGCGCGACCAAGGTCGTCGGCCTGGAGGCCCGGGGCTTCATCCTGGGCGCCCCGGTCGCGGTCCGCGCGGGCCTCGGCTTCATCCCCGTACGCAAGGCGGGCAAGCTCCCCGGGGCGACCCTGCGCCAGGCGTACGACCTGGAGTACGGCTCCGCGGAGATCGAGGTGCACGCGGAGGACCTGTCCTCCGGCGACCGTGTGCTGATCGTGGACGACGTCCTCGCGACCGGTGGCACCGCCGAGGCCGCGATCCAGCTCATCCACCGGGCGGGCGCCGAGGTCTCCGGCCTCGCGGTGCTCATGGAGCTGGGCTTCCTGGACGGTCGCGCCCGTCTGGAGCCCGCGCTGAACGGGGCACCCCTGGAGGCGCTGCTCCAGATCTGACAGGTCTGACGGAACCGAGCACCTGTGCTCCACGGCCGCTCCGGCACCACCGGGGCGGCCGTCGCCGTTCCGGTGCGGGACACACACCGCATGCCGGGAAATCACCTCGAAGCCACCTCCCGGAATCCCGCGCCCGTCCCTTGTGTTTCAGGGGGTAGACGGTCCTCACATCCGCCTGAAGGCGATGACCGGGCGCAGGATCGCTACCATGTTGTCTCCGGAGCCTGACCGGGGGACCCGGATCGCGCACGAGGAGCCCTCTTGCCAGACGAGGCCCAGCCACTGACCGCCGCCAAGCCCGAGCCCGCCTCGGCACCCGCGGCCAAGCCCGCGCCGAACGTGTCGCACGCGAAGAACGACACCCGCGGGGCGGTCGAGCACGCCCAGTCGGCGCCCGTGGAGAAGGCTGGCGAAGTGGCCCGCCCCAAACCGGCCCCGCCCGGACGCCCGGCCCCCAACCAGCCCGCCCGCACCGGCTCCTCCAACCGCGTCCGCGCCCGTCTCGCCCGTCTCGGTGTCCAGCGCGCGAACCCGTACAACCCCGTGCTGGAGCCGCTGCTGCGGATAGTGCGCAGCAACGACCCGAAGATCGAGAACGCGACGCTCCGCCAGATCGAGCGTGCCTACCAGGTCGCCGAGCGCTGGCACCGGGGGCAGAAGCGCAAGAGCGGCGACCCGTACATCACGCATCCGCTCGCCGTCACCACCATCCTCGCCGAGCTGGGCATGGACCCGGCCACCCTCATGGCGGGCCTGCTGCACGACACCGTCGAGGACACCGAGTACGGCCTGGACGACCTGCGCCGCGACTTCGGCGACGTCGTCGCCCTCCTGGTGGACGGCGTCACCAAGCTGGACAAGGTCAAGTTCGGCGAGGCCGCACAGGCCGAGACCGTGCGCAAGATGGTCGTGGCGATGGCCAAGGACCCGCGGGTCCTGGTGATCAAGCTCGCCGACCGCCTGCACAACATGCGCACCATGCGCTACCTCAAGCGCGAGAAGCAGGAGAAGAAGGCGCGCGAGACGCTGGAGATCTACGCGCCCCTCGCCCACCGCCTGGGCATGAACACCATCAAGTGGGAGCTGGAGGACCTGGCGTTCGCGATCCTCTACCCCAAGATGTACGACGAGATCGTCCGGCTGGTGGCCGAGAGGGCACCGAAGCGTGACGAATACCTGGCCATAGTGACCGACGAGGTCCAGGCCGACCTGCGCGCCGCCCGCATCAAGGCGACCGTCACCGGACGCCCGAAGCACTACTACAGCGTCTACCAGAAGATGATCGTCCGCGGCCGCGACTTCGCGGAGATCTACGACCTGGTGGGCATCCGTGTCCTGGTCGACACGGTCAGGGACTGCTACGCCGCCCTCGGCACCGTGCACGCGCGATGGAACCCGGTCCCCGGCCGGTTCAAGGACTACATCGCGATGCCCAAGTTCAACATGTACCAGTCGCTGCACACGACGGTCATCGGACCCAACGGCAAGCCCGTCGAACTGCAGATCCGCACCTTCGACATGCACCGCCGCGCCGAGTACGGCATCGCCGCGCACTGGAAGTACAAGCAGGAGGCCGTCGCCGGCGCCTCCAAGGTCCGCACCGACGTGCCCAAGGCGGGCAAGGGCAAGGACGACCACCTCAACGACATGGCGTGGCTGCGCCAGTTGCTCGACTGGCAGAAGGAGACCGAGGACCCCGGCGAGTTCCTGGAGTCCCTGCGCTTCGACCTGTCCCGCAACGAGGTCTTCGTCTTCACGCCCAAGGGCGACGTCATAGCGCTCCCGGCCGGCGCCACCCCGGTCGACTTCGCGTACGCCGTGCACACCGAGGTCGGCCACCGCACCATAGGAGCGCGGGTCAACGGCAGACTCGTACCGCTCGAATCCACCCTGGACAACGGCGACTTGGTGGAGGTCTTCACCTCCAAGGCGCCCGGCGCGGGTCCGTCCCGCGACTGGCTCGGGTTCGTCAAGTCGCCGCGCGCCCGCAACAAGATCCGGGCCTGGTTCTCCAAGGAGCGCCGCGACGAGGCGATCGAGCAGGGCAAGGACGCCATCGTCCGCGCCATGCGCAAGCAGAACCTGCCGATCCAGCGCATCCTCACCGGCGACTCCCTCGTCACGCTCGCGCACGAGATGCGCTACTCCGACATCTCCGCGCTGTACGCGGCCATCGGCGAGGGCCACGTCTCCGCACAGAACATCGTGCAGAAGCTGGTCTCGGCGCTCGGCGGCGAGGAGGCGGCCACCGAGGAGATCGACGAGGCCGTCCCGCCGACCCGCACCCGCGGCCGCAAGCGCCGCTCCAGCGCCGACCCCGGCGTCGTGGTCAAGGGCGTCGACGACGTGTGGGTCAAGCTGGCCCGCTGCTGCACGCCCGTCCCCGGCGACCCGATCATCGGCTTCGTCACCCGGGGCAGCGGTGTATCGGTTCACCGCAGCGACTGCGTCAACGTGGAGTCACTGTCCCGTGAGCCGGAGCGCATCCTCGACGTCGAGTGGGCGCCCACCCAGTCCTCGGTCTTCCTGGTCGCCATCCAGGTCGAGGCCCTGGACCGCTCCCGCCTGCTGTCGGACGTCACCCGCGTCCTGTCCGACCAGCACGTCAACATCCTGTCCGCGGCCGTCCAGACCTCCCGCGACCGCGTGGCCACCTCCCGCTTCACCTTCGAGATGGGCGACCCGAAGCACCTCGGCCACGTCCTGAAGGCCGTACGGGGCGTGGAGGGCGTGTACGACGTCTACCGCGTGACCTCGGCGCGCAGCCGGTCGTAGGGGTCCTAGGAGGGGTCGTAGGACACCCACACACGAGGAAGGGCCCCGTACGCCACGTACGGGGCCCTTCTCGGTGCGCAGCGGGGGATCAGCCGCCGAACTCCTGCAGGCCCTTCAGAGCCTGGTCCAGGAGCGCCTGACGGCCCTCCAGCTCACGCTCCAGCTTGTCGGCCTTGGAGTTGTTGCCCTGGGCGCGCGCCTGCTCGATCTGCGCCCTCAGCTTGTCCACGGCGGCCTGCAGCTGACCGGTCAGCCCCTCGGCACGCGCGCGTGCCTCCGGGTTGGTCCGGCGCCACTCGGCCTCCTCGGCCTCCTGGATGGCCCGCTCGACCGCGTGCATCCGGCCCTCGACCTTCGGCCGCGCGTCCCGCGGGACGTGACCGATGGCCTCCCAACGCTCGTTGACCGAGCGGAAGGCGGCCCGGGCGGCCTTGAGGTCCGTGACCGGGAGGATCTTCTCGGCCTCCTCGGCCAGCTCCTCCTTGAGCTTCAGGTTCTCCGCCTGCTCGGCGTCCCGCTCGGCGAAGACCGAGCTGCGGGCGGCGAAGAACACGTCCTGGGCGCCGCGGAAGCGGTTCCACAGGTCGTCCTCGTGCTCGCGCTGGGCGCGGCCCGCGGCCTTCCACTCCGCCATCAGCTCGCGGTAGCGCGCCGCCGTCGGACCCCAGTCCGTCGAAGCGGACAGCGACTCGGCCTCGGCGACCAGCCGCTCCTTGGTCTTGCGCGCCTCCTCGCGCTGCGCGTCCAGCTGCGCGAAGTGGCCCTTGCGACGCTTGGAGAACGCCGACCGGGCGTGCGAGAAGCGGTGCCACAGCTCGTCGTCGGACTTGCGGTCCAGCCGCGGCAGCCCCTTCCAGGTGTCCACCAGCGCCCGCAGGCGCTCACCGGCGGCCCGCCACTGGTCGGACTGCGCCAGCTGCTCGGCCTCGGTGACCAGGTCCTCCTTGGCCTTGCGGGCCTCGTCGGACTGCTTGGCCCGCTGGACCTTGCGCTCCTCGCGCCGCGCCTCGACCGTCGCCACGAGCTTGTCGAGACGGGCCTTCAGCGCCTCCAGGTCGCCCACCGCGTGGTGCGCGTCCACCTGCTCGCGCAGGTGGTCGATCGCGGTCTGGGCGTCCTTCGCCGACAGGTCCGTCGTCTTCACTCGCTTCTCGAGGAGGCCGATCTCGACAACCAGGCCCTCGTACTTGCGCTCGAAGTAGGCAAGCGCCTCCTCAGGGGAGCCGGCCGCCCAGGAACCGACGACCTGCTCGCCGTCGGCCGTACGCACGTACACGGTCCCCGTCTCGTCGACGCGGCCCCACGGGTCGCTGCTCACAGCGCCTCCTCCACATGATGCCCGCGGGGGCCTCGGCGCCCCCGGGCATCGTCCACAGTTTCGTCACGGCCAACATAGGCGACCAGCGGGTTGCCTGTCCGCATCCAGCGCGACCGAAATTCCGCAGTTGGCCGTGTTGAGCGCCGGTTCGGCGTCAGGACTTGGTGACCGTCGCCTTGTTGATCACGACCGTAGCGTTCGGGGCGCCGTCACCGGCACCCGTGTTCTCGCCCGCGGCCGCGATCTTGTCCAGCACCTTCAGGCCCGCCGCGTCGATGGTGCCGAACGGTGTGTAGCTGGGCGGCAGCGGGCTGTCCTTGTAGACGAGGAAGAACTGGCTGCCTCCGGTGTGCTTCTGGCCGGTGTTGGCCATCGCCACCGTGCCCGCCGGGTACTTGTTGCCCTTCAGGCTCGCGTCCTTCAGGTTCTCGTCCGGGATCGTGTAGCCCGGGCCGCCGCTGCCGACGCCCGTCGGATCGCCGCACTGCAGCACGTAGATGCCGTTCGTGGTCAGGCGGTGGCACTTGGTGTGGTCGAAGAAGCCCTTGCCCGCCAGGAAGTCGAACGAGTTCACGGTGTGCGGCGCGGCCGACGTCTTCAGCGCGATGTTGATGTCACCGCACGTCGTCGCGAGCTTCATCGTGTACTTCGCCGACGTGTCGATCGACATCGCCGGCTCCTTCTTCCAGGTCTCCTTCTCGATGGAGCCCGCGGCCGGCTTCGCGCAGGGGTCCGGCGCCTTGCTGGTCGGCGCGGCGCTCGGGGTGACGTCGGCGCTCGCGTTGGTTTTCTTGTCGTCGTCGTTCTTGAGCACACCGGTCGTGTACAGCGCGACACTGCCGATCACGACCACGCCCAGCACGGACGCGATCACGGAGTTGCGCATATTCGCCTTGCGCCGCGCGCTGGTGCGCCGCTGCTGCTGCCGCAAGAACTTCTCCCGGGCGAGCTGACGCCGCCGCTGCTCCTGGCTGACCACCGGGTTCTCTCCTCATGCGTGTCGTGTGTCGACCGGTACGCGTGCGACCTGTGAGCCGACAGCTGCGTGTAGCCCCGTACCGTATATGGGTTCGCTGAGGAAACGGCAGCGCCGGTAGGCTCTGGACCACGGGCCGCCCGCCCGTAAGCCCTCCCGTATCGACACAACGAAGGACGATCGTGCTCATTGCCGGGTTCCCCGCCGGGGCCTGGGGGACGAACTGTTATCTCGTCGCCCCCGCCGCCGGTGAGGAGTGCGTGATCATCGACCCGGGCCACCAGGCCGCCCAGGGCGTCGAGGAAGCGCTGAAGAAGCATCGGCTCAAGCCCGTCGCCGTCGTCCTCACCCACGGCCACATCGATCATGTGGCCTCGGTCGTCCCCGTGTGCGGCGCGCACGACGTACCGGCCTGGATCCACCCCGAGGACCGGTACATGATGAGCGACCCCGAGAAGGCGCTCGGCCGGTCCATCGGCATGCCGCTGATGGGCGAGCTGACCGTGGGGGAGCCGGACGACGTCAAGGAGCTGACCGACGGCGCCGAGCTGGAGCTTGCCGGGCTGGAGTTCTCCGTCGCGCACGCACCGGGCCATACCAGGGGGTCGGTGACCTTCCGGATGCCCGAGACCGCCGACATCCCGTCGGTGTTCTTCTCCGGGGATCTGCTGTTCGCCGGCTCCATCGGACGTACCGATCTGCCGGGCGGATCCATGGAGGACATGCTCGAGTCGCTGGGCCGCGTGTGCCTGCCGCTCGACGACTCCACCGTGGTGCTGTCCGGTCACGGCCCCCAGACGACCATCGGCCAGGAGCGCGCCACCAACCCCTACCTGCGGCAGGTGGCGGCCGGCCAGGGAGCCTTCCAGGCTCCCCGACGAGGAATGTGACGAGAGAGCTTCCGTGAGCACCTTTCAGGCCCCCAAGGGCACGTACGACCTGATTCCGCCGGACTCCGCCAAGTACCTGGCGGTCCGCGAGGCGATCGCGGCCCCGCTGCGCAACTCCGGCTACGGCTACATCGAGACTCCCGGCTTCGAGAGCGTCGAACTCTTCGCACGCGGTGTGGGTGAGTCCACCGACATCGTCACCAAGGAGATGTACGCCTTCGAGACCAAGGGCGGCGACAAGCTGGCCCTGCGTCCGGAGGGCACGGCGTCCGTCCTGCGCGCGGCCCTGGAGGCCAACCTGCACAAGGCGGGCAACCTCCCGGTCAAGCTCTGGTACTCCGGCTCGTACTACCGCTACGAGCGCCCCCAGAAGGGCCGTTACAGGCACTTCTCCCAGGTCGGCGCCGAGGCGATCGGCGCCGAGGACCCGGCGCTGGACGCCGAGCTGATCATCCTCGCCGACCAGGCGTACCGCTCCCTGGGCCTCAGCAACTTCCGCATCCTGCTGAACAGCCTGGGCGACAAGGAGTGCCGTCCGGTCTACCGGGCCGCGCTGCAGGACTTCCTGCGCGGCCTGGACCTCGACGAGGACACGCAGCGCCGCACCGAGATCAACCCGCTGCGCGTGCTCGACGACAAGCGGGAGTCGGTCCAGAAGCAGCTCGGCGGCGCCCCGCTTCTGCGTGACTACCTGTGCGACGCGTGCAAGGCGTACCACGAGGAGGTCCGCGAGCTGATCTCCGCGGCGGGCGTGTCCTACGAGGACGACCCGAAGCTGGTCCGCGGCCTGGACTACTACACCCGCACCACCTTCGAGTTCGTGCACGACGGTCTGGGCTCCCAGTCCGCGGTGGGCGGCGGCGGCCGCTACGACGGCCTGTCCGAGATGATCGGCGGCCCCGCGCTGCCGTCCGTCGGCTGGGCCCTCGGCGTCGACCGCACGGTCCTCGCCCTGGAGGCCGAGGGTGTCGAGCTGGACATCCCGTCCTCGACCAGCGTCTACGCGGTGCCGCTCGGCGAGGAGGCCCGCCGGGTCCTGTTCGCGAAGGTCACCGAGCTGCGCAAGGCCGGTGTCGCCGCGGACTTCTCCTACGGCGGCAAGGGCCTGAAGGGCGCCATGAAGAACGCCAACCGCAGCGGGGCCCGCTACGCGATCGTCGCCGGCGAGCGCGACCTCGCCGAGGGCGTCGTCCAGCTCAAGGACATGGAGTCCGGCGAGCAGACGGCGGTCGGCGTGAACGACATCGTGGCCGAGCTGCGGTCGCGGCTGGGTTGACCGCACGCGCGCATGGGCGCCGGATGCTCCCTGGGGGCGTCCGGCGCCTTTGTCGTCGTCGGGCACGGGCGCTGTCCGGAACCGAACGGACGGCGCCGGTCATACGTACATGCTTATGCGGAGCGAACGGTGCGCACCCAGGTGTGTGCGGCACAATGTCCGGTGCCCGAAGATGGTCCAACTCTCAAGTGACGGAATCGGCGTGATGAGCAAGACGACAGTCAAAGACGTCTCCACGGAGCCCGGGCCCGAGCGTGCCGTCGACGCACCCCGCGCGGTGGGCGGCAGCCGCGCCTTCGCCCTGCTGCTGGTGATCACCGGTGCCGCCGGACTGCTCGCCGCCTGGGTCATCACGATCGACAAGTTCAAGCTGCTGGAAGCCAAGGTCGAGGGCAAGACGTTCACCCCCGGGTGCAGCCTCAACCCGGTCGTCTCCTGCGGCAGCGTCATGGAGAGCAAGCAGGCCGCCGCCTTCGGCTTCCCCAACCCGATGCTCGGCCTGGTCTGTTACGGCATCGTCATCTGCGTCGGCATGAGCCTGCTGGCCCGCGCCCGCTTCCCGCGCTGGTACTGGCTGACCTTCAACGCCGGCACCCTCTTCGGCGTGAGCTTCTGCGCCTGGCTGATGTTCCAGTCGCTGTACCGGATCAACGCGCTGTGCCTGTGGTGCTCGCTCGCCTGGGTCGCGACGATCATCATGTTCTGGTACGTGACCTCCTTCAACATCCGCAACGACTTCCTGACCGCCCCGCGCTGGCTCAAGGGCTTCTTCGGCGAGTTCACCTGGGTGCTGCCGGTCCTGCACATCGGCATCATCGGCATGCTGATCCTGACCCGCTGGTGGGACTTCTGGACCAGCTGACGGCCCGGACCGGATTGTCAGTGCAGTGACATAGGGTTTCCCACGTGGAAGCCGACCTGTTCACCGCCGCAGCAGAGGAACGCCAGGAGAAGGACCCGGCCGGCAGCCCCCTGGCGGTCCGCATGCGCCCGCGCACCCTCGACGAGGTGGTGGGCCAGCAGCACCTGCTCAAGCCGGGATCCCCGCTGCGCAGACTGGTAGGCGAGGGCAACGGCGGCCCGGCCGGACCGTCCTCGGTGATCCTCTGGGGCCCGCCCGGCATCGGCAAGACGACCCTCGCCTACGTCGTCTCCAAGGCCACCAACAAGCGGTTCGTGGAGCTGTCGGCGATCACCGCGGGCGTCAAGGAGGTCCGCGCGGTCATCGACGGAGCCCGCCGCGCCACCGGCGGCTTCGGCAAGGAGACCGTCCTCTTCCTCGACGAGATCCACCGCTTCAGCAAGGCCCAGCAGGACTCCCTGCTCCCCGCCGTCGAGAACCGCTGGGTGACCCTGATCGCCGCGACCACGGAGAACCCGTACTTCTCGGTCATCTCCCCGCTGCTGTCCCGCTCCCTCCTCCTCACCCTCGAACCCCTCACCGACGACGACATCCGCGGACTCCTCAAGCGGGCGCTGACCGACGAGCGCGGCCTCAAGGCGGCCGTCTCGCTCCCGGAGGACACCGAGGACCACCTCCTGCGCATCGCCGGCGGTGACGCCCGGCGCGCCCTGACCGCCCTGGAGGCCGCGGCCGGGGCCGCCCTCGACCAGGGCGAGACGGAGATCAGCCTCCAGACCCTGGAGCAGACCGTCGACCGGGCCGCGGTGAAGTACGACCGCGACGGCGACCAGCACTACGACGTCGCCAGCGCCCTCATCAAGTCGATCCGCGGCTCCGACGTCGACGCCGCCCTGCACTACCTGGCCCGCATGATCGAGGCCGGTGAGGACCCCCGCTTCATCGCCCGCCGCCTGATGATCTCCGCCAGCGAGGACATCGGCCTGGCTGACCCCCACGCTCTGCCCATCGCGGTCGCCGCCGCCCAGGCCGTCGCCATGATCGGCTTCCCCGAGGCCGCCCTCACCCTCAGCCACGCCACCATCGCCCTCGCGCTCGCCCCCAAGTCCAACGCCGCGACCACCGCGATCGGCGCCGCCATGGAGGACGTACGGGGGGGCCTGGCCGGAGCCGTCCCGCCGCACCTGCGGGACGGGCACTACAAGGGCGCGGCCAAGCTCGGCCACGCGCAGGGGTACGTGTACCCGCACGACCTGCCCGAGGGCATCGCCCCGCAGCAGTACGCCCCGGACGCCCTCAAGGACCGCGAGTACTACACACCGACCCGGCACGGAGCCGAGGCACGGTACGCGGACGCCGTCGAATGGACCCGCAAGCACCTCGGTCGCAAGCGTTCCTGAGCGCCCTGTAGAATCGCTCGAAGTGCTGAGTCCCGCGCAGTCAGAGCGGGACACCCGGCCGGAGACCCAGTCCCTCGGGACTGACTCCAGGAGCGTCGCGCACCGTCGAACGGTGTCGCGGGCAGCCCACCACCACCCGGATCCCGGGAGAGGTCGGTGGGCCACTCGCGTGCTGCACGTATGTGCCCAGACCAGGGGAGCGGCTGCCCGGCAGGTCCGATACGGACCCGGCGGGTTTCCCCGGCTGCGGATGCGACCTCCCTCAACGCTGACAAGCCGAAAACTAGGAAAGAGACAAAAGACAGTGGCGAACCAGTCCCGCCCCAAGGTCAAGAAGTCGCGTGCCCTCGGCATCGCGCTGACCCCGAAGGCCGTAAAGTACTTCGAGGCCCGCCCCTACCCGCCGGGCGAGCACGGCCGCGGCCGCAAGCAGAACTCGGACTACAAGGTCCGTCTGCTCGAGAAGCAGCGCCTGCGCGCTCAGTACGACATCTCCGAGCGCCAGCTGGTCCGCGCCTACGACCGTGCGTCCAAGGTTCAGGGCAAGACCGGTGAGGCCCTGATCGTCGAGCTGGAGCGCCGTCTCGACGCGCTGGTCCTGCGTTCGGGCATCGCCCGCACGATCTACCAGGCCCGCCAGATGGTCGTCCACGGCCACATCCAGGTCAACGGCCAGAAGGTCGACAAGCCGTCCTTCCGTGTCCGTCCGGACGACGTCGTGCAGGTCCGCGACCGCTCCAAGGACAAGACGCTCTTCCAGATCGCCCGTGAGGGTGGCTTCGCCCCCGACGGTGAGACCCCGCGCTACCTGCAGGTGAACCTCAAGGCCCTGGCGTTCCGCCTGGACCGTGAGCCGAACCGCAAGGAGATCCCGGTGATCTGCGACGAGCAGCTCGTCGTCGAGTACTACGCCCGCTGATCCCAGCCCCGGCGTAGCACCTCAGCCCGCCGTCTCCCCGCCCTTCTGGGTGGGCGAGGCGGCGGGTTTGCGTTTCCCGGCGTCCCCGAGGGCATGCGACACCGGTCCGCGCGGGGTCGGCAGGGCCTCCAGCGGCCGTACACCGCCGCCCCCCAGCGCCCGGGCCACGGCCGCGTCCCCGTCCAGGCGTGCTCCCTCGCGCACGCACTCCGCGTACCGCTCGGCGCCGAGCGCCTGCCGGGCCGTCGCCTCGCACAGCTCGTGCGGGGCGTTGTAGTAGGCGGAGCCGAACAGCGGCAGCCCCACCGACGGCCACATCCGGCCCGCGGCGCCCTGCAGGACCGCCGCCTCGGCCGGGTCGCCCTGGGCCGCCGTCACCAGGGCGAGCAGTTCCAGGGACAGCACCGAGCCCAGCAGATCGTGGAAGGCGTGCGCGTTGTCCAGGCAGTCTGCGAGCAGCTCCCGCGCGCCGGCCGGATCCCCGTCCCGCCAGGCCGCGTAGGCCAGCACGTACAGCGCGTACGACCTGGCCCAGCGCTCGCCGTGGTCCTCGCACACCCGGCGCACGTCCTCGCACAGCCGCACCGCGTCCGCCAGGTCCCCCTGGAACGCCCGCGCCATCGCCAGCTCCACCTGGGCCATCAGGACGTTGCTGTTCAGCTCGCCGATCTCCTGGTAGCGGTCGAGGGCCGAGCGCAGCAGCGTTTCTGCGCGCGCCATGTCATCCGTGACCAGGGCCAGACAGCCGGTGCGGTGCTCCGCGTACGCCACCGCCGTCAGGTCCGCGACCCGCTCCGCCTGCACCCGGCACTCCCGCAGCGCGGCCAGCGCCGGCACGGTGTCGCCCTGCAGGATCGCCACATAGCCGAGCACCCACAGCGCCTTCAGCCGGGACTGCTCGTACTCCGACTCCAGCTCCACGCTGCGCTCGAGCCAGCGCCGCCCCTCCGACAGCCGCCCGCAGCCCGCCCAGCAGAACCACAGCGAGCCCGCCAGGTACTGCCCCAGATGCGCCTCGTCCGGTTCGGTCAGGCAGAACTCCAGGGCGGTGCGCAGGTTCTGCAGCTCGACCTCGACCCGCGCGGCCACCTCGCGCTGCCGGGGCGAGAACCACTCCAGCTCGCACCAGGTCGCCAGGCCCAGGTACCAGTCACGGTGCCGCCGCCGCAGCCGTACCGCGTCCCCCGTCGCCTCCAGCCAGTCGGCGCCGTAGGCCCGGACCGTGTCCAGCATCCGGTAGCGGGGGCCCGTCGGGGTCTCCTCGCGGGAGAGGACCGACTGCGCGAGCAGCTCCGCCAGCAGGTCCAGGACGTTCTCGGCGTCCAGCCCGTCCCCGCTGCACACGTACTCGGCCGCCTCCAGGTCGAAGGACTGCGCGAACACCGAGAGCCGCGCCCACAGCAGCCGCTCGGCCGGGGTGCACAGCTCATGGCTCCAGCCGATCGCCGTGCGCAGCGTCTGATGGCGGGGGAGAGCGTCCCGGCCGCCGCCGGTCAGCAGCCGGAACCGGTCGTCCAGCCGCTCCAGGAGCTGCGCCGGGGACAGCGCCCGCAGCCGCCCCGCGGCCAGTTCCAGAGCCAGCGGGATCCCCTCCAGCCGGCGGCACAGCTCCCGCACCACCGGGCAGTCGCCCGACACCGGCCCGTGCTGCCGGGCCCGGTCCGTGAACAGCTCGACCGCCTCGTCCTCGGCCAGCGGGGCCAGCGGGAACAGCCGCTCGCCGGTCAGCCCCAGCGGACGCCGTCCCACGGCCAGCACCCGCAGCTCCGGCAGCTTGCGCAGCAGCTCGGACGCCAGGTCGGCGCAGGCCGCCACCAGATGCTCGAACCCGTCCAGCACCAGCAGGAACCGGCGGCCGGCGAGACGGCCGAGCAGGGTCTCCCGGGGCGACCGGGTGGTGTGGTCGGCCAGCCCCAGCGCCTCTACGACCGCGTACTCCACGAACTGCGGATCCCGAACCGGCGCCAGTTCGACCCTCGCCCAGGCTCGCGGCTCCGCTCGCGGCGCCGACCGGGCCGCCGCCCGTGCGGCCAGCCGGGACTTGCCCACGCCACCGACCCCGGTCACCGTCACCAGCCGGGCCGCCTCCATCGCCTCGGCCAGCTCGGCGAGTTCGGCCGAGCGCCCGACGAAAGCGGTGAGTTCAAGGGGCAGATCGCCGTCCGTGCAGGGGCCGGGGCGCTGAGGACCTCGCATGGGACACGGAGCGTACTGAACCGTGTTCATTCCGTACAATCGCTTCCCGCAACTCCGCCATCCGCCGACCGTAATCCGGTACGGAGCCCCACCTGTGGCGCGATAGGCTCGGTGCACGACTTTTTCGATGTTCATCAGGCACGTTTCAGGGAGCGGGTGCGCACAGTGTCCGGTGGAGAGGTGGCCGGGATTCTCGTGGCCGTCTTCTGGGCGATCCTGGTCTCCTTCCTCGCCGTCGCACTGGCGAGGCTGGCCCAGACGCTCAAGGCGACCACCAAGCTCGTGGCGGACGTGACCGACCAGGCCGTCCCGCTGCTCGCCGACGCCTCCGCCGCGGTGCGCTCCGCGCAGACCCAGATCGACCGGGTCGACGCGATCGCCTCCGACGTCCAGGAGGTCACGTCGAACGCCTCCGCGCTCTCGACCACCGTCGCCTCCACCTTCGGCGGCCCGCTGGTCAAGGTCGCGGCCTTCGGCTACGGCGTGCGCCGGGCAATCGGCGGCCGCAAGGAGAACGTGCCCGCCAAGGAGCCCAGGCGTACCGTGATCGTGGGCCGTACGGTCCCGGCGGCACGCAAGCGGAGCAACCGGGGAAAGAAGGACTGACCGAGCGATGTTCCGCCGTACGTTCTGGTTCACCACGGGTGTCGCCGCCGGTGTGTGGGCCACCACCAAGGTCAACCGCAAGCTGAAGCAGCTGACCCCCGAGAGCCTCGCCGCGACCGCGGCCAACAAGGCCCTGGAGACCGGTCAGCGCCTGAAGGACCGCGCGGTCGGCTTCGCGCTCGACGTCCGCGACAACATGGCGCAGCGGGAGGCCGAGCTGGGGGAGGCGCTGGGTATCCAGGAGAACCCCGAACTCCCCGCACCTCGGCGGTACACCGCCATCGAGAACAGCGACAACCGCAGCAACCCGAAGTACATCGAAGCCCCGATGTACTCGTACAACCGGAATGAGGACCACTGATGGAGTCGGCCGAGATTCGCCGCCGCTGGCTGAGCTTCTTCGAGGAGCGCGGGCACACCGTCGTCCCTTCGGCGTCGCTCATCGCGGACGACCCGACTCTGCTCCTCGTCCCCGCCGGCATGGTGCCCTTCAAGCCCTACTTCCTGGGTGAGGTCAAGCCGCCGTTCCCGCGCGCCACCAGCGTGCAGAAGTGCGTGCGCACGCCCGACATCGAAGAGGTCGGCAAGACCACGCGCCACGGCACGTTCTTCCAGATGTGCGGCAACTTCTCCTTCGGCGACTACTTCAAGGAAGGCGCCATCAAGCTCGCCTGGGAGCTGCTCACCAGCGCCCAGGACAAGGGCGGTTACGGCCTCGACCCCGAGCGCCTGTGGATCACCGTCTACCAGGACGACGACGAGGCCGAGCAGATCTGGCACGAGGTCGTCGGCGTGCCCAAGGAGCGCATCCAGCGCCTGGGCATGAAGGACAACTTCTGGTCCATGGGTGTCCCCGGCCCCTGCGGACCCTGCTCGGAGATCAACTACGACCGCGGCCCCGAGTTCGGCGTCGAGGGCGGCCCCGCCGTCAACGACGAGCGGTACGTGGAGATCTGGAACCTCGTCTTCATGCAGTACGAGCGGGGCGAGGGCATCGGCAAGGACAACTTCGAGATCCTCGGGGACCTGCCGAGCAAGAACATCGACACGGGCCTCGGCCTGGAGCGCCTCGCCATGATTCTGCAGGGCGTGCAGAACATGTACGAGATCGACACCTCCATGGCCGTCATCGACAAGGCCACCGAGCTGACCGGGGTGCGCTACGGCGACGCCCACGGCTCGGACGTGTCCCTGCGCGTGGTCACCGACCACATGCGCACGGCCACGATGCTCATCGGCGACGGCGTCACCCCCGGCAACGAGGGCCGCGGCTACGTCCTGCGCCGCATCATGCGCCGCGCCATCCGCAACATGCGTCTGCTGGGCGCCACCGGTCCGGTCGTCAAGGACCTGATCGAGGTCGTCATCGGCATGATGGGCCAGCAGTACCCGGAGCTGGTCACCGACCGCGAGCGCATCGAGAAGGTCGCCCTCGCCGAGGAGAACGCCTTCCTGAAGACGCTGAAGGCCGGCACCAACATCCTCGACACCGCCGTCACCGAGACCAAGCAGGCCGGCTCCACGATCCTGCCCGGCGACAAGGCGTTCCTGCTCCACGACACCTGGGGCTTCCCGATCGACCTCACCCTCGAGATGGCCGCCGAGCAGGGGCTGTCCGTGGACGAGGACGGCTTCCGCCGCCTGATGAAGGAGCAGCGGGAGCGCGCCAAGGCCGACGCCCAGGCCAAGAAGACCGGCCACGCCGACATGGGCGCCTACCGCGAGATCGCCGACTCCGCCGGCGAGACCGACTTCATCGGCTACAGCGACACCGAGGGCGAGTCGACGATCGTCGGCCTCCTGGTCGACGGTGTCTCCTCCCCGGCCGCCACCGAGGGCGACGAGGTCGAGGTCGTCCTCGACCGCACCCCGTTCTACGCCGAGGGCGGCGGCCAGATCGGCGACACCGGCCGGATCAAGGTCGACTCCGGTGCCGTGATCGAGATCCGCGACTGCCAGAAGCCGGTCCCGGGCGTGTACGTCCACAAGGGTGTCGTCCAGGTCGGCGAGGTCACCGTCGGCGCCAAGGCCCACGCCTCGATCAACACCCTTCGCCGCAAGGCCATCGCCCGCGCCCACTCGGCCACCCACCTGACCCACCAGGCCCTGCGCGACGCCCTCGGCCCGACGGCCGCCCAGGCCGGTTCCGAGAACCAGCCCGGCCGCTTCCGCTTCGACTTCGGCTCCCCGTCCGCCGTTCCGACGGCCGTGATGACCGACGTCGAGCAGAAGATCAACGAGGTGCTCGCCCGCGACCTCGACGTGCACGCCGAGGTCATGGGCATCGACGAGGCCAGGAAGCAGGGCGCCATCGCCGAGTTCGGCGAGAAGTACGGCGAGCGCGTCCGCGTCGTGACCATCGGCGACTTCTCCAAGGAGCTGTGCGGCGGCACGCACGTGCACAACACCGCCCAGCTGGGCCTGGTGAAGCTGCTCGGCGAGTCGTCGATCGGCTCGGGTGTCCGTCGTATCGAAGCCCTCGTCGGCGTCGACGCCTACAACTTCCTGGCCCGTGAGCACACGGTCGTCAACCAGCTGACCGAGCTGCTCAAGGGCCGCTCGGAGGAACTGCCGGAGAAGGTCTCCGCGATGCTCGGCAAGCTGAAGGACGCCGAGAAGGAGATCGAGAAGTTCCGCGCCGAGAAGGTGCTGCAGGCTGCCGCGGGTCTCGCCGAGTCCGCCAAGGACGTGCGCGGTGTGGCCGTCGTCACCGGCCAGGTGCCGGACGGTACGACCCCGGACGACCTGCGCAAGCTGGTCCTCGACGTGCGCGGCCGCATCCAGGGCGGCCGGGCCGCCGTGGTCGCCCTGTTCACGGTCAACAACGGCAAGCCGCTGACCGTCATCGCCACCAACGAGGCCGCCCGCGAGCGCGGCCTCAAGGCCGGTGACCTGGTCCGTACCGCCGCCAAGACGCTCGGCGGCGGTGGCGGCGGCAAGCCGGACGTCGCCCAGGGCGGCGGCCAGAACCCGGCCGCCGTCGGCGAGGCCGTGGAGGCCGTCGAACGGCTCGTCACCGAGACCGCCAAGTGACAGTGAAGTAAGGAAACGGTCGGAAATGCGCAGAGGACGCCGACTCTCGATCGACGTCGGGGACGCCCGGATCGGGGTCGCCTCGTGCGACCCCGATGGGATCCTCGCCACACCGGTCGAGACCGTCCCCGGGCGGGACATCCCCGCCGCCCACCGCCGGTTGCGTCAACTGGTGGAGGAGTACGAACCGATCGAGGTCGTCGTCGGACTCCCTCGCTCCCTCAAGGGGGGCGAGGGCCCGGCCGCACAGAAGGTACGGGCCTTCGCCCAGGAACTCGCCAAGGGCATCCAGCCCGTTCCGGTCCGGCTGGTGGACGAGCGGATGACGACCGTGACGGCCAGTCAGGGACTGCGTGCCTCGGGGGTGAAATCCAAGAAGGGCCGGGCCGTTATCGACCAGGCAGCAGCCGTCATCATCCTGCAGCAGGCTCTGGAATCCGAACGGGTGTCAGGTAAAGCACCCGGCGAGGGCGTCGAAGTGGTCATCTGATCGCGATACGGTAACGTTCCGCGCGATGCGGCGGTGTTCGAACAGCCGCCGCACAGCAAGAGGCGGAACGGAAGCCGGTCCACCGGCCATGCGACCGTCGGCCTCGCGGCTCTAGGGGATCGATGACTGAGTATGGCCGGGGCCCTGGCTCCGAACCGTGGCATCCGGAGGACCCGTTGTACGGGGACGGCGGATGGGGAGGACAGCAGGCCCACGTGGGCCGGCAGTCCCCCTACGGCGGCCAGCCACAGCAGCAGCACCCGCAGCCGCAGCACAGCGACTGGAACCAGGGTCAGCAGTCCCAGTCCGGGTACGACCAGCAGCAGTACCAGTACTACAACCAGCAGGGCCAGCAGCAGTACGGCCAGCAGTACGCCGGTCAGGACCAGCAGTACGCGGTGCAGACCCCGCAGCAGTACCAGCAGCAGGGCAGCTGGGGCGCGTCCGGCACGCACGGCCAGGTGCCCTACACGCCCGACCCCGGCGACCCGTACGGCCAGCAGTCCGCGGCCTACGGCGGGCAGGCCCCCGACTTCTACGGCACCGAGGACGCCTACCCGCCGCCGGTGCCGCCCAGCCGCAGGCGTCCCGATGCGAAACCGGAACCGGACCCCGAGACCGGCTGGGACCCGGGCGAGGACCAGGGCGAGCAAGCGTTCTTCGCCGGAGGCGGCGATGACGACGACGTCGACGACGAGGCGGACAGCCGGTCCGGCCGTGGCGAACGGCGCGGCAAGAAACCCGTCAAGAGCAAGAAGCGGCGCACCGGCTGCGCCTGCATGGTGGTCGTCCTGGTCTTCGGCGGCGGCCTCGGCACGGTCGGCTACTTCGGTTACAAGTACTACCAAAATCGTTTCGGCCCAGCCCCGGACTACGCGGGCAGCGGCAACGGCGAACAGGTCACGGTCACCATCCCGAAGGGCGCCGGCGGCTGGGAGATCGGTGCGAAGCTGAGGGAGGCGGGCGTCGTCGAGAGCGCGGACGCCTTCGTCTCCGCGCTGCAGGCGAACCCCAAGGGCAAGGGGCTCCAGGAAGGCGTCTACACGCTGGAGAAGCACATGTCCGCCGCCAGCGCCGTGCAGCTGATGCTCGACCCGAAGAGCCAGAACAATGTGATCGTCACGCCCGGCGAGCGCAACGCGGGTGTCTACGCGTCGATCGACAAGAAGCTCCAGCTGTCCACCGGCACCACCCGGAAGATCGCCAAGCAGGGGTACAAGAAGTTCGGTCTGCCGAGCTGGGCGCAGAGCAGCAGCGAGATCCAGGACCCGCTGGAGGGCTTCCTGTTCCCGGGTACCTATGCGGCCGCGAAGGGCATGAAGCCCGACGCGATCCTGAAGCAGATGGTCACCCAGGCCAAGGAGAGGTACGCCGCCTACGACCTGCCGTCGAAGGCGAAGGAGCTGGGCCTGAACAACGCGTTCCAGCTCGTCACGGTCATGAGCCTGGTCCAGGCCGAGGGCAAGACGCACGACGACTTCCGCAAGATGGCGGAAGTGATCTACAACCGTCTGAAGCCCACGAACACCGAGACCAACCAGCTGCTCCAGTTCGACTCGACGTACAACTACCTCAAGGGCACGAGCAACATCCACATCTCCGAGAAGGAGATCAACAGCAACCGGAGCCCGTACAACACCTACACCCATAAGGGCCTCACGCCCGGTCCGATCGGCAACCCCGGTGAGGACGCGATGAAGGCGGCGCTGAATCCGACGGACGACGGGTGGCTCTATTTCGTGGCGACCGACGGCACGACAAACACCGAATTCGCCAAGACCTACGCAGAATTCCAGCAGCTCAAGGAAAAATTCAATGCCTCCTCGGGCAACTGACGCCCGCCGGGCTGCCGTGCTCGGATCGCCGATCGCCCACTCCCTCTCCCCGGTGCTGCACCGGGCGGCCTACGAGGCACTCGGGCTCACCGACTGGTCGTACGGCCGCTTCGAGATCGACGAGGCCACGCTGCCCGACTTCATCGAGAAGCTCGGGCCGGAGTGGGCGGGGCTGTCACTGACCATGCCGCTGAAGCGGGCGGTCATCCCGCTGCTGGACGAGATCAGCGAGACGGCCGCGTCGGTCGACGCCGTCAACACCGTGGTCTTCACCGAGGACGGCCGCCGCATCGGCGACAACACGGACATCCCGGGCATGGTGGCCGCCCTGCGCGAGCACGGCATCGAAGAGGTCGACTCCGCGGCGATCCTCGGCGCCGGCGCCACCGCTTCCTCGGCGCTGGCCGCGCTCGCCCGGATCTGCACCGGCGAGGTCGTCGCCTACGTCCGCAGCGAGGCCCGCGCCGCCGAGATGCGTCAGTGGGGCGAACGGCTCGACGTGGACGTCCGTACGGCGGACTGGGCGGACGCACGGGAGGCCCTGAAGGCGCCCCTGGTGATCGCCACCACCCCGGCCGGCACCACCGACGCCCTCGCCAGCGCCGTACCGGAGCGCCCCGCCACCCTCTTCGACGTGCTCTACGACCCCTGGCCCACCGACCTCGCGGCCCGCTGGTCCATGTTCGGCGGCGCCGTCGTCAGCGGCCTCGACCTGCTGGTCCACCAGGCCGTTCTCCAGGTCGAGCAGATGACCGGCCGCTCCCCGGCCCCCCTGGAGGCCATGCGGCACGCGGGGGAGAAGGCGCTGGCCGCACGCTGATCGGCCGCCTCCGTTCCGGCGCCGCGTCCCGCCTGCTGGACCAGCGGCCGGATACCGCCCCCGGACGTGGGAGGATCGGAGGTGGCGGACCGGGGTCGCGCACCCGGTGGCGCCGTCGCCGTACGCGAGGACGTGCGTACGCAGGGCAGTACCGGGCGCGAACACTGAGGAGCACCGTTGAGCAGGCTGCGTTGGCTGACCGCGGGGGAGTCCCACGGTCCCGCACTTGTCGCGACGCTGGAGGGGCTTCCCGCCGGCGTGCCGATCACCACGGAGATGGTGGCCGACCACCTGGCGCGGCGGCGGCTCGGCTATGGCCGCGGTGCGCGGATGAAGTTCGAGCGTGACGAGGTCACCTTCCTCGGTGGCGTCCGGCACGGCCTCACCCTCGGCTCCCCGATCGCGGTCATGGTGGGCAACACCGAGTGGCCCAAGTGGGAGCAGGTCATGGCGGCCGACCCGGTCGACCCCGAGATCCTCGACGGCCTCGCCCGCAACGCGCCGCTGACCCGCCCCCGGCCCGGCCACGCCGACCTCGCCGGCATGCAGAAGTACGGCTTCGACGAGGCCCGTCCGATCCTGGAGCGCGCCTCCGCCCGCGAGACCGCCGCGCGCGTGGCGCTCGGTGCCGTCGCCCGCTCCTACCTGAAGGAGACGGCCGGCATCGAGATCGTCTCGCACGTCGTCGAGCTGGCTGCCGCCAAGGCCCCGTACGGCGTCTACCCGACCCCGGCCGACGTCGAGAAGCTGGACGCCGACCCGGTGCGCTGCCTGGACGCCGACGCGTCGAAGGCGATGGTCGCGGAGATCGACCAGGCCCACAAGGACGGCGACACGCTCGGCGGCGTGGTCGAGGTGCTCGCCTACGGCGTCCCGGTCGGCCTGGGTTCGCACGTGCACTGGGACCGCCGGCTGGACGCCCGGCTCGCCGCCGCCCTCATGGGCATCCAGGCGATCAAGGGCGTCGAGGTCGGCGACGGCTTCGAGCTGGCCCGGGTGCCCGGCTCCAAGGCGCACGACGAGATCCTCAGCACCCCCGAGGGCATCAAGCGGTCCAGCGGGCGCTCCGGCGGCACCGAGGGCGGCCTGAGCACCGGTGAGCTGCTGCGCGTGCGCGCCGCCATGAAGCCGATCGCGACCGTGCCCCGGGCCCTGCAGACCGTCGACGTCTCCACCGGTGAGGCCGCCCAGGCCCACCACCAGCGCTCCGACGTGTGCGCGGTCCCGGCCGCCGGCATCGTCGCCGAGGCCATGGTGGCGCTCGTCCTGGCCGACGCCGTCGCGGAGAAGTTCGGCGGCGACTCCGTCCCCGAGACGCGGCGGAACGTGCAGTCGTACCTCGACAACCTCGCCATCCGGTGACCGCCGTGCCTGCGGTCGTACTGGTCGGCCCGATGGGCGTGGGCAAGTCCACCGTCGGGCAGCTGCTGGCCGAGCGGCTCGGGGTCGTCTACCGCGACACCGACGACGACATCGTCGCCGCCGAGGGCCGGACCATCGCCGAGATCTTCGTGGACGACGGCGAGCCGGCCTTCCGCGCGATCGAGAAGCGCACGGTGCACACCGCGCTCGCCGAGCACCAGGGCGTCCTCGCGCTCGGCGGCGGGGCGATCCTCGACGCGGACACCCGAGCGCTGCTCGCCGGGCACCGGGTGGTCTACCTCTCCATGGACGTGGAGGAGGCGGTCAAGCGCACCGGCCTGAACGTGGCCCGCCCGCTGCTCGCGGTCAACCCGCGCAAGCAGTGGCGCGAGCTGATGGAGGCCCGCCGTCACCTGTACGAGGAGGTCGCCACCGCCGTCGTGCCGACCGACGGCCGCACCCCCGAAGAGGTCACCCAAGCAGCGCTGGACGCACTGGAGTTGAAAGAAGCATGAGCGAGGCAGTCACCCGGATCCAGGTCGCCGGCACCGCGGGCACCGACCCGTACGAGGTGCTGGTCGGCCGGCAACTCCTGGGCGAGCTGGCCGGGTTGATCGGCCCCAAGGCCAAGCGTGTCGCGGTGATCCACCCCGAGGCGCTCGCCGAGACCGGCGACGCACTGCGCGGCGACCTGGCCGGGCAGGGCTACGAGGCCGTCGCCATCCAGGTGCCCAATGCGGAGGAGGCCAAGACCGCCGAGGTCGCCGCCTACTGCTGGAAGGCGCTGGGCCAGTCCGGCTTCACCCGCACCGACGTCATCGTCGGCGTGGGCGGCGGTGCCACCACGGACCTCGCCGGGTTCGTGGCCGCGACCTGGCTGCGCGGGGTGCGCTGGATCGCCGTCCCGACCACCGTGCTGGCCATGGTGGACGCGGCGGTCGGCGGCAAGACCGGCATCAACACCGCCGAGGGCAAGAACCTGGTCGGCGCGTTCCACCCGCCGGCCGGTGTCCTGTGCGATCTGGCCGCGCTGGACTCCCTGCCGGTCAACGACTACGTTTCCGGGCTCGCGGAGATCATCAAGGCCGGCTTCATTGCCGACCCGGTGATCCTCGACCTCATCGAGGCCGACCCCGAGGCCGCCCGCACGCCGGTCGGCCCGCACACGGCCGAGCTGATCGAGCGCTCGATCCGGGTCAAGGCGGACGTCGTCTCCTCGGACCTGAAGGAGTCCGGGCTCCGGGAGATCCTGAACTACGGCCATACGCTCGGCCACGCGATCGAGAAGAACGAGCGGTACAAGTGGCGGCACGGCGCGGCGGTCGCGGTCGGCATGCACTTCGCCGCCGAACTGGGCCGTCTGGCGGGCCGGTTGGACGACGCGACGGCGGACCGCCACCGCACCGTCCTCGAGTCGGTCGGCCTGCCGCTGCACTACCGCTACGACCAGTGGCCCAAGCTGCTGGAGGCGATGAAGGTCGACAAGAAGTCCCGCGGTGACCTGCTGCGCTTCATCGTCCTGGACGGGTTGGCGAAGCCCACCGTCATGGAGGGCCCGGACCCGGCCGTCCTCCTCGCCGCCTACGGAGAAGTGGGCCAGTAGGAAGCGGTCCAGTACGTCCTCTGCTGTTCCCTTCCGCCCGATTCCCTTTCCGAGCCGGGCACTTCGGACCGCCCCCGGTCGTTTCACCAAACGACGGCCGGGGGCGGTACCGTTCGGTAGGGAGCGGGCTCCGTACCCGCCTGCCAGCGCCAAATGTGTGTACGAGACGGAGTGGCAACGGATGCAGCACGCAGTGGGGTCTCCGCTGCCGCCCCACCAGCCGGGGCAGGGACCGCACGCCGGCTGGGCGTCGGCCGCACACCACCCGGGAGTCCCACAGGGTCCCGCACCCGTGCCCCCTCCGCCACCCGGCTACCCCGGAGCCGGACCGGGATCCGTACCCCCGTCCGCCCCCATGCCGCCCGCGCCTCCGCAGCACGCCCCCGTCCTGCCGCCCGACACGACCGGTCACGTACCGCTGCCGCCCGGCGGCCCGGTCGGTGTGCCCACCGCGCCTCTGGCCGCGGTCGCCGTCCCGGACCCGACGGCCACCACCCTCGCGGTCCTGCTGATCGGCCCCGCGGGCGCGGGCAAGACGAGCGTGGCCAAGTACTGGGCGGACCACCGCCGGGTGCCCACCGCCCACATCAGCCTGGACGACGTACGCGAATGGGTCCGCGCGGGCTACGCGAACCCGCAGTCCGGGTGGAACGACAATTCCGAGGCCCAGTACCGCCTGGCCCGCCGCACCTGCGGCTTCGCCGCCCGGAACTTCCTGGCCAACGGCATCTCCTGCATCCTCGACGACGCCGTCTTCCCGGACCGCCCCGTCGTGGGCCTCGGTGGCTGGAAACGGCATGTCGGCCCCGGCCTGCTCCCGGTCGTCCTCCTCCCGGGCCTCGACATCGTCCTGGAACGCAACGCCGAACGCACCGGCAACCGCCGCCTCACCGACGAGGAGGTGGCCCGCATCCACGGCCGCATGGCCGGCTGGTACGGCTCGGGCCTGCCGATCATCGACAACTCCCAGCTGGACGTTCCGGGGACGGCCCGGGTCCTGGACGACGTCCTGGCCCGAGCCATCGCAAGCCCGCCTAGCTGGTGAACAGGGGCGACTGGTCCCACTCAAGGGGCGCGGGGCTGTATCGATATGCGGCTCCGCCGCGTGGGCGCGAGCAACCCCCACCCACCCGCACCTGGCACACGACCGAGCCACCCCCGGCAAACCCCACTCGGCCCCCACAAACCAGCACAACCCGGCCAAAACTCATACGCTCATCTCATGTCAGAGGTGTACGCGACCCGCAGAGCCCAGCTCAGGGACCGCTGCAACGCGGCCGGCACCGCAGCAGCGCTCATCTCGCGCCCTGCCAACGTGCGCTATCTCGCCGGTGCAGCGCCGCAGGGCTCCGTGCTGCTGCTGGGCAAGGGCGAGGACCTGCTGGTCTGCGCCGGCCCGCTGGACGACCGGCCGACCGAGGGCCGTCCCGACGAGGCCCTGACCGTGCATGTCCTGCCCTCGCCGGGCGGCGACTGCGCGGTCACGGCAGCCGGCCTGGCCGCAGCACAGGGGGCCGAATCCCTCGCGGTGGAGGAACACCACCTCACCGTCGCCCGCCACCGGGCCCTGTCCTCCGTCGCCGCCGAGCTGCGCCTCGCCGACCTCGGCGGAGCCGTCGAGCAGCTCAGGGTCGTCAAGGACGAGGAGGAGATCTCCTGCCTCCGCATCGGCGCCGAGATCGCCGACCAGGCCCTCGGCGAGCTGCTGGAGTCCATCCTGGTCGGCCGCACGGAACGGCACCTGGCGCTGGAGCTGGAGCGGCGCCTGGTCGACCACGGCGCCGACGGGCCCGCGTTCGCCACCTCGGTGGCCACCGGCCCGAACTCCGGCCGCCGCGGCCACCGGCCCACCGACCGCCGCGTGGAGGAGGGCGACTTCCTCTCCGTCTGTCTGGGCGCCACCTACCGCGGCTACCGCTGCGAGATCGGCCGTACCTTCGTCATCGGCACCTCGCCCGCCGACTGGCAGATCGAGCTGTACGACCTGGTTTTCGCAGCCCAGCGGGCCGGACGCGAGTCCCTGGCACCGGGCGCCGCCTACCGTGACGTCGACCGTGCGGCACGCCAGGTGCTGGGCTCCGCGGGCTATGCTGAGGCTCTACCACCGCTGACGGGACACGGCGTCGGACTCGAAATCGACGAGGACCCGCAGCTGGCCCCTGCGGCCATGGGTAAACTGGACGCTTGCGTGCCGGTCACCGTCGAACCGGGGGTCCACCTCCCGGGCCGGGGCGGCGTCCGGATCGATGACACGCTCGTCGTACGCCCTGAGGCGGACGGCGGACCCGAGCTACTCACCATCACGACCAAGGAGCTGCTCGCGCTCTAGCCTCGCGCTGTGCGCGTGCCCCGGGGTCGTACGTCAGTCCAGGAGATTCCGCAACCGTGGCTTCCACGAACGACCTCAAGAACGGCATGGTGCTCAAGCTCGAAGGCGGCCAGCTCTGGTCCGTCGTCGAGTTCCAGCACGTCAAGCCCGGCAAGGGCCCGGCCTTCGTGCGCACCAAGCTCAAGAACGTGCTCTCCGGCAAGGTCGTCGACAAGACCTTCAACGCCGGCGTCAAGGTCGAGACGGCCACTGTCGACAAGCGCGACATGCAGTTCTCGTACATGGACGGCGACTACTTCGTCTTCATGGACATGGAGACCTACGACCAGCTGATGGTCGACCGCAAGGCCGTCGGCGACGCCGCCAACTTCCTCATCGAGGGCTTCACCGCCACCGTCGCGCAGCACGAGGGCGAGGTGCTCTTCGTCGAGCTTCCGGCCGCCGTGGAGCTCGTCATCCAGGAGACCGAGCCGGGCGTCCAGGGCGACCGCTCCACCGGTGGCACCAAGCCCGCCACCCTGGAGACCGGCCACCAGATCCAGGTCCCGCTCTTCATCACCACCGGTGAGAAGATCAAGGTCGACACCCGTACGAGCGACTACCTCGG
Organism: Streptomyces sp. NPDC001816; assembly: GCF_042892235.1. Taxonomy (NCBI): domain Bacteria; kingdom Bacillati; phylum Actinomycetota; class Actinomycetes; order Kitasatosporales; family Streptomycetaceae; genus Streptomyces; species Streptomyces sp. NPDC001816. The sequence continues at coordinate 183,308 of NZ_JBIATY010000010.1, forward strand.
CCGGGTGAACAGCTAACCGTGGCTGCCCGCAACACGGCCCGCAAGCGCGCCTTCCAGATCCTCTTCGAGGGCGACCAGCGCGGCGCCGACGTCCTGACGGTCCTCGCGGACTGGATCCGGCTGTCCCGGTCCGACACCCGGCAGCCGCCGGTGAGCGAGTACACGATGCAGCTGGTCGAGGGCTACGCGGAGCACGCACGCCGCATCGACGACCTGATCTCCCAGTACGCGGTGGGCTGGACGCTCGACCGGATGCCGGTCGTCGACCGGAACATCCTGCGCCTGGGTGCCTACGAGCTGATCTGGGTGGACGAGACCCCGGACGCCGTCGTCCTGGACGAGATGGTGCAGATCGCCAAGGAGTTCTCCACGGACGAGTCGCCCTCGTTCGTGAACGGCCTGCTCGGCCGGCTCAAGGAGCTGAAGCCGTCACTGCGCCGGGACGAGGCGTAAGCGGTACGACAAACGCCGAAGGGCCCGCAGCGAACGCATGCTGCGGGCCCTTCGGCGTACATCCACGAAAACACCGCCGGGGTGCCCCGAACCGTACGGTTCAGGCCACCCCGGCGGCACGTTTCTGCTCAGCTGTCGCAGGCGCTCAGGCCTCTTCGTGGGTGGCCACCGCGCGGCGCGCGTCCGCGTCCAGGACACCCCAGCTGATCAGCTGCTCGGTCAGGACCGAGGGGGACTGGTCGTAGATGACGGCGAGGGTGCGCAGGTCGTCCTGGCGGATAGAGAGCACCTTGCCGTTGTAGTCGCCGCGCTGGGACTGGATGGTCGCCGCGTAGCGCTGCAGGGGGCCCGCCTTCTCGGCCGGCACCGTGGCAAGCCGCTCCAGGTCGAGGACCAGCTTCGGCGGCGGCTCGGCGGCGCCGCCCGGCGTGGTGCCCGGCAGGAGCTCCTGCACGGGGACGCCATAGAAATCGGCCAACTCGGCGAGACGCTGCACGGTAACGGCGCGGTCACCGCGCTCATATGAACCGACCACCACGGCCTTCCAGCGCCCCTGGGACTTCTCCTCGACACCGTGGAGGGAAAGGCCCTGCTGGGTGCGGATGGCCCGGAGCTTGGCCCCGAGCTGTTTGGCGTATTCGCTGGACATATAGCTCCCCGGACACTGTGTCGACGCGGTCGGCTGGGTTTCCCGCCGCGCGGCTGGTAACTCACTGTGAGGTTACGCAGCGTGACTCTCATGCGTCAAGCCGAATGGTCCACACCGACTCTTCCGTGGTAGTGGCGGCCGATTGCTCCAGGTGGGTGATCGACGCCCGCTCGGGACCTGCTACCGTGGATGGCGCAAATCCGACGTCCTTTAAGGTCCGTCCCGTGAGGCGGAGAAGGAGGTCCGTTTCTTATGGACTCGCACGCGAACCCGCATGCATCCGATGCGCGGCCTGTACTCGAAGGCTCCGACATCGCACGGGTGCTGACCCGTATCGCCCACGAGATCGTCGAGCGCGCCAAGGGCGCCGACGACGTGGTGCTCCTCGGTATTCCGACCCGGGGTGTCTTCCTCGCCCAGCGGCTCGCCGCCAAGCTGGAGCAGATCACCGACCGCAAGGTCCCCGTCGGCTCGCTCGACATCACCATGTACCGCGACGACCTGCGCATGCACCCGCCGCGTGCGCTGGCCCGCACCGAGATCCCCGGTGACGGCATCGACGGCCGTCTGGTCGTCCTCGTCGACGACGTGCTCTTCTCCGGGCGCACCATCCGTGCCGCCCTCGACGCCCTGAACGACATCGGGCGCCCGCGCGCGGTCCAGCTCGCGGTCCTGGTCGACCGCGGCCACCGCGAACTGCCCATCCGCGCCGACTATGTCGGCAAGAACCTCCCCACGTCGCTGCGGGAGACGGTCAAGGTCCAGCTCGCCGAGGAGGACGGTCGCGACACCGTGCTGCTCGGTGTGAAGCCGGCCGACCAGTAGCAAGTCAGGCGCGCGCGGCCGCTTCGGCGTGCTGACACGCGAACCGGTTTGCCCTAATTCTCCCGATTAACTGCCTTACGGAGCCTGACAGATGCAGCGTCATCTCATCTCGGCCGCCGACCTCACCCGCGACGACGCCGTCCTGATCCTCGACACCGCCGAGGAGATGGCCCGGGTCGCCGACCGGCCGATCAAGAAGCTGCCGACCCTGCGCGGCCGCACCATCGTCAACCTCTTCTTCGAGGACTCCACCCGGACCCGGATCTCCTTCGAGGCCGCCGAGAAGCGGCTGTCCGCGGACGTCATCAACTTCTCCGCCAAGGGCTCCAGCGTGTCCAAGGGCGAGTCCCTGAAGGACACCGCGCAGACCCTGGAGGCGATGGGCGTCGACGCCGTCGTCATCCGGCACGGCGCCTCCGGAGCCCCCTACCGCCTGGCCACCTCGGGCTGGATCGACGCCGCCGTCATCAACGCCGGCGACGGCACCCACCAGCACCCCACGCAGGCCCTGCTGGACGCTTTCACCATGCGCCGCCGCCTGGTCGGCCGGGACGCCGGCCTCGGCCAGGACCTGGCCGGCAAGCGGATCACCATCGTCGGCGACGTCCTGCACAGCCGGGTCGCCCGCTCCAACGTCGACCTGCTGCACACCCTCGGCGCCGAGGTCACCCTCGTCGCGCCGCCCACCCTGGTGCCGGTCGGCGTCGAGACCTGGCCCTGCGAGGTGTCGTACGACCTCGACAGCACCCTGCCGAAGTCCGACGCGGTGATGATGCTCCGGGTCCAGCGGGAGCGCATGAACGCCGCCTTCTTCCCGACCGAGCGCGAGTACTCGCGTCGCTACGGCCTCGATGGCGAGCGCATGGCGAAGATGCCCGAGCACGCCATCGTGATGCACCCCGGCCCGATGGTCCGCGGCATGGAGATCACCGCCGAGGTCGCCGACTCCGAGCGCTGCACCGTGGTCGAGCAGGTCGCGAACGGCGTCTCCATCCGGATGGCCGTCCTGTACCTGCTGCTCGGCGGCGCTGTGTTTGATTCAAAAAACGTGCCCGCCGTCACCCCCACCCGCACCAACGAGGAGAAGTAAGACCCATGAGCAAGATCCTTATCCGTGGTGCGAAGGTGCTGGGCGGCGAGCCGCAGGACGTGCTGATCGACGGCGAGACGATCGCCGAGGTGGGCGCCGGGCTCAGCACCGAGGGCGCGGAGGTCGTCGAGGCCGCCGGCAAGGTGCTGCTGCCGGGCCTGGTCGACCTGCACACCCACCTGCGCGAGCCGGGCCGCGAGGACTCCGAGACCGTGCTGACCGGCACGCGCGCGGCCGCCTCCGGCGGCTACACCGCCGTGTTCGCCATGGCCAACACCTTCCCGGTCGCCGACACCGCCGGTGTGGTCGAGCAGGTCTACCGGCTCGGCCAGGAGCACGGCTACTGCGACGTCCAGCCCATCGGCGCCGTCACCGTCGGCCTGGAGGGCCGCAAGCTCGCCGAGCTGGGCGCGATGCACGAGTCGGCCGCCGGGGTCACCGTCTTCTCCGACGACGGCAAGTGCGTCGACGACGCCGTGATCATGCGCAGGGCGCTGGAGTACGTGAAGGCCTTCGGCGGTGTCGTCGCCCAGCACGCGCAGGAGCCGAGGCTCACCGAGGGCGCCCAGATGAACGAGGGCATCGTCTCCGCCGAGCTGGGCCTGGGCGGCTGGCCTGCCGTCGCCGAGGAGTCGATCATCGCCCGGGACGTGCTGCTCGCCGAGCACGTGGGCTCCCGGGTCCACATCTGCCACCTCTCGACCGCGGGCTCGGTGGAGATCGTCCGCTGGGCCAAGTCCCGCGGCATCCAGGTCACCGCCGAGGTGACCCCGCACCACCTGCTCCTCACCGACGAGCTGGTGCGCACGTACAACCCCGTCTACAAGGTCAACCCGCCGCTGCGCACCGAGCGGGACGTGCTCGCCCTGCGCGAGGCGCTCGCCGACGGCACGATCGACATCGTCGCCACCGACCACGCCCCGCACCCGCACGAGGACAAGGACTGCGAGTGGGCCGCGGCCGCCATGGGCATGGTCGGTCTGGAGACCGCGTTGTCAGTGGTTCAGGAGACCATGGTCGACACCGGGTTGCTGGACTGGGCCGGCGTCGCCGACCGCATGTCCGTCAAGCCGGCGCAGATCGGACAGGCCACCGGCCACGGCCGTCCCGTCTCGGCTGGTGAGCCCGCCAACCTCACCCTCGTCGACACGGAATACCGTGGCTCGGTGGACCCCGCGGGCTTCGCCTCGCGCAGCCGCAACACCCCGTACGAGGGACGCGAGCTGCCGGGCCGTGTCACCCACACGTGGCTCCGGGGCAAGGCCACGCTCGTCGACGGGAAGCTCACGTGACACCTGTAATCCTGCTGGCCGAGGCGCAGAAGTCGGCCGAGGTCACCGACTGGCCCGCCCGCATCGGCTGGCTGATCGGCCTCGCCCTCTTCGTCGCGCTCATCTACTGGCTGATGCGCGAGGGCTGGAAGTGGCGCGGCACGCTCCAGGGCGACCTGCCCGAGCTGCCCAGCGCGCCGCAGGAGCCAGGCGAGGCCAGACTGACGATGAGCGGCCGCTACCACGGCTCGACCACGGCCGGGCAGTGGCTGGACCGCATCGTGGCCCACGGCCTCGGCACCCGCAGCCGGGCCGAGCTGACCCTCACGGACGCGGGCCTGGAGGTCGTACGCCCCGGGGCGACCGACTTCTTCGTCCCCACCGCCGCGCTGCGCGGGGCCCGGCTCGACAAGGGCATCGCCGGCAAGGTCCTCACCGAGGGCGGCCTGCTGGTGGTGACCTGGGCCCTCGGGGACAAGCTGATCGACTCCGGCTTCCGCTCCGACCACGCGGCCGAGCACACCGAGTGGGTCGACACCCTCAACCAGATGACCAACGACACGGAAGGCGCACGATGACGACCTCCACCAGGGGAGCCGCCAAGGTTCCCGCCGTACTCGTCCTGGAGGACGGCCGCACCTTCCGCGGCCGTGCCTACGGGGCCGTGGGGGAGACCTTCGGCGAGGCCGTGTTCTCCACCGGTATGACCGGCTACCAGGAGACTCTCACCGACCCGTCGTACGACCGCCAGATCGTCGTCGCGACCGCCCCGCAGATCGGCAACACCGGCTGGAACGACGAGGACGACGAGTCGAGCCGCATCTGGGTCTCCGGCTACGTCGTGCGCGACCCCGCGCGCGTTCCGTCCAACTGGCGGGCCAAGCGCTCCCTGGACGACGAGCTGGTCGCGCAGGGCGTGGTCGGCATCTCCGGGATCGACACCCGCGCCCTCACCCGCCACCTGCGCGAGCGCGGCTCGATGCGCGCCGGCGTCTTCTCCGGCGAGGCGATCGCCCCCGAGGCCGAGCTGCTCGAGCGCGTGCAGGCCCAGCCGCACATGAAGGGCGCGAGCCTGTACGAGGAGGTCGCGACCGAGCAGGCGTACGTCGTCCCCGCGATCGGCGAGAAGCGCTTCACCGTCGCCGCCATCGACCTCGGCATCAAGGGCATGACCCCGCATCGCATGGCCGAGCGCGGCATCGAGGTGCACGTGCTCCCGGCGACGGCCTCCGTGGACGACGTCTACGCCGTCGACCCGGACGGCGTCTTCTTCTCCAACGGCCCCGGCGATCCGGCCACGGCCGACGGCCCGGTGGCCCTCATGTCCGCCGTCCTGGAGCGCAGGACGCCCCTGTTCGGCATCTGCTTCGGCAACCAGATCCTCGGCCGCGCCCTCGGCTTCGGCACCTACAAGCTGAAGTACGGCCACCGGGGCATCAACCAGCCGGTCCAGGACCGTACGACCGGCAAGGTCGAGGTCACCGCGCACAACCACGGCTTCGCCGTCGACGCGCCGCTCGACAAGGTCAGCGACACGAAGTTCGGCCGCGCCGAGGTCTCGCACGTCTGCCTGAACGACAACGTCGTGGAGGGGCTGCAGCTGCTCGACCAGCCGGCCTTCTCCGTCCAGTACCACCCCGAAGCGGCAGCGGGCCCGCACGACGCCGCCTACCTCTTCGACCGCTTCGTTTCCCTGATGGAGGGCCAGCGTGCCTAAGCGCACCGATATCCAGTCCGTCCTGGTCATCGGCTCCGGCCCGATCGTCATCGGCCAGGCCGCCGAGTTCGACTACTCCGGCACCCAGGCGTGCCGCGTGCTCAGGGCCGAGGGCCTGCGTGTGGTCCTCGTCAACTCCAACCCGGCGACGATCATGACCGACCCGGAGATCGCCGACGCCACCTACGTCGAGCCGATCACCCCCGAGTTCGTCGAGAAGATCATCGCCAAGGAGCGCCCCGACGCCCTGCTGCCCACCCTGGGCGGCCAGACGGCCCTGAACACCGCCATCTCGCTGCACGAGAACGGTGTCCTGGAGAAGTACGGCGTCGAGCTGATCGGCGCCAAGCCCGAGGCGATCCACAAGGGCGAGGACCGCGACCTGTTCAAGGCCGTGGTGGAGGCCGTCAACGCGAAGATCGGGCACGGCGAGTCCGCCCGTTCGGTCATCTGCCACTCCATGGACGACGTCCTCAAGGGCGTCGAGCAGCTCGGCGGCTACCCGGTCGTCGTCCGCCCGTCCTTCACCATGGGCGGCGCCGGCTCCGGCTTCGCGCACGACGAGGAGGAGCTGCGCCGCATCGCCGGTCAGGGCCTCACCCTCTCGCCGACCACCGAGGTGCTCCTGGAGGAGTCCATCCTCGGCTGGAAGGAGTACGAGCTGGAGCTGATGCGCGACAAGCACGACAACGTCGTGGTCGTCTGCTCCATCGAGAACTTCGACCCGATGGGCGTGCACACCGGTGACTCGATCACCGTCGCGCCCGCGATGACGCTGACCGACCGCGAGTACCAGATCCTGCGCGACATCGGCATCGCCGTCATCCGCGAGGTCGGCGTCGACACCGGCGGCTGCAACATCCAGTTCGCGGTGAACCCCGAGGACGGCCGGGTGATCGTCATCGAGATGAACCCGCGTGTGTCGCGCTCCTCGGCGCTCGCCTCCAAGGCGACCGGCTTCCCGATCGCCAAGATCGCCGCCAAGCTCGCCGTGGGCTACACCCTGGACGAGATCCCGAACGACATCACCCAGGAGACCCCGGCCTCCTTCGAGCCCACGCTCGACTACGTGGTCGTCAAGGCCCCGCGGTTCGCCTTCGAGAAGTTCCCGCAGGCCGACTCGACCCTCACGACCACCATGAAGTCGGTCGGCGAGGCCATGGCCATCGGCCGCAACTTCACCGAGGCCTTCCAGAAGGCGCTGCGCTCGCTGGAGAAGAAGGGCAGCCAGTTCACCTTCGTCGGTGAGCCCGGCGACAAGGACGCGCTGCTGCGCGAGGCCGTGCGCCCCACCGACGGCCGGATCAACACGGTCATGCAGGCCATCCGCGCGGGCGCCACGCCCGAGGAGATCTTCGAGTACACGAAGATCGACCCGTGGTTCGTGGACCAGCTCTTCCTGATCAAGGAGGTCGCGGACGAGCTGGACGCGGCGCCCGAGCTGACCCGTGAGCTGCTCGCCGAGGCCAAGCGGCACGGCTTCTCCGACCAGCAGATCGGTGAGATCCGCGGCCTGCGCGAGGACGTCGTCCGCGAGGTCCGGCACGCCCTCGGCATCCGCCCGGTCTACAAGACGGTCGACACCTGCGCCGCCGAGTTCGCCGCGAAGACACCGTACTTCTACTCCTCCTACGACGAGGAGAGCGAGGTCGCGCCCCGCGAGAAGCCCGCGGTGATCATCCTGGGCTCCGGCCCGAACCGCATCGGCCAGGGCATCGAGTTCGACTACTCCTGCGTCCACGCCTCCTTCGCGCTGTCCGACGCCGGGTACGAGACCGTGATGGTCAACTGCAACCCGGAGACCGTCTCCACGGACTACGACACCTCCGACCGCCTGTACTTCGAGCCGCTGACGCTCGAAGACGTGCTGGAGATCGTCCACGCGGAGTCCCTCGCCGGCCCGATCGCGGGCGTCATCGTCCAGCTGGGCGGCCAGACCCCGCTGGGTCTCGCACAGGCCCTGAAGGACAACGGCGTGCCGATCGTGGGCACCCCGCCCGAGGCGATCCACGCCGCCGAGGACCGCGGCGCCTTCGGCCGGGTCCTCGCCGAGGCCGGCCTGCCCGCGCCCAAGCACGGCACGGCCACCACCTTCGCCGGTGCCAAGGCCATCGCCGACGAGATCGGCTACCCGGTCCTCGTCCGGCCCTCCTACGTCCTCGGCGGGCGCGGCATGGAGATCGTCTACGACGAGACCCGCCTCGCCTCCTACATCGCCGAGTCGACCGAGATCAGCCCCTCCCGGCCGGTCCTCGTCGACCGCTTCCTGGACGACGCCATCGAGATCGACGTCGACGCCCTGTACGACGGCGAGGAGCTGTACCTCGGCGGCGTCATGGAGCACATCGAGGAGGCCGGCATCCACTCCGGCGACTCGGCGTGCGCCCTGCCCCCGATCACCCTCGGCGGCTTCGACATCAAGCGCCTGCGGGCCTCCACCGAGGCCATCGCGCGCGGCGTCGGGGTGCGCGGCCTGATCAACATCCAGTTCGCGATGGCGGGCGACATCCTGTACGTCCTGGAGGCCAACCCGCGCGCCTCCCGTACGGTCCCCTTCACCTCGAAGGCGACCGCGGTGCCGCTCGCGAAGGCCGCCGCCCGGATCTCGCTGGGCGCGACCATCGCCGAGCTGCGCGCCGAGGGCCTGCTCCCGGCGACCGGCGACGGCGGCGAGCTGCCGCTGGACGCGCCGATCTCCGTCAAGGAGGCCGTCATGCCGTGGTCGCGCTTCCGCGACATCCACGGCCGCGGCGTCGACACCGTCCTCGGCCCGGAGATGCGCTCCACCGGCGAGGTCATGGGCATCGACTCCGTCTTCGGCACGGCGTACGCCAAGTCGCAGGCGGGCGCCTACGGCCCGCTGCCCACCAAGGGCCGCGCGTTCATCTCGGTCGCCAACCGCGACAAGCGCTCGATGATCTTCCCGGCCCGTGAGCTGGTCGCGCACGGCTTCGAGCTGCTCGCCACCTCCGGCACGGCCGAGGTCCTCAAGCGCAACGGCATCAACGCCACGGTCGTGCGCAAGCAGTCCGAGGGCACCGGCCCGAACGGCGAGCGGACCATCGTCCAGCTCATCCACGACGGCGAGGTCGACCTCATCGTCAACACCCCGTACGGCACCGGCGGCCGCCTCGACGGCTACGACATCCGTACGGCCGCGGTGGCCCGCTCCGTGCCGTGCCTGACGACCGTCCAGGCGCTCGCGGCGGCCGTCCAGGGCATCGACGCCCTCAACCACGGTGACGTGGGCGTCCGTTCGCTCCAGGAACACGCGGAACACCTGACCGCGGCCCGCGACTAGCAGCCCTGAGGGGGACACCGGAAACGGTGTCCCCCTCTGTATGAGGACAGCATGTACAAGATCTTTTTCAACCTCGTCTTCAAGTGGATGGACCCGGAGCAGGCCCACTACCTGGCCTTCCGCTGGATCCGCCTCGCCGCCCGCGTCCCCGTGCTGCGCACCTTCGTCGCGGCCGCCCTCGCGCCCCGCCACAAGGAGCTGCGCACCGAGGCCTTCGGGCTGCGCATGCACGGCCCCTTCGGGCTCGCCGCCGGCTTCGACAAGAACGCCGTGGCCATCGACGGCATGTCGATGCTGGGCTTCGACCACGTCGAGATCGGCACGGTCACCGGCGAGGCGCAGCCCGGCAACCCCAAGAAGCGGCTGTTCCGGCTCGTCGCGGACCGGGCGCTGATCAACCGCATGGGCTTCAACAACGACGGCTCGCTCGCCGTCGCGGCCCGTCTGGCCACGCGCGAGCCCGTCTTCAGGACCGTCGTCGGCGTCAACATCGGCAAGACCAAGGTCGTCCCGGAGGCGGAGGCCGTCGGCGACTACGTGAAGTCGGCCGAGCGCCTCGCGCCGTACGCCGACTACCTGGTCGTGAACGTCTCCTCGCCGAACACGCCGGGCCTGCGCAACCTCCAGGCCACCGAGGCGCTGCGCCCGCTGCTCACCGCCGTACGCGAGGCCGCCGACCGTACGGTCGCGGGCCGGCGCGTTCCGCTCCTGGTGAAGATCGCCCCGGACCTCGCCGACGAGGACATCGACGCGGTCGCCGACCTCGCCGTGGAGCTGGGTCTGGACGGCATCATCGCCACCAACACCACCATCGCGCGCGAGGGCCTCGGTTTGAAATCCGCACCCTCGCTGGTGAAGGAGACCGGCGGCCTCTCCGGCGCACCCCTGAAGGCACGCTCCCTGGAGGTCCTGCGCCGTCTGTACGCGCGCGTGGGCGACAGGATCACCCTGGTGGGGGTCGGCGGCATCGAGACCGCCGAGGACGCCTGGCAGCGCATCCTGGCCGGTGCCACGCTGGTCCAGGGGTACAGCGCCTTCATCTACGAGGGCCCCTTCTGGTCCCGTGCCATCCACAAGGGCCTCGCCGCGCGCCTGCGCACCAGCCCGTACGCCACCCTCGCCGACGCGGTCGGCGCCGACGTGAGGAAGCCCGCATGACCTCCTTCGAGCCCTTCGGTGCCCGGCTGCGCCGCGCGATGGACGAGCGCGGCCCGCTCTGTGTCGGCATCGACCCGCACGCCTCCCTGCTCGCCGAGTGGGGCCTGAACGACGACGTGGCCGGTCTGGAGCGGTTCAGCCGCACGGTCGTCGAGGCGGTGGCCGACCGGGTCGCCGTCATGAAGCCGCAGAGCGCCTTCTTCGAGCGGTTCGGCTCGCGCGGCGTCGCCGTCCTGGAGAAGGCGGTCCAGGAGGCCCGCGCGGCCGGCACCCTGGTCGTGATGGACGCCAAGCGCGGCGACATCGGCTCCACCATGGCCGGGTACGCCGAGGCCTTCCTGCACAAGGACGCCCCGCTGTTCTCCGACGCCCTGACCGTCTCGCCCTACCTCGGCTACGGCTCCCTCAGCCCGGCCGTCGCGCTGGCCAGGGAGACCGGCGCCGGACTGTTCGTCCTGGCCCTCACCTCGAACCCGGAGGGACCGGAGGTCCAGCACGCGGTCCGCGCCGACGGGCGCACCGTGGGCGCGACCATGCTGGCCCACCTCGCCGCCGAGAACGCGGGCGAGGAGCCGCTGGGCTCCTTCGGGGCGGTCGTCGGCGCCACGGTGGGCGACCTGTCCTCCTACGACCTCGACATCAACGGCCCGCTCCTCGCGCCCGGTGTCGGCGCTCAGGGCGCGACGGCGGCCGACCTTCCCAGGGTCTTCGGGCCGGCGGTGCGCAACGTCGTCCCGAACGTCAGCCGGGGTGTGCTGCGGCACGGTCCCGACGTCGGGGCGCTGCGCTCGGCCACGGAGCGCTTCGCGGAGGAGATCAGGGCCGCTGTCAGCGCCGACTGAGAACTCCGCCGGGCGTTCCCGCCGACGGCACCAGGGCGACTTGAGTGTGAATACATCCTCAAATCGAGGGCAGTATGTCTGAAATGTCCGGCCTGACGGCGGCTGACCAGTACTTTTCCGCTGTTCTCGCTGACTCTGGCGGACTTGCCCGCTAGTCTCCGAGCAGTGGGGGCACCTCCCACGCCGTTTAAGGCAGTGGGGGAGAACGGGCAGCGTGTTGCTCGTAGCTCCCCAGGTGTGGGGCGACTAGGTTCCTCACCGGTCCGTATCCGACAGTTCGACATCCGAGGTGACGTAGGCGTGGCTCTTCCGCCCCTTACCCCTGAACAGCGCGCAGCCGCGCTCGAAAAGGCCGCCGCGGCTCGCCGGGAGCGGGCCGAGGTCAAGAATCGACTCAAGCACTCCGGCGCCTCCCTTCACGAGGTCATCAAGCAGGGCCAGGAGAACGACGTCATCGGCAAGATGAAGGTCTCCGCCCTGCTCGAGTCCCTGCCGGGCGTGGGCAAGGTCCGCGCCAAGCAGATCATGGAGCGTCTGGGCATCTCCGAGAGCCGCCGTGTGCGCGGTCTCGGTTCGAACCAGATCGCGTCCCTGGAGCGTGAGTTCGGCAGCACCGGTTCCTGAGTCCGGCTCCGGCCGGACCGGGCGTCCCGGGCACCCCGGGATTGCTGGAATAATCGCTGCATGAGTGAACGTCCGCGGCTGACCGTGCTCTCCGGCCCTTCGGGGGTCGGCAAGAGCACGGTCGTCGCCCATATGCGCAAGGAACACCCGGAGGTCTGGCTCTCGGTGTCGGCCACCACCCGCAAGCCGCGCCCCGGCGAGCGGCACGGAGTCCACTACTTCTTCGTCACCGACGAGGAGATGGACAAGCTGATCGCCAACGGCGAGCTGCTGGAGTGGGCCGAGTTCGCCGGCAACCGCTACGGCACGCCCCGCGCGGCCGTGCTGGAGCGGCTGGAGAACGGCGAGCCCGTGCTGCTGGAGATCGACCTCCAGGGCGCCCGGCAGGTCCGTGAGTCGATGGCCGACGCCCAGCTGGTGTTCCTGGCTCCGCCCTCCTGGGAGGAGCTGGTGCGCAGGCTCACCGGCCGGGGGACCGAGTCGCCCGAGGTCATCGAGCGCCGCCTGAAGGCGGCCAGGACCGAGCTGGCGGCCGAGCCGGAGTTCGACGTGACCTTGGTCAACACCTCCGTCGAGGACGTGGCCAGCGAGCTGCTAGCCTTGATGGACGTTGTGTGATCGTTTCTGATCATGCACACTGAATCTTTCCCATCCATCGGAAGGTAGAGCGTGTCCTCTTCCATCACCGCGCCCGAGGGCATCATCAACCCGCCGATCGACGAGCTTCTCGAGGCCACCGACTCGAAGTACAGCCTCGTGATCTACGCGGCCAAGCGTGCCCGCCAGATCAACGCGTACTACTCGCAGCTCGGTGAGGGTCTCCTCGAGTACGTCGGTCCGCTCGTCGACACCCACGTCCACGAGAAGCCGCTCTCGATCGCCCTGCGCGAGATCAACGCGGGTCTGCTGACCTCCGAGGCCATCGAGGGCCCGGCTCAGTAGTACTTTCAGATCGCGGTTGACTTATCCACAGGCCCGGCAGTGCTTCTGCCGGGCCTGTGGTGTGTGATGGGCTCGTAGGGTTCCTAGCCGGGGAGAGACGACGGTGGACAAGCCGAAGGTCGTACTGGGGGTCAGCGGTGGCATCGCCGCGTACAAGGCCTGTGAGCTGCTGAGAAGGTTCACGGAATCGGGTCACGACGTGCGCGTGGTGCCGACCGACTCCGCGCTGCGCTTCGTCGGGGCCGCCACCTGGTCCGCGCTGTCCGGCAACCCGGTCTCCACCGAGGTCTGGGACGACGTTGACGAGGTCCCGCACGTCCGCATCGGCCAGCACGCCGACCTGGTCGTGGTGGCCCCGGCGACCGCCGACATGCTCGCCAAGGCCACCCACGGCCTCGCCGACGACCTGCTGACCAACACCCTCCTCACCGCCCGCTGTCCGGTCGTCTTCGCACCCGCGATGCACACCGAGATGTGGGAGCACCCCGCCACCCAGGAGAACGTGGCCACGCTGCGCCGCCGCGGCGCCGTCGTGATCGAGCCCGCGGTCGGCCGCCTCACCGGTGTCGACACCGGCAAGGGGCGGCTGCCCGACCCGGCGGAGATCTTCGAGGTCTGCCGCCGGGTACTCGCCCGTGGCGTCACCGAGCCCGACCTCGCGGGCCGCCACGTCGTCGTCTCGGCCGGCGGCACCCGCGAGCCGCTCGACCCGGTTCGCTTCCTCGGCAACCGCTCCTCCGGCAAGCAGGGCTACGCCCTCGCCCGCACGGCCGCGGCGCGCGGTGCCCGGGTGACGCTGATCGCGGCCAACACCGGCCTGCCCGACCCGGCCGGCGTCGACGTCGTCCCGGTGGGCACCGCCGTGCAGATGCGTGAAGCGGTCCTCAAGGCCGCCGCGGACGCCGACGCCGTGGTGATGGCCGCGGCCGTCGCCGACTTCCGCCCCGCGGCCTACGCCGCCGGAAAGATCAAGAAGAAGGACGGCCAGGACCCCGACCCGATCGTCCTGCTGCGAAATCCAGACATTCTCGCCGAGGTTTCGGCCGACCGTGCCCGCCCCGGACAGGTCGTCGTCGGCTTCGCGGCGGAGACGGACGACGTCCTCGCCAACGGCCGCACCAAGCTCGCCCGCAAGGGGTGCGACCTCCTCGTCGTCAACGAGGTGGGAGAGCGCAAGACGTTCGGTTCGGAAGAGAACGAGGCCCTTGTTCTGGGCGCCGACGGCAGCGAGACCCCCGTGCCGCACGGTCCGAAGGAGGCGCTCGCGGACACCGTCTGGGACCTCGTGGCCGCTCGTCTCGGATGATCGCGTTCCGCCGTTGGGAGCCATCTGATTCAGCCGATCGGTGTCTTCCCACCACATGACATTCCCCACGACAATGTCGCGTGGCGGCCCTGGCCAAGCCCGCTCGGCATTGTGCAGAATGCCCGTGCCGCAGGTCACAGCGCTCCCGAGAGGCGAGACACGTGGGCCGGTGGCCGAGTGCGACCGATAAACTGTTGTCGGACGACGTCGGGCGCAGCTCCCGCGTGGTCCGCCAATGATCAGCCAGCAGCCGCTGCAACCCCAGGGAGCGTTGTGTCCCGTCGCCTGTTCACCTCGGAGTCCGTGACCGAGGGTCACCCCGACAAGATCGCTGACCAGATCAGCGACACCATTCTCGACGCGCTTCTGCGCGAGGACCCGACCTCCCGGGTCGCGGTCGAGACCCTGATCACCACCGGCCTGGTGCACGTGGCCGGCGAGGTCACGACCAAGGCCTACGCGGACATCGCGACCCTGGTCCGCAACAAGATCCTCGAGATCGGCTACGACTCCTCGAAGAAGGGCTTCGACGGCGCTTCCTGCGGTGTGTCGGTGTCGATCGGCGCGCAGTCCCCGGACATCGCGCAGGGCGTGGACACCGCCTACGAGAACCGGGTCGAGGGCGACGAGGACGAGCTGGACCGGCAGGGCGCGGGCGACCAGGGCCTGATGTTCGGCTACGCCTCCGACGAGACGCCGACCCTGATGCCGCTGCCGATCTTCCTGGCGCACCGTCTGTCCAAGCGCCTGTCCGAGGTCCGCAAGAACGGCACCATCCCCTACCTGCGTCCGGACGGCAAGACGCAGGTCACCATCGAGTACGACGGCGACAAGGCCGTCCGCCTCGACACCGTGGTCGTCTCCTCGCAGCACGCGTCGGACATCGACCTGGAGTCGCTGCTGGCCCCCGACATCCGCGAGTTCGTCGTCGAGCCCGAGCTGAAGGCGCTCCTGGACGACGGCATCAAGCTGGACACCGAGGGCTACCGGCTGCTGGTCAACCCGACCGGCCGCTTCGAGATCGGCGGCCCGATGGGCGACGCCGGCCTGACCGGCCGCAAGATCATCATCGACACCTACGGCGGCATGGCCCGCCACGGCGGCGGCGCCTTCTCCGGCAAGGACCCGTCCAAGGTGGACCGCTCGGCCGCCTACGCGATGCGCTGGGTCGCCAAGAACGTGGTGGCGGCGGGCCTGGCCTCCCGCTGCGAGGTCCAGGTCGCCTACGCGATCGGCAAGGCCGAGCCGGTCGGTCTGTTCGTGGAGACCTTCGGCACCGCCAAGATCGACGCCGAGAAGATCGAGAAGGCGATCGACGAGGTCTTCGACCTCCGTCCGGCCGCCATCATCCGCGACCTCGACCTGCTCCGCCCGATCTACTCCCAGACCGCGGCGTACGGCCACTTCGGCCGCGAGCTGCCCGACTTCACCTGGGAGCGCACGGACCGCGTGGACGCCCTGCGCAAGGCCGCCGGGCTCTGAGCCCGCACAGCTCTCTCACCGAGGCCCGGTCTCCCTTCGGGGGGCCGGGCCTCGGCGTGTGCGCCGTCAGTCTGCGGGCGCCAGCCGGATCCTGCGCAGGACCCGGTCGATCTCCACGATCCTGACCGTCAGCTCCTGCCCTTCGCGCACGGCCCGTCCGTCCAGGTCCGACTCATGGACCAGGCCCTCTGCGGCCGCGCCGACCCGGACGAAGACGCCGAAGGGGATCACCTTGGTGACCGGTCCTGTCACGACGTCCCCCGTGCCCGCGGCGAGTGCGTCCCAGGGGTCTTCCTGGAGGGCCTTGAGCGAGACGACCACTTCGCCCTGGTACGTGTCGGTGTCGATCACCTCGCCGGTGACCCGCTGTCCGGGCCGGACCACCTCCTCCGGGTGGTCGATGTGCGACCACGTCAGTTCGGGGATGCGGACGAAGCCCGTCCCCGGATAGGCGGGGTGCGCGGGCTCCCCGTCCAGCCGGACGAAGACCCCGAAGTTGTGCACGGCGGCCACCGTGCCCGTGACGACATCCCCGCGCTGCTTGCTGCGCAGATACCCGTACAGGGCCTCGTCCTCGCACGCCTTGGCGGAGAGCGTGACATGGCCGCTCTGCTCGTCGATGCCGAACACTTCGGCCGTGATCCGCTGCCCGACCGACACCACCTCCCCGGGGTCGTCGAACGCGGTCCAGGAGAGGAGGTGCCGAGGGATGCTTCCGGTGGGCGCCTGCGGATCGTCCCCGTCGAGCTGTACGAGCACGTCACCCCGCTCGCCGAAGCCGGCCACCGTGCCGGTCCTGACCTCCCCGTCGGGGATGGCCGCGAGGCGTTCACGGAGTCGTTCGAGCGGGTCGGGTGCGGGTTCGGACATGGCCGCGAGCCTAGGCACGGGCGTCCGTTGTCGGTGCCGTTTGGTAAGAATGCAAGCGTGAGCAGCGAGAACGGATCGGGGGACGGCGGTGGCGCAGGGGCGCCGCCGGAGCAGCTCGCGTTCATCCGGGAGACCGTGCGGGGGGCCAAGGTGCCCCGGGCCAAGCCGCGGACGTGGCGGGGGGCCGCGCTGGCCAAGGAGCTGCCTGTCGCGCGGGTGCTCGTGGACAAGGGCGTGCTGCATCTCGACCGGTACTTCGACTACGCCGTGCCGGAGGAGCTGGACGCCGAGGCCCAGCCTGGCGTGCGCGTGCGGGTGCGGTTCGGGGCCGGACGGCATCGGGTGCGCGAGGGGCGTCGTGAGGGCGGCGGGCTCATCGACGGTTTTCTCATCGAGAGGCTGGCCGAGTCGGAGTACTCCGGGCCGCTGGCCGCCCTCGCCCAGGTCGTGTCGCCCGAGCCCGTGCTGAGCGAAGAGCTGCTGGGGCTCGCGCGAGCCGTCGCCGACCGCTATGCGGGAAGCCTCGCCGATGTGCTCCAGCTCGCCGTGCCGCCGCGCAGCGCGCGGGCCGAGCAGCGCCCGTCGCCCGCGCCCCTGCCACCGCCGGCCGCGCCCGACACCGGGTCGTGGGCGCGGTACGAGCACGGGGGTGCCCTTCTGGAGTCGCTGGCCTCCGGGGGAGCGCCGAGGGGGGTGTGGAACGCGCTGCCGGGTCCGCTGTGGAGCGAGGAGCTGGCCCGGGCCGTCGCCGCGACGCTCGCCTCCGGACGTGGCGCGCTCGTCGTCGTACCGGACGGCCGGGCCGCCGCGCGGGTCGACGCCGCGCTGACCGCGCTGCTCGGCGAGGGCCGGCACGCGCTGCTCACCGCCGACGCCGGGCCCGAGAAGCGGTACGCGCAGTGGCTCGCGGTGCGGCGGGGGAGCGTGCGGGCCGTGGTCGGGACGCGGGCGGCCATGTTCGCTCCCGTGCGGGATCTGGGACTCGTCGCCATCTGGGACGACGGGGACGACAGCCACAGCGAGCTGCACGCCCCCCAGCCGCATGCGCGGGACGTGCTGCTGCTGCGGGCAGCGCTGGACAAGTGCGCCTTTCTGCTGGGCGGTTGGAGCTGCACCGTCGAGGCCGCGCAGCTCGTGGAGAGCGGCTGGGCGCGGCCGCTGGTCGCCGGGCGGGAGCAGGTACGGCGGGCCGCGCCCCTGGTGCGGACCGTCGGGGACGACGACCTCGCGCGCGACGAGGCCGCCCGCGCCGCCCGGCTGCCCACCCTGGCCTGGCAGGCGGTCCGGGAGGGGCTGCGGCACGGACCGGTGCTGGTCCAGGTGCCCCGGCGGGGGTACGTGCCGCGCATGGCCTGTGCCCAGTGCCGGGCGCCCGCCCGCTGCCGGCACTGTTCCGGGCCGCTGGAGGCGCAGGACGCGGGTGCGCTGCGGTGCGGCTGGTGCGGGCGCGAGGAGGCGGCCTGGCACTGCCCCGAGTGCGGAGGCTTCCGGCTGCGCGCCCAGGTGGTCGGGGCGCGGCGGACCGCCGAGGAGCTGGGGCGGGCCTTTCCCGCGGTACCGGTGCGTACGTCGGGGCGTGAGCATGTGCTGGACACCGTGCCGGGCACACCGGCGCTGGTCGTGAGCACCCCGGGAGCCGAGCCGGTCGCCGAGGGCGGGTACGCGGCCGCCCTGCTGCTGGACGGCTGGGCCATGCTCGGGCGGCCCGACCTGCGGGCCGGTGAGGACGCGCTGCGCCGCTGGATCGCGGCCGGGGCGCTCGTACGGCCGCAGGGGGAGCGGGGGACCGTCGTCGTCGTGGCCGAGCCGACCCTGCGGCCCGTGCAGGCGCTGGTGCGGTGGGATCCCGTGGGGCATGCGGTGCGGGAGCTGGCGGAGCGGGCCGAACTGGGGTTCCCGCCGGTGTCCCGGATGGCGGCCGTGTCGGGCCGGGCCGAGGCGGTCGCCGAGTTCCTGCTCGCGGTCGAACTGCCGTCGGACGCCGAGGTGTTGGGGCCGGTTCCGGTGCCGCCCACGCTCCCCGGGCGACAGCGCAGGCCCGGGGCGCCGCCGCCCGGTGAGCACTGGGAGCGGGCGCTGGTGCGGGTGCCGCCGGGGAGCGGGGCCGCGCTGGCCGCCGCCCTGAAGGCGGCTCAGGCCGCGCGGATGGCGCGGGGCGGCGGGGAAGCGGTGCGGGTGCGGATCGATCCGCCGGACATCGGGTGACCGTGCCCACGGGGGCGCTGAGGCCCGGCATACGGCTGCCCTCCCGGAGGCCGCCCGGGAGGGCAGAGTGAGGGCGCCGGCCGTCGCGTCAGCCGTTGCGCGGGCCGGGGAAGGCCGTCGGCCTGGCGTCGTCGCGCAGCGTCGGGCTGCCCGCGGTCGGCTGGGTCGGCATGGAGCGGGCCGCGGGCACCGTCGGCACCGTGGGCAGGCTGGGCAGGCCGGCGCTCACGTTGAGCGTCCGGGTGCCGGTCGGCTCCGTCGAACGCTCCGTCTCGGCCGCCGCCTGGGCCGCGGCGCGGCGGGCGCCGTAACGGCGGTGCACCGCCTGCTTGGTGACCCCGAGCGCAGAGCCCACCGCGTCCCAGGAGAAGCCGAGTGAGCGGTCGAAGTCCACGGCGGCCGTGACCAGGGTTTCGACACTGTCCCGGAGTTCCTGCGCGAGGCGGACCGTCGGGGCGGGGGCGCGTCCGTAGACGACGAAGCCCGTGGAAGGGCCGGAGCGGCGCGGGCGGTAGACGTTGCCCAACTGGGCGGTCAGCGTGCGCAGTGCGTCCACCTGCCGGCGGACCCGCTCGATGTCCCGCACCAGCAAGTGCAGGCTGGCCCGGGCCTGGGCGTCGTGGGTGGCGTGGTCGGCCATGAACAAGCCTCTCGAACCGGCGTTGAAAGGAATTGGGCCGCCAAAGCGGCCCGATGTGGTCAACTCTCTCTTGACCAACGCGTTTGCGCTCCGCTGGTCACGGGGTGGGGGCGTACAGGCATATGCGTACGCCTGTCTCCCACCCGCGCACCCCCCGCATTCCATCGTCATAGACTTGTGCGTTGCCCGTCCGACCCCGCCCGAGAGGCCCCAACCCACCCATGAAGCTCGTCTTCGCCGGTACCCCCGAGGTCGCCGTTCCCGCTCTGGACGCTCTCATCGCCTCCGGGCGGCACGAGGTGGCCGCCGTCGTCACGCGGCCCGACGCGCCGGCCGGACGGGGCCGCAGGCTGGTCGCGTCGCCCGTGGCCGAACGGGCGGAGGAGGCCGGGATCGAGGTGCTGAAGCCGGTCAGGCCCAGGGACCCGGAGTTCCTGGAGCGGCTGAAGGAGATCGGCCCGGACTGCTGCCCCGTCGTCGCCTACGGCGCCCTGCTGCCCAAGGCGGCTCTGGACATCCCGGCGCAGGGCTGGGTCAACCTGCACTTCTCGCTGCTGCCCGCCTGGCGCGGCGCAGCCCCCGTGCAGCACTCCATCATGGCGGGCGACGAGATCACGGGCGCCTCCACCTTCCTCATCGAGGAGGGGCTCGACTCGGGTCCGGTGTACGGCACCGTCACCGAGGAGATCCGGGCCACCGACACCAGCGGGGACCTGCTCACCCGGCTCGCGTTCGCGGGTGCCGGGCTGCTCGCGGCGACCATGGACGGCATCGAGGACGGCACGCTGAAGGCCGTACCGCAGCCGGCGGAGGGGATCACCCTCGCGCCGAAGATCACCGTCGAGGACGCCCAGGTGGACTGGGCCACGCCCGCGCTGCGGGTCGACCGGGTGGTGCGTGGCTGCACGCCGGCGCCCGGCGCCTGGACCACCTTCCGCGCCGAGCGGCTCAAGCTCATCCAGGTCAGGCCCGTGCCCGAGCGCACCGACCTCGCCCCGGGGCAGCTCGCGGTCGGCAAGAACAGCGTGCACGTGGGCACCGGGTCGTACGCCGTCGAGCTGCTGTGGGTGCAGCCGCAGGGCAAGAAGCCGATGCGGGCCGCCGACTGGGCGCGCGGGGTGCGCATCGCCGAGGGCGAGCGGCTCGGGAGCTGAGGCCCGCCCACCTGAGCCCGGGTCCCGGAAGGCGGGGGTTGCGGTGTCCCGACGTACGCTGGGAACCGCACCCTCTTCTTCACATCCGGAGCACCTTTTTCGTGAGCGAGCAGTCCCGGCGGCCGCACCGGCCCGCCAAGCCCTACCGCCGTCCCCAGAAGGACCCCGTCCGCATGCTGGCCTTCGAGGCGCTGCGCGCGGTGGACGAGCGGGACGCCTATGCCAACCTCGTGCTGCCGCCGCTGCTGCGCAAGGCGCGGGAGAAGGAGGGACCCGAAAAGTTCGACGCGCGGGACGCCGCCCTCGCCACCGAGCTGGTGTACGGGACGCTGCGCAGGCAGGGGACGTACGACGCCGTCATCGCCGCGTGTGTCGACCGGCCGCTCAGGGAGGTCGACCCGCCGGTGCTCGACGTGCTGAGCCTCGGTGTCCACCAGCTGCTCGGGACGCGGATTCCCACCCACGCGGCCGTGTCCGCCTCGGTGGAGCTGGCGCGGGTGGTGCTCGGGGACGGGCGGGCCAAGTTCGTCAACGCCGTGCTGCGCAAGGTCGCGCAGGACGACCTCGACGGGTGGCTGGAGAAGGTCGCGCCGCCCTATGACAAGGATCCCGAGGACCACCTCGCCGTGGTGCACTCGCACCCCCGTTGGGTCGTCTCCGCGCTGTGGGACTCCCTCGGTGGCGGGCGGGCCGGGATCGAGGATCTGCTGGAGGCAGACAACGAGCGGCCCGAGGTGACCCTCGTGGCGCGGCCCGGGCGGGCCACCACCGAGGAGTTGCTCCGCGAGGACGCCGCCGTGCCGGGGCGCTGGTCCCCGTACGCAGTGCGGCTCACCGAGGGCGGCGAGCCGGGTGCCGTCGAGGCCGTGCGCGACGGGCGGGCCGGTGTGCAGGACGAGGGCAGCCAGCTGGTCGCCCTCGCGCTGGCCAACGCCCCGATCGACGGTCCCGACGAGAAGTGGCTCGACGGCTGCGCCGGTCCCGGTGGCAAGGCCGCGCTGCTGGCCGCCCTCGCCGCCGAACGCGGGGCCGCGCTGCTCGCCTCCGAGAAGCAGCCGCACCGGGCGGGCCTGGTGGCGAAGGCCCTGCACGGCAACCCGGGGCCGTACCAGGTCATCGCCGCCGACGGGACCCGGCCGCCGTGGCGGCCCGGCACCTTCGACCGCGTCCTGATGGACGTGCCGTGCACCGGACTCGGCGCTCTGCGGCGGCGCCCCGAGGCCCGGTGGCGGCGGCGCCCCGAGGACCTGGACAACTTCGCACCGCTCCAGCGCGCCCTGCTGCGCACCGCGCTGGACTCGGTGCGCGTCGGCGGCGTCGTCGGCTACGCCACCTGCTCGCCGCACCTCGCCGAGACCCGGGCGGTAGTCTCCGACGTGCTCAAGCAGTACCCGGAGGCCGAGCTGATCGACGCCCGGCCGCTGCTCCCCGGTGTCCCCGCGCTCGGCGAGGGACCGGACGTGCAGCTGTGGCCGCATCTGCACGGCACCGACGCGATGTACCTGGCGCTCATCCGCCGCACCGGCTGACGGCACGGGCGGCCGCCGCCGGGAGGTGCGGTCGGCCGCCCCCGCTTACGCTCGGGATGTCCCGACATGGTGGGGTCGCCATGGTCCTCGATCTGCTGCTGATCGCCCTTGCCATCACGCTCGATCCGTTGCCGCTCGCCGCGTTCGTCCTGGTGGTCGCTTCGGCGAAGGGCGTGTGGAAGGGACTCGTCTTCATCCTGAGCTGGCTGGCGTGCCTGGTCGCGGTGATCGCCCTGGTCCTGGCCCTGACCGGTGGACACCCTCCGGCACCGAGATCGGCGCCGTCGACGGCCGTGCTCGCGGCGAAGCTGGCGATCGGGGTGGGGCTCGTCGTCTATGGCGAACGCCGACGCCGCCGCATGGTCGCCGAACGCGGCAACCGGCGCCCGCCGGAGCAGCCGAGTCTGACGTCCGAACTCGACCGCACCACGGTGTGGACCTCGGCGGGCCTGGCCGTGCTCCTGCAGCCCTGGGGCATGATCGCCGCAGGAGCGACGACGGTGGTGTCCGCCGACCTGTCCCACCCGGTGACCTGGCTCGTCCTCTTCGCCTTCTGTCTGCTCGCCACGGCGAGTCTGCTCGCCATCGAGCTGTACGTGGTGTTCGCACCGGAGAAGGCCAAGCCCCGGCTGCTCCGGCTGCGTGCCTGGATGAAGGGCCACCAGCAGCAGGCGATCGTGATCCTCTGCCTGGGTCTCGGGCTCTACCTCACCGGGAAGAGCATCTACCAGCTCACCGCGTGAAACACGCCCTGCCCCATGTCCTGCCGGCCGGTTGTCCACAGCCACCCGCATACAGTCCCACAAGTGTGATGAACGGTCTCGCCTGTGGACCGGCGCGAACATCAGTGCCCCGGACATGGCAGGCTTGGGTCATGGCCGCGCAGATCAACCCCAGCATCCTGTCCGCCGACTTCGCCCGCCTCGCGGACGAGGCGAAGGCGGTCGAGGGAGCCGACTGGCTCCACGTCGACGTCATGGACAACCATTTCGTCCCCAACCTCACGCTCGGCGTGCCGGTCGTGGAGTCGCTGGCCCGTGCGACGGACACCCCGCTGGACTGCCACCTGATGATCGAGAACCCCGATCGCTGGGCGCCCCAGTACGTCGAGGCGGGTGCCTCGTCCGTCACCTTCCACGTGGAGGCGGCGGCCGCCCCCGTGCGGCTCGCCCGGGAGATCCGCGCCAAGGGCGCCCGCGCCTCCATGGCGCTGAAGCCCGCCACGCCGATCGAGCCGTACGAGGACCTCCTCCCGGAGCTCGACATGCTGCTGATCATGACGGTCGAGCCGGGCTTCGGCGGCCAGGCCTTCCTCGACATCATGCTGCCCAAGATCCGCCGCACCCGTGAGCTGATCGGCAAGCACGGCCTCCAGCTGTGGCTGCAGGTCGACGGCGGCGTGTCGGCGTCCACCATCGAGCAGTGCGCGGACGCGGGGGCGGACGTCTTCGTCGCCGGTTCGGCGGTCTACGGGGCCGCGGACCCGGCAGAGGCGGTGCGGGCGCTGCGCGCCCAGGCGGATTCCGCGACCGCCAAGGCCTCGTGGGCATGCGACCACTGAGCCACGGCTACGTGAACGGTTAAGTGCTCGGCGCCCTTCAGGGCACGTCAGTTCCGCCGAATCTGCAAGGATGAACGGCGAATCCAGAGTGTGAACAGCAGTGAGGAGATCGCCGTGTCGGGTATGTCGGCGGGCCGGTCAGCCATGCGGATGGGACCCGCTGAGCTGGTGCAGGCGGCGGCCATGGCCCGCCGCTTCTACCTCGAGGGCAAGTCCAAGATCCAGATCGCGGAGGAGTTCGGCGTCAGCCGCTTCAAAGTGGCCCGGGTCCTGGAGACCGCTCTCGAACGGGATCTCGTACGCATCGAGATCCGTGTGCCGGCCGAACTGGACGCCGAGCGCTCCGACGCGCTCCGCGCCCGGTACGGCCTGAGGCACGCAGTCGTGGTCGAATCCCCGGCCGAGGCCGAGGAGACCCCCGACCCCGAGAACCTCGGCGAGGTCGCCGCCGACCTGCTCGGCGAACTCGTCAACGAAGGGGACGTGCTCGGGCTGGCCTGGGGCCGGTCCACCATCCACATGGCGGCGGCGCTCGACCGGCTGCCGCCGTGCACGGTGGTGCAGCTGACGGGCGTGTACGACGCCGGGACGTCCGAGCGCGGCTCGGTCGAGGCGGTGCGGCGTGCCGCACAGGTCTCGGGCGGTGACGCGCACCCCATCTACGCGCCGATGCTGCTGCCGGACGCGGCCACCGCGGCCGCGCTGCGCAACCAGACCGGGATCGCCCGGGCCTACGAGTACTTCGACAAGGTCACGGTCGCCTGCGTCTCCATCGGCTCCTGGGAGCCGGGCATCTCGACGGTGCACGACATGCTCAGCGACGAGGAGCGCGCGCACTACGCCTCGCTCGGTGTCGCCGCCGAGATGGCCGCGCACCTCTTCGACGCCGAGGGGCGCCGGGTCGGACGGGACCTGGGGGAGCGGTGCATCACGGTCAAGGCCGACCAGCTCCGCCGTGTCCCCGAGGTCGTGGCGATCGCCGGCGGTCAGCGCAAGGCCTCCGCGATCGACGCGGTGCTGCGCTCCGGGCTGGTCACCAGCCTGGTGACGGACACCTCGGCCGCCGACTACCTGATGACGGCGGGGCCGACGCCGAAGCCCGCGCTCAGCCGCACGGACCCGGACGGGGTCTGACGGCGGGTCGTGGCGACGCCGTTACGGGACGGCCGTGGCAGCATCCTCGGCATGCTGCTGCGGTCCGTCCCCTCGCCGTTCCCGCGGCGCGCTCCCCGCGCGCCCGCCGGGCTGCTGGTCTTTCTCTCCGTGCTGCTCAAGGGCTGCTGTGATCACTACAACTCGTTCCGGGCGGTGCTGAGATGAGTGAAGACCTGGCGGGCCGGCTCACGGTCACCCTCGACCTCGGGGGTGTCACGGACAAGGCGGGCCTGATGGACCGCACGGCCCGGGCCCTGGCGCTGCCCGACTGGTTCGGCCGCAACTGGGACGCGCTGGTGGACTCCCTCTCCGACCACACCGTCTGGCCCGAGGGCGCCGTCGAGCAGGGACTGCTGGTCGTCGTGCGGGACTGGCGGCCCTACGCCGAGGCGAACCCGGGCGAGTGGCGGACCGCGCAGGACGTGTTCGCCGAGGCGGTGGACCGCACCCCCGCGCTCGCCGTCGTCCTGGCCCTTGGAGGATCCTCCTAGACCCGCCCCGACCAGCCTGGATGTTCTGTGGGGGCATGGCGGGCACCCCGTCATGGGACAATGAAGTACGTGCTCTTTTCCCCCTGGCGCACCCGTCGGGGGGTCACCTCTGATCGACTGGGATGTGCGGCACGTGCGTTTCCTCAATGACATCCAGCCCGCGTACGACCTGACGTACGACGACGTCTTCATGGTGCCAAGCCGCTCCGCGGTGGGCTCGCGTCAGGGCGTGGACCTCGCCTCGCCCGACGGCACGGGCACCACCATCCCGCTCGTGGTCGCCAACATGACCGCCATCGCCGGCCGCCGCATGGCCGAGACGGTCGCCCGGCGCGGCGGTCTGGTGGTCATACCGCAGGACATCCCGATCGACGTGGTCACCGACGTCATCACCTGGGTGAAGAGCCGCCACCTGGTGCTGGACACCCCGATCGTGCTGGCCCCGCACCAGACCGTCGCCGACGCCCTGGCCCTGCTGCCCAAGCGGGCGCACAACGCCGGTGTGGTTGTCGACGAGGACCACCGGCCCGTCGGTGTCGTCACCGACGCGGACCTGAGCGGCGTCGACCGCTTCACTCAGCTCGAAGTGGTCATGTCCAAGGACCTGCTGCTGCTCGACGCGGACATCGACCCGCACGAGGCCTTCAGCACCCTGGACGCGCACAACCGCCGTTACGCCCCGGCCGTCGACAAGGACGGCAGGCTCGCCGGCATCCTGACCCGCAAGGGCGCCCTGCGCGCCACGCTGTACACGCCGGCCACCGACGCCGAGGGCAAGCTGCGCATCGCCGCCGCCGTCGGCATCAACGGCGACTTCGCGGAGAAGGCCAAGCAGCTGCTCGACGCGGGCGTGGACACGCTCGTCATCGACACCGCGCACGGCCACCAGGAGTCGATGATCAGCGCGATCAAGCAGGTGCGCGCCCTCGACCCGCAGGTGCCGATCGTCGCGGGCAACATCGTCTCCGCCGAGGGCGTCAAGGATCTGATCGACGCCGGCGCGGACATCATCAAGGTCGGTGTCGGCCCGGGCGCCATGTGCACCACCCGCATGATGACCGGCGTGGGCCGCCCGCAGTTCTCGGCCGTCCTGGAGTGTGCCGCCGAGGCGAAGAAGTACGGCAAGCACGTGTGGGCCGACGGCGGTGTGCGGCACCCGCGCGACGTGGCCATGGCCCTCGCGGCCGGCGCGTCCAACGTGATGGTCGGCTCCTGGTTCGCGGGCACCTACGAGTCCCCGGGCGACCTCCAGCAGGACAACAACGGCCGCCTGTACAAGGAGTCGTTCGGCATGGCCTCCGCACGCGCGGTGAGCAACCGTACGTCCGAGGAGTCGGCCTACGACCGCGCCCGCAAGGCGCTGTTCGAGGAGGGCATCTCCACCTCCCGGATGTTCCTCGACCCGGCCCGCCCGGGCGTCGAGGACCTGATCGACTCGATCATCGCGGGCGTCCGCTCCTCCTGCACCTACGCGGGTGCCGGCTCCCTGGAGGAGTTCGCCGAGAAGGCCATCGTCGGCATCCAGAGCGCCGCCGGCTACGCGGAGGGCAAGCCGCTGCACGCCAGCTGGAGCTGACCCCGAATCGCTTCCCCGCGGCCCCCGTCGTTCCCCTCTCGGGAACGGCGGGGGCCGTCCGCGTGCACGGGGTCACGGGGGCCGGGAGAGGGTGCACCGTCGGGCCGGTGAGGTGCCCGTGCAACGGTCCGCAGCCCACGCGCAACGATTTGTCATACCGGCCCGATGAACGCAATGATCATGCGGGGACGCGCAAGGTTGCTGCATTACGCCCGTTAAGGCCCGCCTCATAGGGTGCTGCGCTGTACGTGGTGTGGCGGGGACTCCGCTCGGTGGGTTCCTGCCCTGCAGCCCCCTGCCGGTCCCCGTCCGTCCTTCCCGGCATCGAACAAGGAGCCAGCGCGTGCTCGACCAAGGCGCACCCCCGCAGAACCACACAACGGCCGCCCCCGCGTCCCCGGGCGTCGCCGCGCGCCTCATGCGTCGCAAGCCGGTGGAACACCTGGTCGCGGAGGGAGGCCAGGGCGAGGGAGGGCAGCTGAGGCGCTCTCTCGGGCTGTGGCAGCTGACCATGATCAGCATCGGTGCCACCCTCGGCACCGGCATCTTCGTCGTCCTCGGCGACGCCGTCCCGGAGGCCGGTCCCGCGGTCACCCTGGCCTTCGTGATCGCCGGTCTCACGGCTCTCTTCTCGGCCCTGTCGTACGCCGAACTGGCAGGCAGCATCCCGGTCGCCGGCTCCTCCTACTCGTATGCGTACGCAACGCTGGGCGAACTGGTCGCCTGGGTCTGCGGCTGGTGCCTGGTGCTGGAGTACGGCGTGTCGGTGGCCGCCGTCGCCGTCGGCTGGGGCGAGTACCTGAACGAGCTGCTCGACGGCACCATCGGCGTCACCATCCCGCACGCACTGTCCGCGGCCCCGGGTGAAGGCAACGGCATCATCAACCTGCCCGCCCTGATCGTCGTCCTCCTGGCGATGCTGTTCCTGCTCGGTGGCGCGCGTGAGTCCGCCCGCGCCAACACGATCATGGTCTGCGTGAAGATCGCCGCCCTCGTGCTGTTCTGCGCGATCGGCTTCATGGGCTTCAAGTCCGGCAACTACGCCGACTTCATGCCGCTCGGCATGTCCGGGGTCAGCGCCGCCGGTGCCACGCTGTTCTTCTCGTACATCGGCTTCGACGCCGCCTCCACCGCCGGTGAGGAGGCGAAGAACCCCAAGCGGGACCTGCCGCGGGCGATCATGCTGTCGCTGATCATCGTGACCGCGCTGTACGTGCTGGTCGCTGGCGTCGCCGTGGGCGCCTGGAACTGGAAGAAGTTCGACGGCTCGGAGGCCACCCTCGCCGCGATCATGAACGATGTCAGCGGCCAGACCTTCTGGGGCACCCTGCTGGCGCTGGGCGCGGTCATCTCCATCGCGAGCGTGGTGCTCACCGTGCTCTACGGCCAGACCCGCATCCTCTTCGCGATGTCCCGCGACGGCCTGGTGCCGAGGGCGCTCGGCAAGGTCCACCCGAAGACCGGT
Organism: Streptomyces sp. NPDC001816; assembly: GCF_042892235.1. NCBI lineage: Bacteria > Bacillati > Actinomycetota > Actinomycetes > Kitasatosporales > Streptomycetaceae > Streptomyces > Streptomyces sp. NPDC001816. Next base: position 211,614 of record NZ_JBIATY010000010.1, read on the forward strand.
GCTCCCCGCCTCAACACGGTGCTCGTGTCCCTCTTCTGCGGTGTGCTCGCCGCGCTCATCCCGCTCGGCAAGCTCGTCGACGCCACCAGCATCGGCACGCTGTTCGCCTTCGCCCTGGTCAACGTCGCGGTCGTCGTCCTGCGCTACAAGCGGCCGGAGCTGGAGCGCACGTTCAGGGTGCCGTTCGGCCCGGTCCTGCCGGTGCTGGGCTTCCTGTTCTGCGCGTACAACATGTTCAGCCTCGACACCGTCACCTGGGTCGTCTTCGGGTGCTGGATGGCCGCCGGGCTCGTGTTCTACTTCCTTTACGGCTACCGCCGTTCCCGCCTCGCGACGCAAGAAGCTCCTGCGACACAAGAAGTGAAGTGAACCACCCCCTGTGCTGAACGATCTCGACGAACGCATCGTGCACGCCCTCGCCGAGGACGCCCGCCGCTCCTACGCGGACATCGGGCAGATGGTCGGCCTGTCCGCGCCCGCTGTGAAGCGGCGCGTGGACCGGCTGCGGGCCACCGGAGCCATCACCGGATTCACCGTCCGGGTGGATCCGGCGGCGCTCGGCTGGGAGACCGAGGGGTTCGTCGAGATCTACTGCCGGCGCAACACCTCGCCGGAGACCATCCAGCGGGGCCTGGAGCGCTACCAGGAGGTCGTGGCCGCGTCCACGGTCACCGGCGAGGCGGACGCGATCGTCCAGGTCTTCGCGTCCGACATGCGTCACTTCGAGCGGGTGCTGGAGCGGATCGCCGGGGAGCCGTTCGTGGAGCGGACCAAGTCGGTGCTGGTGCTTTCGCCGTTGCTGCGCCGCTTCTCTTCCGGCGCGCCGGGGTAGGGGGCGGGTTCCAGCTCGGGGCGCTCTGCCGGATGCCGAGTACAGGCCGTACGGGGTTGCTCGCGCAGTTCCCCGCGCCCCTTCAGGGGCGCACAGCACAGCGCCCCGAGCTCTATTCCGGGGTCTTCCGTGCCAGCGCGTTGTTGCCTATCGAGTTGCGCACGCTGAAGCTCACCGCGTCCGGCCGGTACCGGTCGTCCGACCACTCCACCGGCCGCCCTTCGCGGGTCGTGGTGACCCGCCGCACCCGCAGCAGCGGACTCGTGCGGCGAACCCCCAGCAACTCGGCGTCCTGCGCGCCGCAGGCGACCGCGTCGATGACGTGCTCGCCGTAGGCGAAGACCAGGCCCGTGTCGTCGTAGAGGCGCTGGGTGACGGAGGGGCACTCGGGCTCGATCGGCTCGACCGCCGGTGCGATCCAGTCGGCGTACACCGTGCGCTCGAGCAGCACCGGCTCGCCGTCCAGGCCGCGCACGCGCAGCACGTGCAACACCTGCGTCCCGGCGGGCAGTTGGAGCCGTACCGCGTCCTCCTGCGTGGCCGGGCGGTACTCCTGTGCCACCACGTGTCCGGTGGCCTCGCGGCCCATCGCCCGCGCCCACTGGGCGAAGCTGCGCAGTTCCTCGAAGCTCTGACTGCGGCGGCTGGCGAGGACCACGCGCCGGGCGCCCTGGCGGGAGCCGATCAGGCCCTCGGAGGTGAGGGCGGCGACGGCCTGCCGGACCGTGCCGCGCGAGACGCCGTAGTGCGTCGCGAGTTCCGCCTCCGAGGGCAGCCGGCTGCCGACCGTGTACTGCTCGCGGTCGATCGCGCGCCGCAGCTCGTCGGCGATCTCCTCGTGTCGCGCGGTCATGCTTCCCCTCTGCTCAGGTCGCTGTGCACAACGTGACCAGCGTAATCGAGACCTGAGCGTGATCTGTAACGGTCTGGATTGTGCACACAACAAGGGCTCAAAGTTTCGTCACGGTTTACAGACAGGACACCTGCGCCGGGCGTACTGTGACGCAACTTGTTCATACAAGTTCTCCGCAGTTCCCCAACGCACCGCCCAACCCTCGTGCGCACCCCTGGAGAGACCGTGACCGTGTCCCTGCCGAGAAACGCCGTCCTCGGCGGCTCCCTCGCCGTCGTCGCCGCGCTCGCGCTGAGCGCCTGTGGCGCCGCCCCCGACAACGCGTCCACCAAGACCAAGGACGGCAAGAACGCCGCCACCGCCACCTCCGCGGCCGACTTCGGCGGCCTCGACGCCCTCGTCAAGGCGGCCAAGAAGGAGGGCACGCTGCACATCGTCGCGGTGCCCCGCGACTGGGCGAACTACGGCGCCATCATCGACGGCTTCCAGAAGAAGTACGGCATCAAGATCGAGGACGAGAGCCCCGACGGCTCCAGCCAGGACGAGATCAACGCCGTGACCTCGCGCAAGGGCCAGGACCGCGCCCCGGACGTCCTCGACCTCGGCTCCTCCTTCGCCCTCAGCGCCGCACAGCAGGGGCTGCTCGCGCCCTACAAGGTGGCCTCCTACGACCAGATCCCCGAGGGCCAGAAGGACCCGCAGGCCCGCTGGTTCAACGACTACGGCGGCTACATCTCCATCGGCTGCGACGCCAAGCGCGTGAAGGCCTGCCCGACCACCTTCAAGGACCTCCTCAAGCCGCAGTACAAGGGCCAGGTCGCGCTCAACGGCAACCCGACCAAGTCCGGTTCGGCCTTCGGCGGCGTCTACGCGGCGGCCCTCGCGAGCGGTGGCTCGTTCGACAGCATCCAGCCCGGCCTCGACTTCTTCGCCAAGCTGAAGAAGAACGGCAACTACACGCCGGTCGAGTCGACCCCGGCCACGGTCGAGAAGGGCGAGACGCCCATCAGCATCGACTGGGACTACCTGAACGCCGGCTACGCCGACGAGTTCAAGTCCAAGGGCGTCGACTGGAAGGTCGCCATCCCGAGCGACGGCCAGTACGCCCAGTACTACTCCCAGGCCATCAACAAGGACGCCCCGCACCCGGCGGCCGCCCGCCTGTGGCAGGAGTACCTGTACAGCGCCGAGGGCCAGAACCTGTGGCTCAAGGGCTACGCCCGCCCGGCGCTGATGACCGCCATGGAGAAGGCCGGCACCCTCGACAAGACCGCCGCCGCCAAGCTCCCGAAGGTCACCGGCACGCCCTCCTTCCCGACCGAGGACCAGCAGAGCAAGGCGAAGACGGTCATCGCGCAGGGCTGGGGTAAGGCCGTCTCCGGATGACCACCGCTCTCCCCCGTACGGACGTGGCGCCCGTCGCTTCGGCGAAGCGGCGGCGCCGCGCCCCCGGCTGGCTGGCCGTGGTGCCGCTGCTGGTGTTCACGGCGATCGCCTTCGGGCTGCCCGCCCTGGCCATCCTGGACGGCGCCTTCACGGTCAAGGACCAGACGACCGGCGCCGCCTCCTACACGGCCGAGAACCTCTCGACCTCGCTGCAGGGCCCGTACCTCACCGCGCTGGTGGGCAGCGTGAAGCTGTCGGCGATCTCCGCCGCGCTCGGTGCCCTGCTCGGGCTGCCGCTCGCGCAGGCCGTGGTCAGCTCCCGCTCCCGCGCGCTGCGCGAGGCCGTGCTGACCGCCTCCGGTGTGCTCGCCAACTTCGGCGGCGTCCCGCTGGCCTTCGCCTTCGTCGCCACCCTGGGCAACGCCGGCGTCCTGACCGTGCACCTGGGCCTCACGGACAAGGGCTGGGACCTCTACAGCTTCTGGGGCCTGGTCCTCGTCTACCTGTACTTCCTGATCCCGCTGATGGTCCTCACCATCACCCCCGCCCTGGACGGTCTGCGCGTCCAGTGGCGCGAGGCCGCGCTGAACAACGGCGCCACCGGTGTGCAGTACTGGCGGCACGTGGCCCTGCCCGTGCTCGCGCCCTCCCTGCTCGGCGGTCTCGTGCTGCTGTTCGGCAGCGCCTTCGCCGCCTACGCCACCGCCGCCGCGATGGTGGGCAGCGCGGTCCCGCTCGTCACGCTGCAGATCGCCGACGCCCTCTCCGGCAACGTGCTGGTCGGCCAGGAGAACGTCGCCCTCGCCCTCAGCCTCGACATGGTGCTGGTGGCGGGCCTGGTCATGGCCGTGTACCTGCCCCTGCAACGACGGAGCGCCCGATGGCTCGACGCCTGACCCCCTGGCGCTGGGCCGTCCTCGGCCTGGCCGCGCTGTACTTCCTGGTGCCGCTCGGCGCCTCCGTGATCTTCACGGTCGACGTGCCCGGACACGGCGTCACCTTCGACGCCTACACGCAGATCCTGTCCGCCGACGGCTTCACCTCCAGCCTGCTGCTCTCGCTGGAGCTGGCCGTGGCCACCATCGTGGTCGTCCTGCTGCTGATGGTGCCCGCCGTGGTCGCGCTGCGGCTCGGCGCGCCCAAGTTGCGGCCGGTGGTGGAGGTAGTCTGCTCGCTGCCGCTGGTGGTGCCGCCGATCGCCTTCGTCGCCGGCATCGTGACCGTGCTGAAGTGGGGCCCGGACCATTTGTCCCGGACCCCGCTGTTCCAGACGTTCGTGGCGATCCAGAACCCGACCTTCCCGGTCGTGCTGGTCCTCGCCTACGTCGTGATGGCCCTGCCGTTCGTCTACCGAGCCCTGGACGCGGGCCTGCGCGCCATCGACGTACGCACCCTCGTGGAGGCCGCCCGCAGCTGCGGCGCCTCCTGGCCGCAGGCCCTCGTGCGGGCCGTGCTGCCGAACCTGCGCGGGGCGCTGCTGAACGCGGCCTTCCTCACGCTGGCGCTGGTCCTCGGCGAGTTCACCGTCGCCCGGCTGCTCGGCTATCAGCCGTTCGCCGTGTGGATCTACAACGTCGGCGGCTCGCAGGCCCAGATGTCCGTCGCCGTGTCCGTGCTCAGCCTGCTCCTCACCTGGGCCCTGCTCCTCGTGCTCGCCGGTGCCGGCGGACGCACCCGAACCGCTTCCTCCCGGGGATAGACCATGACCGTCACCACGCTTGAGAAGGCCGCCGCCGAAAAGGCCGCCACCGTCGAATTCCGGGGACTGCGCAGGGAGTTCGGGGCCACCGTCGCGCTCGACGGGCTCGACCTGACCGTCCGCCCGGGGGAGTTCCTGGCGCTGCTCGGCCCGTCCGGCTGCGGCAAGACCACCGCGCTGCGCATGCTCGCCGGGTTCGAACACCCCGACTCCGGCGCGGTGCTGGTGGACGGCGAGGACGTCACCCACGTCCCGGCCCACCGCCGCGACGCCGGGATGGTCTTCCAGTCGTACAGCCTCTTCCCGCATCTGAACGCCGTCGACAACGTCGCCTTCGGGCTGCGCATGCGCAAGGTCCGTACGGCCGAACGGCGCTCCCGTGCCGCCGAGTTGCTGGAGCTGGTCGGCCTCGGCGACAAGGGGGAGCGGTACCCGCACCAGCTCTCCGGCGGCCAGCAGCAGCGCATCGCGCTCGCCCGTGCCCTCGCCCTGCGCCCGCGCGTCCTGCTGCTCGACGAGCCGCTGTCCGCGCTGGACGCCAAGGTGCGCCTGACCCTGCGCGAGGAGATCCGTCGGCTCCAGCAGGAGCTGGGCATCACCACCCTGTTCGTCACCCACGACCAGGAGGAGGCCCTCTCGGTCGCCGACCGGGTCGCCGTCATGCGCGCCGGACGGCTCGAACAGTGCGCCGAACCCGCCGAGCTGTACGGCCGCCCCGCCACCGCCTTCGTCGCCGAGTTCGTCGGCACGATGAGCCGGATCCCGGGCGAGCTGAAGGACGGCACCGTCGAGGTGCTCGGGCAGCGGCTCCCGGCCGACGGCGAGGTGCCGGACGGCGCGGTCGACGTGCTGGTGCGGCCGGAGTCCGTCCAGGTGCGGGCCGACGAGCAGGGCAGCGCCCGAGTCGTCGCCACCGCCTTCCTGGGCGCCGTCGTCCGGGTCACCGTACGGCTCGCCGACGGCACCGAGGCCAAGGCCGACCTGCCCGCCCACGAGGCCGCCGGGCTCGGCGCCGGAGCCGCCGTCGCCGTGTCGCTGCCCGAGCGCCCCGTGCTGGTGGCCGAACGTATCCAGAAGTGAGGAACGACAACAACGTGACCCCCCACAACCCCGTACTCCCGCTTCAGGCCGTCCTCTTCGACATGGACGGCACGCTCGTCGACACCGAGCGCCTGTGGTGGGAGGCGGTCGAGCAGGTCGCCGGACGCGCGCTGAGCGAGGCCGACCAGCCGGAGGTGCTCGGCCGGGCCGTGGAGCACACCGCCGCCTGGCTCGCCGCCGGCGCCACCGGTCGGACCGAGGCCGACCTCGCGGCCGAGCTGCACCGCGAGTTCGCCGACCGCGTCCGCACCGGGATCGTGCCCCGCCCCGGCGCCCTGGACCTGCTGGACGCGCTGGCCGCCGCCGGCGTCCCGACCGCCCTGGTCACCGCGTCCCCGCGCGCGGTGGCCGACGTAGTGCTCGACGCCCTCGGCGCCGGACGGTTCGCGGTCTCCGTCACCGCCGACGACACCGCCCGCACCAAGCCGGCCCCCGACCCCTACCTCGCCGCCTGCCGGGCGCTCGGCGTCGACCCGGCCGCCTGCGTGGCCGTGGAGGACACCGAGACCGGTGTGGCCTCTGCCGAGGCCGCCGGGTGCGCCGTACTCGCCGTGCCGTCCCTCGCGCCGATCGGCGCGGCACCCGGGCGGACCGTGCGCGACAGCCTGGTCGGTGTCACGCCCGAGGAGCTGCGCCGGATGATCGCGCCCGAACTCCGCGTCATGAGCTGGAACCTGTGGCTCGGCGGCAGTGAGGTCGACGACCACCGCGCCAAGCAGGTCAAGGCCGTCCTGGAGAGCGGCGCCGACGTCGTCGGGCTCCAGGAGACCGCCGGCACGGCCGCCCAGGAGCTGGCCGAGGCCCTCGGCTGGCACCACCACCGGGCGGGCGAGAACCTCGGCGTCATCAGCCGGTACCCGATCACCGCCCGCTTCGGCGACCCCGAGGTCGGCTTCTACGGCGCCGCCGGCGTCCGGATCCGGGTCGCGCCCGGCCGCGAGGTCGACGTGTGGACGGCTCACCTGCATTACACGCCGTACGGGCCCTACGAAGCCGTTTTCGACGGGCTCGGCGCACCCGAGCTGATCGCCCACGAGGACGTGCGGCTCGCTCAGCTGCGGGACGCGCTGCACCGGATCGCCGAGTCGTCCCGCGACGGCGTGCCGGTGGTCCTCGTCGGCGACTTCAACTGCCCCTCGCACCTGGACTGGCCGGATGTGGCCTGGCCGGTGACGCGGGCGGCGGCGGACGCGGGGTTCGCGGACTCCTACCGTGAGGTCCACCCCGACCCGGTGGCCGAGCCGGGGCACACCTGGTCGCCGATCCACCCGGTGCACGAGGACGGCAGCGGGCGCCCGGAGCCGCAGGACCGGATCGACTACGTCCTGCACCGCGGCCTGAGCGTGCGCGACGCGCGGACCCTCGTCGTCGGCACCCCGCGCCCGTGGCCCGACGTCGCGGGCAACGACTGGCCCTCGGACCACGCGGCCGTCGTGACCACCTTCGAACTGCCTCGGAAGTGACCCGGGGTTACCGCAGGTCACCATTGCGGACCAGGAGGCGATCCCGTAGGTTGTGCCGGACTTTCCACTGCTACTGACTGGTAACACGGGCAGGTACCCCATGCGCTGGCCCGTCGGCCGTCCCACCACCGTCCGCGCGCGGATCGTGGCGCTCGCTCTCACCCCGGCCGTCGCGCTGATGGCCCTGTGGAGCTTCGCCATGGTGTCGGTCACCGCCGAACTGCGCGCGCTGATCCGGCTCCAGGGGGTGTATGAGGACTTCGGCACCCCCGTGGACACCGCGATCGGGCAGATCCAGATCGAACGCCGGATGTCCGCCTCCTACCTGGGCGCCCGCCTGGACACGGCGACGGCGGGGGACCTGCTCGGCCAGCAGCGCCGTACCGACCGGGCCGTCGACGCCATGCGGCACGCGGTCCGGGACGGCGACCGCGGACGGCTCACGGACCGGCAGCGGCAGGCCCTGGACACCATGGTCGCCGCCACCGGGAAGCTGGAGGGGCTGCGCGAGCGCGTCCTGTCCAGGAACATCAGCTGGGACCAGGCGGTCGACGACTACAGCGCACTCGTCGAGCCCGGCTTCGACGTGCAGTCCACGCTCACCGCGCTCCAGGCCGGGCAGCTCGCCCGGGAGTCGCAGGTCGTCATCGAGCTGGTGCGGGTACGGGAGTTCGTGTCCCGGGAGGACGCCCTGGTCGCCGGGGCACGGGCGGCCGGGATCCTGACCGACCGGCAGTACGACACCCTGACCGCCACCATCGAGGACCGACGCGTCTTCGAGCGGACGTACGTACCGGACCTGCCCGCCGACTCGCGCGGCCTGTTCGAGGAGTTCCAGCGCAGTGACCTCTACCGCTCGCTGACGCAGGGCGAGGACGCGCTGCTGCGGTCCGGAGCCGCGGGAGCCGGGCGGGCCGTCGCGGCGGACACCTGGCGGACCACCTCCGACCGTGCCGTCAAGCGCTATATGCAGTTGTGCACCCGCTCCGCCGAGAACTCCGCGGCGCGCGGCCGGGACTTCGCCTACCACGAGCTGACCAAGGCCGCCGTCGTCGGCGCGATCGGACTGGCCGCCGTCGCCCTGTCTCTGTGGTTCTCGGTGCGCGGTGCGCGGCGCATTTCGCGGCGCCTGGAGACGCTGCGGGACGCGGCCGACGTGCTGAGCACACGCAAGCTCCCGGACGTGATGCGCAGGCTGAGCGCCGGCGAGGACGTGGACGCGCTGGCCGAGGCGCCGCCGCTCGCCGCCGACGAGATCAGGGACGACGAGATCGGCCAGGTCGGCCGGTCCTTCAACACCGCGCGGCTCGCCGCCGTGGAGGCCGCCGTCCGGCAGGCCACCCTGCGCCGGGGCCTGTTCGCGGTGCTGCTCAACATCGCGCGCCGCAACCAGGCGCTGGTGCACCGGCAGCTGAAGCTCGTCGACACGCTGGAGCGGCGCACCGAGGACCCGGACATCCTGCATCAGCTGTTCCGCATCGACCATCTGACGACCCGGATGCGCCGGCACGCGGAGAGCCTGATCATCCTCTCCGGTTCGGCGCCCGGCCGCCGTTGGCGCAGGCCCGTGCCGGTCGCGGACGTCGTCGCCTCGGCGGTGAGCGAGATCGAGGACTACGCGCGCGTGGTGGTGCCGCCGATGCCCGAGGTCGGCGTCGCGGCGGACGCGGTCGCCGACGTCGTCCATCTCGTCGCCGAACTCCTGGAGAACGCCACGGCGTTCTCGCCGCCGCACACCCAGGTCACCCTGCGCCCCGGGCGGGTCGGCAGCGGCTTCGTGCTGGAGATCGACGATCGCGGGCTCGGCCTCGACGCCGAGCAGCGCGCGGAGGCCCAGCGCACCCTCACCGACGCCGACGCCTTCGACCCCACCCGGCACGACCGGCTCGGCCTGTACGTCGTCGGCCGCCTCGCCGCCCGGCACGGCATCGAGGTGAACCTGCGGGACTCGCCGTACGGCGGTACGACAGCGGTGGTGCTGCTTCCGGAGGGGGTGCTGGCGGCGGTGGAGCCGACGGGCGCGCCGTCCGCCGGGGCCGAGGGACGGGACCCGGTGGCCCACCCGCCGGCCTCGGCCGAGCTGCCGAGGCCGGTCGAGCGGACGGGACCGGTCGAGCGGAAGGCGCCGGTGCTGGAGCTGCCCACCAGGAAGCGGTCGACGTCCCGGCCCGCCCTCGCACCCGGACCTGCACCGCACGAGCCCCGCAGGCTGGAGGCCCCTGGCTCGGAGGTCGCCCCTGGTCCGGAGGTTGCCCCTGGTCTGGGGGACGGTCCCGGCTTGGAGGTTGCCCCTGGTCTGGGGGAGGCTCCCGGCTTGGAGGTCGCTCCCGGCGTGGAGGTCGCTCCCGGCCCGGAGGTTGCCCCCGAACCGGAGCCCACCCCCGCCCTGCCCACCCGTACGCGCCAGGCGTCCCTCGTCCGCGAGCTGCGCGACGATCCGCCGCCCCGTGACACGGAACCCGAGCGCGAGGTCGACGCCGACGAGATGAGGGCGATCTTCGGCGCCTTCCAGCGAGGCCTGGACCGAGGCCGCAAGGGCGTTCCCTCGCCTCACGGGCAGACGGCACCGCAGCTCCCCAGGGGCGCGAGGAACGACGCGACCAGCCCCCACCAAGGGACACCCGACCACGAAGGGACGGACACCGACGATGCCCGGTGACGAACACGGACCCGAGCAGTCCGTCGAGCCCAGCGGAGCGCCCGGCACGGATCTCGGCTGGCTGCTCGACGACCTGGTGGCCCGGACCGACCATGTCCGCCAGGCGGTGCTGCTGACCGCCGACGGCCTGCCGCTCAGCTGCTCGGAGGGCATGCGCCGCCGGGACATCGAGCACCTGGCCGCCGTCTGCTCCGGCTTCCACGGCCTCGCCCGCTCGGCGGGGGAGCGGTTCGAGGCGGGGGAGGTGCGGCAGACCATGGTCATGCTGGAGGACGCCTACCTCTTCATCACCCCGGCCGGCCACGGCAGCCGCCTCGCCGTCCTGAGCGAGGCGCGGACCGACGTCGGACAGCTCGCCCACGAGATGGCCCTGCTCGTCCGCCGCCTCGGCCGCCACCTGGACGCCGCCACCCGCTCGGCCCCCTGATCCCGCGGTGAGCGACGAGCACTGGTACGAGGACGAGACCGGGTCGATGGTCCGTCCCTACACCGTGACCCGGGGCCGCACCCGGCCCTCGGACCGGCACACCATCGACCTGATGTCCCGGGTCACCGCTCTGGAGCCGGACGGCGCGGCGCACCCGGAACTCGACCACGCCCGCACCGCGCTGCTCGACCTGATCCGCCGCGGCGCACGCCCCGTGGCCGAGCTGGCCGCGGACGCCGACCTGCCCCTGACCGTCGTACGGGTCCTGCTCGGCGACCTGGCCGAGGCCGGTCTGATCCGCATCGACGAGCCCCGTCGGCTGCCGGTCAGCGGTCCGGCCGCCGATCCGGGGCTGCTGCGGGAGATCATGGCGCGGCTGAAGGAGCTGTAGCGGCCGCGTGCCGAGTCCGGTTGCAGCGCGCGTGCGATGAGCTCCGGGGCGAGCTCGAGGACGGCGGGAGGGGACTCCGTGTCAGCGGGCCCGAGACGGTCCGGCAGCCGACCGCCGGCGCGGGCCACAACAGGGCGCGCGGGCACCCGCCGAAAGTTCGCGGCCGCTGTAGGCGCCGCGCCGACGAGTTCGGTCAGCATCCCGGCGGTCTCCCGGTCCACCGGCAGGAAGGCCTTCAGGCGCAGCTCGGCCACCGTGACGTCGGTGGCCGTGCCGAGCTGCGTGAGCGTGGTGATCAGCGTCAGCTCGCGGTCGTCGTCCCGACCGGCCGCCCGCAGCCGCAGCGGTACGGCGAAACCCCGGTGGTCGGGCGACTCGCGCGGGCGTGCCGGAGCCGGCTCGGCGAGATCGGCCGCCGGCCGCCGCAGCCGGTCGACTGGGTTGCGCATGCTCTCGGCCTGGACCGCGTCGATGATGTGACACGCCCACTGCTCGAGGTTGACGATGCGGGCCCCAGGCCCTGCGGAGGCAGCAGCACCCGGGTGGTCGACCGGGTGTTCCCCTTCGAGGAGGCCGCGGAGGCCTACCGGTACTACGAGTCGGCGAGCCCGCTCGGAAAGGTGGTCATCGGCGTCGGGCGACCGTCACAGCGCCGGGTTCCACGGGACGACCTCGAAGTCGCCCGTGCCCTGCTTCACCTTCTCGAACGGAGCCGACGACACGCACGGCGGCAGGTCCGTGGTGTCCGTGGGGCTGCCGGCCCCCGCCCAGCTGTAGCCCAGCCGGTCGTGCCGGCCGAGGTCGTGGACCGTGACGCCGACCCGCCTGCCCTTGGCCCCCGGCAGGTCCGAGGCCGTGATCACGCCGGAGACGACGGCGACCTTCCCGCCGGTGACCAGGCAGTCCACCTTCGCCTTGGCCCAGGCGCCGTCCCCGTGCAGGTAGTGGCTGAACTCGAACGTTCCGGTGGCCTTCCGCGGATTCCTGTTGTCCTTCGCCGCCAGATGCGCGTCGAAGGAGAAGGTGATGTCGTCCCCGGCCGACCGGTACAGCTTGGCCGTGCCGGTGAGCGCGGCGGCCTCACGCTGGGGATGATGCGTCCCGGCTCCCGAGGCCACAGCCGCGCCCGCCGTCCCGGCGGTGATCAGCAGAGCGGCGGCACAGGTGAGGGCGGCGATCCTCGTACGACGCTGCATGACGGTCCTTTCCGCAGGTCAAGCGTGTGAACTGAACGCTCACCACTCTCCCGGCGGCGGGCCGTCGGCACATCGCCCCGCAGGCGGCATCCCGCCTCCCCCGTCCGGCGGGGAAGCCCCGCCGTGACCTGCGCCTCGGGGTGGAGGGGAACCCCGCCTCGGGGCGCGCAACGAATCGCCGCCCGGCCCCCCTGTCACGCAACGAACCGCGCACCGGCGCGCAACGGCTCCCGCTTGTCCGGCCGAGCGCGCCGACCGTACCTTTTTTGTGGCCCCAAAACCCCCCTTTCCGGTGAGGAACCCGCATGCGCACCGCACTGCTCCAGAGCTCCGGCCGCCCCGGCTCGATCGCCGAGAACCTCAAGGTCCTCGACGAGGCCGCGGGCCGCGCCGCCGCCGCGGGCGCCGCGCTGCTGGCCGCTCCGGAGATGTTCCTCACCGGCTACGCGATCGGCGACGCCATCGGCCGCCTCGCCGAGCCCGCCGACGGCGACTCCGCCGACGCGATCGCCGAGATCGCCACCCGGCACGGCCTGGCCGTCGCCTACGGCTACCCGGAGCGCGACGGCGAGACCGTCTACAACTCCGCCCAGCTGATCTCCGCCGACGGCACCCGGCTCGCGAACTACCGCAAGACCCACCTCTTCGGCTGCTTCGAGCGCGACCACTTCACGCCGGGCGAGCGGCCGGTCGTCCAGGCCGAGCTGAACGGCCTGACCGTCGGCATGATGATCTGCTACGACGTCGAGTTCCCGGAGAACGTCCGAGCCCACGCGCTGGCCGGCACCGACCTGCTGATCGTGCCGACCGCGCAGATGCACCCCTTCCAGTTCGTCGCCGAGTCCCTCGTGCCGGTGCGGGCCTGGGAGAACCAGATGTACGTCGCGTACGTCAACCGGGTCGGCCCCGAGGGCGAGTTCGAGTTCGTCGGACTGTCCGTCCTCGCCGGCCCCGACGGCATCGCCCGCACCCGCGCCGGCCGCGGCGAAGAGCTGGTGTTCGCCGACGCCGACCCCGGCTTCCTGGCCGCCTCCCGCGAGACCAACCCGTACCTGCAGGACCGCCGCCCGGGCCTGTACGGGTCCCTGGTCTGACCCCCCGAGCCCTCCCCTCCCCGTATCACCCCCGCGCAAGGAGTCCGTACCCCATGACGTCCACGGTGCCCAACGCCGTCGAGCACGCCGACGAGCAGCAGCCGCCCATCACCATGTTCGGCCCGGACTTCCCCTACGCCTACGACGACTTCCTCGCCCACCCGGCGGGGCTCGGCCAGATCCCGGCGACCGAGCACGGAGCCGAGGTCGCGATCATCGGTGGCGGCCTGTCCGGTCTGGTGGCCGCGTACGAGCTGATGAAGATGGGTCTCAAGCCCGTCGTGTACGAGGCCGACCAGCTCGGCGGCCGACTGCGCACGGTCGGCTTCGAGGGCTGCGACCCCGAACTGAACTGCGAGTTCGGCGCGATGCGGTTCCCGCCGTCCTCGACCGCCCTCCAGCACTACATCGACCTGGTCGGCCTGACGACCAAGCCGTTCCCCAACCCGCTCGCCGAGGCCACCCCGTCCACCGTCGTGGACCTCAAGGGCGAGTCGCACTACGCCGAGACGATCGACGACCTGCCCCAGGTCTACCGTGACGTCGCCGACGCCTGGAACAAGTGCCTGGACGAGGGCGCCGACTTCTCCGACATGAACCGCGCCATGCGTGAGCGCGACGTCCCGCGCATCCGCGAGATCTGGGCGAAGCTGGTCGAGAAGCTCGACAACCAGACCTTCTACGGCTTCCTGTGCGAGTCCGAGGCCTTCAAGTCCTTCCGGCACCGCGAGATCTTCGGCCAGGTCGGCTTCGGCACCGGCGGCTGGGACACCGACTTCCCGAACTCGATCCTGGAGATCCTGCGGGTCGTCTACACCGAGGCCGACGACCACCACCGCGGCATCGCGGAGGGCGCGCAGGCGCTTCCGCTGCGCCTGTGGGAGCACGAGCCGGCGAAGATCGTCCACTGGCCGCTCGGTACATCCCTGAAGACCCTGCACGTCGACGGCGAGCCCCGCCCCGCCGTGACCCGGCTGCACCGCACCGCCGGCAACCGGATCACGGTGACGGACGCGAACGGCGACATCCGCACGTACAAGGCGGCGATCTTCACCGCCCAGTCCTGGATGCTGCTCTCCAAGATCGAGTGCGACGAGTCGCTGTTCCCGGCCGACCACTGGACGGCCGTCGAGCGCACCCACTACATGGAGTCCTCCAAGCTCTTCGTTCCGGTCGACCGCCCGTTCTGGCTGGACAAGGACGAGGAGACCGGCCGTGACGTCATGTCGATGACGCTCACCGACCGCATGACCCGCGGGACCTACCTCCTGGACAACGGTCCGGACAAGCCCGCCGTGATCTGCCTGTCGTACACCTGGTGCGACGACAGCCTGAAGTGGCTGCCGCTGTCCCCGAACGAGCGCATGGAGGTCATGCTGAAGTCGCTGTCGGAGATCTATCCGAAGGTCGACATCCGCAAGCACATCATCGGCAACCCGGCGACCGTCTCCTGGGAGAACGAGCCCTACTTCATGGGCGCGTTCAAGGCCAACCTGCCCGGCCACTACCGCTACCAGCGGCGTCTGTACACCCACTTCATGCAGGACCGCCTGCCCGAGGACAAGCGCGGCATCTTCCTCGCCGGTGACGACATCTCCTGGACGGCCGGCTGGGCCGAGGGCGCCGTCACGACCGCGCTGAACGCGGTCTGGGGCGTCATGCACCAGCTCGGCGGTGCCACCGACCCGACCAACCCCGGCCCGGGTGACGTCTACGACGAGATCGCCCCGGTGGAACTGCCCGAGGACTGACCGGGATCACGTCCCCTGGACCAAGGCGCGGGCGGCCGGACTCAGACTCCGGCCGTCCGCGCCTTTTCAAACACCTCGGCGGCGACGTCCTTGAGCTCCTGCGCGTCCCGCGCGGTGCCCTGGAGGTCGACGAGGATCTCCTCCAGGCCGATCTGCGCGTGCGCCACCAGGTCCTCGACGATCTGGTCGACGTCGCCCTGGAAGGGAGGGCGGTCCGCACCCTCGTACGCCTTGGGCAGGCGGACGCAGTTCACCCGCAGGACCGTCTGGATCGGCTCCTTCCTGCCGCGCTCGGCCGCCAGGTCCTGCAACCGCTGCCACTGCTCGGTGATCTGCTCCACGCCCATGCCCACCGGAAGCCAGCCGTCGGCGTGGTCCACGAGCCGGGTCAGCGCCTTCTTGTTACTGGCCGCCAGCAGGATGGGGATCGGCCGCGCGGGCTTGGGCCCGACCACGGCGGACTCGATCTTGGTGATGCGGCCGTCGTAGCGCACCGGGTCGGGACCCCACACCGCCCGGCACACCTCGATGACCTCGTCGAGCACCTTGCCGCGCTCCGCGATCGGCCGGACGCCGGCGGCAGCGTACTCGTCCAGCGACCAGCCGGTGCCGAAGCCCGCGATCACCCGGCCGCCGCTCGCCGCGTCCAGCGAGGCGAGGGCCTTGGCGAGCTGGAACGGGATGTGCAGCGGAGCGACCAGCACGCTGGAGCCGAGCCGGGCCCGCTCGGTGGCCGCGGCCGCCAGGGTGAGGGTGACCAGCGGGTCCGCCACGTTCCGGTACTGGTCGGGCCAGGGCAGGCCCTCGATGCCGTACAGGCCCTGGGTGGCGGGCTCCGGGAAGAGGGCCCGCTCGAAGACCCACAGGCTGTCGTAACCGATCTCCTCGGCGGCGCGCGCCACGTCGGGCACGTCCTTGCCGAGGGAGTACTGCCGCATCTGGGGAAGACTCAGACCGAGCCGGATCGCCATACCGCTGCTCCTCTGCGCTGGGTGTTGAACCGTCAACGTAGGGCGATGACGGGCCAGTTCCCCAGGAGGCTCGCCCACGGGCCGGATCCGGCCAGATCAGTCGGCCAGCGGGGTGAGCAGCATGCGGCCCGCGAAGCCGACCGCCGCGTCGAGCCGCTCGGTGAACTCCTCGACGACGTCCTCGCAGCGGCGCAGTGCCCACAGGGCCCGGGCCGCCGCCCAGGTCGCGTCCCGCGCCCGCTCCAGGCTCCAGGAGCCCAGCAGATGGGTGATCGGGTCGGCGATCTGCAGCACGTCGGGACCCGGCATCAGATCCTCGCGGATGCGCTCCTCCAGCGAGACGAGGAGGTCGCCCACGCGCTCGAACTCGTCCTCCAGATCGGCCGGTTCGCAGCGGAGCGTACGGCAGGTGTCCACCACGGCGAGCGCCAGATCGTGCCCGATGTGCGCGTTGATGCCCGCGAGCGCGAACTGCAGCGGGCGTACCCCGGGATGGCGGCGGAACTGGAACAGAGGCCGCCAGCAGGCGGGCGGACGGCGGTCCCGCTGCACCGCGTCGACCGCCGCCAGATACCGCTCGGCGAACCGCACGTCCAGCGCGGACGCCGCCCGCCGGTCCGCGAACTCCCCGGCGTCCAGGCGCCGGTCGACCTCCTCGGTGACGGCGAGGTAGACGCGGTTGAACACGCCGACCCCGTCCCGCTCGGGCAACTCCGCGTCGAGGACACGCATCCGCGCGATCACGCCGTCGACAGAGGTGCTGAGGTGTTCCGACTGCGCCATGGGGGAAGGGTCCCAGCCCCACCCCACCCCACGCACCACCCGCCCCGACGCTTCGCCGGAACGGGGGAATGCGGGGCGGGAGCGGCATCGCATGCGGGGAGGGAAAGCGAGACCGTGTCAGTGCGGTAGCGGCAGATGTGGGCGCAGATCTGGTCTGCAGTTTGGTCCACTTGAAGGGCCGGGCCTGCTCGTTCCAGCTCGGCGAACCACCGCTCGACCTGGTTGATCCACGACGAGCAGGTCGAGGTGAAGTACGGCCGGGCTGAGCGGCGTCCTGGCGGACGGACCGAGCCCGTTGGCTTGGGCATCCACTGCTCGAGCCACCGGGCTCAGCCGTCGGACGGGCGCCCCGTCACTCAGCCATTGGGCTGCCACGGCGGGGTCTGGCCCCATTTCCAGACCGGTACCTCTGCCGCGTCCACCGGGGGCGGGTTCTCGCCCGAGTACATGACGGCCATGCGTGTGCCCCACTCGATGTAGTAGAGGAACACGGCACGGAACTCGGGGTCGGCCGACAGGCCGACCTCGTCGGCCGTGTCCTGCAGGAGGCTCACCCAGCGGCGGCGCTGTTCCTCGGTGATGCCGCGGCCCAGGTGCTGGGTGGCCATGTGCGGGTGGCCGCCGCGGTCGGCGGTGTAGTCCTTGGGGCCGCCGAAGACCTCTCCGAGCCACTTCGCGACATGCTGCGGATGCTTCTCGTCCATGCCGGCGAAGACCGGTGCGAGGACGGGGTCCTCGAGGACATGACCGTAGAAGACCTTGGTCAGACGGTTCAGCGCTTCGCCGCCGCCCATCCACTCGTAGATCGTGGGCGTACCCGGCTTGTCCGGGGCGTGCTTCGCGTCCACCACCGGTTGCGCGACGGCCTGCTCAACGGGCTGTTCGCTCACTGCCGCTCCTGTCCGGCCGCCTTGCCCGTGCCGACGACATCGGTGGTGACGTAGTGCTGCATCTCCTCGATCGATGACACGAACGGCCGGATCGCGCTGAAGAACGCGGGGAAGTGCTCCCCCTTGCGGAAGCCCTGGAGGTGGTCCTCGACGGACGTCCAGCGGATCCGCAGGATGTACCGCTCGGCCTCCTCCTGGCAGTGTGACAGTTCGTAGTCGATGCACTCCGGTGCCGCTGCCAGCGCCTGGGCGGCCTGGGTGTACGCGCCTTCGAAGGCCTTCTGGTCGTCTAAGGCGATCCGGTAACGGATGTACTCGACGGTCGTGGCCATGCTGTGAATCTCCTTGTCGTCGGGTCGTCGAAAAGCAAGCCTGCCCGGTTTGTCGTTGCCTGTCAGGCGGACCGGGGCAGTTGTCCGGAGACCGGCTGGCAAGAAGCCGTCAGCCGCCCGGCTCCGAGGGCGCCGTGTTCCCTGGGCTTTCGGTGCCGTCGGTGCCTTCTGGGTCCTCGGGCCCGCCGTCCGGTCCGTGGTCCTCGTCCGCGGCGGCGTCCGGCCCCCGGGCCCGCACGCGCCGCACCTGCTCCAGCGAGTCGCGCAACTCGGTCAGCCAATCGTCCGTGTGGCGCTGGACGAGCCGCACGCACCAGGCGAGCGCGTCACTGCGGCTGCGGGCCACGCCGCCCGCGATGAGGGTGTCCAGCACCTGACGCTCGTTCTGCCGCAGCCGCGTCATCACGGGCGCCGCGACAGTGGTGAACAACGCCCGCTTCCCGTCGCACTCCACGCCCCAGGAGACCTTCTTCCGGAACTGGTGCTCGGCCTCGCGAGCCAAGGCCATCCGTTCCTCGCGGGTGCGCTGCCGGAACTCCTGGACCCGCCCCTGGACGGCCGCGTCCCGCTCGGCGGCCGACGCGGAGTCGGCGAGCCGCGGTGCCGGGATGCGGCCGATGACGGTGATCTCCTCACGGTCCACCGTCACCTCCACCAGGCTCTCGAAGAGGTCCTCCGGCAGTCGGCCGGCGAACCAGCCGCGGAGCCTTTCTCGCTGTTCCGCTGTAATCATGTAATCGACGTTACTCCCATACGTCGGCCAAGCCCAGCGGACAACGGCAGTGCGGGGCGAAACCCAGCAGACTTCCAGGTTGCGCCGGCCCGTCAGCCCATCGACCGGTACCGGTGGATCAGCGAGATCGCCATCGCGCCCTCCCCGACTCCGGAAGCGACCCGCTTCACCGAGTGCGCCCGCACATCACCCGCGGCGAAGACCCCGGGGACGCTGGTCTCCAGCGGATACGGCGGACGCTCCAGGGGCCACTCCGTCGGCAGTTCGCCGCCGTTGGTGACCAGGTCGGAGCCGGTCAGGACGAAGCCGTGGTCGTCGCGTTCGACGACGTCCTCCAGCCAGTCGGTGTGCGGCCGGGCGCCGATGAACGTGAACATGAACCGGCAGGGCACCTCAGTGTCCTCGCCGGTGCCGGCGTCGTGCAGCACGATCCGCTCCAGGCGCTCGTCGCCCATGAGCTCCTTCACCGTGGCCCGCGCCCGGACCTCGATGTTGGGGGTCTTGGCGATCTCGTCGATCAGGTACTGCGACATGGCCGCGGACAGCGAGTCCGCGCGCACCAGGATCGTCACCTGCGCCGCGTACTTCGCGAAGTGCACGGCCGCCTGCCCCGCCGAGTTGGCGCCGCCCACGATGAACACGTGCTGCGAGATGCACGCCGAGCTCTCGGTGGTGGCGGCGCCGTAGTACAGCCCGGCGCCCTCGAACTTCTCCGCGCCCGGCGCCTGCAGCCGGTTGTAGGAGACGCCGGTGGACAGCAGGACCGACTCGGCGCTGATCTCCGTGCCGTCGGTCAGCGTGAGGATCTTCGCAGGGTCGTCCCGGGTCAGCTTCACCACCTCGACGGGGTGCAGCAGTTCCGCGCCGAACCGCTGGGCCTGGATGGTCGCCCGCCGGGTGAGGTCGCCGCCGGACAGGCCGGACGGGAACCCGAGGTAGTTCTCGATCAGCGAGGACGTGCCGGCCTGCCCGCCGGGCGCCCGCGAGTCCACCAGCAGCGTGCTCAGGCCCTCGGACGCGGCGTACACCCCGGCGGCGAGCCCGGCCGGCCCGGCGCCCACGATGACGCACTCGTAGTGCGGCCGGGAGGCGGTGGTCGTCAGCCCCAGATGCTCGGCGAGCTCGGCGTCGCTCGGCCCCGACAGCAGCGCCCCGTCCGGGAAGCGGACCAGCGGCAGCGCGGCACCCGGCCGCTCCGCCAGCACACCGAGTGCCTCCGCGTCGCGCTCGACGTTCAGGAACTTGAAGGGCTGCCCGTTGCGGGTGAAGAAGTCCCGCACCGCGTGGGTGGCGGGCGAAACCAGGTGACCGGCGACCAGGATGCCGTCGTAGGCCGGACGGTAGGCGGCCAGCCAGTCCGACAGCAGGTCGTCCAGCACCGGGAAGAGCCGCTCGTGCGGCGGATCCCAGGGCTTCATCAGGTAGTAGTCGAGGCGCACCTGGTTGATCGCGGTGATCGCCGCCTCGGTTTCCGCGTACGCCGTGAGCAGCACCCGGCGCGCGTCCGGGAAGCGGCTGACCGCCTCCAGCAGAAACTCCACCCCGGTGATCTCCGGCATCCGCTGGTCCACGAGGAACAGGGCCGGGTCGTGACCCCGTTGGTCCAGCGAGTCGAGGATCTTCAGGGCATCCACGGCGGACGAGGCGCCAAGGACCCGGTAGCGGTCACCGTAGGCGGCGCGCAGGTCGCGGCGCACGGCGCGTAACACCTGCGGATCGTCGTCGACGGCGAGGATCACCGGCTTGCGGCTGTCGTCGGCGGCGCTTCGGCTCTTGTCGGAAGGGTCCGGCGCGGGGCGCCGGACCCTGGCGGAACGGGACTCGTGGGCCTCGGCGGTCATGGTCGCCCCGGGGCCGTGGCCCGTCCTGCCGTTTTTTCCCCAGTTCATGCCAGCTCCATCATGACTCGGTCCACATAGCACCAGGCCCACGATTCGCCGGGCTCGTGCGAGGCGGCGATCGGATGCCCTGAGGCTCGGAAGTGCTTCGTGGCATGGCGGTTCTTGGAGGAGTCGCAGCAGCCGACGTGTCCGCAATCGAGGCACATCCTCAGGTGGACCCAGACGTCGCCCAGCGCCAGGCACTCCTCGCAGCCCTCGGTACGGGCCGTCACGGGGCGCAGGTGGTCGAGATGCGTGCACCTGGTGGTCATCGGAGTCCTTCTGATCGGGGGATGAGGTGGGGGGACGACGATCGGGAACGCGGGGATTCGTTTGCGGAAGGGACGGGCGCGACAACATCAACGCTGCCCCGCTCCCGTTGCGCACGCGCGCGAAGTCATGAAATCCCGCCGCTACTTCCTGAGGTCGGGTTCCTACTTCCTGAGGTCCGCACACGACTCCCTGACGTTCCGGCCGAGTTGAAGGCGATACCTCAAGAAGTCGAGACGCCTGTCTTGGACCAGAGACCGTGCTCCCGCAGGGTGGAACGAGCCAACCAGGACAGCCAGGGAGGGGATCCATGAGCAGGAAGATTCTGGTCATCGTCTCCGAACACGGCTATTGGGCCGAGGAACTCATCGGCCCGGTATCCAAGTTCGATGAGCAGGGATATGAGGTCGTTTTCGCGACCCCCACCGGAAAGCGGGCGCGCGCCCTTCCGCCGAGCCTCGACGAGAACTACGTGGACCCGCCGCTCGGCCGCAGCGTCACCACTGCCGAGAACGCCCGGCTGGGCCGCGAGTTCGACGAGGGCCCGCGGCTCGACAAGGCCGTCGACATCTCCGGCTGGGTGCCGGAGCGCCCCTACACGAGCGACGAGGGCTATCTGCGCAAGCTGGAGCAGTACCACCGCGACCTCGACCGCCTCGCCGAGGACATCCAGGAGTACGACGCGATCCTCATCGTCGGAGGCAGCGGGCCCATCGCGGACCTCGCCAACAACGAGCGGGTGCACGCGCTGATCCTGGCCTTCAAGCAGGCCGGCAAGGTGGTCGCCGCCGAGTGCTACGGCGTGGCCTGCCTCGCCTTCGCCCGCGACTGGGGCGACCGCGAGTCGATCATCCGGGGCAAGCACGTCACCGGGCACTGCAAGGAGTACGACTACAAGGACGGTACCGGGTTCCTCGGCACCGACTTCAACATGGGCCCGCCGCCGTACCCGCTGGAATACATCCTGCGCGACGCCACCGGCCCCGACGGCGCCTATCACGGCAATTTTGGGCACCCGCTTTCCGTCATCGTCGACTACCCGTTCGTCACGGGCCGTTCGACCCCTGATTCCTACCTCACCGGACAGAAGATCGTGGAGGTACTGGAAAACGGTCTCACCCGCTACGGCTGGTAATCCGGAGGAAATTGCATGACCGTTCAGCCGGGCAAGACAAAAATCATCGAGCAGTTCAAGGCGGATGGCCTGAAATTTATGTTCGGAAATCCCGGCACCGTGGAGCAGGGATTCCTGGACGCGGTCGACAACGCCCGGGACTTCACGTACATCCTCGCGCTGCAGGAGACGGTGGCCGCGGGAATCGCCGACGGATACGCGCGGGCCACGGGCGGTGCCGCGCTGCTCCAGCTGCACTCCGGGGTCGGACTCGGTAACGGCATCGGCATGCTCTACCAGTCGATGCGCGGGCACACGCCGCTGGTCGTGGTCGCCGGTGACGCCGGCGTGAAGTACGACGTGATGGACGCCCAGATGGCCTCCGACCTGGTCGCGATGGCGCGCCCGGTCACCAAGTACGCCACCCGGGTCACCGACCCCGCGTCGGTACTGCGCACGATCCGCCGGGCCGTGAAGATCGCGCTGACCCCGCCACGCGGCCCCGTCTTCGTCGCCCTGCCGATGGACGTGCTGGACGCGCCGAACCACGAGCCCGTCCTGCCCACGGCCGTCCCGCGCACCGACGCCGCTCCCGCCGAGGCGGCCGTCGGGGAGGCGGCCGCGCTGCTCGCAGGCGCCCGCCGTCCGCTGATCCTGGCCGGTGACGGGGTCAGCCTCGCCGGCGCGCAGGCCGAACTCACCGCGGTCGCCGAGCTGCTGGGTGCCGACGTGTGGGACGTCGACTTCTCCGAGGTCACCATGGCGGCCTCGCACCCGCTGCACCGCGGCGCCACCGGCCACATGTTCGGCGAGCACAGCAAGGAGCTGGTCCGGGACGCGGACGCGGTCCTGATCGTGGGCACCTATGTCTTCCCGGAGGTGTTCCCGGAGCTGGACAGCCCCTTCGCGGACGGCGCGAAGATCGTCCACATCGATCTCAACGCGTACGAGATCGCCAAGAACCACCCGGTGGACCTCGGCATCGTCGCCGACCCCAAGGCCGCCCTGCGCTCCCTCGCGGCCTCGCTCGCAGGGCAGCTCGGCCCCGACCGGCGCGGCGCAGCAGCCGAGCGGATGGCCGCCCGCAGTGCCGAACGTGACCGCGCGCGGGCCGAGTTCGCGGCCGGCAGCCACGACGGCACCCCGATCGAGGCGTTCCTGGCTGCGCTCGCCGAGCAGACCGGGGGCGACCTGATCGTCTTCGACGAGGCCCTGACCAGCTCGCCGCTGGTGACCGCCTACCTGCCGCCGGACCGCCCCGGCGACTACCACGTGACCCGTGGCGGTTCGCTCGGCGTGGGCATCCCCGGTGCGATCGGCGCCAAGCTGGCGCATCCGGACCGCACGGTCGTCGGGTTCACCGGCGACGGCGGCTCCATGTACACCTACCAGGGGCTGTGGACGGCCGCCCGGTACGGCGTCGACGCGAAGTTCGTGGTCTGCAACAACCACAAGTACCGGCTGCTGGACGACAACATCGCGCAGTACTGGAGGGAGCGGGACATCCCGCAGCACGACTTCCCGCGCTCCTTCGACCTCGCCCACCCGGAGATCGACTTCGCCGGCCTGGCCCGCTCCCTCGGCGCCGACGGCGTCCGGGTGGAGAAGCCCGGACAGGCGGCCGACGCGGTGCGGCGGATGCTCGAGCACTCGGGTCCGTTCCTGGTCGACCTGCAGATCTGACCCATCCACGACATCTGATCCGTAAGGAGGTCTGCGCGCATGCCGCAGCAGCTGACCGAGGACGCGATCCGCACGTTCGCCACCAGCTGGTACGTGGCGCTGGACGAGCACATCCCCATCGCCGAGGTGCTGCCGTACATCACGGAGGACATGGAGCTCAAGGTCCCCGAGGACACGTTCGTCGGGCACGAGGGATTCGGCCGCTGGTACGACGCCGTGACCCACCGCTTCTTCGACGAGGTCCACACGGTCACCAAGGTCGAGCCCGTCATCGAGGGCGACCGGGCGATCGTGCAGGTCCTCGTCAACTGGCAGGCGAAGATCTGGGACCCGCCGGCCGCCAAGAGCCAGTGGCTGGGCTTCGACGCCGACCAGACGTGGACCGTCGTGGCCGGTGACACCGGCCCGCAGATCAAGACGTACGTCGTCAACGCCCTGAACCCGATGCCGGGTTCGGCCGATCTCTGAGGCCGGGGAGGCGACGACGATGGCGATGGTGACACGGGAACAGGTCGAGGCCGCCTACCAGGCCCTCGGCTCCGGTGACCGGGCCCGGATCCTGGAGCACTACTCGGAGGACCTGCGCTGGCTGGTCCCCGGCAACCACCCGCTGGCCGGCTGGTACGAGTCGCTGGACGCGTTCCTCGACCTGATGGGCCGCACCGGCAAGCTCACCGGCGGCACGTTCCGGATGGACCGCGAGGTGATCCTCGTCGGCGAGGACTGTTCCGCCGACGTGTGCCGCAACGCCGGTCTGCGCGCCGGGGCACCCGAGGACAGCCTGTCCCCGTACGAGCGCATGGACTACCAGGTCTTCCACTTCATGCGCTGGCGCGACGGCCGCATCGTCGAGGGCCACGACGGCCTGTTCGGCGACGACGCCACGGCCTTCAGCCAGTTCTGGGCACCGTTCGGCCCCGGCGGAATCCGCACCGCCGACTGACCACCGCGGCACGACACAGCGAGGAGGGGACACAGCATGGACGCCCATGAGGTGCTCACCAGGTACTACGAGTACGCCAACGCCGGTGACTGGCAGCGCTGGTGCGACCTGTTCGCCGAGGACCAGGTCATGGACGAACAGCTCGCCGGACACATCGAGGGGCTGACCAAGCTGCGCTCGATGATGACCGGCATGGGGGACATGTACGAGAAGTTCGAGAACCGGCCGCTGCACCTCATCGTGGACGCCGACGGTGTGAAGGCCGCGGTGGTCTCCCACATCAGCGCCGTGGCCAAGGCCTCCGGCAAGGCCATCGAGGCCGAGGTCATGAACTTCTTCCGGATCGTCGACGGAAAGATCGCGTACATGGCGAACTTCCACGACACGGTCCCGTTCCAGGTCCTGTCGCAGGCCGCCTGAGGGGGCACCCCAATGACCGAGCGCGAAGAGTCCTACGACTACATCGTCATCGGTGCCGGAGCGGCGGGCAGCGTCCTGGCCAACCGGCTCTCGGAGGACCCGGACACCACGGTGCTGGTGCTGGAGGCGGGCGGCGACCGCATCCCGCCGGAGGTGGACGACCCGTCGTCCTGGTACAAGCTGCTCGGCGGCCCCATCGACTGGGCCTACACCGGCGTTCCGCAGCCCGGGCTCGACGGGCGCAGCGTGTACGAGCCGCGGGGCAAGGCACCCGGCGGCAGCAGCAACCTGTACATCATGATGCACATCCGGGGCCACGCCTCGGACTTCGACAACTGGGCCTACCAGGGCGCCGCGGGCTGGGCGTACGAGGACGTGCTGCCGTACTTCGCGCTGCTGGAGGCGCAGGAGGACGTCACCGCGGCCACCACCGGCACCAAGGGCCCGCAGCGCGTCACCAACGCGGGCGGCCACAAGGCCAACCCGGTGTCGAGGGTCTTCATCGACGCCTGTGTCGAACTCGGCCACCAGGAGATCGCCGACTTCAACACCGACGGCCCCCGGCGAGGTCTGTTCGGCACCGGCTGGCACCACATCGACGTCGCCGACGGCAGGCGGCAGGGCACCCTGGCCGCCTACCTGGAGCCGGCGCTCAAGCGACCCAACCTCACCCTGCGCACCAGCGCGCAGACCACCCGGCTGCTGTTCGACGGGGACGCCTGCGTCGGCGCGGAGTACGTGCAGAGCGCCCCGAGCGCCGACATCCCCGGCCGGACCGTGCCCAGCGAGAACGTCGAGCCGGGCACCCACACCGTCCGGGCCCGGCGCGAGGTGATCGTGGCCGGCGGTGCGATCGAGTCGCCGAAGCTGCTGCTGCTGTCCGGCATCGGAGACCCCGACCACCTGCGGGAGTTCGGCATCCCGGTGACGGCCGCCGTGCCCGGCGTGGGCGAGAACTTCCACAACCACGTGCTGACCGGACTGATGGCCGAGGTCTCCCAGGAGCTGCCGCCGCCCGAGCAGAACCTGTCGGAGTCCGCCCTGTTCCTGTCCTCGCAGCCGGGGCTGCCCGCGCCCGACCTGCAGATCGCCTTCGTGCACGTGCCGTTCGACGTGATCGTGGGTCAGAGCCACCCCAACACGGTGAGCATCCTGCCCGGTGTCGTACGGCCCGTCTCGCGCGGCTGGATCCGGTTGGCCGACCGCGATCCGCTGGCCGCGCCGGCGATCAACCCCAACTACCTGGGTGACCGCTGGGACCTGGAGCGCATGGTGCAGGGCGTGAAGATCGCCCGCGAGATCTTCGGCACCTCCGCTTTCAAGCCCTGGTACAAGCAGGAGCTCCAGCCGGGCCCGGGCACGGTCTCCGACGACGAACTGCGGACGTTCGTGAAGCAGAAGTCGGAGAGCTACCACCACCAGGCCGGCTCCTGTCGGATGGGCGTGGACGACCTGGCGGTTGTCGACCCCGAACTGCGGGTGCACGGTGTGCGCAACCTGCGTGTGGTGGACGCGAGCGTCATGCCCGCCGTGCCGTCGGGCAACTGCCACACCGCGATCGTGATGATCGCCGAGCGGGCTTTTGACCTCATCAAGGGAGAGTCCCGTGTCTGACGTGGTGCTGCGCGACGGACTGCTGAGCGGGCTGAGGCTCGCCGTGCTGATCGAGAGCGACTTCTTCGAGCCGGAGATCGCCTACTACCAGCGCCGGTTCGCGGAGGAGGGCGCCGAGGTCGACTTCCTGACCCGGCTGTGGGGCAACGACTCCATCACCTTCCAGGGGCACGAGTACCGCGCCCCGTTCACCGCGGACAAGACCTTCGAGGGGCTCACCGACGACCAGCTGCGCGGCTACGCGGCCGTGATCGTGCCCTCCGGCATGGTCTCCGACCGGCTGCGCTACACCGAGGACGTCGACCGGCTCGCCCCCGCGACCGAGTTCCTGCGCCGCGCCTTCGACGAGCCCACTGTGCTCAAGGGCATCATCTGCCACGGCATGTGGCTGGCCTCCTCGATCCCCGAGAAGGTCCGCGGCCGCAAGGTCGTCTGCCACAACAACCTGGTCGGTGACGTCCGCAACATGGGCGCCGAGTACGTCGACGAGGACGTGGTGGTCGACGGCGACCTGGTCACCGGCCGCACCGGCCAGCACCACCACCTCTTCGCGCGCCGCATCATCGAGCTCGTCGCGGCACGCGCGGGACGGGGCGGGGGTGCGTGATGCGCAGGACGAACGCGCGGCCCGCCCGGCAGACCGCGGCGCCGATGACGCGTGGTGCCGCAGGGTTCCCGGCCGCGCCCGGAGCGGCGGGCGGTGACGGTCCCGGCCGGCCCGAGGCCATACGGCGTCCGGTCTTCCGCGGCGGTGGCACCGGGCTCCTCGCGGCGCGTGCTCACCGGGGCGGTGAGGACTGATGCGCTGGTCGCACGTGGGGCTCAACTGCCAGGACCAGAAGACCACCGAGGAGTTCTACACCCGCTGGTTCGGGTTCACCCGGGCCCGGGTGGTCGAGCTGGGGGACTCCGAGATCGTCTTCCTGCGCAAGGGTGACGCCTATCTGGAGCTGTTCGAGGCCGCGACCGGGCCGGCGACCACCGCGCATGGCGACGGTCCCGACCGGGCCGGTGCCATGCGCCACCTGGCCTTCCAGACCGACAGCGTCGACGCCTTCCTGGCCGAGCTGGGCGACGAGGCCGACATCACCCTGGGCCCGCTGGACTTCGACGACTTCATCTGCGGCTGGCGCACGGTCTGGGTGCGCGATCCGGACGGCGTGATCGTCGAGGTCAGCCAAGGATTCACCGACGACACGCACGACACGGACGACACGGACGCAACGGACTCAAAGGACGGTGCCCGACATGGCTGAGGCCGTGACCTTCTCCTTCTCCGACACGATCGCCGGATACGTCGACCACTTCGACTCCGAGACCCGGCTGCTGAAGCTGCACACGGCCGACGACCGCGGCTTCGAGGTCTCGCTGAACGGCGGCCCCAGCGCGGAGCTCGTGCGCAACCTCGACGAGCCGTACATCGACGCCTCCGGCCACGTCGACGAGATGCTCTCGCCCGGCCGGTTCCTGTTCGCGTACGGCGTCCACTACCCCGACAACGGCGGCGTCTTCGAGGCGAAGCGCCTGGTGTTCCTGGGCCGCGGCGCCGAGGACTACCGGTTCGAGGAGGGCAGCTGGTGGATCAAGCAGATCGAGTCCCTCGCCGCCTTCTACCGCAAGGCGCAGTTCGGTGACGGGCCGGTCGACTTCAACGAGTACCGCACCCAGATCCGCCTCGGCGGCGACAAGACCGCCAGCCACGTCCAGGAGACGGACACCATCTCCCGGCTGGTCTACGGCATGGCGTCGGCGTACCTGCTCACCGGCAGGGACGAGTACCTGGAGGTCGCCGAGCGCGGCACCGAGTACCTGCGCAAGCACATGCGGGTGGTCGACGCCGAGGAGGACGTCGTCTACTGGTACCACGGCATCAAGGTCGACGGTGACTCCGAACGCAAGCTGTTCACCTCGGAGTTCAGCGACGACTACGACGCCATCCCGATGTACGAGCAGATCTACGCGCTCGCCGGGCCGATCCAGACCTACCGCGTCACCGGCGACATCCGCATCAAGAACGACGCGGACGCCACGATCCGGCTGTTCGACAAGTTCTTCCTGGACCAGGAGCAGGGCG
Organism: Streptomyces sp. NPDC001816; assembly: GCF_042892235.1. NCBI lineage: Bacteria > Bacillati > Actinomycetota > Actinomycetes > Kitasatosporales > Streptomycetaceae > Streptomyces > Streptomyces sp. NPDC001816. The sequence continues at coordinate 240,173 of NZ_JBIATY010000010.1, forward strand.
GCTACTTCTCGCACATCGACCCGATCCTGTTCAGCCCCGACCACGAGTCGCTGGGTGAGAACCGCAACCGCAAGAACTGGAACTCGGTCGGCGACCACGCGCCCGCGTACCTGATCAACCTGTACCTGGCCACGGGCGAGCAGCGCTACGCCGACTTCCTCGAGTACACCTTCGACACCATCGCGGACAAGTTCCCGGACTACAAGAACAGCCCGTTCGTCCAGGAGCGCTTCAACCGGGACTGGTCGCACGACATCACGCACAGCTGGCAGCAGAACCGTGCTGTCGTCGGCCACAACCTGAAGATCGCCTGGAACCTGATGCGGATGAACTCGCTGAAGGCCAAGCCGGCGTACGAGGAACTCGCCCGTCAGATCGGCCAGCTGATGCCCGAGGTGGGCAGCGACCGGCAGCGCGGCGGCTGGTACGACGTGGTCGAGCGGCTCAGGGGCGAGGGCGAGGAGCAGTACCGTTTCGCCTGGCACGACCGCAAGGCCTGGTGGCAGCAGGAGCAGGCGATCCTCGCCTACCTGATCCTGCACGGCACCGTCGGCGGCGAGGACTTCCGGCGCGAGGCGCGCCTGGCGGAGGCGTTCTACAACACCTTCTTCCTCGACCACGACGAGGGTGCGGTGTACTTCAACGTCCTGGCCAGCGGCACGCCGTACCTGCTCGGCACCGAGCGGCTCAAGGGCAGCCACTCGATGTCCATGTACCACTCGGCCGAGCTGTGCTACCTGGCCGCGGTCTACAACAACCTCCTCATCAACGGACGGGAGATGGACTTCCACTTCAAGCCCGACCCGTCCGACCTGCCCGACCGGATCCTGCGGGTCGCTCCCGACCTGCTCCCGGCCGGGTCCGTCACCATCGCGTCCGTCGAGATCGACGGGCAGGAGTACGACAACTTCGACGCCGACGACCTCACCGTGAAGCTTCCCGACGTGTCCGAGCGGGTCAGGGTCAAGGTGAGGCTGCGTCCGGTGTCCACGGGGAAGGACAACCGATGACTCTCGCTCTCAAAGAGCGGCGCACCAAGGCCGGCACCGTCGTCACACTGACCGGTGAGATCAACAGTGAGACCTCCGGCACCCTGCTGGAGCAGCTGCGCCCGCTGGTGCGCTCGGGGGGCACCCTCCGCATCGACCTGAAGCACGTCTCCTACATCTCCAGCGCCGGGCTGCGCACCCTGCTCGTCGTCTACCGGGAGGCCCAGCACTCGGGCGCCCGGGTGACGCTGAGCGGGGTCGGCGAGGAGGTCCGGTTCGTGATGTCGGCGACCGGCTTCCTGGGCTTCTTCGATGCCGGGGACGGCGGCCAGGCCGCGCCGGCGGGACAGGTCGCGACATGACGGAGTACCTGGAGCTGCAGCGCATCGACGCCTACCCGACGCACCGTGTGGGGGGCTACGGGGTACGCGCCGCCAAGCCCTACCCCTTCGGGGCGTACGTCGTGCCGGGGGGCGTCAGCTTCGCGGTCTACTCGGACCAGGCGACGACGATGTCCCTGGTCCTGTTCAAGCGGGGCGAGCCCGAGCCGATGGCGGAGCTGGAGTTCCCGCCGGAGTTCCGGACCGGCAGCGTCTTCGCGATGACCGTCTTCGGCCTGGACCACGAGGACATCGAGTTCGGCTTCCGGGCCGACGGTCCCTTCGACCCGGCCGCGGGACACCGCTTCGACCGCCGGCAGATCCTCAGCGACCCTTACGCCCGGCTGGTCTCCGGCCGGGACGTGTGGGGCGTCGAGCCGGACTGGAACAACGTCTACCCCTACCGGTCCCGGGTCTGCCTGCAGGACTTCGACTGGGGCGACGACCGTCCGCTCGGCATCCGTGCCGAGGACCTCGTCATCTACGAGGCCCATGTGCGCGGTGTGACCCGGCACCCCTCGTCCGAGGTGGCGGCACCGGGCACCTTCGCGGGCCTGCGCGAGAAGATCCCGTACCTCAGGGAACTGGGCATCAACTGCATCGAGCTGCTGCCCGTGTTCGAGTTCGACGAGACGGACAACCCCCGCACCGACCCCGCCACCGGGGAGCGGCTGTACGACTACTGGGGCTACAACACCGTCTCCTTCTTCGCGCCGAAGGCCGGCTACGCGGCGACGGGCCGCTACGGGATGCAGGGCGACGAGTTCCGCACGCTGGTCAAGGACCTGCACGCGGCGGGCATCGAGGTCATCCTCGACGTCGTCTTCAACCACACCGCCGAGGGCAACGAGCACGGGCCGACGATCTCCTTCAAGGGGCTCGACAACGCCACCTACTACATGCTCACGCCCGAGGGGTACTACTTCAACTTCAGCGGCACCGGCAACACCGTCAACTGCAACCATCCCGTCGTACGGCAGTTCGTCCTGGACTGTCTGCGCCACTGGGTCGCCGACTACCACGTGGACGGCTTCCGGTTCGACCTCGCGGCCATCCTCGGCCGGGCCCTGGACGGCACCCCGCTGCCCAACCCGCCGCTGCTGGAGAGCCTCGCCCACGACCCCGTGCTGCGGCACACCAAGCTGATCGCCGAAGCCTGGGACGCGGGCGGACTGTACGAGGTCGGCAGCTTCCCGGCGTACGGGCGCTGGGCGGAGTGGAACGGGAAGTACCGGGACACCGTGCGCCGCTTCATCAAGGGCGACTCCGGTGTGGTCGGCGACCTCGCGACGCGCATCGCGGGCTCCCCGGACATGTACGCCGGCCGCGGCACCAGCGCGTCGGTCAACTTCCTCACGGCGCACGACGGTTTCACGCTCGCCGACCTGGTCTCCTACAACGACAAGCACAATGAGGCCAACGGCGAGGGCAACCGAGACGGCGCCAACGACAACAACAGCTGGAACCACGGCGCCGAGGGTCCCACCGACGACCCGGAGATCAACGCGCTGCGGATGCGGCAGATGAAGAACGCCATGGCGATCCTGCTCACCAGCCAGGGCGTGCCCATGATCCTGGCCGGTGACGAGTTCGGCCGCACCCAGCAGGGCAACAACAACACCTACTGCCAGGACAACGACCTGTCCTGGGTGAACTGGGAGCTGGCGGAAACCAATTCCGAACTGCTGCGCTTCACCCAGGCGATGATCGCCTTCCGGGCCGCGCACCCGGAGCTGCGCACGCACCGGCACACCACCGGCATGCCGGTGCCCGACACCGGGTTGCCGGACATCAGCTGGCACGGGGTCACGGCCTGGGAACCGGACTGGTCGAGCGAGAGCCGGCTGCTGGCCGTGATGCGCAGCGGGGCCGGCGACCAGGACGTCCTCTACATCGCGATGAACGCCCACTGGGAGGCGCACGACCTCCAGCTGCCCCACCTGCCCGGCGGACGCACCTGGCACCTCTTCGCCGACACCGGGGCTGCGGCGCCGAACGATCTGCACCCGCTGGGTGAGGAATCCGCCCTCGACAACCCCGGCAGCTACCTGATCGGGCCGCGTTCCGTCGTGGTCCTCGTCGGGCGGACGCCCTCGACCGAAGGAGCCTGACATGCCGCTTTCCGTATCCCTGTCCGTCGACGGCGACGTCGCGGTGATCGAGCTGACCGGCGAGCTGGACGCGCACACGGCGCCCGACTTCCACCAGACCATCGAGAAGGCCGCGGCGCACGGCACGGCCACCGTCGAGATCCGGATGCACCGGGTCGGCTACATGGCCAGCGCCGGGCTGCGTTCGCTGGTGTTCGCCCAGCAGAAGGTGGCCGACGACGTCAGCATCCGGGTCGTCGGCGCCAGCGAGCCGGTCGCCCGGACGATCCGCACGGCCGGCCTGGACCGCACCATCCTGCTGGCCGATGAGTGAGGGGACCCGATTGGCGCAGCGGGCACCCGGGTTACGGGTGCCCGCCACGCTCGCCGCGCTCAGCGACATCGCCGGGTTCGTCATGGCCCTGGCGCGGCGGGGCCGCCTCGACAAGTCCGCCGCCTACCGGCTGCGGCTCGCCGTGGACGAGCTCGCCACCAACGTCGTGACCCACGGCTACGGCGTGGCGGGCGCCCCGACCGACACCGCCACCTCGCCCACCTCGGCCGACGCGAGCGGTTCGGGCGGCGAGATTCTGGTGACCGGCGGCTTCGACGCCGAACGGGTGTGGGTGCGCATCGAGGACACCGCGCCGCCCTTCGACCCGCGCGACGGTTGCCGCGCACCGACCACGGACCTACCGCTGGAGCGGCGTCGCGTCGGCGGGCTCGGCGTCCATCTGGCACTGACCAGCGTGGACGAGTTCGCCTACGACCGGCTCGGCGGCCGCAACGTCAGCACGCTGGCGATCCGCACCGGGCCGGTACGGCCTTGAGGAGACGCTTCATGCCCAACACGACGGTGCTCGTCGTGGACGACGACCCGCCCGTTCCGTCGGCTCTGCTGGACGCCCTGGACCAGGTGGCGTCCTCGGTGATCCGCCGGACGCTCGGCCGGCTCCGAAACGATCCGTCCGCCGCGCTGCCCGCGGCGGACGTGCTGCTGGCCCCGGCCCAGTGCGGGCCCGAGGCGGTACGCAACGTGGTCCGGCGCCTGACCGGACGAGGGGCGGATCCCGTCGTCGTGGTGTACACGGAGCACGGCTTCGAGGCCCTGGAGCCGCATGTGCGCGCCGGCCACGATTACCTGGTCCCGCCCTTCCTGCCCGCCCTGGTGGGCGCCCGGCTGACCAGCTGCTCGGAGCGCGCCGTCCTGGGCCGCACGGTCCAGGAGACCGACGCGCGCACCGAACTGATCCGCTACGAGCGCGAGCTGGAGATCGGCCGGGAGATCCAGGCCGGCTTCCTGCCCGAGGATCTGCCGGTGCCCGAGGGATGGGAGATCGACGTACGGTTCCGCCCGGCGCGGCAGGTCGCCGGCGACTTCTACGACGTGTTCGAACTCGTGCACCGCAGGCGGCTGGCCATCGTGGTGGCCGACGTGTGCGACAAGGGCGTGGGCTCAGCGCTGTTCATGGCGCTGATCCGCAGTCTGCTGCGGCACACCGCCGAGAACAGCGGCCTGCAGCACCTGGTCGCCGCGGGCTCCTCGCTGGCCGCGGACCGCTCCGGCATCCGGATCGTCGGCGCCACCCCGCTGCTGACCGCGGTCAGCGCCACCAACGGCTACCTGACCCGCAACCATCTCAGCCAGGGCTACTTCGCCACCCTGTTCTTCAGCGTCCTGGACCCCGCCACCGGCAGTCTCGTCTACATCAACGGCGGTCACAATCCGCCGCTGCTGCTGGACGCGGACGGTGGCGCGCCGATCCCGCTGGAGGTCACCGGCCCCGCCGTGGGCGTCCTGCCGGACTCCTCCTTCAGCCTCGGTTACGCCCAACTCGACCCGGGCGACACACTGTTCGCCTACACCGACGGGGTGCCCGAGGCGCGCTGCCCGCACGGCGGGTTCCTCGGCGAGGAGCGGATGCTCAGGCTGCTGTCCGGCCCCGCCCTGCGGGGCAAGGACCTGGTGGAGCGGCTCGACACCGCCGTCCGCGCGCACACCGGGGACGGTGAGCAGCATGACGACGTCACCATGCTCGCCCTGCACCGGCCACGCAGCAGCGGGCGGCCGACGGCGGCCGTGGCGGTGGCGTGATGGCGCGCACCGTGGTGATGTACTCCCACCGGGGCGGCACCGGCAAGTCGACGCTGCTCGCCAACATGGCCTACCTCATCGCCCGCGGGGGGCGGCGTGTCGCCCTCGTCGACACCGACATCCAGTCGCCGACCCTGGATGTCCTGTTCGGGCTGCCGTCCGGCGGGTGCTCGCTCACCGACTACCTGCTGGGGCGCTGCGAGATCGAGGACACGGTGCACCGGGTGGAGCCCGAGGGGCTGTATGTGGTGCCCGCCCGCACGGAACCCGGCTCGCTCGCCGAGATCATGGCGACCGGCTACGACGTGGGCCTGCTGCCGGAGGCCTTCGGTCGACTCGTGACCTCCTACGACCTGGACGTACTGCTGCTGGACACGCACGCGGGCCTCAACAACGAGACGGTCACCGCGATGGCCAGCGCCGATCTGCTGGTCATCGTGGCGCGGGCCGACCGCATCGACCTGGCGGGCGCCGACGAACTCGCCCCGCTCGCCGGGAGCCTCGCCTGCCGGCGAGCCCTGGTGATCAGCATGGCGCCCGAGGGCGTCGAGGCCCCCGTCGTACGGGAGCGGGCCGAGGACGCGTACGGCGCGGCCACGGCCGGAGTCCTGCCGTACGTCGCGGAACTCGCGGCCCTCGGCGGTGACCGGATATTCGCCACGGCACTCCCCGGCCACCCCCTGGTGGCCGAACTACGGCGGATCATCTCCGTGCTCGCGCCGTCGGCCCGGACGATTCCGGCGGCCCGTGCGGAACCCTGAAGCCGAACGAGAGATAAGCGCGAGGAATGACAGGAGATCCCACCAAGTGCGGGAAACGCGCCGACAAGCAGGGACGCAGATGGAATCCATACCGGCAATAGCCCTGGCAGGAGGCCGGGGCGTGCGGGCACGTCCGATCACCCTCAACTCCGCCGACTACCTCAGAAGCAAGGCGGCCATGCAGGTGGCCGGGCAGCCCCTGATCGAATGGGCGGTCACCGCGCTCAGGAGCCAGGGGGTGCACCAGTACTACGTCGTCGCCAACGGACGGGAGAACCGCGCCCAGACGAAGGCCGTCCTGGGCCACGGTGAGCGGCTCGGCGTCACCGCCCGCTACTCCAGAACCCGGTTCGACCGCGCCAACACCGGCAGCGGCGAGGCCACCCTGCGCTGCCTCGACTACTGGGACCTGAGCGGCCTCGCCCTGGTCTTCCCCACCGACTCCCTGTTCGACTTCGATCTCGGCGCCATGGTGCGCGCCCACCGCGCGGCCCGGGCCGACGTCACCGTGGCCACCGTGCCGCGCTCCGCCTCCCAGGCCGCCGGCAAGTACGGGGTGCTCCGGCTGCGGGCGGACGGGACGGCCGACGGCTTCCTGGAGAAGCCGGACCTCGCCGTCGCGCGGGCTTTGACCGCCGGGCGCGGCAACGGCCCGGTGCACACCAACGCGGGGATGTATCTGATCGACTGCGACCGGCTGCGCATGGCCGCCCGTGAACCGGAGCTCGCCGCGCTGGCCCGGCGGCAGCTCGACTGGGGCGGCGATCTGCTGCCGTACCTGGTGCGGCGGGGGCACCGGGTGCTGGCCCATCCGATCGCGCGCTTCGGCGACCTGGGCAGCCCGCGGGACTACCTGGACACCGTCAAGGACCTGCTACTGGACCGCTATCCGGGGCTCAGCGAGGCGCTGGGCGCCCCGGCGGGGCCCGGCGACCACCGCGTCCACCCGTCCAGCCTGGAGATGAAGGACCAGGTCAGCGGCCGCACCCTGGCGGAGAAGATCGAGGACGGCAGCGTGCGGATCGGCCCCGGGGTGCGCATCGGGCGGGACGTGGAGATCGGGCCCGGTGTGACGCTGGCCGAGTCCGACATCGGCGACGGGGTGGACATCGGCGAGCACAGCACCCTGCGCGGGGTGGCGTGCGGCGACCACAGCATCATCGGCCCGGGCGCCCGCCTGACCGACGTGTTCCTCGGTTCCATGGTCGACGTGCGCTCCACCCTCACCGCGCCGGTCGTCCTGGACGACTACTGCGCCCTGGGCGACGAGGTGCGGGTGCGGGAGGGGACGCGGCTGCGCGGGGTGAGCGTCTTCCCCCGGCTGGAGATCGGCGGGGGCATCCCGCAGGGGGCCAGCCTGTCCGGTGTTCGTGATCTGCTGCGGTGCCTGTGAGGAGGCCACACCCATGCGCGTAGCCCTGCTCACGGAGAACCGCGACGACCTGCGCACCGCAGCGCTGGCGCGCCATCTGCGGCGGTACGCCGATGTCGACGTGCTCCGCGCCGGCACGGCCCCCACGCGGGACCTGGCGGGGGTGGACGTCGTCCACAGCCACACCTGGGACACCGGCCTGGCCGGTCATCTCGCCAAGTTCCAGCACGGGGTGCCGCACGTGCTCACCCCGCCCGGCCTCGAGCCGCCCGCGCGGGTCCGGCGCGGGGCGCTGCTCGTCGCGGACCGGATCGTCGTCGGGTCGTTCCAGATGCGCGCCGAGCTGATGCGCCGCCACCGGGAGCTCGCCCCGCGACGGGTGACCGTCGTGCACGGCGGCTTCGACACCCAGGCCTACCACCCCGACGGGGGCACCGGCGCACTGGCCGCGCTGGGGGTGCGTACCGACCCCGCCGCCGTCCGGCACACCGTGGCCTGCGTGGGCCGCGACCTGCCCGAGGCCGCCCTGCTGAATCTGCTGCGGGCCGCGCCCCGGCTGCTGCCCGGCACCCAGGTGGTGATCTGCGCCCCGGGCCCCGAGGCCGAACGCGCCCACGGCGAACTGGCGGCCGCCCTGCGCGCCGAGGGCTGCGACCTGGTGTGGGTACGCCGGACGCCGTCCCCGCGTGCGGTGCGTCAGCTGCTCACCTTCGCCGACGTGTCCGTCTGCCCGGCAGGGCACGATGCCCCGGAGCCGGCCGCCCTGGCGGCGATGGCGTGCGGGACACCGGTGGTGGCGACGAAGGCCGGATGCCTGACCGAGGTCGTCCACGACGGGGTCACGGGCCTGCTCGTCCCGCCCCCGGCAGCCCACCCCGAGATCTACGCGAAGGACCTGGCCGACGGGATCAACTCCCTTCTCGCCGACCCCCAAAAAGCCGCCTGGATGGGCGAGACCGGCCTCGCCCGGACCGAGCGGGAATTCACCTTCGAGGCGGCCGCGGAACGTCTCTACGCCGTCTACGAAGCCGTCAGTGAAAACAAGGTGAAGGCACAGCGTATGAAAACTGAACCAATCCGTACCTAACGAAGTATCGAGTGACTGAGCAATTCCTCTCGAAATACGCCGGGCGGCGTGGTCGCATCGAGAACGCCGGAGCCCGGCAACGTCAACGCACCACACGAAGGAGAGATCAGCCATGAGGATCCTCGTCGTCATGACGGCCAAGGCCACGCTCCACCTCCTGGACGGTGAGCAGCACCCCTCCGGCTTCTGGGCCGAGGAGTTCGTCGTCCCGTACCAGATCTTCACCGGCGCCAGGCACGTCGTGGACGTCGCCACCATCGGCGGCAAGACCCCGACCGTCGACCAGACCAGCATCGACCCGCAGTTCCTGCAGTACGTCCGCCCGCAGGGCTCCCCGGACAACGACGCGGCCAACGCGGCCGAGTACGTCCGGATCATCGAGAGCGTGCCGCAGCTGCAGAAGCCGCTCGCCCTGGAGAACCTCACCGAGCAGGACATCGCCGGCTACGACGGCCTGTACGTCAGCGGCGGTCACGGCGCCATCGGCGACCTGCCCAAGTCGGACGAGCTGGCGCAGATCATCCGCTGGTGGATCGCGAGCGGCAAGCCGCTGGCGACCGTCTGCCACGGCCACACCTCCCTCCTCGCTCTGCGGGACGGCGAGGGCCGCTGGCCCTTCGAGGGCTACCGCATGACCGCCTTCTCGCACTCCGAGGAACTGGTCACCAACATGGCCGGACGCCTGCCGCTCATCCTCGAGGTCGAGCTGTCCCGGCTCGGCGCCAAGTACGAGAAGGCCGACGTGATCTGGGACTCCCATGTCGTGGTCGACCGAAACCTGACGACTGGTCAGAACCCGTACTCGTCCAAGGCGCTCGCCGAGACGTTCCTGGAGCAACTCGGCGCAGAGTGAAACCGTCCGCTCCGTCCGCCCCACCGGAGGCAACCATGACCAAGCGCGTTCTGCCCGACCGCCCCTTGGCCCATCCCGGCACGCTCTTCATCGACGGGACGTGGACACCGGCCCGTGATGGAGAGACCGAACCGAATGTCTCCCCCGTGGACGGACGGGAGATCGTGCCCGTCGCCCAGGCCGGCGCCGAGGACGTCGAGGCCGCGGTGAAGGCCGCGCGCACGGCGTACGAGGAAGGTCCCTGGGGGCGGTTACCCGATCACGAACGGGCCCGGCTGCTCACCCGGGTAGGGGAGCTGATCGAGCGCGACAACGACGAGATCGCCCTGCTGGAGACGGTGGACATGGGCAAGCCGTTCGCCTTCTCCAGCACGGTCGACGTGCCGATGGCCGCCCGGCTGATGCACTACTACGCCGGCCTGTGCACCCAGGTGGACGGTGCCACCCGTGCCCCGGCCGGGGGTCAACTCGCCTACACCCGGCGGGAACCGCTGGGCGTCGTCGCCGCGATCACCCCCTTCAACTTCCCGCTGCTGCTGTCCATGACCAAGATCGGCCCGGCTCTCGCGGCCGGCAACACGGTCGTCCACAAGCCCTCCCCGGCCACCCCGCTCACCGCGCTGAAGATCGCGGAGCTGTTCGAGGAGGCCGGCGTCCCCGACGGAGTGCTCAACGTCATCACCGGTCCGGGCGTCGCCCTCGGCGAGGCGCTCGTCGAGCACCCCGGAATCGACAAGATCGCCTTCACCGGCTCCACCACCGTGGGCCAGGGCATCATCCGCAAGGCCGCGGGGACCCTGAAGCGGGTGACGATGGAGCTGGGCGGCAAGTCCGCGAACATCGTCTTCGAGGACGCCGACCTGGACGCCGCCGAGGAACTGGCGTTCTTCGGCATCTTCTACAACAAGGGCGAGATCTGCACGGCCGGTTCCCGTCTGCTGCTGCACCGGAGCATCCACGACGGGATGGTGGACCGGCTCGTCACCCGCGCCGCGGCCCTCAAGCCCGGGGACCCGCGGGAGGAGGACACCCTCTTCGGACCGCTCGCCCACCGTGGCCAGTTCGAGAAGGTCTCCTCGTACGTCGAACTCGGCCAGAAGGAGGGCGCCGAACTGCGGGTCGGCGGCGGGCCGTTCACCCCCGAGGGGGCGAGCGGCGCGGGCCTGTACTTCCTGCCGACGATCTTCACCGGTGTCGACAACGGCATGCGCATCGCCCAGGAGGAGATCTTCGGGCCGGTGCTCAGCGTCATCCCCTTCGACACCGAGGAGGAGGCCGTGCGGATCGCCAACGACAGCGCCTACGGCCTGGCGGCCGGCGTCCACACCAACGACCTGCGCCGGGCGCACCGGGTGGCCGCCCGGATCAAAGCGGGCACGGTCTGGGTCAACTGTTACAACCTGTACGACCCCGCCGTCCCGTACGGCGGATACCTGGCCTCCGGCTTCGGCCGCGAGTGCGGCCCGGAGTCCCTGGAGAGCTACACCCAGACCAAGTCGGTCTGGATCGGCATGGACTGACGGGAGACGTCCCCCCGGCACATCGAGGCCCCCGCCGCCTGACGCGCGGCGGGGGACCGACGCATGTCTGCGGACCCGGACTTCACCAAGTAATTTCAGACATGACCAAGTGCGGCCGGAATCCTCCGGCCCCCTCGCTCGTACCGCAAATCTTCGGCCACGATGTGTTGGCCAAGGGAATGTGCGGCAAGTGCCCGTAGTTCTCAGGCGTCTTCGGCCGGCTTCGGCCGTCAGTGAATTCTCCGATAACAGGTAAAATGAACGAGGTGCTGTACGGATGAAGACGGGCGTCATCGGTGCCGGCCGTATCGGCACCACGCTGGCACGGCTGCTGGCCGTGGCCGGCCACGAGGTGCGGATCGCGAACGCGAGCGGTGGCGAGCGGCTGGCCGCGCTGGTGGCCGAACTCGGCCCAGCCGCGTCTGCCGGGTCCGCCGAGAAGGTCGCCCGGGAGGCGGACCTGGTGGTCCTGATGGTCCCCTTCGGCAGCGCCCGTACGCTGCTCCCGCCGACCTCCGTGAGCGGAAAAGTGCTGGTCGACGCCATGAACGCGTTCGCCGAAGGCGGCGTGCCGCTGGACCTCGGCGAACGCGGGTCCAGCGAGCTGGTCGCCGAGTGGTACCCGTCGGCACGTCTGGTGAAGTCGCTCAACACCATGTATTTCAAGACGCTCGGCACCGCCGGGCGCACCGACGTGGAGCCCGCCGAGCGGCTGGCGCACTATGTCGCGGGCGATGATCCGGGCGCCAACAAGACGGTCGCCGACCTGATTTACGAATTGGGGTTCGCGCCGGTCGCCACCGGTTCCCTGCGCACCGGCGGACTACTTCAGCAGCCCGGCGGACCGCTGTTCAACAAACCGCTCACCGAACGTCAGTCTCGTGCTGTCCTCGGATTCTGAAAGACCCCTCGAAGGTCGGAAAAGGGCGTGGTCATGAAGGTATCCCTCACTGTGAACGGGGCGCCGCAGGAAGTCGATGCCGAGCCCGGCGAGCTTCTCGTGGAGCGGCTCAGGGACGGTCTGGGCCTGACCGGCACCAAGGTCGGCTGCGACACGGGCCAGTGCGGCACGTGCGTCGTCCAACTCGACGGAAGGTCCGTCAAGAGCTGCCTGGTGCTCACCGCCCAGGCGGCCGGCTCCGAGGTCACCACGATCGAGGGCGTGGGGGCGGGCCGTGAGCTGACCGGCCTGCAGGAGGCGCTCCGGGCCGAGCACGGCACCCAGTGCGGCTTCTGCACCCCGGGCATGGTCATGGCTCTGGGCGAACTGGTCGACGGTGCCGAGACCGAGCCCACGGAGGCGGAGATCCGGGAGTGGCTCACCGGCAACCTGTGCCGCTGCACCGGCTACCACGGGGTGGTCCGCGGTGTGCAGCGGGCCTGCGCCGCCGCCCGGACCGACGCAGCGCAAGGCGAACCCGTCGGCCACGCGGTGAAGGAGTGAGTACGCCATGACCACAGCGGAGGAACGTTCCACCACGTCCGCCACCGCCCCGGGCGCCACCGGCGGCAGCGGCCTGCTCGGCACCCCGCTCGACATCCGCGAGGACGAGCACCTGCTGCGCGGCGAGGCCACCTTCATCGCGGACGTACGGCTGCCCGGCACCGCCCACATGGCGATCCTCGGCAGCGAGCACGCGCATGCCCGGATCCGCGGCATCGACTCCTCGGCCGCCGAGGCCATGCCCGGCGTCCTGGCCGTCGCCACCGCCGCCGACTTCGCCGACGTCATGCCGCTGCCGTGCATCTGGATCCCGGGCGGCGTGGAGAGCCACTTCCCGCCCCACCCGTACGGCCTGCCGGGCGCCCGCCCGGTGCTGTCCGGGGACGTCGTGCGGCACGTCGGCGACGCGATCGCCGTCGTCGTGGCCGAGACCGCCAAGCAGGCGGCCCAGGCCGTCAAGGCCCTCGTCGTCGACTACGAGCCGCTGCCGGTCGTGCTGCGCGCCGACGAGGCCCTTGAGGACGGCGCCCCGCAGCTGCACGAGGCCGTGCCGAAGAACCTCAACGCGTACTGGACGTGCGGCGACAAGGAGAGCACCGACCAGGCCATCGCCGAGGCGGAGGTCGTCGTCGAGCTCGACCTGGTCAACCAGCGCACCATCAACAGCCCGATGGAGCCGCGCGGCGCCGTCGGCCACTACGACGTCACCACCGGCGAGTACACCCTCTACGCCTCCACGCAGGGCCCGCACAACCACCGCTTCCTGCTGGCCGCGCTGGTCCTCGGCATCCCCTTCAACAAGTTGCGCGTGGTCGCACCGACGGTCGGCGGCAGCTTTGGCACCAAGGGCTACCTCTACCCCGACATGGCGCTCGTGCTGCTGATGTCCCAGCGGCTGGGCCGGCCCGTGAAGTGGGTCGACACCCGCACAGGGCTGATGAACTCCACCGTGCAGGGCCGCGACCACCGCCAGCACGCGGTGATCGCCGGCACCCGGGACGGCCGTATCACCGCCGTGCGCTGCACCAGCTACGCCAACCTCGGCGCCTACCCGTCGACCATCGGACCCGGTGTCGCCACCGCCCTGATGGGCCGCAGCATCACCGGCATGTACGCGATCCCCGCGGCGTTCTGCGAGGTCTACGCGGCGTTCACCAACACCGTCCCGCTGGGCGCCCAGCGCGGCAGCGGGCGCGCCGAGGCCGCGTTCCTCATGGAGCGGCTGGTCGACCGCTACGCCCGCGAGATCGGCATGGACCCGGCCGCCGTACGCCGGCAGAACCTCGTACCGGCCGACGCGTTCCCGTACGACAACGGCCTCGGCTGGACGTACGACTCCGGCAACTACCCGGAGAACTTCGACAAGGCCCTCCGGCTCGCCGGATACGACGGCATTCAGGCGCGCCGGTCGGAGGCCGCCCGGCGGGGCAAGCGGCTCGGCGTGGGCATCGCCACCTACGTCGCCGTCTGCGGCGTCGGCCCGTCGACCCGCATGTCTCAGGAGGGCATGCTCGGCGGCACCTGGGAGAGCGCCAACATCCGGGTCCACCCGACAGGCGAGGTCACCGTCACGGTGGGCTCCGCCTCCACCGGGCAGAGCCACCAGACCGTCTTCGCGCAGGTTGCCGCCGACCAGCTCGGCATCGACCCGGCCACGGTACAGGTGCTGGAGGCGGACACCCTCAAGGCCCCCTACGGGCAGGGGACGTACGGCAGCCGCTCCTACAGCATGGCCGGTCCCGCGATCGCGCTGACCGCGCAGAAGGTCAAGGACAAGATGCGCCGGGCGGCGGCGGCCATGTTCCAGGTCTCCGAGGACAAGGTCGTCTACGCGAACGGCAAGGTGTTCGTCGAGGGCGACGAGGAGAACGGCAAGACGTTCGCCGACATGGCCATGGCCCTGTGGTACGGCTGGAACCTGCCGCCCGGGATCGAACCCGCCCTCGACGAGACGACCCACTTCGACCCGCCGGACTTCAACTACCCGTTCGGCACGCATGTCGCAGTCGTGGAGATCGACGAACTCACCGGTGACACCGAGGTCGTGAGCTACACGGCCGTGGACGACGCCGGCAACATCGGCAACCCCACGATCGTGCGGGGCCAGATCGAGGGCAGCATCGTGCACGGCCTGGGCCAGGCCCTGATGGAGGCTGCCGAGTACGGCGAGGACGGCCGTCTGATCACCAAGGACCTGCGCACCTACCCCCTGCCGCGTGCGACCGACGCGCCGTTCTTCGCGCTCGACAAGACGGTCACGCCGAGCCCGCACAACCCGCTGGGCGCCAAGGGCGCGGGCGAGATCGCCACGGTCCCGCCGGCGGCTGCGGTCACCAACGCCGTCGTCGACGCCCTGTCGGACCTCGGCGTCAGCCACATCGACATGCCGCTCACGCCGGAGAAGGTGTGGCGGGCGCTGAACAGGGATGCGGAGGCGCAGCAGTGATTCTCACCGACTTCGAGTACGTCCGGCCCTCGACACTGGGCGAGGCCACCGCGCTGCTCGCGGCACCCGGCAGCCGTGTCCTCGCGGGCGGGCAGTCCCTGCTGGTCGACCTCAAGACCGGCGAGGGCACCGCGAGTCGGCTCGTCGACCTGCGCGGTGTCACCGCCCTGCGCGGCATCCGCCGTACCGACGGGGGCGGCCTGCGCATCGGTGCCCTCACCACGCTCGCGGAACTCGTCGCGGACCCGGCGGTGCGCGCTCACGCCCCGGCCCTCGCGGAGGCCGCCCGGGCCAACGGCGACCCTCAGGTACGCAACCTCGGCACCGTCGGCGGCAATCTGGCCGCCACCGAGCGCCCCACGGACCTGCCGCCCGCCGTGCTCGCCGCCGGCGCGACGCTGCACGTCGGCCGGCACCGCGGCCAGGGCACCGTGCGGGCCGACGACTACGCGCGCGACGGCCTGCCGGAGGGCAGCGTGATCACCGCGATCGAGCTGCCCGCGCCCGCTCCCGGCGAGCGCAGCGCCTTCGAGAAGACGGCCGACCGCGCCTCCCGCTACCCGGTCTGCGCGGTGGCGGTGCGCGTCACGCGCGACACCACGCGCCCGGACGACGGTCTGACCGGCCTGCGGATCGCGGTCACCGGCGCGACGGCGCGCGTCACGCGGCTGACCGGCGTCGAGCGGCTGCTGGCGGGCCGGGCACCGGACACCGAGGAGGTCCTGGCGGCCTTCCGCGCCCAGCCCGAGGAGTTCTTCACGCCCGGCCGCGGCACCTCGGCCGAGTACCTGCGCCACCTGGCCGGCGTCCTCACCGCCCGAGCGCTGAGCAGAGCGACGGCCATCTGACCGCAACGGCGTCGACTGTGTACGCGGCGTTCTTCGCCCTCATGCGGCGCTACACCGTCGCCGAGACGAACGGGGGAGCACACCCGTGCCGAACCGCACACCCGGCACCACCCACAGTCCCTCCATCACCCGGCCCACCGGGCCGGCCGACACCCTGACGAGACCCACCGGCCCCCGCTCGGCCGGCGCCTGGGCAGCGCAGGATGTGGTGGCTGGTGCCGGGGTCGTACGGGGCTTCGTGGGCGACACCGGTGCCGGGGTCACCTCGGCCCACCCGGCACACCGGTACCCCGCGTGCCGTTCCCATCCCCGCTCGGGGTTCGCCGTTCGTGTCGCCCGTCCGGGCGGTCCGCCGGTGGCGGGCCCTCGGGCAACACCGCGTACCGAGGAGTTACTCCGGTGATCCCACCGCTTCGAACCGCCCGCACGGCCGGCCGGGATCCGGCGAGGAACGTCGGCGGCGGGGGTTTCCTGCTGGTCGGCACCGTGCTGGTGCTGCTGATGTTCTCGTCGTCCGCACCCTCCGCGCTCTACGTGCTCTACCAGGAAAAATGGAACCTGTCGGCGGGCATGATCACGGTGGTCTACGGCGTGTACGCCGTCACCGTACTGGCCGCGCTGCTGCTGTTCGGGGCACTGTCCGACACCCTCGGCCGACGGCCCGTCCTCATGGCGTCCCTGGTGCTGGTCATCCTCTCCATGGCGCTGTTCGCCTCCGCTCAGGGCCTCGCCTGGCTGCTGGCCGCCCGTGCCGTCCAGGGCCTGGCGGTCGGCCTCGCCACCGGCGCGACCGGCGCAGCGCTGCTCGAACTCGCCCCGGCGGCCCGGCCCGGCCTCGGCGCCCTGGTCAACAGTGCGGGCCCGCCGGTCGGCAT
The DNA here is from genome assembly GCF_042892235.1 of Streptomyces sp. NPDC001816. Classification (NCBI taxonomy): domain Bacteria; kingdom Bacillati; phylum Actinomycetota; class Actinomycetes; order Kitasatosporales; family Streptomycetaceae; genus Streptomyces; species Streptomyces sp. NPDC001816. The sequence continues at coordinate 256,933 of NZ_JBIATY010000010.1, forward strand.
CGGCCTGGGCGCGGTCGGCGCCGGCCTGCTGGTGGAGTTCGCGCCCGCTCCGACCGCGCTCACCTACCTGGTCCTGGCCGGCGCCTTCACGGCCGCGCTGGTCTGTCTGCCGCGGCTGCCGGAGACCGCCCCCGGTGCGGGCGGCCCGGTCCGGTTCACCCCGCACCGGGTACGGGTGCCGGCCGCCGTGCGGCGCCGGTTCCTCATCCTCGCGCTCACCATCGTCGCCGTGTGGTCCGTCGGCGGCTTCTACCTCGCGCTCGGCCCCAAACTCGTCCTGGTCCTGCTGGGCAGCACCAACTACCTGGTGGGCGGGGCCACCGTGGGTCTGCTCGCGGGCGTGGCCACCGTCACCCAGCTGCTGCTCGGCGGGATGCGGCCGCTGCGCGCCGCGATGCTCGGACTGATCGTGATGATCGCGGGCCTCGGCCTGGTGCTGCTCTCCCTGGGCACAGAATCGGCGGTGCTGTTCCTCCTCGCCACGGCCGTCCTCGGCAGTGGCTGGGGCGCCGCCTTCCTGGGCGCCTTCCGGGCGCTCATGGGGCTGGCCGATCCGCAGGGCCGTGGCGAACTCACCGCCGCCGTCTTCGTGTTCGGTTACCTCGCGATGAGCGTGCCCGCCGTCCTCGCGGGCCTGTTCAGCAACCGCTTCGGCCTGCGCTCCACCTCCGTCGGCTTCATGGTCGCCGTGGCCGCGGTGTGCGCGCTCGCGCTGGGGGCGACGGCCCTGCTGTCCCGCCGCCCGGCATCCGGCACCCCGGTGGCCGGCACCGCCACGATCGGCACCCCCTCGACCACGGCCGCGGTACCCACCCGGGAAGCGACGGAAAGGAGCGCCCCGTGACGGACGCCGAACCCGGCACCAGGCAGCCGGCCGGCCCGATTTCCCCGGACCTCACGGACCTGCGCGAGACGCTCCGCTCCCTGGAGATCTTCGCCCGGCTCACCGAGGACCAGCTGGACTGGCTCACCTCCGTGTCGCACCCGGCCGTCTGCGAGGACGGCGAGGTCCTCTTCCGCGACGGGGACGAGGCGACGCACTTCTACGTCCTGCTGGACGGCGGCCTTGTCGTCACCAAGGTCGTCGACGGCCGCGAGGAGGTGCTCACCCGGCACTACGCCCACGAGGTGACGGGTGAGCAGCACGACAACAAGCCCTCCGCCGCCCACCGTTTCACCGGCGAACTGCCCCTGCTCACCGAGGGCGGGTACGTGGCCACGGTCGCCGCAAGCGGCACGACCACCGTCCTGGCCTACCCCAAGGCGGTGTTCCTGGAGATGCTCGCCCGCTGTCAGGGCGTCGCCGCCGTACTGCTGCCGGTGCTCGCCTGGCGCATCAAGTCCTCCGAGGTGCAGGCCCGCAACCGAGCCACCGTGGAGGCGCTCGGCACGCTGGCCGCGGGCCTCGCGCACGAGCTCAACAACCCCGCGGCGGCCGTGGCCCGCGCCGCCGAGGACCTCGGCACGGCCGTCGACCTGCTCACCGCCACCGCGCAGGCGTGGGGCGCCGCGGCGGGAGCCGAGGAACGCGCCGCGTTCGACCGGCTCGTCGCGGCACTGGAAAAGGCAGCACCGCCCGCCGACGGCGACGCCATCGACCAGGCCGACGACCTCGACGACATCGAGGACTGGGCCGTGGACGCGGGTGCGAACCGTCCCGAGGTGCTCGCCTCCGGCGTCTCCGACCTGGGTCTCGACCTCGACTGGCTGCGCGCCCAACTGGTCCAGGTCGGCGAGGATGCCCTGCCGGCCGCACTGGACCATCTGGCGGCCGTCCTGGAGACCCGCGCGCTCACCGCCGAGCTGCGCGCGGCCGGACCCCGCATCTCCCAGCTCGTCGCGGCCACCCGCGACTACGCCAACCTCGACCGGGCCCCCGAGCAGCAGTTCTCCGTCACCGAGGGCATCGACAACACGCTGACCATGCTGCGCGCCAAGCTCGCCCGGGTGAAGGTCGTCCGCGACTACGCCCCCGGCCTGCCGCGCCTGACGGGCTACCCGAGCGAGCTGAACCAGGTGTGGACGAACCTCGTCGACAACGCCGTGGACGCCATGGGCGGCGAGGGCACGCTCAGCCTGCACGCCCGGGTCGAGGGAGGCTGTCTGGTCGTCGAGGTGGCGGACACCGGCCACGGCATCCCCGAGGAGACCCTCCCCCGCATCTTCGAGCCCTTCTACACCACCAAGGACGTCGGCAAGGGCACGGGACTCGGCCTCCACCTCAGCTACCGGATCGTCACCCAGCGCCATCGCGGCTCGCTCAGCGCCCGTTCTGTGCCGGGCGACACCCGCATGACCGTCCGGCTTCCGCTGGGCGGCACCGTGGACGGCGCCGTCTGCGCGGTCCCGGGAGCCTGACCAACGCCCCCCAACCGAACACCACCCACCGAAGAGGGAGTTGCACATGGCCAAGTACGACATCTCCACACTGCACCCGGTCTTCCAGCGGCAGATGGAGGCGCTGGCCGCGCTGGACATCGACGCGGTCATGAAGAACTACACCGATGACGCCGTCCTGCTGCGCTTCGAAGGCGTGTCGGAGGGCATCGACGCGGTGCGGGAGACCTTCACCGGATATCTCACCCTCAAGCCGACCCTGGTGGAACTCCAGGAGTACGTCGAGACCGGCGACACGATCTTCTACCGCGCGATCATGAACCTGAACGGTGAGCCGGAGCACGCCTTCGGCACCCTCGTCGTAAAGGATGGCCGAATCTGGCGGCAGACGGCCGGATTCGGTAGCTGACTCGATTAACCGGGCCTGACGGCTGGCCGGGTCCGGCGGGCGAACCGCCGGTTCTCCGGTATCGTGCGCGGAGAGGCCGGCCGGGCCTCTCCGCGTATGCAGGTGAATCCGTTGGAAACCCGGGGGGAAGAGCGTGGAACAGGAAACCGGTCGGGTCGAGGCGTTCAGTGACGGTGTTTTCGCGATCGTCATCACTATTCTCGTCCTGGAGATCAAGGTTCCGGACGACAAGGGATCGCATCTTTGGGAAGGGCTCGCGAAACAGTGGCCGCATTATGCGGCGTACGTCGTGAGCTTTCTTGTGATCGGCGTCATGTGGGTGAACCACCACACCATTTTCGGTCATCTGAAAAAGGTGAACCGGCCGCTGCTCTTCCTGAATCTCGTGGTGTTGATGGTGGTCTCGGTGATCCCGTGGACCACCGCGGTGCTCGCCGAGCATCTGGAGGACTCCGAGTCGGCCGAGGTCGCGGCCATCCTCTACAGCGCCTGGACCGTGGTGTACGCCGTGGCCTTCCTGAGCTTCTGGTGGTACATCACGCACGTCGGGCACCTCTTCCACGACCGCGTCGACCGTGACGGGGCCCGGGCCACCCGGCTGCGTTTCGGGCTGGGCAGCATCGCCTACCCCGTCGCCCTGCTGATCTCCTTCTTCTCGGCTCCGCTCGCCCTGGTGGCGCACGGTGTCATCGCCCTGTACTACGCGGCGAACCAGATCCCCATTCCGGTGACCAACGACGGGGAGGACGGGGACACCGGTTCCGTCGGGGGAGAAGGGGCGAACGGGACCGCCGGTGCCGAGGGTGAGGCTCCGGGCCGGACCGCCGCGTCCACGGCCTCCTCCTGATTTCCGCCAGGTTTCCGGCCGCCGTGTGCCGCGCCGGTTTTCGGTCATCGCGCCGAATGTCTTCGGACACGTTCGGGTGATACGCCTCGGTCATAGCAGATCGCATGCAACGGATAGACCTGGACGTGCGCACCCATCGCCCTTGCGATTCCGGCCATGGGGGTGTGGCCCCGGCATCGCCATCAGGCCAGGCCAGCCGTGTTCGACAAGATCGGAAAGGGGTTCCCGCGTCATCCGCCGTCCCGGCCTGTGGGCGAGTCTTTTTTACTTTCTTTGGGGCGACAAACCGGACAGGTGTGTGACCTCAGGAAGTCTGTCCGGCGCCCTACGGCTGCGGCTTTCGGTCAAGTAGGGTCACACGTCAAGCGGTCGGCGGGGGAGGCGTAGATGTCGAGCGATACGCTCCGAATAAACTCTGAAAGAGAAGTCTCCGCGCTCCTGGACGAGGTGATTTCCCTGTGCTTCGAGTCACTGCCCAGGCGGGATCAGAGAAAGTGGGCCCGGGTTTATTTGAACGGTCTCATGTCAACCTCCGGGAAGAAGACCATCCGGAACATCGCCGGGGCGGACGCCGGCTCCGTGGAACAGAGCCTGCAACAGTTCATCAGCAAGTCCCCATGGGACTGGACGCCCGTGCGCCGCTCGCTGGCGCAGCACATCGAGCGCAGCGTGCAGCGCCCGCTCGCCTGGGTGGTGCAGCCGGTGGTCATCGAGAAGGCCGGGGACCGCTCGGTCGGCGTGGGCCGGCAGTTCGTTCCGCAGCTGGGCCGCATGGCCAACTGCCAGCAGGCGGCAGGGGTCTGGCTGGTCTCCGGTGAGGCGGGGTTCCCCGTCGAGTGGACCCTGACCCTGCCCGGGCCGTGGACGACCGAGCTGCGCCGGCGAAGCGCCGGCATCCCGGACACCGCGCGCTCGCGCACCCCGGCGCAGGACGCCGTGCACATGGTGCTGCGGATGGCGGACACCTGGCAGCTCCAGCGGCGCCCCGTCCTCATGGAGGTCTCCAACGCCGATCTCGCGGAGACGATCGACACGTTCACGCTGTACGGCATCCCCTGCGTGCTGAAGGTCGACGGCTCGCTGCCCGTCACCCTCGCCACGACAGGACGTCACAAGCAGAGCGTGCACACGACGTCCGCGCGCGAGCTGATCGACTCCCTGCGCTCGCAGCGCCGGCTGGTCGAGTGGATGCGACATGGCAGGGCCGACGGCGCCGTCACTCCACTCGTCGCGGCGGTCGTGCACGCGCCGCCGGGCGAGGAGGGGGCGACGACCGCGCCCGTGCCGCTGACCCTCTTCGGTGCGTGGGCGGAAGTGGGCAGTCTGATGCCGTCGGAGTTCTGGGCCACCAACATCCAGGACCTGCCGCTCGCGCAGTTGTTTCTGCTGGCGACGCTCAGGGACCGTGTCGCGCTCGACTTCGACGACGTGTGTGAGGCGGTGGGCATCCGGGACTTCGAGGGCCGGTCCTTCCGGGGCTGGCACCACCACATGACTCTCGCCAGCGTGGCCCATGCGGCCACGCTGCTGGCGTTAAGGGGTCAGAAGTTCGCGGAGACACCGGCCCGGGCGGACACCTCAGGCGGATCCCGCCGTCCGGCCCGGGCCGGCACACGTGTGGCGGGCGCCGTCGCTCAGGACGCGGTGGAGGAAGGCCACCCGGTGGCACGGGAGCAGCCGCCGAGCCGGGTGGAGCGGGCGGGCCCCCTGACCCTGATGGGGCAGACGGCCTTCCCGCACGCGTCCCCGGCAGCGCGAGTTCACTCCCTGTCACCTCCGCCCTCTCCACAGCCGAAGCCGATGCCACCCGGAGGTCAGGTCAAGCCATGCTGGACATAGCGCCCGAGTTGCGTGAATGGTGCCTGGGGGAGCGGGACTTCGCGCTCGCCACCGTGGTCTCGGTGACGGGCAGCGCCCCCCGGCTCCCCGGCGCGGCCTTGGCCGTGGACGAGGCGGGCGCAGCCCTGGGCAGCGTCTCGGGCGGCTGTGTCGAGGGAGCGGTGTACGAACTGTGCCTGGAGGCCATGGAGACGGGCGTGCCGGTCCGGCGCCGATTCGGCTACAGCGACGACGACGCCTTCGCCGTGGGGCTCACCTGCGGTGGCGTGCTCGATGTCCTGGTCATGCCGGTGCGGCGCGGGCACCCGGTGCGCCCCGCTCTCGCCGCCGCCCTGGACGCCGTGGCCGACGGGCGTCCCGCCGCGCTCGCCCGGGTAGCCGACGGGCCCGGCGAGCTGATCGGCCGCGGCGCCCTGGCGGTCCGCCCCGACGGGACGTACGACGGCACCCTGTGCGGCAGTCCCGCCCTCGACGCCACCGCGGCGGCCGAGGCGGCGGCGCTGCTCGCGCAGGGGCGCACGGCCGCCGTGCATATCGGCACCGAGGGCGGGGTGTGCGGCGAGCCGGTCACGCTGTTCGTCGAGTCGGCGGCCGCGCCGCCCCGGCTGCTGGTCTTCGGGGCGATCGACTTCGCCGCCGCACTGGTGCGGGCCGGCCGGTTCCTGGGCTGCCACGTCACGGTGTGCGACGCCCGCCCCGTGTTCACCACGACGGAACGCTTCCCGGGCGCGCACGAGGTCGTCACGGACTGGCCGCACCGCTACCTCGAGGGCGAGGCCCGGGCCGGCCGTCTCGACGCGCGCACGGCCCTGTGCGTCCTGACCCACGACCCGAAGTTCGACGTACCCCTCCTGGAACTGGCCCTGCGGCTCCCGGTCGGCTACATCGGCGCCATGGGCTCCCGCCGCACCCACCGGGACCGCCTGGCGCGCCTGCGCGAAGCGGGCGTCCCCGACGAGGCCATCGCCCGCCTGCGCTCCCCGATCGGCCTCGACCTGGCCGCCCGCACCCCTGAGGAGACGGCCCTGTCCATCGCGGCGGAAATCGTGGCGTCCCGCCACGGCGGAACGGGCGTCCCCCTCTCCCGGACAGCCGTGGCCATCCACCGCCCACCGGCCCCGGAGCCGGTGACGGCGAGCGCGAGACCGGTCTGAGGGCGAGGTCCGGGACTCCCACGCCGCGCGGGCGGACCGCGCCGTCACCGCCTCCGGCCCGGGGCACATCGTGGGCGTGACCGCTCGACGTCGCCCAGGACCGCCGCCCGCCGTCGGCATCGGGGCGCCCGGCGGTACTCGACGGGGCCTCAGGGCCGTGGCGCGCCGCCGGATCAGGACACGCTCCGCCCCGGCCGTACCCGAGGTGCGGGTTCTTGCAGCGGGCCTGGTCGATGTCCTGGGGTCGTGCTGCGGTGAGGAGTTTGCACAGCTCGGCCCCGTGCAGCTTGTCGAGACCTCGCAGAAAGGCGCAGGGAGCCCGGTCGGCACGGACGACGGGTCGTCCAGCCGCCGCTCGACGGCGAGCACCTGCCGGATGGGCACCGACGAGCACTCGGTGGTCGACACGCACGCACCCGTGACCATGCTCGCCGCATGCCCGCCCCATGAACCGCCCCGGCCACCAATCCCCCGGCTGGTCGGGCTTGTCCCGCGGCCGAGCCGCCCGGGCCGGGCATCAGCGCCAGGGTGCCGATCCGCACCGGTGGACACGGCACCTCAGTCGCTTCGGCGGTCCGGTCCCGGGCGCTGAGCTTCGGGCAGGGAACAGTACGGCTCCTCCGCCGCCGGTACACGCCCCGAGGGTGCGGCACCGGCGGCCGTCGCACCCTGCGGGCGGCCGCGGTCGCCCGCCCGGAGGACGCCCGCGAACCCCGCGAGCCCGCACGCCAGCACGGTCACCAGGCCGAACGAGACCACCAGGCTCGTGGCCTGGGCCAGCGTGCCGATGGCGCCCGGTGCGACCAGGCCGGAGGTGTAGGTGATGGTGGCGACGCCCGCGATGGCCTGGCTCGGGTTGGGGCCGCTGCGGCCCGCCGCCGCGAAGCACAGTGGGACCACGACCGCGATGCCCAGACCCATCAGCGCGAAGCCGCCCATGGCGAGGGCCGGATGGTCCGCGACGACGATGAGCAGCCCGCCGAGCGTGGCGAGGACGCCGCTCACCCGTACGGTGCGCACCGCCCCGTAGCGGTCGACCACCTTGTCGCCCGCGATCCGCGCCAGCGCCATGGTGAGCGTGAAACCGGTGGTGCAGGCGGCGGCCAGACCGGCGGAACTGTCCAGCCGGTCGCGCAGATAGACCGCCGACCAGTCCAGGCTCGCACCCTCGGCGAACACCGCGCAGAAGCCGACCGCGCCGATGAGCAGCGCCGACCTGGGCGGCAGCGCGAACCGGGGCGGCGGTTCCTCGTCCTCGGCGGCCTGCAGGTCCAGGACCCAGGTGCAGGCGACGAGACCCAGCACGGTCAGCACCGCGGCGGCCAGGGCGTGGTGCAGCCGGGCGTCCGAGCCGAGGTGGGCGGCGAGCGTGCCCGCCGCTGAGCCGATCAGGGCGCCGGCGCTCCACAGGCCGTGCAACCCGGACATGATCGACCTGCCGAGACGGTTCTCCACCTCCACGCCGAGCGCGTTCATCGCGACGTCCGCCATGCCGGCCGAGGCGCCGTACGTGAAGAGCGCCGCGCACAGGGTGGGCAGGCTGGGGGAGAGGGACGGCAGGACCAGGGACAGCGTCCAGAGCGAGATCAGCCCGCGCAGCGCCGTGCGGGCGCCGAAGCGGTGGCTGATCCGGCCCGCGAGCGGCATCGCCACGGACGCGCCGAGGGCCGGGAACGCCAGGGCGATGCCGAGCTGGCCCGCACTCACGTGTGCGTGGTCCTGGATCCACGGCACGCGGGTCGCGAACGAGCCGGTCACGGCACCGTGCACGGCGAACACGGCTGCCACGGCATACCGGGCGCGCCTGACCTCGTCACGCGTGTACCCCACGTCACTCATGTTCCAGCCCCTCCCCGGGAGTTCCCCACCGCTCCGTCGCGGCGCCGCCGTAAACTATCAGGGACCCTGCCTGATAGATAGTGAGTATTACGGCCGCCCGCGTCTGGGAGGATTCCGGTCATGCCCGCATCGCCCAGCACCGCCCGGGCCATCAACGACCGGCTCGCCCTGCGCCTGTTGCAGCAGGAAGGCCCGCTGACGGCAGGGCAGTTGAAGCAGCTGACCGGACTGTCCCGGCCGACGGTCGCCGACCTCGTCGAACGGCTCACCGCCTCCGGCCTGATCACGGTGGTCGGCGAGTCCGGCGAGCAGCGCCGGGGCCCCAACGCCCGGCTCTACGGCATCGTCGCCGACCGCGCCCACCTGGCCGCGCTCGACGTCCGCACCGGGGGTGCCTTCGTGCTGGTCTCCGACCTCGTCGGGCGGGTGCTGGCCGAGGCGGCCGTGCCGATCGGCGGGGACACCGGCACCGGGCCCGCCGTGGAGCAGGTGGTCGCGGCGGTGGAGCGCGCCGCGAAGGAGGCCGGCGCCGACCGGCTGCACACCGTCGGCATCGGGGCGCCCGGCCTCGTCGACCCCGCCACCGGCGACCTGCGCGACTCCGGCGGCCTGCCCGCCTGGCACCGGCGCCTGGCCGCGGCCCTGCAGGAACGGCTGCCCGAGGCCCGGGTCACCGTGGAGAACGAGACCAATCTGGCGGCCGTGGCCGAGCAGCGCGAGGGCGCCGCCCGCGACCGGGACACCTTCGTCCTGCTCTGGCTGGGCCATGGCGTCGGCGCCGCGGTCGTCCTGGACGGCACCCTGCGCCGCGGCGCCTCCGGCGGCACGGGCGAGATCGGCTTCCTGCCGGTCCCGGGGACGACCGTACTGCCCTCGGCGACGGACTGCGACGGCGGCTTCCACTCGCTGGCCGGAGCGGCGGCGGTCGGCGCACTGGCCCGGGACTACGGCCTGCCGAGGGCGGAGCCGATGGACGGGCCCGGCGTCGCGGTGGTGGTGCGCGAGGCGGTCGCGGAGGTGACCGGCCCGCCCGGCGGGGGTTCCGGCCCCGCCGGCCGCTTCCTCGACGCCCTCGCCCACCGGGTCGCCATCGGGGCCGCCTCCGTCGCCTCCATCCTCGACCCGGGCTGCGTGGTCCTGGGCGGAGAGGTCGGGCAGGCCGGGGGCGAGGTCCTCGTCGGCCTGGTGGAAGAACGGCTGCGCCGTATGTCGCCCCTGCTCACCGAGGTGCGGGCGAGCGGGCTCGGCGGGGGCGCCGTACTGCGCGGAGCGCTGCTCACGGCCCGGGACCGAGCCCAGGACGAGTTGTTCGCGCCCCCGGAGCGCTGACGGATCCAGTCCGCATCAGGAGTCCGGCTCAGGCCGGTGCGGTGCCGAAGGGGTTGTCGATGACATACCGCCACAGCCCGTCCGGCCCACGGCGGGCGACATCGGTGGCCGTCCCCTCCAGGTGCACGTGCTCGCCGTCGGGCCGGCGGCCGTCGATCACCCAGTCGACGATGAGCAGGGCTGTGTCACCGCTGACGTAGGTATGCCGCGGGCTGACCCGGATCGGCAGGCCGAGCGACTGGAACTCGGCGTTGGCGGCGACGAGTTCCGCTCCGGTGACCCGGTCACCAGGACGCGGCACGAACACCGCGTCCTCGCTGTAGACCTGGGCGAGCGCCTCGGGACGCAGGGAGTTGAACGCGGCGGCGAAGACATGCGGATGTTGTGCGGCGTCGGCGGTCAGGGCGACAGTGGGGGCATGGTCGAAGGCAGAGTTCGGATGGATGCTCATGACGGCAGCCAATCCGGTCACGACGTGGCTCACCAAACGGAAAGCCACGTGTGGGACGGCGAGTTGGTGCCGACCGCGGCCGGGCGTACCAGCCGGCCGGAGCCGGACTGTCCGGTGGAGGTCGCCCTGGCCGCGGTCGCGGGCCGCTGGACCACGCTGGTGCTGCGCGAACTCATGCACGGGCCGCACTCCTTCGGCACGTTGCGCGACAGGCTTCCGGAGATCAGCCCCAAGGTGCTCACCGAGCGCCTGCACGCCCTGCGCGAGCGCGGTCTCGTCGCCCAGGAGCGGCTGCCCGGCTTCCCCGCCCGTACCCGCTACACCCTCACCTCGTCAGGCCAGGCCCTGCGCCCACTACTCGTGGAGCTGTACCGCACAGGCACCCGGCTGACCCGGCATCCCTAGCCCCGCCCGCCGCCCTGCCCGAACCGTCGCCCCAGGTACTCCTCGAACGTCCCCTTGCCCACCGCCTGCTCCGGAGCCAGATGGCCGCCCGCGCGGAAGGCGCGGTACGTCTTCCCGAACAGGGGCATGCCGAGCACACGCCGGCGCCGTCCCGTCGCCCGGAGATAGGCGCGGGCCAGCGAGTCGAACGTCCGCACCTGCGGCCCGCCCATGTCCGGCACCCGCCCCGCCGGTTCCGCGAGCGCCAACTCGGCCAGGCGGTCGGCCACTTCGGCCACCTCCACCGGCTGGTCCGACACCCCGGCCGGAACCAGCACGACGGGCGGCTTGGCCAGTTTCTGGAGCATCGTCACCACCAGGTCGTGGAACTGCGTCGCCCGCAGCACGGTCCAGCGGAGCCCCGACTCCTCGATCCGCCGCTCCACCGCGAGCTTGGACCGGTAGTAGCCGAACGGCACCCGGTCGACGCCGACGATGGAGATGTACACCAGATGGCCCACCCCGGCCCGCCGCGCCGCCGCGATCAGATGGTCCGCCGCCTGCTCGTCGCCGCGCGGAGAACTCGCGCAGTGCACGACCGTCTCCACGCCGTCCAGGGCCGCGTCCAGGCCGGGCCCGCCCTCGCGCAGGTCGACGGCGTAGGGCTGGGTGTGCCGGCTGAGCACCCGCACCTCGTGCCCGTCCGCCCGCAGCCGCTCGGTGACGAGCCGTCCGAGCGTGCCGGTTCCGCCGGTCACCAGGATCGTGGTCATGCTGTTTCCGTCCCTCCGGACTCCAGGACGCCCCCGGTCGGAGCGCCCTTCGCCAGCTGAGACCGCGCAGCCGCGTGAAATGTGACAAGCCCCGGCGGGCCCCGGCTACGGGCGGGTCAGCTGTCGCCGTACATGCTCCAGCTTGTCCGGGTTCATCACCGCCCACACGCCCGCGACCAACCCGTCCACCAGCTCGAACGCGACGACCCCGAACAGTGTGTCGCCCACCCACGACGCCACCCCGATCGCGCCGTTGACCTCCACCGCCGTGTACTCCAGACCCACGGCGAAGCGCTGCGAGACGCCCGCCACGAAGCGGGCGACCTTCTCCCGGCCCTCGATCGGACGCAGGGCCGACGTGACCTTGCCGCCGCCGTCGCTCCACCAGGTCACGTCCGCCGCGAGCAGCTTCTCCAGGCCGGTGAGGTCACCCTCCCGGGCCGCCGTGAGGAACGACGTGACCAGCTCCTCCCGCCGCTCGGGAGCGGGGTCGAACCGGGGCTCCGGCGCGGCCACCCGGCCCACCGCCCGCCGGTACAGCTGACGGCAGTTGGCCTCGCTCAGGTCCAGGACGTCCGCGATCTCCCGGTGGCCGTACCCGAACGCCTCGCGCAGCACGTACACCGCGCGCTCGGTGGGCGTCAGCCGCTCCAGCAGCACCAGCATCGCCATCGAGACCTGCTCGCGCGCCTCCGCCGACTCCAGCGGCCCGAGCGTCCCGTCGGACGTGACCACCGGCTCCGGCAGCCACTGACCGACGTACTCCTCGCGGCGCGCCCGGGCCGAGGTCAGCCGGTTCAGGCACAGGTTGGTGACGGTCCGGGCGAGCCAGGCCCCCAGGTGCTCGATGCCCGCCCGGTCGGCGCCGCTGAGCCGCAGATACGCGTCCTGCACCGCGTCCTCCGCCTCCTGCGCGGAGCCGAGCAGGCGGTAGGCCAGGCCGAACAGCCGGGAGCGGTGGGTCTCGAACTCGTCGGCGAGCAGGGGTGGCGTCGTCATGGACCCACTTTGTCAGAGGCATGGCGACCCGGCGGCGGGCAAGGGCCGTCGTCACCGCCACCGGGCCCGCCCGCACCCTAAAAGGACTAGACCAGTGCGGTCAATGGGTCCGGACCAAGGTCAACCCTCGCTCTCCGCGGGGCAGTTGACCAGGCCGGTTCCAGTGCGCAAGTCCAGCGACACACGCTGTGAGGGAGCCCACACCCTCCGCCTGTCTGTAAGGCGACCCGGCATGGCACACTGGCCGTGTACCAGAAGCAGCGCACTCCGGGGTCGGTGAAAGTCCGAACCGGCGGTTACAGTCCGCGACCCGGTCGCTTCCAGCGGCCGGTTGACCAGGTGAAATTCCTGGACCGACGGTTAAAGTCCGGATGGGAGGCAGTGCGCGGCGGGCGGGCATGTTCGTGTGCGCGCCGCCGTATCTGGGCTCGTCCGCGTGCGGACGGGTCCCTTTTCGGCGTCGGCTCAGCTCACGGTCTTGCTCACCCGTACATTCTGTCGTCATCGACAGGCCCCGGAGTCCGTGCCCGAGCGAGGCAGGAGGACCCGGGAAGTGTTCACCGGAATCGTCGAAGAGCTGGGTGAGGTCACCGCCGTCGAGAATCTCGGCGACGCCTCCCGTTTCCGGCTCCGCGGCCCCGTCGTGACCGAGGGCGCGCAGCACGGCGACTCCATCGCCGTGAACGGCGTCTGTCTCACCGTCGTGGAGCACGAGGGTGACGAGTTCACGGCCGACGTCATGGCCGAGACCCTGAAGCGTTCCAGCCTGGGCGTGCTCACCGTCGGCTCCCGGGTCAACCTCGAACGCCCCACCGCCGTGGGCGCGCGCCTCGGCGGGCACATCGTGCAGGGCCACGTGGACGGCACCGGGCAGGTGCTGGCCCGCACGCCCTCCGAGAACTGGGAGATCGTCAGGATCTCGCTGCCCGCGGAACTCGCCCGCTACGTCGTCGAGAAGGGCTCCATCACCGTCGACGGCATCAGCCTCACCGTCGTCGAGGCGGGCCCGGACTACTTCACCGTCAGCCTCATCCCGACCACCCTCGACCTGACCACGCTCGGCCACAAGCAGCCCGGCGACCCGGTCAACCTCGAGGTGGACGTCGTCGCCAAGTACGTGGAGCGGCTGCTCGCGGCCGGTCAGGGGGCCGGCCGGTGAGCTGGCTGAACTCCGAGGCGTTCACCATGTTCGGCCAGCACATCATCTGGTCCGACATGGTCGGCAACATCCTCGGCCTCATCACCCTCGCCCTCGGCTGGCGCCGCTCCCTGTGGACCTGGCCGGTGCAGTTCCTGTCCGGCCTCGTCCTCTTCGCCGCCTTCTACGGCCACCTGACCGGCAGCGCCGGCAAGCAGGCCGTCGTCATGGCCGTCGCCCTGTACGGCTGGTGGCAGTGGCAGCGCAGCAAGGGCACGGCCGGGGACGGGCACATCGCCCCCCGGTTCGCCACCTGGCGCGAGCGCGCGGCGATGCTCGCCGCGGCCGTCGCAGGCACCGTCGCGGTCGCCCTGCTGTTCACGGCCTACCCGAAGCTGTCCTGGGACCCCTGGCCGGACGCCTACATCTTCGTCGGCACCATCGTCGCCATGTACGCCCAGGCCAAGGGCATGGTCGAGTTCTGGTTCGCCTGGCTGCTCGTCGACCTCGTCGGCGTGCCCCTCAACTTCGCCAACGGCTACGCCTTCTCCGGTTTCGTCTACGTCATCTACGGCGCGCTCGTCCTGTGGGGCATGCGCGACTGGTGGCTGCGCTCCCGCCGGGCCGCGCAGCCGGTCCTGGAAGGAGCACCGGCATGACTACGGCACCCGTCCTCTACAGCGCGGACGACATCGAGGACTTCACGCTCGACCCGGTCGAGCAGGCCATCGCCGACATCGCCGCCGGCCGCCCGATCGTGGTCGTCGACGACGAGGACCGGGAGAACGAGGGCGACCTCGTCGTCGCCGCCGAGAAGGTGACCCCCGAGATCGTCGCCTTCATGATGAGCGAGTGCCGGGGCCTGATCTGCGCGCCCATGGAGGCCGGCGAACTCGACCGGCTGCAGCTGCCGCAGATGGTCGCGGACAACACCGAGTCGATGAAGACGGCGTTCACCGTCTCCGTCGACGCATCCGCCGCGCACGGTGTCACCACCGGCATCTCGGCCGCCGACCGTGCCACCACGCTCCGGCTGCTGGCCGACGGCACTGCCGAGCCCACCGACTTCGTCCGCCCCGGCCACATCTTCCCGCTGCGCGCCCGGGAGGGCGGCGTCCTGGTCCGCAACGGCCACACCGAGGCCGCCGTCGACCTGGCCAGGCTCGCGGGCCTGCGCCCGGCCGGCGCCATCGTGGAGATCGCCGGCGAGGACGGCCGGATGCTGCGGCTGCCCGAGCTGATCCCGTTCGCCCGCAAGCACGGCCTGACGATCATCTCCATCGAGGACCTGATCGCCTACCGCCGAGGCAGCGAGCCCACCGTCCGCCGCGAGGCCGAGACCCGCCTGCCCACCGCGCACGGCACCTTCACCGCCTACGGATACCGGTCCACCCTCGACGGCGTCGAGCATGTCGCCCTCGTGCACGGCGAGATCGGCGAGGGCGAGGACGTCCTGGTCCGCGTCCACTCCGAATGCCTCACCGGCGACGTCTTCGGCTCCCTGCGCTGCGACTGCGGCCCCCAGCTGGGCACCGCCCTGGACCGCATCCAGGAGGAGGGCCGCGGAGTCGTCGTCTACCTGCGCGGACACGAGGGACGCGGCATCGGCCTGCTGTCCAAGCTGCGCGCCTACGAGCTTCAGGAGCAGGGCCACGACACCCTGGACGCCAACCTCGAACTCGGCCTGCCCGCCGACGCCCGCGACTACGGCGCCGGGGCGCAGATCCTCGCCGACCTCGGCGTCCGCAGCGTCCGCCTGATGACCAACAACCCCGACAAGACCGACGCGCTGCTGCGCCACGGCCTGAGGGTCACCGGCCGCGAGCCGATGCCCGTCCAGGCGGGCGAGCACAACCTCCGGTACCTGCGCACCAAGCGGGACCGGATGGGGCACGACCTGCCCTGGCTGGACACGCCTGCCGCGACAGCCACTGTGGCCTCATCCGCGACAGCCACTGTGGCCTCATCCGCGGCCACCTGTGCCAACCAGTAAGCGAAAGCACTACCAGTAAGCGAAAGCACTAAGGAGAGACGTGAGCGGCAAGGGTGCACCGGAACTGTCCGTACGCAACGCGAGCGACCTCAGGGTCGCCGTCATCGCGGCGCAGTGGCACGAGAAGGTGATGGACGGCCTGGTGGACGGCGCCCTGCGCGCCCTGCGCGAGCTGGGCATCGACGAGCCGACCCTGATCCGGGTCCCCGGCACGTTCGAGCTGCCGGTCGCCGCCAAGGTCCTCGCGGGCCGCGGCTACGACGCGGTGGTCGCCCTCGGTGTCGTCATCCGCGGCGGCACCCCCCACTTCGACTACGTGTGCCAGGGCGTCACCCAGGGCCTCACCCAGGTGGCCGTCGAGACCGGCGTCCCCGTCGGCTTCGGCGTGCTCACCTGCGACACCGAGGAGCAGGCCCTGGACCGGGCCGGCATCGAGGGCTCCAACGAGGACAAGGGGCACGAGGCCGTGACGGCCGCGGTGGCCACGGCGGCCACGCTCCGCTCAGTATCTGAACCCTGGCACTAGGGAGTCCCCCGAACCGCGTAGGGTGGGGCTCACCATGTCCAAGAAGACGTTCGAGGAGCTGTTCACCGAGCTCCAGCACAAGGCCGCCCACGGCGATCCCGCCTCCTCCCGCACCGCCGAGCTGGTCGGCAAGGGCGTCCATGCCATCGGCAAGAAGGTCGTCGAGGAGGCCGCCGAGGTCTGGATGGCCGCCGAGTACGAGGGCAAGGAGGCGGCCGCCGAGGAGATCTCGCAGCTGCTGTACCACGTCCAGGTGATGATGGTCGCCCGCGGGATCTCCCTCGACGACGTCTACGCCCACCTGTAAACCGCACGCCGTAAAGAGCCCCCAGCACACTCCCCTTCACGCAAAGGAAGCCGACCTCATGCTGCGCATCGCCGTCCCCAACAAGGGTTCTCTGTCCGGCCCTGCGGCGGAGATGCTGCATGAGGCCGGCTACCAGCAGCGCCGGGATTCCAAAGAGCTGCGGATCGTGGACCCGGAGAACGAGGTCGAGTTCTTCTACCTCCGCCCCCGCGACATCGCGATCTACGTCTCCTCCGGCCGCCTCGACATCGGCATCACCGGACGCGACCTGCTCGTCGACTCCGGCGCCGACGCCGAGGAGATCCTGCCGCTCGGCTTCGCCCGCTCCACCTTCCGCTTCGCCGCCAAGCCGGGCACCGCGAGCGGGGTCGAGGACCTGAAGGGCAAGACGGTCGCCACCTCCTACGAGGGCATCGTCGAGGGGCACCTCACCGAGCACGGCATCGACGCCTCCGTCGTCCACCTCGACGGCGCCGTCGAGACCGCGATCGAGCTGGGCGTCGCCGAGGTCATCGCCGACGTCGTCGAGACCGGCACCTCGCTGCGCAACGCGGGCCTGGCGGTCTTCGGCGAGCCGATCATGAAGTCCGAGGCCGTCGTCATCCGCCGCACCGGCGCCGATGGCGAGGAGCCGAAGGTCCAGCAGTTCCTGCGCCGCCTCCAGGGCGTCCTGGTCGCGCGGACGTACGTGATGATGGACTACGACTGCCGCGTCGAGCAGCTCGAGAAGGCCGTCGCCCTGACGCCGGGCCTGGAGTCGCCGACCGTCTCCCCGCTGCACAACGAGGGCTGGGTCGCCGTCCGCGCCATGGTCCCCGCCAAGGAGGCGCAGCGGATCATGGACGACCTGTACGAGATCGGTGCGCGGGCCATCCTGACCACGGCCATCCACGCCTGCCGCCTCTGAGAGGTACGCACCGAGATGTCCGACCAGACCCCCCTGCCCACCCTCCCCGTCACCTTCCGGCCGGGCCGCACCCGGGCGGTCCTGCTCACCGCCGGCGTCGTGATCTTCCTGGTGGTCTCCGGGATCGCGATGCTGCTGGAGCACCTCGGGCCGGGAGAGCGGCTCAGCTTCATTATCACCGGGGCACTGATCTTCTGGGCGCTGGCCCAGTTCGCCCGGGTGAAGGTAGTCGCCGACGAGACCGGCGTCACCGTCGTCAACATCGCCAGCAAGCGGCACCTGGACTGGGCGGAGATCGTCCAGGTGAACCTCCGTCCGGGCGACCCCTGGGTGTTCCTCAACCTCAGCGACGGCACCAGCCTGCCCGCACTCGGCATCCAGCCGGGCATCGCCAAGCAGCACGCCATCGCCGACGCGAAGGCTCTCCGGGCCCTGGCCGAGGCCCGCTCGATGCGGGATCTGCCGTAGACGGCCATGTCTTGATTAATCTGTTGGCGGAGGCGTTTTCGTTGCGCCTCCGCCACTGATGTTGCCCCCTGGTCTTCAGAGGCCCCCTGCTACCCGAGGAGTGACTCCCTCCAGCGATGGACGGATCGTCCTGTAGTACCTGCGCCGCCCCCTCCCGACATACCGAGGCGGCGGCATCATGACCATCCCCCTGCTGCTCCTCGGAGCGGCTTTCCTGCTGATTCTCGCCAACGGCTTCTTCGTGGCGGCCGAATTCGGCCTGGTGACGGTCGAGCGCCCGGACGCCGAGAAGGCCGCCGCCGAGGGCGACAAGCGCGCCCGTACGGTCGTGGAGTCGCTGAAGGAACTGTCCTTCCAGCTCTCCGGCACCCAGCTCGGCATCACCATCACCTCCCTCGTCGTCGGCATGCTCGCCGAACCGGCCCTGGCCGAGCTGCTGCGCGGCCCGTTCACGGCGATCGGCATCCCCGAGGGCGCCGTCTCCGGTGTCGCCGTGGTCGTCGGCATGCTGCTGGCCTCCGCGGTCCAGATGGTGATCGGCGAACTCGTGCCCAAGAACTGGGCGGTGTCCCGGCCGCTGCAGGTCGCGCGCTTCGTCGCGGGCCCCCAGCACCACTTCTCCCGCCTGTTCCGCCCGGTGATCGCCGTGCTCAACACGGTCGCCAACCGGCTGGTGCGCGCCCTCGGCGTCGAACCCGCCGAGGAACTGGCCTCCGCCCGCACCCCGGGCGAACTGGTGTCCCTGGCCCGGCACTCGGCCCAGGCCGGTGCCCTGGAGCAGGACACGGCCGACCTGTTCGTGCGCACCCTGTCCCTGGGTGACCTGACCGCGCAGCACGTCATGACCCCGCGCGTGAAGGTCAGCGCCCTCCAGGACACGGCCACCGCCGAGGACGTCGTCAACCTGACCCGCGCCACCGGTCTGTCCCGCTTCCCGGTCTACCGCGAGAAGATCGACGAGATCGTGGGCATGGCTCACCTCAAGGACGCGCTGGCGGTCCCCGTGCGCGACCGGCTGCGCACGCCGGTCGGCCGTATCGCCCGCAAGGCGCTCCTCGTCCCCGAGACGCTGCCGGTCCAGCCCCTCCTCGCCCGGCTGCGCAGCGAGCAGCCCATCGCGGTCGTGGTGGACGAGTACGGCGGCACGGCGGGTGTGGTCACCCTGGAGGACATCGTCGAGGAACTCGTCGGCGAGGTCCGCGACGAGCACGACGCCAAGGACACGCCCGATCTGGCCCCCGCCCCGCCGGAGGACGGCAGGCCCGCCTGGGACGTCGACGGCAGCTGCCGTGTCGACATCCTGCAGCGCATAGGCCTCGACGTGCCCGAGGGGCCGTACGAGACCGTCGCCGGCCTGGTCGCCGACCTGCTCGGCCGGATCCCGGCCCCCGGCGACCGGGCCGAACTGCCCGGCTGGCGGCTGTCCGTGCGCCAGGTCGGCCACTACCGCGCCGAACGGGTCCGCCTGGTCAGGACGGTCCCCGCAGTGAATGTCATGGAGGCCGTCCGATGAGCGTCCTCCAACTGGTCTTCGCCGCGCTGCTGGTGCTCGCCAACGGCTTCTTCGTCGGCGCCGAGTTCGCGCTCGTCTCCGTGCGCCGCAGCCAGATCGAACCGCTGGGCACGGCCCGGGCCCGGCAGGTGCTGTACGGCCTGCAGCGGCTGCCGCAGATGATGGCGGCCGCGCAGTTCGGCATCACCGTCTGTTCCCTGACGCTCGGCGCGGTGGCCGAGCCGACGGTGGCGCAGCTGCTGGAGCCGCTGTTCGAGGCGATCCACCTGCCGCACGGCGTGATCCACCCGCTGGGCTATGTGATCGCCCTCGCCGCCGTGGTCTTCTTCCACCTCGTGATCGGCGAGATGGTGCCGAAGAACCTCGCGATGGCGGCCCCGGAGAAGGCCGCGCTGTGGCTGAGCCCCGGTCTGGTCGCCTTCGCCCGCGTGTGCCGGCCGATCACGGTGGCCCTCGGCGCCTGCGCCCAGGCCATCCTGCGGCTCTTCCGCGTCGAGCCCAAGGACGAGGTCGAGGCCGTCGTCACCAGCGAGCAGCTGAACCGCCTGCTGGAGGACTCCGGCCAGGCGGGCCTCCTCGGCCCCGAGGAGCGGGAGCGGCTGGAGGACGCCCTGGAGCTGGGCTCCCGCCCGGTGACGGACGTCCTGCTGCAGCATGAGTCCCTGGTGACGGTGACTCCGTCGGTCACGCCGGGGGAGATCGTCGACCTGACGGCCCGCACGGGCTACTCCCGCT
Source organism: Streptomyces sp. NPDC001816 (assembly GCF_042892235.1). NCBI lineage: Bacteria > Bacillati > Actinomycetota > Actinomycetes > Kitasatosporales > Streptomycetaceae > Streptomyces > Streptomyces sp. NPDC001816. Next base: position 276,881 of record NZ_JBIATY010000010.1, read on the forward strand.
TCCCGGTGGCGGCCGGGACGGGTGCGTTCATGGGCTACATCCACGTCAAGGACGTCCTGGATCTTGAGGACTCCGGCCGGGCCGTTCCTCAGCACGTGTGGCGCCCCATGGCCACCCTGCGTGCGGAACTCCCCCTGGACGACGCCCTGACGGTCATGCGCCGCGCGGCCACCCACCTGGCTCAGGTCGCGGACGCCTCCGGCCGGGTCCTGGGCCTGGTGGCCCTGGAGGACGCCCTGGAACTCCTGGTGGGCGAGGTCCGCGACCCGGCCCACCGCGAGACCCCGGAACCGAAGCTGTCCGAGCCGAGGACCAGCGGCGAGCCGGAAGAGGCACTGGCTACGTAGCGCCGTTCCCGACTGAGGGCGCGGGGGCTGGTCGTGCCCACGCGGCGGAGCCGCATATCGACACAGCCCCGCGCCCCTAGGGAGCCCAGCCGCAGCCCACCGCACCTACATGGCCGACGGATCGTGCGGCCCCCGTCCCGACAGCACTTCCCCATACGCCTGCATCAGGTCCGGCAGTCGCAGCGTCGCCAGGTCCTCCCGGGACAGCGCCCCCGGGTACGTCGACAACCGCAGATCCCGGTACGCGCAGCTCTTCTCGTACAGCGTCCGCAGAAACCGGCCGTTGCCCAGCTCGTCGATCCACCCCTGATCGACCACATGCCCGGCAATGGACCGCAGCTCCTCCAGCGCCTCCTCGTCCCACAGATCGCCGTTCTCCGCCGCGAGCACCTTGCCGATCTCGGTGAGCTCCAGCGGCCGGTAGGAGGGGAAGTCCACCCGGGAGGTGAAACGGGAGGAGAGCCCGGGGTTCGCGGCGAGCAGCCGGTCCATGCCCTCGGGATAGCCTGCGAGGATCACCACCAGGTGGTCCCGGTTGTCCTCGGCCCGCTTCAGCAGCACCTGCAGCGCCTCGTCCCCGTACGCGTCCCCCTTGCCGTACCCGGAGTTGGACAGCGAGTACGCCTCGTCCACGAAGAGCACCCCGCCGATCGCGGAGTCGATCAGTTCGTTGGCCTTCACGGCCGTCTGCCCCAGGTACTCCCCGACGAGATCGGCCCGCTGCGCCTCCACCAGGTGGTCCCCGCCGAGCAGACCGAGTGCGTAGAACACCCGGCCGAGGATCCGGGCGACCGTGGTCTTGCCGGTCCCCGAGGGACCCGAGAACACGAAGTGCCGTTTCGGCGGCTGCACCGGCAGGCCCTGGCCGGCCCGCAGCCGCGCCATGTTCAACTGGGCGGACAAGGCTTTGACCTGGCGCTTGACCGGTTCAAGACCCACCATGCGCTCCAGCTCGGCGAGCGCCTCCTCGAGTAATGCGGCGTCGGTCGGCCCCGCCGGAAGGGGCGAGGACGGCATCCCGCTCTTCACCCGCACCCCCGGATCGGGGACCGACGGCACCGGCCCGGTCGGCAGGTCCGGGTCCGGCAGGCGCAGATCGCGCCCCTCGGTGCCGAAGAGCGGGTCGAGCGTGTCCGGGCCGTCCATGGCGTCCGCACCGGCACCGGTCAGGGTGATCGCCGCGAGGTCGGCCGGATCGTCGTACCCGTCGCCCTCGGCGATCGCGGCGAGCCGGGCCGAGGTGTCCATGAAGGCCGGGTCCACCCGGTGCACCGCGCGGTACAACGGCATGGCCGCGGCGCTGCGCCCGGTCCCCTCGTGCGCCCGCGCCAGCCAGTACCGCAGCTCCTTGCGCTGCGGCTGCTCGCTGCGGCAGCGCATCAGGGCCGCCGAGAGCAGCGGCTCGGCCTGGCCGTACGTCTCCAGCCGGACCCGGGCCATGCCGCCGAACAGACCCGCCTCGATGCCGAGCAGGGGATCGTCGAGCAGCGGGTCGGTGTGCCGGACCAGCTGGTCCCAGTCCTTGACGAGATAGGCGCGGCAGGCGTGCAGAAAGCGGACCTGCGGGTCGGTGTCCACCGGGGGCAGCCCGGCCAGCGCCCGGTCCAGCTCCGGGACGTGCCGGCCGTCCAGCCAGTGCGAGGCGTGCGCCAGCAGCAGATCGCGGGGGCTCTCCAGCACCGGCTGCACCCACCAGCCCAGCCAGTACCAGGAGTTGAGGGTCCGGCGGTGCCGGGCGCGCTGCTCCCCGAAGCGGTCCCGGTGCCGGAACATTCTGAGCAGCGCTGTCGTCGTGTCGACCCGCAGCGCGTGCAGCCCGAGCCAGGCGTCCGCCATTCCCGGGTCCATCCGCGCCGCGGCGCGGAACTCCTCCTCCGCCTGCGGATAGGCACCCATCGTGTAGGCGTCCACACCTCGCAGCCAGGCGAGGTCGGCCGGGGCCTCGGGGCCCTGCGTGCCGAAGTCCATCACGTCCCCCACAGACCGTGCCCCCGTTGGTTCACCGCCGGGCAGTCGCCCGACGGCCGCCGCGGTCGAACCGCCGTGCCGCGGACCGGAGTTGCAGGTGCGCGAGGCAGCCGCTCGAAGGTCGCACCGAGGGCATCGTACCCGTGGGACGACCTCGCACCGAAGGGTGCCGCACGGGCCGTTTGACGAGGTGGGAGCAGACGGGGCGCACACGGGACGGTGACCGAGGGTGAGCGGATCGGTGCGCGGGGCGCCCGGAAAACGGGCCGCGGGCAGAACGAAGCCCCCGATCACGGGGGAACAACCGGGGGCTTCGCGTATGAGGGCGGCTTCGAATGGCCGCACATTCAGAACGTAAGTCCTGTACGGTCCCCGGGTCAAGCGGCCTCGAAGCACTCAAGGAAGTTCCCCCGCAAGGGTCTTCACAAGTTCACCACACTGCGGGCGGTCCCTCACCCTGGGTGACCATCCGGTCCGGTTCAGCGGTCCTCGCGGGCCCCGGCAGCACCGCGTACCCCTGCGGCGTCTGGCGCACCAGGAGATCGGCATGGGGGCGCGAGGGGTCGGCGGCGAAGTGCGCGTGCTCCGCCTCGACCCACCCGGCCCAGAACTCCCGCTGCTCCTCTCCGTCCCGCAGCCGGCCCCGTGCCCAGGACTCCTCGCGAGGCAGCTCCATCCACAGCAGCCCGGCCAGATATGGCCGCAGCGCCCGGCGGCCGGCGCCGACCCCCTCGATCACGACGACGGGAGCGGGCGGCAGCGGGAGCGGTGGCCCGAACGCGCGGGCGCGCCAGTCGTAAGGGGTGTACTGCGCGCTCTCGCCCTGGGAGAGGGGGCCGATCACCTGGGCCAGGAGCCGGTCGGTCCAGTCGAAGAGCTGGTCATGACTGGCGATGTCGTCCAGGTGCAGCACGGGCGCCCCGTCGAGCGCGGCGGCCAACCGCCCGGCGAAGGTGGACTTTCCGGAGCCTGCGTGCCCGTCGACGGCGATCAGCCGGACCGGCCCCACGGAGGGGGGAAGCCCGCGCAGCCGGGCGGCGAGGTCGTGAATGGCGATTCCCGAGGTGTGGTGCGGTGTGAGGTGTGATGCGGTGTGGGGGTGTTTTCCGGAAACAGTCTAGTAGCGGCCCATAGTGACTGGACCAATCGGGTGGCCGAAAAAGTCACTCCTTGAACCACTGGCTGACCGCCGGTCAATCGAAGGCATTGACATTTCCGTCCCGTCGACCGGCATGTGAAACCCGGCGTTCCCGGTGCACCGAATGCTGAGTAAGGTGCCTGGTGCGCAACTGCGATGCGCCGAACGGGGACGGACAGGGGGACATGGTCGCGGAGTTATTCGAAGGGCACTATGTATGGCATCCGGCGGCCGACGACCGTGTCCTGGCGAGCGTATGCGTCGATGTGCGCGCCGGCCGTTATCGATACGCGTCCGAGGCCCTCGCCGAGACGCGTTCCGACTTCGCCCTGCGCGCCCACCGCTCGCTGGTGCTGGCCTCCGAGGCAGCCGGCACCGACCTGGTGGAACGCTGGCTCGCCGAGGAACCCACCCCCGAGGCGGCGCTGATGTGGGCTCGGGTCGCGGTGCAGCGCGCGACGCGGGCCGCCGACGCACGCGACGAGCGCGCCGAGGCGCTGGAGCGGATCGCGCTGACCGCCTGCGACCGGGCGGCCGCCATGGCCCCCGACGACCCCACTCCCTGGGTCGCCAAGCTGGCCATGGCCCGGCTGCACCGGCTGCGCGACCCCGCTCCGCAGGGTCTGCTCACCGCCCCGCCCGGACCCTGGCGGCTGTTCGCGCACATCCTGTCCCTGGATCCGTGGCACCGCGAGGGCCACCACCGCTTCCTGTCGTGCTTCTTCACCCGCCACGGCGGTTCGGTCAACGCGGCCTGGGACGTCGCCGCCTTCCTCAGCCAGCGGGCGGCCGCCGACTCCGCCCTCCGGCTGCTGCCACTGGTCGCCCTGGTGGAGAGCTACAACCCCACTCAACTGCTCGCCGACCGCGTCTGGGAACAGCCCCAGTGGCGCTCCACCGCGCTGGCGATCTACCAGAACTGGCTGCCCGCGGCGGCCGGTTACCGCTTCACCCCGGTGCTCGACCTGGCCTACCTCGCGCACGCGCTGGTCATGGCCCAGCGCGAGTTCGAGGCACGGGCGGTCTTCACTGCGATGGGGCCGTACGCCTCGCGCATGCCCTGGAGTGCCTTCGGCGACCCTGCCGAGCAGCTCTCCCGGGCCCGGCGCGCCTGCGGCCTGCCCGTCCCGGGAGCCGCCTGACTCCGCAGGTGTTCTGACCCCCCACCGAGAGAAAGGCAGATCTGTGTCCGAACGGATATCGACTCCCCGGGCGAAGGCCCGTGGGGGAGAGGACCCGGTCGTGATCGACGACGACGCGACCCTGCATGCGATGGGATATCCCCGGAAACTCACCCGGCGTTTCCAGGCGTTCGACAATTTCGCGATCTCCTTCACCATCATCAATATCATCTCGGGTATTTTCTCGTCCTTCGGATACGGCATGAACGCGGGCGGCCCCCGCATTCTCGTGTTCGGCTGGATCGGCGTGTCCGTCATGGTGCTGTTCATCGGCGCCGCAATGGCGGAGGTCGCCTCCGCCTATCCGACGAGCGGCGCGCTGTACTTCTCGGCGGGCAAGCTCGCCAAGCGGCACAAGGGCGCCTGGTCCTGGTTCACCGGCTGGCTGAACTTCGTGGGCCAGATCGGCGGCACCGCCGCCACCGGCTATGCGGCGGCCACCTTCATCCAGGCCTTCGTCGCCCTGCAGTGGACCTCGTACCAGCCCACCGCGCACCAGACCGTCCTGATCACGGCTGTGATCATCGTGCTGCAGGGCCTCGCCAACACGTACACGGTCCAGCTCGTCGCCGTACTGAACCGGATTTCCGTGTGGTGGCTGCTGATCGGACTCGTGGTGATCGTGAGCACACTCATAGTGATGCCCGACCATCATCAGCCGGCGTCCTTCGTGACGCATTTCGAGAACAACACCGGCTTCACGAGCGGGCTTTACGGCGGCATGCTCGGGCTGCTGGTCACCAGCTGGACCTTCACCGGGTTCGACGGCAGCTTCCACATGTCCGAGGAAACGGTCCGCGCGACGGTGAACGCACCGCGGGGGATCACCCGCTCCATCGGCTATTCGGCGATCACCGGGCTGATCCTGATGCTTGCACTGGTCTACAGCATTAGCGACTACGGCAAGGTGGCGGGCTCCTCCGCGCCGCCCGTCCAGATTCTCATCGACGGTCTCGGCCTGGGCACCGCCAAGGTGATGCTCCTCATCGTCATCGGCGCGATGCTCTTCTGCGGCCTCGCCAACCTCACCAGCAACACCCGGCAGATCTTCGCCTTCTCCCGGGACGGCGCCATGCCCGGCTCCCGCCTGTGGCACTCGGTCTCCCCGCGCACCCGTACGCCCGTGAAGGCCGTGTGGCTCGCGGTGGCCTGCTCGCTCGCCCTGGTGGTCCCGGGCTGGTGGTCGCACACGGCGTTCACCGCGATCGTCAGCGTCAACGTGGTGGGACTCTTCCTCGCCTACGCCGTGCCGATCTTCCTGCGGCTGCGGCTCGGCGACGAGTTCCAGCCCGGCCCCTGGCACCTGGGCCGCTGGGGCAGGCCGATCGGCTGGCTCGCGGTGATCTGGATCGGGCTCAGCAGCGTCCTGTTCATGCTGCCGCAGGCCTCGCCGATCACCGTCGACTCCTTCAACTACGCGCCGATCGCGCTGGCCGTCGTCCTGGTCGTGGCCACGGTGTGGTGGTTCGCCACCGCCCGCCGCCGCTTCCAGGGTCCGGTCAGCTACGGCCGCCCCGACGAGGTCGCCGCGATGGACCTCGTCTGACCCGCCTCGGCCACGGCCTCGGCGCACGGCCCTCCGCCCGCGCCGGGGCCGTCGTGCACCCGCGTGAGTCATTCCAGTGGCCCAGACCAATATTGGTGGCGCGCCGTGTGCGCAAGTGCTGGCAGGGGCATGCAGTCTCCTCCATAGTTGGCGCACAACCACACCGGACCAGGAACGACTCGGATACTTGGGGGTAACCGAGCCCATGAGCAGAGCCCAGCAGCCGTCCCGCCGCACCGTCCTCACCGCCGCCGTGGTCGCCGCGGTCGCCTCCGGGGCCGTACCCGCGGTCGCCGCCACCGCGAAGGCGCCCGCCGCCGAGGACCGGGCCCGGGTGCCGGCCCGACCCATCGACTACCACGCCTGGACCACGTACAGCGACTGGCGCTCCGGTACCGCCGAGGGCGTCCGGGCCGTCTCCGGCCTTCGTCCCGGCGTCGAGATCGAGACCGCCGCAGGCCGCACCGACTACACCGACCCGCACACCGGCACCACCGCCGGCTGGGAGTACGCGACCTGGACCTCCCCGGTCCACCGGCTCGCCGTGCCCGCGACGGAGGTCGTCGCCTCCTGGAACGCGCACACCCCCGACGGCACCTGGCTCCAGGTCGAGCTGCGGGGCACGTACTCCGACGGCACCGACACGCCCTGGTACGTGCTGGGCCGCTGGGCGTCCGGGGACCAGGACATCAAGCGGACCTCGGTGGACGGCCAGAAGGACGGCAAGAGCACGATCTGGACCGACACCTTCGCCATCGACGACGCGAGCACCGGTCTGCGGCTGGCCTCGTACCGGCTGCGCCTGACCCTCTACCGCAGGCCGGACACCCGGCTCACGCCGACAGTCTGGCGGCTGGGCGCCATGGGCTCCGACATCCCCGACCGCTTCACCGTGCCGGCCTCCGCTCCCGGGCTCGCCGCGGAACTGGGCGTCCCGCGCTACTCGCAGGAGATCCACAAGGGCCAGTATCCGGAGTACGACAACGGCGGCGAGGCCTGGTGCAGCCCCACCTCCTCGCAGATGATCGTGGAGTACTGGGGCGGCCGGCTCACCGCCGAGCAGCTGTCCTGGGTCGACCCGTCCTACGCCGACCCGCAGGTGGACCACGCGGCCCGCTTCACCTTCGACTACCAGTACCAGGGCTGCGGCAACTGGCCCTTCAACGCGGCCTACGCGGCCACGTTCAAGGACCTCCAGGGCGTGGTCACCCGGCTCGCCTCGCTCACCGAACTGGAGACGCTGATCGGGGCCGGCATCCCGGCCATGACGTCCCAGTCCTTCCTGAAGACCGAGCTGACCGGGGCCGGGTACGGCACCTCGGGCCACCTGATGACCGTGATCGGCTTCACCGCGGGCGGCGACGTGATCGCCAACGACCCCGCCTCGGCGGACGACGCGGCGGTACGGCGGGTCTACCTGCGGCGCGAGTTCGAGAACATCTGGCTGAGGACCAAGCGGTACAACGCCTCCGGCAAGGTCGTCTCCGGCACCGGAGGGGTCTGCTATCTCTACTTCCCGGCCCACCCGAACCCGCGCCAGCGCAAGGCGCTCGAAGCGGTGGGGGTGTGCTGACCCGCTCCGTGTGAGCAACGTCTCCGCCGCAAACGCCGTCACGGGTGGCAAGGTGGACAAATGGGTGGGGGGGATTCCACTCCGTACGTCCGACCTCTGCGAGAAACCATGACCGCACAGCAGGCCACCGCCACCCGCGTCCGCACCGGCGGCCCCCAGGAAGACGGCCCGAAGATCCTCGAGCACGTCATGGGCTGGGTGCTTGTCGCGGTGATCGCGATGCTCGTGACCCAGCTCGGCCTGCTCTGACCCGACGCCTTACCCGGTCGGCATGTTCTGACATACTGCGGATGTCCCACCGACCTCCTAGACCAGGGTCGAAATTGAATATGCGTCAACAGCGTGCCGCCGTCCGTCCCCGGGCGCGCGGCACCGAGCGTTCCGTGGCGCGTCGCGCCGAACTCATCGCCATCGGGCGGAAGCTGTTCGCCGACACGTCCTACGACGCGCTGTCCATGGACGACATCGCCCGGCAGGCGCATGTCGCCAAGGGGCTGATCTACTACTACTTCCAGTCCAAGCGCGGCTACTACCTGGCGATCATCCAGGACTCCGTCGCCGACCTGGTCACCTTCGCCGCGAGCGGCCTGGAACTGCCCGCCGTGGACCGCGTCCACCGCACCGTCGACAGCTACCTGCGCTTCGCCGAGCACCACCAGGCCGCCTACCGCACCATCGTCAGCGGCGGGGTCGGCTTCGACACCGAGGTGCACGCCATTCGGGACGGCGTGCGCGAGGCGATCATCGACACCATCGCCGAGGGCGCCTACGGCCGCAGCGACATCGCCCCGCTCGCCCGCATGGGCCTGCTCTCCTGGGTGTGCAGCGTCGAGGGGGCCACTCTCGACTGGATCGACCGCCCCGTACTCTCCCGCGACACCATGTGTGACCTGCTGGTGAAGGCGCTCGGCGGATCCCTGCGCGCCGTCGAGGAACTGGACCCGTCCTACCCGGCCCCGCTCCCGGCCCGCCGCGACGCCTGACGGCGAGGAGCGGAGGCTCGTGGTCCTCCGCTCCAGGCCCCCTGCTCCAGGGCTGGTTGATCGCCTTGATCGGCTCACCGTTCGTGGTGTCGCCGCTCAGCTCCCAGAAGAGGGTGCCGCCGAGGCCCCGAGGACTCCGCGCAGCTTTTGGGCCGTAAGACGCGGATCGCCGAGGCGGAACAGTGCGCCTCTGCATGCCGGGTTGGCGGCGGCGTAGGAGTCGCCCATGGCGCACTTGCCGCCGGTGACATTGTCGAACGCGTAGTCGATGTGGGGCAGCCTGGCCGCGGAGCCCGAGGTCTCGATGTTCGGCGTGAACGCGGTAAAGCGTTGGTCATGCGCAGCAGGAGGACTAGACCACTGCGTCAATGGTTCGGACCAATTTGAGGGGTGGGAAGAGTTCCGATTGGATTCTTGAAGTAAGCGGTCGTTAACTGGTGACGAGAGGCCGCTGATCGGGCATACTCACGGCACAGAGCCGCTGGTCAGCCGCTTCCGAGACCCGGGAGCGGGCGCCTGCGGCGAACATGAACGACCAGGCGGAGCCGCCCCACCCACGGCGCATCCGCTGATGTGCCCGAACAGGGAGGAGACCGACGCGATGTCCGACCGCGACCCGCAGCCGGTGGAGCGTCAACTGCCCACGGAAGAGGCGAGGGATCTGCTCGCCCTCGTCCGTGAGATCGCGCAGCGCGAGATCGCGCCGAAGGCGGCCGAGGAGGAGGACGCCGGACGCTTCCCGCGCGAGGTCTTCACCCTGCTCTCGGACTCGGGCCTGCTGGGCCTGCCGTACGACTCCGAGTACGGCGGCGGCGACCAGCCCTACGAGGTCTACCTCCAGGTCCTGGAGGAGCTGGCGGCGGCCCGCCTCACCGTCGGCCTCGGCGTCAGCGTGCACACGCTCGCCTCCTACGCCCTCGCCGCCTACGGCACCAAGCAGCAGCAGGTCGAGCACCTGCCCGCGATGCTCGGCGGCGGCCTGCTCGGCGCCTACTGCCTCTCCGAGCCGTCCTCCGGTTCGGACGCGGCCTCCCTGCGCACCAAGGCCGTCCGGGACGGCGACGGCTGGGTGATCACCGGCACCAAGGCCTGGATCACGCACGGCGGGATCGCCGACTTCTACACCGTGATGGCCCGCACCGGCGAGGACGGCCCGCGCGGAATCAGCGCCTTCCTGGTGCCGGGCGACGCCGAGGGGCTGAGCGCCGCGGTGCCCGAGAAGAAGATGGGCATGAAGGGCAGCCCCACCGCCCAGGTCCACTTCGACGGCGTCCGGGTCTCCGACGACCGGCGCATCGGGGAGGAGGGCCAGGGCTTCTCCATCGCCCTGTCCGCGCTCGACTCGGGGCGGCTCGGCATCGCGGCCTGCGCCATCGGCGTGGCCCAGGCCGCGCTGGACGAGGCGGTCGGCTACGCCACCGAGCGCCGGCAGTTCGGCCGCCCCATCGCCGACTTCCAGGGCCTGCGCTTCATGATCGCCGACATGGCGACCCAGATCGAGGCCGGCCGCGCGCTGTACCTCGCGGCAGCCCGGCTGCGCGACGCGGGCAAGCCGTTCGCCAAGCAGGCGGCCATGGCCAAGCTGCACTGCACCGACACGGCGATGAAGGTCACCACGGACGCCGTGCAGATCCTCGGCGGCTACGGCTACACCGCCGACTTCCCGGCCGAGCGCTATATGCGCGAGGCCAAGGTCCTGCAGATCGTCGAGGGCACCAACCAGATCCAGCGGATGGTCATCGCCCGTCACGTGGCAGGGTCGGAGGGTCGCTGAACTGCCCCCTGAGGACCGTCGGAGCCGCCAGCCTGACCCACTCCGGGTCGTGGCGGCCCGGCAGGGTGCGGCCCCGGTCCTCCCAGGTGCGCATCAGGGCACGGTAGATGGGCGGGTCCTGCGGCGCGGGCGGCGGAACCGATTCTGCAGGGCGGGGCACGAAGATGCGGCGCTGACGCCCGGTCGCCCAGTACGTGGCGGTGGTCATGCCTGGGGAACGCGGCGGACGCCGGGCAGGTCACGGCCGGGCGGAATCGAGCGAGAGTTCACGGACGTCCGGTTCCGGCTCTGGCCTCCTCCCGGCATCTGACGTACCGTCAGCGGACTGTCTCCCAGGGGGTGTCCGTGGCCGACGACCGTCCCGTACCGCTCGACGAGTACCCCGTCCACCAGGTGCCGCTGTCCATGAAGCACGTGGCGACCGGGGACCGGAACGCCTACGACCGCTGCATCTTCCACGTCTTCGACCACGCCGGCCGCGCCCTGCTCATCCTCGGCCTCGGGGTCTACCCCAACCTGGGCGTGATCGACGCCTACGCGACCCTTCGCACCGGGGACACCCTGCACGCCGTCCGCGCCTCGGACGCGCTCGGCGAGGACCGGATGCGGCTCGCCGTCGGCCCGCTGCGCATCGAGGTCCAGGAACCGCTGAGGCGGCTGCGCCTGGTCTGCGAGGACGACCTGTCGTACGACCTCACCTGGACCGCGGCCTTCCCGGCCCTGTGGGAACCCCACCACCTCCAGCGCCGCGGCGACCGGCTCACCCTGGAGGGGCGCAGGTTCGTCCAGGCGGGCACGGTGACGGGCGTGATCAAGGCGGGCGGCACGGAGTTCGAGGTCTCCTCGGACGGCTGGACCGGCACCCGGGACCGCAGCTGGGGCGTGCGACCGATGCCGGGGGAGGAGGGCGGACGGCTCGCCGAGGACCACCCGACCGAGGGCTTCCACTGGATCTGGTGCCCGGTCCGCTTCGAGGACCGCTTCCTGATGGTCATCACCCAGGAGGACGCCGACGGCCACCGCTCCCTGAACGAGGCCACCCTGCTCCGCCCCGGCCACCGCGACCGCCAACTGGGCTGGCCCCAGGCCGAGATCACCTACCGCTCGGGCACCCGCCACCCCGAGCGCGCGGTCGTCCACCTCGGCGACCCGCGTAAACCGCTGGAGCTGGAGGCGGAGATCCTGGCCTCCTCGCCGCTCGCGGTCGGCGCGGGCTATCCGCCGGCGGACGACTGGCAGCACGGAACCTGGCAGGGCCGGGGATGGGCCGACCGCCGTACGTACGACATGGCGTCGCCGCACCCCCTGGCCGCCTACGGCGTCACCGACCACTCCGCCCGCTTCCGGATGGACGGACGGACGGGCTACGGCATCTTCGAGCACGGTTCGTTCGGCCGGCACGACCCGAGCGGCTTCACGGGCTTCGACTCGGCCGCACCCTGAGGGAGGACGAGATGGCCACGGCACCGCGTCCGCGCACCAGCACCCGCGACCCCGAGGAACTCACCCGGCGCCTCACGGCCTGGCTCGGCACCCGGCTGCCCGGGGCCAAGGCCGTCGGTGTCACCGTCCCGGCCTCCAACGGCATGTCCAGCGAGACCCTGCTGTTCGACATCGAGCACCCCCGACCACCCCTGCGTTCCTGCGCGTTGCGGCTCGCCGCGGACCCGGCGGCGTACACCGTCTTCCCGGAGTACGACATGGCCCGCCAGTACCGCACCCTGCAGCGCGTGGCTGACCGCACCGACGTTCCGGTGCCCCGGGTGCTGTGGCTGGAGGAGGACCCGGAGCCGCTCGGGGCGCCGTTCTTCGTCATGGAAAGGGTCGCCGGACGGGTGCCGCCGGATGTCATGCCGTACACGTACGAGGGCAGTTGGCTGCACGCGGCGAGCGACGCGGAGCGCGAGCACCTGGAGGCCGCCACCATCGCTCTGCTCGCCCGGCTGCACGACCAAGTTCCCTTGCATGAAGCCGAGTTCCTCGCCACGCCGGGCGACGGCGACGCCCTGCGCCGGCATGTGACGGCCCAACGCGCCTACTACTCCTGGGTGATCGACGGGCTCGCCCGCTCACCCCTGATCGAGGCCGCGTTCGACCGGCTGGAGCAGCTGTGGCCGCGCGAGCCCGGCACACCCGTCCTCAACTGGGGCGACGCACGGATCGGGAACGTCGTCTACGACGGCTTCGAGCCCGTCGCCGTCCTCGACTGGGAGATGGCGGCCCTCGCCCCGCGCGAGGTGGACCTCGGCTGGACCGTCTACCTGCACCGCTTCTTCCACGACCTCACGGTCGCCTCCGGACAGCGCGGACTGCCCGACTTCCTGCGCCGCGACCGCGTCGAGGCCCGCTACACCGCACTGACCGGCCACACCCCGCGGGACATGGAGTTCTACACCCTCTACGCGGCCCTGCGGCACGCGATCGTCATGCTGCGCGTCGCCTACCGCCAGGCGTACTTCAAAGAGGTCGCCGTCCCGGCGGACCCGGACACACTGATCCTGCACCACGGCAGTCTGCGCGCCATGGTGCAGGGCAGCTACTGGGATTGAGCCGGGCCGGTCCGCGCGGACTCAGGCGGCCTGGCGGCGCATCTCCGGTACGCGCATCGGGCGCGAGCCCGGGCCGCCGACGTGCGAGAACGGCTGCGTCCGCCAGTTCAGACCCTGGGGGAGCGTGAGCAGCAGGGCCATGTCCTGCTCCTGCGGCTCGAAGGACTCGTCCGCGGGGCGGGCGTCGGCCGCCGCACGGCCGGTGCCCGCGCAGACCGTGAGCCCGAACGGGTTCCACGGCGAGGCGCACAGCGCGTGCTCCGGCAGGATCTCCTCGTCCGCCAGGAGCGCGATCGGCTGCGCGCAGTCCGGGCAGATCACCCGGTACATCTCGAAGGTGTCGTAGGCGTCGAACTCGTCGGCCTCCAGGGCGTCGGGTTCGACGCCCTCCGGCTCGGGCTCGACGACCGGCTGCTGCCGCATGGACGCGGAACGACCAGGGCGCTTGAGACTCTGCATGGGTTTCTCCCCCTAAGGCTGGGCCGTGACGGCGCTGCGGCCTCGACCACACCAAGCACTTCCCGCCCGCTCTCGGCGGTAATCACGAGAACATCACGGAGCCCGTTCGAGAGCTGTGGCGTTCGTCACATGCCGCGCGCAGGTGCCCGGTGCGGTCCTTTTTGTGCCGGAGCGGGTGTGACCTGCGTTGCTGAGCTATCCGAGGAGATCAACCGCACTGTAGGTTTTGGCGCCATGGAGGAGCTGGACCGTCAGATCGTGCAGCTGCTCGTCAAGGACGGGCGGATGAGCTACACCGACCTGGGCAAGGCCACGGGCCTGTCCACGTCGGCGGTGCACCAGCGGGTGCGCCGGCTCGAGCAGCGTGGTGTCATCCGCGGCTACGCCGCGGTGGTCGACCCCGAGGCCGTCGGGCTGCCCATGACGGCGTTCATCTCGGTGAAACCCTTCGACCCCAGCGCCCCCGACGACATCTCGGACCGCCTCGCCGGCGTCCCCGAGATCGAGGCCTGCCACAGCGTCGCCGGCGACGAGAACTACATCCTCAAGGTGCGCGTGGCCACCCCGCACGAACTGGAGGAGCTGCTCGCCCGGGTCCGCACCCTGGCCGGCGTCTCCACCCGCACCACCGTCGTGCTGTCCACCCCCTACGAGGCGCGTCCCCCGAAGATCTGAACCGGCCGCCCCGGTGCCCCGGTCTCCCGCGTACGCGAGAGACTGTGGGGCATGAGTGAGCAGTCCGCCGACCCCAAGACCGTCCTGCTGCGCCGCGGAGAGGTCCACAGTCCCGCCGACCCCTTCGCCACCGCGATGGTGGTGGAGCACGGCCAGGTCGCCTGGGTCGGCTCCGAGGGCGCCGCCGACGCCTTCGCCGACGGCGTGGACGAGGTGGTCGACCTCGACGGCGCCCTGGTCACCCCGGCGTTCACCGACGCCCATGTGCACACCACCGCCACGGGCCTCGCCCTGACCGGCCTGGACCTGTCCGACGCCCCGTCCCTGGAGGCGGCCCTCGCGCTCGTCCGCGACTTCGCCGCGGCCCGCCCCGACGACCGGGTCCTGCTCGGCCACGGCTGGGACGCCGCCCGCTGGCCCGGCGGCCGCCCGCCGACGCGCGCGGAACTCGACGCGGCCACCGGCGGCCGCCCCCTGTACCTCTCCCGCATCGACGTCCACTCGGCCGTCGTCACCTCGGCACTGCTCGACCTCGTGCCCGGTCTCGGCCCGGTCGACGGCCCGCTGACCGCCGACGACCACCACGCCGTGCGCGAAGCCGCGCTCGCCGCCATCACCCCCGCCCAGCGCGCCGAGGCCCAGCGCACCGCCCTTGCCCACGCCGCCTCCCTCGGCATCGGCTCCGTGCACGAGTGCGGCGGCCCGAAGATCTCCTCCGAGGACGACTTCACGGACCTGCTGGGGCTCGCCGGCGAGGTGCCGGGGCCGCGCGTCATCGGCTACTGGGCGCAGCAGGATGTCGACAAGGCGCGCGCGCTGGGCGCCCACGGCGCCGCGGGCGACCTCTTCGTGGACGGCGCCCTCGGCTCGCACACCGCCTGCGTGCACCAGCCCTATGCCGACGCTGCCCACACCGGCACCGCCTACCTGGACGCCGACGCCGTCGCCGACCATGTCGTCGCCTGCACCGAGGCCGGGCTCCAGGCGGGCTTCCACGCCATCGGCGACGCCGCCGTCGACGCGGTTGTGGAGGGCCTGCGTGCAGCCGCCGAGAAGGTCGGCCTCGCCCGCGTCCGCGCCGCCCGGCACCGCGTCGAGCACGCCGAGATGCTCACCCCCGAGACCGTCGCCGCCTTCGCCGAGCTGGGCCTGATCGCCTCGGTCCAGCCCGCCTTCGACGCGCTGTGGGGCGGGGAGGACGGCATGTACGCCCACCGCCTCGGCGCCGAGCGGGCCCGCACCCTCAACCCGTTCGCCGCTCTGCTGCGCGCCGGCGTGCCGCTCGCGTTCGGCTCCGACAGCCCGGTCACCCCGCTCGACCCCTGGGGCACGGTCCGCGCCGCCGCGTTCCACCGGACCCCGGAGCACCGGGTCTCCGTACGCGCCGCGTTCACCGCGCACACGCGCGGCGGCTGGCGGGCCATCGGCCGCGACGACGCGGGCGTCCTGATTCCCGGCGCGCCCGCCGACTACGCCGTCTGGCGAACCGACGAACTGATCGTCCAGGCCCCCGACGACCGCGTGGCCCGCTGGTCCACCGACCCGCGCTCCGGCACCCCCGGCCTGCCCGACCTCACACCGGGCCGTGACCTGCCGGTCTGCCTGCGCACCGTCGTGGGCGGACGGACCGTGTTCGTACGGCCGGGCGAGTGATCTCCCGGGGTGGCGCGGTGGTCATCGTTGCCCGCCGCGGCGTCGCCCGACCTGCGAATCCTCTGGGTTCATCACCGTCGGGTGGGCATCGGTGCAGGTCAGGCGGTTGTTGACAGTCGACGGCCGGGGGCCGGTAGGTTCGGCCGAGTCCACCACCGGACGCCCGACCGGGGAGTGTTCACTCGTCACAGCGCCGCTGGGTCAGGGACGGTGTGCCGCACCGGGGCACCGTCACTGGGAGCCAGGCTCAGCGCCCGCGCCGACGAGGGAACGTTCCGGCCGGTCGGCAAGGTGTGACCCGGGTGGGGCCCGGGCGCTCAGTAGACAACGGCTTTCGGTCGTCCCGCAGCCAGCGGGGCCCAGGTCGGCCCGAAGGGCGCCGGGCCCCCATCCGTCGCGGCACGCAGGTGCCGAAAAGTACGCTCTTACCCCACTCTTGTGGAATCGACACCAGCGTACGAACGGGAGGGCGCGTCATCCCAGGCCGCGGCCACTATGGTGGACGCCTGCGTACGACATGAAGGGGCAGCAGTGAACGACGGCGACGGGACCCTCGAGGCCAAGGCCCAGGGGAGGCAGTTCGGTCCGCTCGGCACGGCCTTGGTGATCATCCCGACCTACAACGAGGCGGAGAACATCAAGACCATCGTCGGCCGGGTGCGCAAGGCCGTCCCCGCGGCGCACGTCCTGGTGGCGGACGACAACAGCCCCGACGGCACGGGCAAGCTGGCCGACGAGCTGGCCGCCGAGGACGACCACGTCCAGGTGCTGCACCGCAAGGGCAAGGAGGGCCTCGGCGCCGCCTACCTCGCGGGCTTCCGCTGGGGCCTGGAGCACGGTTACGGCGTGCTGGTCGAGATGGACGCCGACGGCTCCCACCAGCCCGAGGAGCTGCCCCGGCTGCTCACCGCCCTCAAGGGCGCCGACCTGGTGCTCGGCTCGCGCTGGGTACCCGGCGGCCGGGTGGTGAACTGGCCCAAGTCCAGGGAGTTCCTCTCGCGCGGTGGCAGCACCTACTCGCGCCTCATGCTCGACGTGCCGATCCGTGACGTGACCGGCGGCTACCGCGCGTTCCGCCGCGAGACCCTCGAAGGGCTCGGACTCGACAAGGTCGCCTCGCAGGGGTACTGCTTCCAGGTCGACCTGGCCCGGCGTGCGGTCAAGGCCGGCTACCACGTCGTCGAGGTGCCCATCACGTTCGTGGAGCGGGAACTCGGCGACTCCAAGATGAGCCGGGACATCGTCGTGGAGGCGCTGTGGCGGGTCACCGCCTGGGGCTTCGGCGAGCGCATCGGCAAGCTCACGGGCAGGGCCTAGGGCCCCTTATCCCGCACTGAGCCGCGTCCAGGCACACTGGGAGCATGACGACTGGCGTTCCCACCTCTCCGTCCACCGTCCGGCCCCGGCGTTCCCGGCTGCGCAGGTATCTGCCCCTGGGGATCGCCGCGTGGCTGGTGCTGGAGATCTGGTTGCTGACGCAGGTCGCCGGTGTGGCGGGCGGTCTCACCGTGTTCCTGCTCCTGGTGGCGGGCTTCGCCGCCGGCTCCGTGGTCATCAAGCGGGCGGGGCGGCGCGCCTTCCAGAACCTCAACGAGGCGCTGCAGGATGGCGGGTCGCCGACGCGCGGCGGCGGCAACGGCCTGATGATGCTCGGCGGCCTGCTGCTGATGATCCCGGGCCTGATCTCCGACGCGGCCGGCCTGCTCCTGCTGCTCCCGCCCGTCCAGAAGGCCGTGAGCCGCTTCGCGGAGCGCGCCTTCGACCGGAGCCTGGGCAAGGCCGCCCCGGGCACCCTGGGTGACGCCTTCCAGCAGGCCCGCATCCACCGCCCCGACGGCAAGGTGGTGCAGGGCGAGGTGATCAGGGAGGACACCAGCCGGGAGCCGGGGGAGCAGTGGCCGCCCCTGACCCGCTGAGAACAGGAAACCGGGCAGCACGAAACCGCGGGCGCCGTACGTCTTCACATACGGCGCCCGCGGTTACTCGTGTGTCTCGCGTTACGCGCTCTTGCGGCTGTCTCGCGGGTGAACGGCGATGTTCATCGCCCCCGAGCGCAGAACCGCCAGACGCTCCTCGAGGACCTCTTCGAGCTCCTCACGGGTGCGCCGCTCCATCAGCATGTCCCAATGGGTACGCGCGGGCTTGGCCTTCTTCTCCTCAGGGCCGTCGCCGTCCACCAGGAGTGCCTGGGCCCCACAGACCTTGCACTCCCACTCCGGCGGGATCTCCGCCTCGACCGAGAAGGGCATCTCGAAGCGGTGCCCCTTCTCACATGCGTACTCCACGGCCTGGCGCGGAGCCAGGTCGATACCGCGGTCCGTCTCGTAGCTGGTCACTACGAGGCGCGTACCGCGAAGAGCTCGCTCACTCATGAATCGTGCCTCCCGGGCTTGTCGCCCACAGGACAGGTGTCGCTGTCGTCGTCATCCGGTCAACGTCCGGTCGGCGGTAAAGATTCCCGTTCCGGGTCATGCGTCGCCGTCGTAGCCGCCCCTTGTTCTACCCACAGGCGCCCGGTTTGTCACATCTGCTAGCAGATGTCACCCAGCGTTTCGGCATCTTTGACGCGCAGTAACGGTACGCCTGGCAGGCCAAACGCGTACACTACCGCCCTTTCGCGTCGAGCGCTAAATCGTTCCTAGATCCTTTCCGGAACGGGGTTTCCCGCCTCGCCGATCGCCCGCCGTACCGGAACCCTCGCGAGCAGGACGAAACCGATGACGAAGAAGGCCACCAGCGAGATGATCGCGGAGCGATAGCTCCCGGTCAGCTGGTAGGTCACCCCGAACAGCAGCGGGCCCAGCCAGCTCATCCCGCGGTCGCTCATCTCGTACGCGGAGAAGTACTCGGCCTCCTTGCCCGGCGGTACCAGATGCGAGAACAGCGACCGGGACAGCGCCTGGCTGCCGCCGAGGACCAGTCCGATTCCGGACGCCAGCACGAAGAACCACACCGGCGCCCCGGCGGGCAGGAAGTAGCCGGCCCCCAGCGTGACCGTCCAGGCCACCAGCGAACCGAGGATCGTCCGCTTCGCCCCGTAGGTCCGGGCCAGCCGTCCCATCGCCAGCGCCCCCGCCACGGCCAGCACCTGTACCAGCAGCACCGCGCCGATGAGCGTCGACTGCCCGAGTCCCAGCTCCTCGGAGCCGTAGACCGAGGCTTGGGAGATCACCGTCTGGATGCCGTCGTTGTAGATGAGGTACGCCAGCAGGAAGGCGAGCGTCAGCGGATGCCGGCGCATGTCCCGGACGGTCGCAGTGAGCTGCCGCAGCCCGGGAGCCGTCGCACGCTCCACGCGCGCGTGCCGGTCGCGCAGCCGGCTCATCGGTACGAGCGTGAAGGCGCCCCACCACAGTCCGGCCGAGGCCAGACAGACGCGGACCGCGGCCGTCTCGGAGAGGCCGAAGGAGTCGTGCGCCGAGTACAGGACGAGGTTGGCCACGAGGACCAGGGCGCCCGCCGCGTAGCCGAAGGCCCAGCCCCGGGAGGAGATCGCGTCGCGCTCCTCGGGCGGGGCGATCTGCGGCAGGTAGGAGTTGTAGAGCATCATCCCCACGGACTGCGCCGCGTTCGCCACGACGAGGAGCAGCCCGCCGAGCAGATAGCGGTCGCCGTCGAGGAAGAACATGCCCGTCGTCGCGGCCGCCCCCGTGTACGCGGCCGCACCGAGCAGCGGTTTCTTCCGGCCGGTGCGGTCCGCCGCAGCCCCCACCAGGGGCATCAGGACGACGGCCACGATCACCGACAGGGACACCGAGTAGGCGAAGAAGGATCCCGCCCGGACCGGTATCCCCAGCGGATGCACAAAGCCGTCGGCGTCGGCTGCCTTCTCGGCCACCGCGGTGAGGTACGGGCCGAGGAAGACGGTCAGGACGGTCGTCGAATAGACCGAGCACGCCCAGTCGTAGAAATACCAGCCGCGCTGTTCGCGCCGCAGCCCCGCGGCCTCGTCGGCAGCCTGTGTCCGCACGGTCTCGGTGCCCACCCGTGCCCTCGCTTCCCCGCAGAAGTGCTGTGCGAAGGCGCGGCCCGGTCGCCCCGGGTGCTCAGACCCAGACGCCGCGGTCCTCCATGACCTTGCGCAACGTGTCGATGTGATCGGTCATGATGCCATCGACACCGAGGTCGAGGAGCCGGTGCATCCGCTCCGGTTCGTTGATCGTCCACACGTGGACCTGCAGCCCGAGCGCGTGGGCGGCGCGGACGAAGCGCTCGTCGACCACCGGGACGCCCGACTGGGCCTCCGGAACCTGCGCGGCGACCGCGGAACGGCGCACCGAGGCCGGCAGCCCCCAGGAGCGCAGCCGCAGACTGAGCACCCCGCGCGTGCCGAACGAGGTGGCCAGGCGCGGCCCGGCCAGCCGCTGCGCCCGCAGCACCCGCGCCTCGGAGAAGGAGCCCACGCAGACCCGGTCCCAGGCGTTCGTGCGCTCGATCAGCTCCAGGAAGGGCCGCAGGGCCGGCTCCGCCTTGAGGTCCACGTTCCAGCGGACCTCGGGGAAGGTCTCCAGCAGCTCCTCGAAGAGCGGTACGGGTTCCCGTCCTCCCACGCGCGCGCGGGACACGTCCTGCCACGGCAGGTCGGCTATGCGGCCCACGCCGTCGGTGACCCGGTCGAGCGTGCCGTCGTGGAAGGCGACGAGCTTGCCGTCCGCCGTCGTGTGGACGTCGGTCTCGATGTACCGGTAGCCCAGGTCGACCGCGCGCCGGAACTGCGCCACGGTGTTCTCCAGCCCGTCGGCCGCCCCGCCGCGGTGGGCGAAGGCGATGGGGCCTGGGTGGTCGAGATAGGGGTGGCGTATCGCGGTGGTCACGGACGCAGTATCGCCCCTTCCGGTTGCCCGGCGGCAACGATTGTGCTTCGCCCCGGTGCCGAAGGGGCGGCGAAGACGCGCAGGAAGAACTGGGCGAGCGGGCCGATGGACAGCGCGTACAGGACGGTGCCGATGCCGACGGTGCCGCCCAGGGCGAAGCCGGTCGCGACGACGGTGACCTCCACGACGGTGCGGATCAGCCGGATCGAGCGGCCCGTGCGCCGGTTCAGCCCGGTCATCAGGCCGTCGCGCGGGCCCGGTCCGAAGGCGGCGGAGATGTAGAGGCCGGTCGCCATGCCGTTGAGCACGACGCCCGCGAGGAGAAGGGGCACCCGGACCGCCAGGGAGCGCACGTCCGGGAGTACGGCAAGGGTGGCGTCCATGGCGAACCCGATCACCAGGACGTTGGAGACGGTGCCGAGCCCGGGGCGCTGCCGCAGCGGGATCCACAGCAGCAGGACGGCCGCCCCCACGATCGTCAGGACCAGGCCCATGCTGAGCCCGGTGAGTTCGGCGAGCCCCTGGTGCAGGACATTCCAGGGCTCGAGCCCGAGACCCGCCTTCACCAGGAGCGCGGAACTGGCGCCGTACAGCGCGAGCCCCGCGTACAGCATGAACAGACGTCGGCCGAGACGAGTGGATCCGGGACGACCGGTTCCGAGACGGCCGGTTCCGAGACGACCGGGGCGACTGGGAGTGGACACGAAATACCCCCCTGGGTGGTGGCGGTGGCCTGATGCATGTCACTCTGTGGCTTGGGATGAAACTCCATCCATGGCCAATTCGGGGAAGGTGGACTGATCGTCATGGCGCAGTGGACCTCAGCGGTGGGGGCCGCGCAGCTCGCCCGGCTGCTCACCTCCCAGCAGGACCGCCCGGCAGGCCCCGGCACGCGCCGACCGCCCGCCTACCGCGCCCTCGCGGACGGCATCCGGCTCCTCGTGCTCGAAGGCCGCGTGCCCGTGGCCGCCCGGCTCCCCGCCGAGCGCGAACTGGCCCTGTCCCTCTCCGTCAGCCGTACGACGGTCGCGGCCGCCTACGAGGCCCTGCGCACCGAGGGTTTCCTGGAGTCCCGGCGCGGCGCCGGCAGCTGGACGGCCGTACCGGCGGGCAACCCGCTTCCCGCGCGCGGACTGGAGCCGCTGCCCCCGGAGTCCCTCGGCTCGGTGATCGACCTGGGCTGCGCGTCGCTGCCGGCCCCGGAGCCGTGGCTCACCCGTGCCGTGCAGGGGGCGCTGGAGGAACTGCCGCCGTACGCCCACACACACGGCGACTACCCGGCCGGACTGCCGGCCCTGCGGGCGATGATCGCCGAGCGCTACACCGTGCGCGGGATCCCCACCATGCCCGAGCAGATCATGGTGACGACCGGCGCGATGGGCGCCATCGACGCGATCTGTCATCTCTTCGCGGGCCGCGGTGAGCGCATCGCCGTCGAGTCGCCGTCCTACGCCAACATCCTCCAGCTGATGCGGGAGGCGGGCGCGCGACTCGTGCCCGTCGCCATGGCCGAGGGGCTGACCGGCTGGGACGTGGGCCGCTGGCGCCAGGTCCTGCGTGAGGCCGCGCCCCGGCTCGCCTATGTCGTCGCCGACTTCCACAACCCGACGGGCGCGCTCGCCGACGAGGACCAGCGGCGCCGGCTGGTGGACGCGGCCCGCTCGGCCGGCACCGTGCTCGTGGCCGACGAGACGATGACCGAGCTGTGGCTCGACGAGTCGTTCGGCCAGGGTGCGATGCCGCGCCCGGTCTGCAGCTTCGACCCGGCGGGCTCGACCGTCGTCACGGTCGGCTCGGCCAGCAAGGCGTTCTGGGCCGGCATGCGGATCGGCTGGGTGCGTGCCGCCCCGGACGTGATCCGCAGCCTGGTCGCGGCGCGTGCGTACGCCGACCTCGGCACCCCTGTGCTGGAGCAGCTGGCCGTGAACTGGCTGTTCGGCACGGGCGGTTGGGAACAGGCCGTCGCCCTGCGGCGGAGCCAGGCGCGGGAGAACCGGGACGCCTTGGTGGCCGCGGTGCGCCGCGAACTGCCCGACTGGGAGTTCGAGATCCCGCAGGGCGGCCTGACGCTGTGGGTCCGCGCCGGCGGCCTCTCGGGCTCGCGGCTCGCCGAAGCGGGGGAGCGGGTCGGCGTCCGCGTCCCCTCCGGCCCCCGTTTCGGCGTCGACGGCGCCTTCGAGGGCTACCTCCGCCTCCCGTTCACGGTCGGCGGAGCGGTGGCAGAGGAGGCGGCTGCGCGCCTTGCGGCGGCGGCGCGTCTGGTGGAGACGGGGGCGACTGGTGACATCGAGGCGCCTCGTACGTTCGTGGCGTAGGTGAGTCGGTCGCTCGGAGTTCGGCTGCGGGTGTGTGGGGCTGGTCGCGCCCACGCACCCGCATATCGATACAGCCCCGTGCCCATGGGTGGTCGGGGGAGTGCGGGCGCAGCGGCACCCCGCGAGCGCGGGTGAGCGCAGCCACCCAGCCCAACCGCAGCCGACGGGCACTTACGAACTCTCGGCGGCCACTGCCTCCGCAGCCAGCCGTTCCGTCTCAGGGGCGGCCTCGACAGGAGTCGTCCGCGGCGGCAGCAACTCCAGCACCGCCTGCCGGTCGGCGTCGGTGGTCGCGTCGTCGTAGGGATCGGGGGTCGACGGCACCTGAAGCCGATGCACCGGCCCCGACCCCAGCCGTGCATAGCCCCGCCCCGGCGGCACCTGTGCCGGCGCCGTCGTGCGCGCCCGCACCCCCAGCACCGCCTCCACCTGCTCAGGCGCAGCAGGCCCCAGCACGACACGCGCGCGTGTGTGCTGACGTACGCCCTCGCTCAACGTGTCCGCGCTGTCGAACTGTTCGGCCACGGCCACGGTCACGTTCGCCGCGCGGCCGTGCCGCAACGGCATCTGGAGGAGAGCCTGCGGATCCTTGCGGCCGTCCGCCGCCATGAGGTGGGTGAAGACGCTCGGCCGGTCCAGCAGGATCCACAGCGGGCGCCGGGTGTCCTCGGGCGGCGCGTCGCCCGCCTGCCGGGCCCGGTTGATGGCGATGAGCCGCCGCTCGGTCTCCTGCGCGGCCCACTCCAGGCTGGCCAGCGCCCCGGCCGGCGCGCATTCCACGGCCAGCACGCCGTCCCGTCCGATCAGACAGGCGTACTCGCCGGTGCCGCCGCCGTCGACGATCAGTACGTCGCCGTGCTGGAGCGCCTGCAGGGCGATCGAGCGGAGCAGGGTCGAGGTGCCGCTGCCGGGGTGGCCCATGGCCAGCAGGTGCGGCTCGGTCGAGCGGATGCCGGTGCGCCAGACGACCGGCGGGACGTCGCGCTGTTCCTCTCCGTAGGAGAGGGGAAGCGTCCGCTGGACCTCGCTCGGATCGGTGAACCCGAGCACGGTCTCGCCCGGCGCGGTGACGAAGCGCTGGGCGGCGATGTCGGTGGGCAGCGGGGCGAGGACGGTCACCGTCAACCGGTTGCCCTCCTCGTCCCACTCGAAGTGGTACTCACGGCCCCGCCCGGCCTTCGCGGTGAGCAGTTGCTCGATCCGCGCACGGGCCGCGGGCTCGCCGTCCGGGAAGTAGGCGGGGTAGCGGATCACCAGATGACCGAAGCGCCCGCCGTCGTCGAACTCGTGCGTGTCGAAGGCCTTCTCCCACTCCCCGCCGTGCGCGTACAGCGGCGCCGGATCCTCGGCGGTGGAGAAGTACGGCACCAGCGCCTCGTACAGGGACTGGAGCCGCTCGGCCTGGGACTCGTCCGGCCCTTCGGGGGCCGGCGGGGTGCGGTCGCGTCCCTGCCAGGCCGCCGCCGCCATCAGGGTGATGGCGGCGAGCAGCGGTCCGTACGGCACCATCACCACGAACAGGACCACGGTGGCCGCCAGGAACAGCAGCGGCCCACGCTTGTCCTTGGGTGTCTCGGCCCACCTGCGCCGTCCGACCGAGGCCAGCCGGCGCAGCCCGCGCGAGATGGTGATCAGCGGGTGGAGGACATCGGTGGCACTGTCGGCCGCCGTCCGGGCCAGCTCCCGGCTCCGGGCGATCTGCGTCCGGGCGATCTGCGCGCTGTCTTTGCTCAGAATGCGGGGGAGAGGGCGCCGGGCCACTGCTGTCTCCTGTTGGTGCGTACGGGCGGGAGGTGGGGCGTCAGAACTTGATGCCGCCGAGGAGGCTCGCCAGGCTCTCGCCGCCGGCCTTGATGCTGGGGGCGATGGCCGTGCTCGACAGGTAGAAGCCGAACAGGGCCGAGACGGCGGCGTGCGAACCCTTGAGCCCGTCCTTCCTGAAGAAGAGAAAGACGATGATGCCGAGCAGGAGCACGCCTGACAGGGAGAGGATCATTTGAGGTCTCCTGGTGTCGAGAGGGGACAGTCACCATGAGTACTTCCAGGATCACAGGATGTGTCTATACGACAAAAGGTGCAACTGGGTGAAATTCGATTGATTTCCCCCGGGTGGCGGAGCCGTCATGGGCCGGTTGAGCAGGGCGCTTGCGTCCGGCGGGTTCTGCGGTGATCTTTACCTCGGGCACTTCGGGTCATGTGAGGCGCGAGCCAGTACCCTTGCGATTCACCTGAACGGTTGTAAGAGAGGCGGTCCGGCCGATGAGCGAAGCCCCCGACCCCGAGGTCGTGGAGCTGGCGACCAAGATCTTCGATCTGGCCCGGCAGGGGCAGACCGAGGAGCTGGTGGCGTACGTCGACAAGGGCGTTCCGGCCAACCTCACCAACGACCGCGGCGACTCCCTCGTGATGCTCGCCGCCTACCACGGTCACGCCGACGCGGTGCGCGCCCTGCTCGCCCGGGGCGGGGACGTGGACCGGATCAACGACCGAGGCCAGACCCCGCTCGCGGGGGCCGTCTTCAAGGGTGAGACGGAAGTGATCAGGGCCCTCCTGGAGGGCGGTGCCGATCCCGCCGCGGGTACTCCCTCGGCCGTGGAA
This sequence comes from Streptomyces sp. NPDC001816, assembly GCF_042892235.1. Taxonomy (NCBI): domain Bacteria; kingdom Bacillati; phylum Actinomycetota; class Actinomycetes; order Kitasatosporales; family Streptomycetaceae; genus Streptomyces; species Streptomyces sp. NPDC001816. The sequence continues at coordinate 302,454 of NZ_JBIATY010000010.1, forward strand.
ACGGCACGCATGTTCGGTAAGACGGAACTCCTGGAACTGTTCGGCGCACACTGATGCGGACGTCCTGACCAGGTACGACACAGAAAACGGGGGAGGCGGTACAGGGCCGCCGGAAATACGGTCGCGGCAGCACACACCGCGGGTCATCATGACGACGTGATTCACGGACGCGATGGCTGGGCAGGTGTTGCCGCACCGCGCGGACCGTGATGCGGTCCGCATGGGCCAACGACGAGAGGCAGAGAGAAATGGTCTACAGCAAGCAAGAGACGGCGGGCGCTCCGACGTTGTGTCACGCGGCCAGGTAGTGCGTGTTTCCCGGTTGCGTCGACGCTTGATGTGAGGCTGTTTCCCATGTTCGATCCGGTCATAGCGCCCAGCGGTACGCTGCTCGGCCTGCTCCAGCGCGGCCGTGGCGACGGCACGCTGCACGCGCTCACCGCCCCGCGAGCGGAGGCGCTCGCGGCCCTGAACCACTGTGTGCTGCGGGACCCCCGCCACGACTGGCAGGTGGAGAACCGCTCCCTTTACTACGCCCGGCTCTACCTCGACCTGAACGGCGAGCTGGACGCCATCGAGGCGCACCTCTTCGACCCCGAGGACGTCCTCGACACCGACGAGTCCCGCACCGGCCTGGCCCTGGCGGTCCTCGGGCACCTCGCCTCCTACGGCAGGCGGGACGCGCTCGAACTGCTGCGCAGGTACGCCGCTCACGGGTCCAGCTGGGCCTGGGCCCTGGACGAGCTGGCTCTCAGGGACGACGACGCGGGCCTGCGCGCCCTCGCCGCCCCGGTCCTGGCCCGCTTCTCCACCGACCCCGAGGGCGAGGCCGAACTGGCCGCCGCCGTGCGCGACGCCTTCGAGCCGAGGCCCTGGCGGCTGTGGGCCGAGGATCCGCGCGAATCGATCGCCACGCGCGTGCGTGCCGCCCAGGAGACCGGCTGTTTCGACCGCTGGCAGCGCCAGATGCGGCCCACCGGGCCCCGCCCCGGGTGGAGCGTGCGAGCCGTCTTCGAGTGGGCCCAGCAGGGCATCGAGCGCGGTGCCGCGCTGCATGTCCCGGCTGCCCGCTGCCTGGTCGCCGTGGCCGGCCCCGAGGACCGGCCGGAGATCCTCCAGGCCGCGCGGAACGGCATCGACGGCGCCCGCTGCACGGCCTTGCGCTACCTGGCCGACAGCAACGACCCCGACGCCCTCGACCTGATCGAGGCCGCCGTCGCCGACGGAGCGTCGGTCGTCGTGGAGGCCGCCGTCGACGCCTTCGAACGGATGCGCAGCATCGCCGCCGTGGACCGTGCGCGCCGCTGGGCCCAGCGCCCCGACGCCCTCGGCGCCGCCGCCGGGCGCATGCTCGCCTGCCGCGGCGGAGCCCAGGACAGCGACCTCGTCCTCGGCGCCCTGCGTGAGGCCGTACGGGGTGAAGGCCCCGACGCTCCCACCCTGTGGACCCTGGTGGACGGCACCGGACGCCTCGGCATCGCCTGCGCGGCCCCCGTCCTGCGCCACATCTACCGGGAGACGGCCTCCTCCCATCTCCGCGGCCGCGCCGCCCGCGCCCTGGCCGCCACCGATCCCTCCTTCGCCACCGGCTTCGCCGTCGAGTGCCTGTGGGACTGCGAGGAGACCACCCGGGAGATCGCCGCCCGGCACGCCGAGACCGGCGACGCCCGGGTCGTCGAACGACTCCGCCGCCTCGCCGCCGATCCGGCCGAGGAGGACGAGGTGCAGACAGCGGTCCGCAGCCGCTTCGGACCGGACGCACAGACCATGTGACCTCGCCGCGCACCGTCACACGCATACGGGACGGGCGGGAGACCGCCCGTCGGGTGAACACCGGGTGACCCGCGGGTCAGGCGGACATGGCGTCCGGCTGACCCGCTCGGGTGTGCAGTCCAACGCTCATGGGACGTTCCCCGTCCGGAAAGATCGACGTTGACGCCGCCACGTCCGGCGCGGCGACAACACCCGTATGCGTGTCGTCATAGTGACCGAATCCTTTCCCCCCGATGTGAACGGCGTCGCCCACTGCGCGCTCCAGACCGCCCGGCACCTCGTGGATCGCGGCCACCACCCGCTCGTCGTCGCGCCGGCCACCGCACCCGGTACCAAGGCCGACGCCCACGAGGCTCCGTGCCCCGTCGTCCGTGTCCCCTCCCTCCCCCTTCCCGGCTACCCCCAGGTCCGCGTCGCCCTCCCCAGCCGGCGCCTCGCGGCGGCGCTCACCGAGCACCGCCCCGATGTGGTCCACCTGGCCAGTCCGTTCGTCCTCGGCGTCCGTGGCATGGCCGCCGCCGCCCGCTTCGGCATCCCCGCCGTCGCCGTCTACCAGACCGACCTGGCCGGATACGCCCGTACCTACATGGGCGCCGGCGAAGCGGCCGCCTGGCGCCGGATCCGCTCCGTGCACTCCGCCGCCGACTGCACCCTCGCCCCGTCCAGCGCCGCCCTGCACGACCTGGAGGCGCACGGCGTACCCCGGGTACGGCTGTGGCAGCGCGGTGTCGACACCGTCCGTTTCCGGCCAGAGCACCGCGACGAGGCAATGCGCCGCGAACTGGCCCCGAACGGCGAGTTGATCGTCGGCTACGTCGGCCGGCTCGCCCCCGAGAAGCAGGTCGAGCTCCTGGCCGGTGTCTGCGGCCTGGAGGGCGTCAAGGTCGTGATCGTCGGCGACGGCCCCAGCAGGCCCCACCTGGAAGAGGCCCTGCCCGGCGCGGTCTTCCTGGGCCGCCGCACCGGCGACGAGCTCGCCCGGATCTTCGCCTCGCTGGACCTGTTCGTGCACACCGGCCCCTTCGAGACCTTCTGCCAGACCGTCCAGGAGGCCATGGCCAGCGGCGTTCCGGTGGTCGCACCCGCCGCGGGCGGCCCGCTGGACCTGGTGGACCAGGGCCGCACCGGACTGCTCGTCCCGCCGCGCGACGCGAACGCCGTCACGGAGGCCGTCCGCACCCTGACCGCCGATCCGAACCTGCTGGCCGCGTACGGCGCCGCCGGGCGGGCCATGGTCGAGGGCCGCACCTGGGCCGCCGTCGGCGACCAGCTGATCGCGCACTACGAGGACGTGCTCGCCGCGCGCCAGAAGACGGTGGTGACGGTATGACCGGCACACCCCTGCGCATCGTCCGGCTGGCCAACTTCGTCACCCCGGCCTCCGGCGGCCTGCGCACGGCCCTGCACGAACTGGGCAAGGGCTTCCGGGCCGCGGGCCACGAGCCGGTGCTCATCGTGCCGGGCGAGCGGCACACCGACCGAGACACGGAGCAGGGCCGGGTCATCACCCTGCCCGGACCGGTGCTGCCCGGCACCGGCGGCTACCGCGTTCTGACCGACAAGCGGCGCGTGGCCGCCCTCCTGGAGGACCTGGCCCCGGACCGCCTGGAGGTCTCCGACCGCACCACCCTGCGGTGGACCGGCCGCTGGGCGCGCCGCGCGCGCGTGCCCGCCGTGATGGTCTCCCACGAGACCGCCGACGGCGTGCTGCGCACCTGGGGCCTGTCCGAGAAGCTCGCCGCCCGGACGGCCGACTCCCTCAACACCCGCACCGCGCATGTCTACTCGCGGATCGTGTGCACCACGGAGTTCGCCGAGCGCGAGTTCGTACGGATCGGCGCGCGCAACGTCGTACGCGCCCCCCTCGGCGTCGACCTGATGGAACGCCACCCCGCGCTGCGTGACCCGGCGCTGCGCGCCCTGCACGCGCGCGGGAACGAGTCGCTGCTCGTGATGTGCTCCCGGCTGTCCGTGGAGAAGCGGCCCGGCACCGCCCTGGACGCCCTGGAGGCGCTGCTACGGCGCGGCCGGCGGGCGGTGCTCGTGGTGGCCGGGGACGGCCCGCTGCGCGCGCGGCTGGAGCAGCGCGCGCGGGAGCGAGGGCTGCCGGTGACGTTCCTGGGGTACGTCGCCGACCGGGCCGCGCTCGGCGCCCTCCAGGCGTCCGCCGACGTGTGCCTGGCGCCCGGGCCCGCCGAGACCTTCGGGCTTGCCGCCCTGGAGGCCCTGGCGTGCGGGACACCCGTGGTGGCCAGCGCCTCGTCGGCGCTGCCCGAGGTGATCGGGGCCGCGGGCGCCGCGGCCGCCGACCGCGCGGACGCGTTCGCGGACGCCGTGGAACTGCTCCTGTCGCGCACCGAGCCCGAGCGACGGGAAGCCGCACGCGCGCGTGCCGAGTGCTTCGGCTGGGGAACGGCGGTGGAGGCGTTCCTCGCGGCGCACGACACGGAAGTGCTGAAGCGCACCGACGCCCCGGCCCGGCCCGGTGCCCGGGAGGGCGTGGCATGAGACCCGTCCGCTTCGTGGCCCTTGGGGACTCGCTCACCGAGGGCGTCGGCGACCCCGCCGGGGAGGGCTGGCGGGGCTGGGCGGCGCTGCTGGCCGGCGGCCTCGCCGAGGACGCAGGGCAGGTGGAGTTCACGAACCTCGCCGTCAGCGGGGCGCAGACACAGGACGTGCTCGAACGGCAGGCCCCGGCCGGTCTCGAACTGCGCCCCGACGTGGTGTCCGTGGTCATCGGCGTCAACGACACGCTGCGCCACACCTTCGACATCCATGCCGTGGCGGGCCGGCTCGACCAGGTGTACGCGGCCTTCACCGCCCAGGGCGCCACGCTGCTCACCGCCTGCCTGCCCGACCCCGGCGCGATGCTGGGCCTCCCGGGCGCCCTCGCCCGCCCGCTGGCCCGCCGGCAGCGGGCGGTCAACGCGGTCGTCCACGAACTGTCCGACCGGTACGGGGCCGTCCACCTGCACGCCGCGGAGGGCACCTGGCTCACCGACCGCGCCCTGTGGAGCGCGGACCGGCTGCACCCGGGCGAGCGCGGCCACCGGCGGCTCGCCGTGCACTTCCACGACCTGCTCACCGTGGCGGGCCGGGCCACCGGCACGCCGCCGTCACCCGAACCGGAGTTCCCCGCCCCGACCCGCTCGGCGAGCCTGCTGTGGCTCGCCACCGCCGGCACCGCCTGGGTGATCCGGCGCTGCAACGATCTGCTGCCGCAACTGCTGCGGCTGGCCGCCGACGAAGTACGCCACCGCGCGCGGGGCACCAGCGCCCGCCTCGACCTGAAGGCCTCCGCCGCGGTGTCCGAGGCGCTGGCCGCGCTGACGAGAACGGAACAGCCCGATGCCGGCGGTGCCGACGCCGAGGCTCAGCGGCGCCGCACCGCCACGAACCGCACCGTGGTGCCCGGGACCGCCTGTGCGGCCGCCGGGAGATCGGCGGCGCGGACCACCGCGATCACCGGGTAGCCCCCGGTGGTCGGATGGTCGGCCAGGAACACCACAGGACGGCCGTCCGGCGGTACCTGCACCGCGCCGAGCACCATGCCCTCGCTGGGGAGTTCGCCGTTCCGGGCCCGCTCCAGGGCGGGCCCCTCGGTGCGCAGGCCGATCCGGTTGCTCGCCGAGGACACCCGGTACGCGCGCGTGGTCAGATCCCGGACCGCGCGCGCGGCGAACCAGTCGTCGCGCGGGCCCGGCGTCACCCGGAGCACGAGTTCGGCCGGCGGACCCGGCTGCGGGACGGCGTCCACGCGCGCGGGAGGGCCGGCCGGGGTGCCCAGCGGCAGCACCGTGCCGTCCGTGAGCGGCGCGGGGCCGAGTCCGGACAGCAGGTCGGTGGCACGGCTGCCGAGGACCGGCTCCACGGCGATCCCGCCGGACACGGCCACATAGGCGCGCACACCGGCCACGGCCGCCCCCACCTCCAGCAGCGCACCGGCGGGCACGACGACCGGGGCGCCCCAGGCCGCCGGGCGGCCGCCCACGGCGACCGGGCAGGGCGCGCCCCCGACGGCCACGGTCACCGTCGAACGGGGGCGCAGGGCGCAGCCGTTGAGGGTGGTCTCCAGGACGGCCGCGTCCGGCGGATTGCCGGCCAGCCGGTTGACGAGGGCCGCCGCCTGCGGGTCGAGCGCTCCGGAACGGGGCACGCCGAGGTGCGCGTACCCGGGCCGCCCACGGTCCTGCACGGTGGTCAGCGCCCCGGCGCGCACGACGACGAGCGCACGGTCGGTCATACGGCCCCCGTGGGCGCGAGGCCGTTGCGGGGGTGGCCGGTCATGCCTCTCCCACCGGTACGAAGCGCACGCGCGCGCCCGGTGAGAGCAGCGCGGCCGGTACGCGCGCGTGGTCCCACAGCACCGCCTCCGTGGTGCCGATCAGCTGCCAGCCGCCCGGCGAGGAACGCGGGTACACGCCCGTGTACGGCCCCGCCAGCGCCACGGCACCGGCCGGTACCGCCGTGCGCGGGGTGGCCCGGCGCGGGACGTCGTAGCGGGCGGGCAGCCCGGTGAGGTAGCCGAAGCCGGGCGCGAACCCGCAGAAGGCCACGGTGAACTCGGCGCTCGCGTGGATCCGGGCCACCTCGTGCTCGGACACGTCCCAGTGGGCGGCGACCTCGGCGAGGTCCGGGCCGTCGTAGCGCACCGGCAGCTCGATCAGCTCCCGCGCGCGGGGGGGAGCGGGCGGTACCTCGGAGGAGGTCAGTTCGGATGCCCAACGGACCGGGTCGGCCAGGCCGTCGAGCAGGACCGTACGGGCTGCCGGGACGATCTCGCGGACGGCCAGCGAGCCCTCCGCGCGGCGCCGCAGCAGCTCCGCGTGCAGGGCCTGCGCCTGCTCGCCCGAGGCGACCTCCACCAGCAAAGCGTCGTCACCGACGGGAAGCGCCCTCACGCGAAGGCCTCCACCCGCACGCCCGCCGCCACCAGCCGCTCGCGCACCCGGCGGGCCAGCTCGACCGCGCCGGGCGTGTCACCGTGCAGGCACAGCGAGCGGGCGCGCACCTGGATGTTCGCGCCGGAGTGCGCCACCACCGCGCCGGAGCGCGCAAGGCTCACCGAGCGCTCCACGACGGCGTCCGGATCGGTCACCACGGCGCCGCCCCGGCCACGCGGCACCAGCGTGCCCTCGTCGGTGTAGGCGCGGTCGGCGAACGCCTCCGTGACGGCCGGCAGGCCGGCCTTCGCGGCCAGCTCCAGAAGCCGCGAGCCGGGCAGCCCGAGCACCGGCAGCGAGCCGTCCGCCAGCAGGACGCCGTCGACCACGGCCGCTGCCTGCTCCTCGTCGTGCACGACCCGGTTGTAGAGCGCGCCGTGCGGCTTGACGTACGCCACGCGCGCCCCCGCCGCCCGCGCGAACACGTCCAGGGCACCGATCTGGTAGGCCACTTCGGCCGCCAGCTCGGCGGGCGGCACGTCCATCGCGCGCCGCCCGAACCCGGCGAGGTCCCGGTAGGAGACCTGCGCGCCGATCCTGACCCCGCGCTCGGCGGCCAGCTCGCACACCCGGCGCATCGTGGCCGCGTCCCCGGCGTGGAACCCGCAGGCCACGTTGGCGCTGGTGACGACGGACAACAGCTGTTCGTCGTCGGTCAGCCGCCAGCGGCCGAAGCCCTCGCCGAGGTCGGCGTTCAGATCGATCGCGGTCATGGTCTTCCGTGTCTCCGGTTCTCGTGTCGCGTGCTGCTCGCCGGCGGTGGCCGGCTCGCCGGTGTCAGTCGACGCCCACCACGCGGTACTGCTCGTCGCGGGCGTCGGTCACGAACATCTGGCCCGGTGCGTGGGTGATGGCGAACGGCGGTCGCGAGGCCATCACGGCCGCCTGCGGGGTCACCCCGCACGCCCAGAACACCGGGATGTCGTCGGGAGCGGCGTCCACCGCGTCGCCGAAGTCGGGCCGGCCGAGGTCCGCGATGCCCAGGGCCGCGGGATCGCCGCAGTGCACGGGGCCGCCGTGCACGGCCGGCAGCAGGCCGCTCTCCCGGATCGCGGCGCGCAGGTGCTCCGGCGGCACCGGGCGCATGGACACCACCATCGGGCCGCGCAGCCGGCCCGCCGGGCGGCACTGCCTGCCGGTCACGTACATCGGCACGTTGCGGCCCTGCTCGACATGCCGGATCGGGACGCCCGCACCGGCCAGCGCCCACTCGAAGGTGAAGCTGCAGCCGAGCAGGAACGACACCAGGTCGTCCCGCCAGTGCGCGCGCACGTCCGTCGGCTCCTCGACCAGCTCGCCGTCCTGCCACACCCGGTAGCGCGGCAGGTCGGTGCGCAGGTCCGCGCCCTCCGCGAGGACGGTGGCCGTGGCGCCCGCGTCCGTGACGTCCAGCACCGGACACGGCTTCGGGTTGCGCTGGCAGAACAGCAGCATGTCGTAGGCCCAGTCGGCCGGTACCGCGATCAGGTTCGCCTGAGTGCTGCCGGCCGCGACGCCCGCCGTGGGACCCGCCAGGCCCTCCCGGAAGCGGGCCCGTGCCGTTTTCGCGCGCCACGCGTGCGCGTGCTCGTCTGCGAGGACAACGGGCCGGTCCTCGGTACGGTTCACCCGCGTCATGCCAGCTCCTTCCCGCGCGTCTCCGGGAGCCCGAGCAGCGCCAGTGCCGCGAGGCCGTAGCCGATCGCGCCGAAGACCAGCGCACCGCCCACGCCCCAGCTGTCGGCCAGGAAGCCCACCAGGGTCGGGAACACCGCGCCCACCGCGCGGCCGGTGTTGTACGTGAAGCCCTGCCCGGTGCCGCGCACCGCCGTCGGGTACAGCTCGCTCAGGTAGGAGCCGAAGCCGCTGAAGATCGCCGACATGCAGAAGCCGAGCGGGAAACCGAGCACCAGCAGCAGGGTGTCGGCGCCGTGCGGGATGTTCGCGTACGCGAGGATGCACACGGCCGAGAGCAGGGCGAACAGCCAGATGTTGCGGCGCCGGCCGAGCCGGTCGGTGAGGTGGCCGCCGGTCAGGTAGCCGAGGAAGGCGCCCGAGATCAGGAAGGTCAGATAGCCGCCGGTACCGACGACGGACAGGCCGCGTTCGGTCTTCAGGTACGTCGGCACCCAGGTCGCCAGTGTGTAGTAGCCGCCCTGCACGCCGGTGGACAGCAGGCCCGCGAAGACCGTCGTGCGCAGCAGGCCGGGCTCGCCGTCCCTGCCCGGCCGGAAGATCGCCGCGAACGAGCCGCGCCGCGGGTTCTGTTCACGGGCCGCCGTCGCCGCGGGAGCGTCGTGCACCCGGCGGCGCAGCCACACCACGAGCAGCGCGGGCAGCGCCCCGGTCCAGAACATGATGCGCCAGGCCAGATCGTCACCGGCGAAGGAGAACACCAGCGTGTAGACGATCGCGGCCAGTGCCCAGCCGACCGCCCAGGAACTCTGGATCGCGCCGAGCGTACGGCCCCGGTGCTTCGCGCTCGCGTACTCGGCGACCAGGATCGCCCCGACCGCCCACTCGCCGCCGAAGCCGAGGCCCTGCAGGGCGCGGAAGACCAGCAGAGTCTCGTAGTTGGGCGCGAAGCCGCAGGCCACGGTGAAGACCGCGTACGTGATCACGGTGATCATCAGGGCCCGGACGCGGCCCACGCGGTCCGCGATCACGCCCGCCACGGCACCGCCGATCGCGGAGACCACCAGCGTGACGGTGGTGAACAGGCCGGTCTGGCCGCTGTCGAGGCCGAAGTACGTGGCGAGCGCCACCATGCTCAGCGGCAGAGTGAAGTAGTCGTACGAATCAAGGGCATATCCGCCGAAAGCTCCGGCGAACGCGCGTCGGCCGCGCGGGCCGAGGGCGTGCAGCCAGCCGAACGCGCCGTCCTCGGCGGCGTGTTCACCCTGTTCCGGTCGTACGCCCGCGGTCACGGGCCGGGGCGGAGGGGTCGTGCTCATGGGCACCTCGCAGAGAGGGGACGGAGGGTGCGGGAACTGAGCAGTGCCGTGCGGAAGCTGTGCCGTGCTGAAGCTGTTGCGTGCGGAGCACCGTAGAGGATCGTTCAACGATCCTTCAATACCCACGTTGTCTCGTTCCGGGGTCTGCGATTGAATTCCGGGCATGGCAGAGCAGCTGACGGGACTGGCCGACGACCGTGCCCTCCTCGGGCGCACCAGCACCGCCGAACGGGTCTCCGACATCCTCCGGAGCCGGATCGCCGAGGGCTATTTCCCGCCGGGCACCCGCCTGTCCGAGGACGCCATCGGCGGCGCGCTCGGGGTCTCCCGCAACACCCTGCGCGAGGCGTTCCGGCTGCTCACCCACGAGCGTCTGCTCGTACACGAACTCAACCGCGGGGTCTTCGTCCGGGTCCTGACCGTGGCGGACGTCGAGGACATCTACCGCACCCGGGCCCTGGTCGAGTGCGCGGTCGTCCGGGGCCTCGGCGAGCCGCCCTACCGGCTCGACGGCCTGGCCGCCGCCGTCACCGAGGGGCAGCTGGCGACCCACGAGAATGACTGGAAAGCACTGGGTACGGCCAACATCCACTTCCACCGGGAACTGGTCGCCCTCGCCGGCAGCGAACGCACCGACGAGCTGATGCGCAGCGTCTTCGCCGAGCTGCGGCTCGCCTTCCACGTCGTGGACGACCCGCACCGGCTGCACGAGCCCTACCTCGCCCGCAACCGCCAGATCCTCCAGGCGCTGCAGGACGGGGACCGGCGCGGCGCGGAGCGGCTGCTGGAGACCTATCTCGCGGACTCGCTGGAGCGGGTCGTCGAGGTGTACCTGCGGAGGGTCGGCGAGGACGGCACAGGCGTCTCTTGAGCTGCGGGCCACACAGGCGTCTCTTGAGCTGCGGGCAGCGCCGACGCCTCTTGTGCGTCTGTGACGGCCGTCGTTTCTGCGCCGTTTTAGTCGTTGTCAGACCGAGGACCTAGTCTGTGCACCGTGACTTCGCCTGCATCGACGGACAGCGTTCCGGCCCAGCTCAGCGCGGGGCCGCGCCCGGCACCGGGCCCGGCCGCCGACGAGGGGCTGGCCCGTCGGCTGCGCGCGCTCGCCTGCACCGCGCCGCTGCACGACCTCGACGCACGCAAGGCCAATCTGGCCGGCGAGTACTCGGTGTACGGCATGGCCGAGGTGGCCCTGGCCGCCATCGACCTGGTCACGCTGAACATGGACTTCGACACGGGCGCCGACCACGAGCAGATCGTGGCCCGGCTCGTCCCGCGCATCGCCGCCCAGGCCCCGCACCGCCCCGTCGCCGAGCACGAGCGCGTGGCCCGCTGGGTCCTGGAGAACCTGATCAACGTCGGCAGCGTGGACCGCGGCTTCCGCGCGGTGTACGGCACGTTCGCGTCGGACGGCACCTATGTCCGCCGTGACTACGACTTCAAGCTGATCGAGGAGGTCCCCGGCCCCGGCGGCACGGTCTACCTCCGTACGACGGACGAGGCGGTCAACGTCCTGGTCGGCGCCCTGGACACCGATGTCACCAGCGCGCAGATCGCCGCCGAGGTCAAGCTGGAGGTGCTGATCAACCGCGGCCGCCTCGCCGACGCCCAGCTCGCCGCCGAGCAGGCCCGCTACCGCACCGTGCAGTACTCGGAGACCCTGCGCCGCGCCCTCGACGCCACCCGGCGCAACGTCCGCGCGGTCGACTGGCTCCACGCCGTGCCCGACATGATCGCCGAAGCCCTGGACCACGTGGCCGACCGGTACCGCCACGAGAACGCGATCCTCACCAACATCCGCAAGGCCCGCGACGAGACCGAGGACTCCGAGCACAAGCGGCGCGCCGCCGAGCTGGTGGACATCGTCAAGGACTGCATCCGGCGGCACACCCAGCTGCAGTCGCGCCTGCTGGAGGCCGGCCCCCTGTTCCGCGCCGAACAGGACCGGCAGGCCTTCGCCACACCCGCCGCGACCTCCGGAATCGACCTGTACGGACACCTGGTCGCGCCCGTGCTGCCGCTGCCCCTGGAACAGGCGATCCGGGTCACGGACGCGTTCTTCGCCAACGGCACGGGCTTGCGTACGCCGGTGTCGGTGCGGGTCGCCGACCTCGTCGACATACTGCTGACGCCACCGGTGGAGCGGGAGCACCTGGGCGCGGAGATGCCCGAGCCCGACCTGATCGCGACGCCGGACGACAGCCGGTTCAGTGAGGAACAGCTGGCCGTGGCCATGGAGTTGCTGGATCTGCCCGCCGATGCGCCGCGGCGCTTGTCCGGGCTGCTGGCGGAGGCCAGAGATTCCGGTGGGTTCGATCTGGCGTACCTGGTCGCCCTGTTGGCGGTCCATGCGGCCAGTCCCGCCGTGGGTACGGCGTATCGCCAGGGCGAGGAGAAGCTGTTGTTCGCCGTGGACGACGGGACCGAGCTGGATGATCCGGACTTCGGTGGGGCTGATCTGATCGTCGGGACCGCCTTGCTGGATGCGGCCGGGATGGCGGCGGATCGGACGGAGGCGGCGTGAGGTTGTCTGCCGGGCGCGGGCCGGTGGTGGCTGGTCGCGCCCCGCGGCGGAGCCGCACATGGATGCAGCCCCGCGCCCCTTTCGGGGCGCCTGCCCCCAGCCCTGTTTTCAAGACCGAGGAGTTGCAGTCGTGAGCGAGCACGTCGAGTGGAGTGACACGGAGGCCCCGGCCCCGTCGGCGACCACCGCCGTCACCCCCGCCGACGCCGCCGACGCGGCGCGGCTCGTCGCCTTCGGGTTGCAGCCCAAGCTGCAGCCGGCGCGTGACCAGGAGTACACGGAGCTGCTGCGCCGCTACCGTGACGACCCGGCGTTCGCGCGGCTCGCGGACGCCGTCGCCGCCGGTCTCGGACTCGTCGTGCTGGAGGTGTCCCCGCGCGCGGGGATGGCCGTGACGGCCGCCGAGGACTCGGTGTTCGCAGTGCGCATGGGCGACTACGCGCGTCGCACCGCCGCCGACTCGGGGGACCGGTTCCTGCACGGACTGGCCCATCTCGCCGTGGCCGCGCTGGCGTTCCCGCGCCCGGAGGACCTCGCCGACGACTCCTACATCGGCCGGATCACCGTCAACGGCGTCGACGCCTTCGTACGCCAGGCGTGCCGCCGCCTCGAGGAGCGCGCCGAGGAGCAGGGCGACAACACCGACCCGGCGACCGACGCACCCGGGCTGGAGGCCGCCTGGCGGATCTGGGCCAGACGCAGCGCGACCGGCGCCACCAAGGACGCCCGCCGGCTCGCCGGATCCACCACGGGCATCGTCGGCAAGGCGGCGGCCTTCCTCACCGACTCGGGGTTCCTGCAGCGCACCGGTGACGACCACGGCGGCACCTACCGCACCACGGCTCGCTACCAGCTCCAGGTGCGCGACATGGCCGGCAGCGCCGCGATGGCCGAACTGCTGGAGCTGGGCGTCGTCCCGGTCACCGACGGCACGGCCAGCCTGCTGCCCGCCGACGACACCGACGATCTGGACCTGGTGGCCGACGCCGCACTGCCGTTCCACGCGCCTTCGCACCCCTGACAACCTCCCCGATCTGCCAGAAGACTGACGAGAGTCCGCCATGTACGAGCTGTCCCGGGTCCGCCTCTACTCCATCGGGCCGGCCGGTGCGCGCTACGCCGACACCGTGCTTGACCTGCGGGGTGTGGGCGAGCCCGTGCCCGACCCCGCGCCCATGCAGGCGGAGTTCTTCGAGGAGGAGCCGGCCGGACCGCCGCGCCGCCCCGCGCCCGCGGGCGTGCTGTTCCTGGAGAACGGCGGCGGCAAGTCCGTGCTGCTCAAGCTGATTTTCTCGGTGATGCTGCCCGGCCACCGCAACACCCTCGGCGGCGCCAGCTCCGGCGTGCTGCGCAAGTTCCTGCTCGCCGACGACTGCGGGCACGTGGCGCTGGAGTGGCAGCACGTGCTGACCGGCGAGTGCGTGGTCGTCGGCAAGGTCAGCGAGTGGCGCGGACGCCAGGTCTCCAACGATCCACGGAAGTTCGCCGAAGCCTGGTACTCCTTCCGGCCCGGCCCCGGCCTGAGCCTGGACAACCTGCCCGTCGCCGAGTCCACCGCCGTACGGCCGCCCGTCGAGGGTGCCTCCGGCGCCCAGGGCCGCCGCCGCACCATGAAGGGCTTCCGCGACGCCCTCACCGAGGCCGGCAAGGCCTACCCGCATCTGGAGGTGCACTGGGAGGAGATCCACGACCGCTGGATCGAGCACCTCGGCGACCTCGGCCTCGACCCCGAACTCTTCCGCTACCAGCGGGAGATGAACGCCGACGAGGGCGAGGCGGCCGGACTCTTCGCGGTCAAGAAGGACTCCGACTTCACCGACCTGCTGCTGCGCGCGGTCACCGACACCCGCGACACCGACGGCCTCGCCGACCTCGTCAGCGGCTTCGGCAACAAGCTGGGCCGGCGTGCCGAGCTGATCGCCGAACGGGACTTCACGGCCGGTTCCGTGGACCTGCTCGGGCGGATCGTCGAGGCCGCCGAGGCACGCTCACGTGCGCGTGACATCCACGCCGGCGCCGAGCGCCGTACCCGCACGCTGGCCCGGCGCCTTTCCGCGCGGGCCGTGCAGGAGCGGGTGCGGGCCGCCGACCTCGCGCAGCGCGTAACGGCCGCCGCCTACGCCGTCACGCACTCCGAGGGCGCCCGGGAGCGCAGCGCGCTGATCGCCGCCGAACTCGCCTTCCGGCACGCCTCCCTGGCACTCGCCGCCGCCGAGAAGTCCGCCGCCGCGCAGAAGCGCGAGCTGGCCGACGCGCGCACGCTGCACTCCGCCTGGCAGGCCGCCGAAGCCGTGCTGCGGCACCGCGCCGCCGCCGACCGCGTCGCGCGCGTGTCCGCCGCGATCCAGGAGGCGGAGCGGGACGCCGCGCCCGCGCTCGCCGCCCGCGCCAAGGCCGCCGTGGACCTCGTACGGGCCCTGCACGCGGCCGCCGAGAGCGCCGAGGCCCTCGCAAACGAGGAGGAGGAGCGCTCCGCCGCGCTCCAGGAGGTCAGCGACTCCGCCTACCGGGACTCCACCTCCGCCGCCACCGAGGCGCAGCGCGCCCGCAGTGAGGCCGGGCACCTGCGCCAGCGTCTGGCCGAGGTCGAGCAGGAGACGGCCGAGGCGGTCCGCGCGGGCTGGCTCGACGACAGCGCACCGGACGCCGACCCGGCCCGCGCCGCCCTCGCCGCCAGCGACGCCGAGAAGACCGCCGTGGCCGCCTGGGACACGGCCCGTGAGGCGGCCCGCAAGGCGACCGAGCACGCGCGCGAGGCGGCCTCCGCCGAGTCCCGCGCGGAGCTGACCGCGGCCCGCGCTGCGGACGCGGCGACGGCGGCCGAGCGGAGCCACGAGGCCGAGCGGCGCCTCGCCGAGGCCCTCGCCGCCGAGGAACGGCTCGCGGAGCTGCTGAGCCTGCCGGGGGCGCCCGGGACGGCCCGGGCCGGAGTGCCCGGCCCCAGGTCCGGAGCGGCCGACGGCTCGCCCGCGCGCGGAGGCGACTCGTCCGAGGGCTCGCGTTCCCTCGCCGAGAGCCCGCTCAGCCCCGAGGAACTCGACCGATTCGCGGACGAGTTGCGCGGGCTTCTCGACGACGCCGTGTCGACCGCCGAACGGCACCTCTTCGAACTGCGCACCGCCGCGGCCGACGACGCCCGCATCCTCGGTGCCCTCGGCGACGGCGGACTGCTGCCGCCCGGGCCGGACGTGCTGGCCACCGTCGAGTTCCTCGGCGAGCACGGCATCCCCGCGCTGCCCGGCTGGCGCTACCTCGCGCAGGCCGTCGACCCCGCCGACCACGCGCGCGTGCTCGCCGCCCGCCCCGAACTGGTCGACGGCGTCATCATCACCGACCCGGACACGCACGCGCGTGCCCGCGAGGCGCTCAGCGACGCCGCCCTGCTGCCGCGCTCCGCCGTGGCCGTCGGCACGGCCGCCGCCCTGCTCGCCCCGACCCCTGCGCCCGACGCCGCCCCGGGTGACGTCTTCCTGGTGCCGCCGAACCCGGCCATGCACGACGAGCACGCGGCCGACGAGGAGCGGCAGGCGCTGCGCGCGCGGGCCACCGAACGCGACGAGGAGATCCGCGCCCTCGCCGCCCGCCTCGGCAAGGACCGCGAACTGGCCGCGCGGCTCGCGTCCTGGCGCACCGGCTGTCCGGCCGGACGCCTCACCGAACTCGCCGAGGCCGCCCAGGAGGCGCGCGCGTTCACGGAGGAGGCCGAGGCCGAGCTGGCCGAGGCGCGCACCGCGCGCGCGGAGACCGACGAGGCCGCCGCCGAGGCCACGCAGGTCCGTGACGAACGGCAGGAGGCCGCGCAGAAGGCCCGCCGTGCCGCCGACGCCCTCGCCGGACTCGCCTACCGGCTGCGCGAGCGCGCCGGCTGGCAGGTCAAGCTCCGTGAACTCGCCGACGATGCCGCCGAGTCGGAGGCCCGCGCCCAGACCTGCCTGGACCGCGCCCGCGCCGCCGACGAGGACCGCCGCGCCACCCAGCGGGCCGCCGACGACGCCCGCCGCACCGCGCGTGCCCTGCGCGCCGAGCGCTCCGAGATCGCCGGCGCCCCCGACGACGTACCGGTGGCGGACGCGGACGCCCCGAAGGCGTCCCTGCCGGCCCTGCGCGAGGCCTACCGGGCCGCCTCCCAGGTCTACGAGAAGGTCGGCGTCGGTGCCGACCTGCGAGCCGAGCAGGCCCGCGCGGAGAGCGACGAGAGCGCCTCCCTCGCCGAACTTGACCGGCTCAGCAACAAGGTCCGCACCCGCGCCGAACAGCTGCTCCAGTCGCCCGACGGCTCCGACGGCCCCTCCCGGCAGGCCGCAGCCGCGCGCGCCGAGGAGCTGGTGCAGCTCCTGGAGACCCGGATGTCGACCGCGAGCGAACAGCTCGGCCGGCTGCGCGGCGAGGCGGAGCGGCACGCCCCCGAGGACGGCGAGGCGCACACCGAGCTGGCCGAGGAACTCGTCCCGCGCGACGCCGAGCACGCCCAGGCCCTGCTGCGCACCGCCACGGCCGAACTCGCCACCCGCACCGAGGCGCTGGCCGAGGCCCGGGAGGCCCACGCCGAACTGCTGGACGCCCACCGGGCTGCCGAGGACGCCGCCGACGGCTTCGAGGAGATCGCCGCGATGCTCCGCGACCTGCTGCGCGAGCACACCCCCGAGGAGGAGCAGGACGAGCCGGAGCCGTACCCCGGCAGCCTGGAGGAGGCCCGGCACGCCGCTGCCGAGGCCCGCCGCTCGCTGCGCGGCTGCGCCGCCGACCTGTCCGCCGCCGAGTCGGCCGTGCGCGAGGCGAGCGACGTACTCGTCCGGCACGCCAACTCCACGCGCTACGAGCAGGTCCGCACCCCCGCGCGGCAGCAGATCCGCGAGCTGCCCGCCTCCGCGCTGCCCGAGCACGCCCAGCGGTGGGCGGACGCGTTCGCGCCTCGACTGCGCGTCCTCACCGACGAGTTGGCGCAGCTGGAGCGCAACCGGGACTCGATCGTGGACCGGCTCAGGGGACTGGTCGAGTCGGCCCTCGCCACCCTGCGCTCGGCCCAGCGGCTCTCCCGCCTCCCGGAGGGGCTCGGCGAGTGGTCAGGGCAGGAGTTCCTGCGCATCCGCTTCGAGGAGCCCGACCAGGCCACGCTCACCGAGCGGCTGGGCGAGGTCATCGACGAGGCCACACGCGCGGCCGTCAAGAAGAACTCCGACCTGCGCCGGGACGGCATGTCCCTGCTGCTGCGCGGAGTCGCGGCGGCGCTGCAGCCGAAGGGCGTGGCCGTCGAGATCCTCAAGCCCGACGCCGTACTGCGCGCCGAGCGCGTGCCCGTCGGGCAGATGGGTGACGTGTTCTCGGGTGGTCAGCTGCTGACGGCCGCCATCGCCCTGTACTGCACGATGGCGGCCCTGCGCTCGAACGACCGGGGCCGCGACAAGCACCGGCACGCCGGCACGCTGTTCCTGGACAACCCCATCGGCCGCGCCAACGCGACGTACCTGCTGGAGCTGCAGCGGGCCGTCTCCGACGCGCTGGGCGTCCAGCTGCTGTACACCACCGGCCTGTTCGACACGACCGCGCTGGCCGAGTTCCCGCTGGTCATCCGGTTGCGCAACGACGCCGACCTCAGGGCGGGCCTGAAGTACATCAGCGTGGAGGAACACCTCCGGCCCGGACTGCCGCAGCAGCCCCAGGCCGGAGAGGCGGTGCACAGCGAGATCACGGCGACGCGGATGTTCAAGAAGCCGGCAGCCACAACGCCCTGAGGGGCGCGGGGCCGCGTGCCGGCCGCCCTCTGGTCAGGAGTGGGACAGCTGCCCGGAGCCGCCCCGTCGGCGTATCCGCTCCTGCTCCCGCAGGGCGGCCCGCTCCTGACGCCGGCTGGCTCGGCGCTCGCGGCGCAGTGACCGGGCCGTGCTGCTCGGCTCGGAGACCACTCCGTTGCGCTGGCTCCACACCTGGCGGGTCACCCACACGTCGACCACGGCCCACGTGGCCACCACCGTGCTGACCACGCTGCTGATGACCATCGGGAACGCCAGCCAGGACCCGGCCAGCGTGCACAGGAACGCCACCATGGCCTGGATCAGCGTCACCGCGATGATCAGCACCGCCCGCACCGCCGCCGTACGCACCGGGTCGGGCATCCGGCGCCTGCGCGCCGGTTCCTCGATCCACAGCTGCCGGTGATACGGCTGCTCCTGACCGTCGGTTGCCTCCCCGGCAGGCCCATGCGCCGGAATGTCGCGATCCGGCGCCTCGTGCTCCCGCCGCGCCGCCGAGCGCACCGCCACGCTCTTCTCGGACGCCCCGCGCCGCTCCGCCGTGCCCATCACCGTGTCACTCCCCACCGCCGGCACACCGCTCGCCCCGGTGTCCGCGGACACCGACTCCCCAGTGGCTGCCCGGCTTGCGCTGTTTTACGCCGCCGGGGTGCGGGTTGCGGCTCCTGTGGCCGATTCCGCCCCCATTTCCCGTAGAGAAAGACGAACAACCACCCTCGAAGATTCCCCACTTGCGAAAAATTCCAGCCAACTGACTGTCCGTACAGCTCGGCCCGTCCCGTCACGGGCACCCGGATCCCGGGCGCAATCTCCCCCAATGCCCGGACAACTCGCCATGTCTCGCCGCCGGTGCGGAACTTCACCCTCCGGACATGTCTTCGAGATACCTGTGGGGCGGTAGTAGGCTCGCGCACGTTTGCTGACGGACATATGTACCCCCGACCGGCGGGGGTCGAGCTGGGGGAGGCCATGCGCTTTCGCGGGAAGTCGATCCGCCGGAAGATCGTGGCGCTGCTTCTCGTGCCGCTGGTGTCCCTGACTGCCATCTGGGGCTTCGCCACGGTGCTCACAGGGCGTGAGGTCACCCGGCTCTTCCAGGTGTCCGACATCGTCCAGAACGTCGCCTATCCCACCGAGGACACCGTCCGCGGCCTGCAGCAGGAACGCCGCCAGACCCTCGTCTACCTCGCCGACCCGCGCGCGGCCGACGCCCTCACGGCGCTGCACCGCACCCGCACCGCCACCGACCGGGCCGTCGCCGAGATCCGCAGGAACGCCAAGGACCACGACGTCCGCGACGCCATGGACGCGGACGACGACGAGCGCCTCACCACCGTCCTGGACGCCTTCGACAGCCTCGACTCCCTGCGCCGCAGCGTCGAGCAGCGCACGGTCGACCGCGCCCAGGCCCTCGACCGCTACAACCGGCTCGTCGACCCCTGCTACACCCTGCTGGACGCCCTCGGCGGCATCGACGACGTCGACATGGACAAGCAGGCCAGGGCCCTGGTCAACGTGAACCGCGCCCGCGAACTGCTCTCCCGCGAGGACGCCCTGCTCGGCTCGGCGCTGGTGGTCGGCAGGCTCTCCCACGACGAGAGCCGCGACATCTCCGACCTCGTCGCCCAGCGCACCCTCCTGTACGACATCAGCCTGCCGCTGCTGCCCGCCTCGGAGCGCGAACGGTACGAACGCTTCTGGAAGAGCGCCACCACCGCCCCGCTGCGCGCGGCCGAACAGACCGCCATCGGCACGAATTCCGGAGCCCCGCGCGGTGTCACGGCGCAGAGCTGGGACTCGACCGCGGCGAGCGTCCTCGGCGAACTCGGCACCCTGGACGACCAGGTCGGCGACCGCTTCCAGGACCGCACGGAGCCGGTGGCCATGGGCGTGATCGTGCAGGCGGCCGTCGCCGGCGTCCTCGGCCTCGTCGCCCTCCTGCTCTCGATCGTCCTGTCCGTGCGCGTCGGCCGCAGTCTCATCCGCGACCTGCGGCAGCTGCGCCTGGAGGCGCACGAGGCGTCCGGTGTGCGGCTGCCCAGCGTGATGCGCAGACTCTCCGCCGGGGAGCAGGTCGACGTCGAGACCGAGGTGCCCCGGCTGGAGTACGACAAGAACGAGATCGGCGAAGTCGGCCAGGCCCTCAACACCCTCCAGCGCGCAGCCGTCGAGGCCGCCGTCAAACAGGCCGAACTGCGGGCCGGTGTCTCCGAGGTCTTCGTCAACCTCGCCCGCCGCAGCCAGGTCCTCCTGCACAAGCAGCTCACCCTGCTCGACACCATGGAGCGCAGGACCGAGGACACCGACGAACTCGCCGACCTGTTCCGCCTGGACCACCTCACCACCCGTATGCGCCGGCACGCCGAGGGCCTGGTGATCCTCTCCGGCGCCGCGCCGTCGCGGCAGTGGCGCCGCCCGGTGCAGCTGATGGACATCGTCCGGGCCGCCGTCGCCGAGGTCGAGGACTACGAGCGCATCGAGGTGCGGCGGCTGGCACGGGTCGCGGTCACCGGTCCCGCCGTCGCCGACGTCACCCACCTCGTGGCCGAACTCCTGGAGAACGCCACCGTCTTCTCGCCGCCGCACACCGCCGTCCAGGTCCTCGGCGAGCGGGTTGCCAACGGCTTCACCCTGGAGATCCACGACCGCGGACTCGGCATGACGGCCGAGGCGCTGCTCGACGCCAACCTCCGGCTCGCCGAGACCCCCGAGTTCGAACTCTCGGACACGGACCGGCTCGGCCTGTTCGTGGTCAGCCGTCTCGCTCAGCGCCAGAACGTCCGCGTCTCCCTGCAGCCGTCCCCCTACGGCGGCACCACCGCCGTCGTGTTCGTCCCCGACGCGCTGCTGACCGACGACGTCCCGGACACCAACGGCATCGGCTTCCGCCTCGACCGCCCCTCGAAGGAAGCCGAGCCGGCGGCGAGCCTCACCCCCGCCCGGTTGCAGGCCCCGGTGCAGCTGCCCGGCCTGCCGACCTCCCTGCTGGACGGCCCCGTCGAGCTGGAGGCTCCCGTGGACCTGGACGCCATCGACGACTTCCCGGGTGCCCTGACCGACGAGGAGAGCGAGCGCGGCGGCCTGTTCCGCCCCCGCCGCCCCCGCGGCCGTGCCGAGGACGAGGGGGCCTCCCGGCTGATCGAGCCCCATCAGCCCGCCTCCCCGCGCGCTGACGACACCCCGGCCGCCGACCGCTCCGGCGGACCCGTACCGCTGCCCCGGCGCCAGACGCCGAAGCTGGTCAGCTCACACGGCAGGCCCGTCACCGAGCAACGGTCCCGCCGCGGCGAACCGGACGAGCAGCCCGCCGCCGGCCCGCGCCGTCCTGACACCGGGGGACTGGCTCCCCTGCCCGCCCGCCGCCGCGGTGAGGCCGCCCGGCGCACCGGACTCGCCGACCGCGTCGACGAGCGCACGGCCACCGCGGCCGGCGGTGGGAACCAGACCTCCCAGGCCCCGGCGCTGCCCAGACGGACCCGGCCCGCGGCGCCCGCCTCCGGCGGCGGCCGGGACGACGGCGTCCCGCCCACCGGCGGCCCGGCCTCCGGGCCGTTGCCCCGGCGCGTACGACAGGCCAACCTGGCCCCGCAGCTGAAGCAGGAAGCCGAACGGCGCCCGGAACCCGCGGCGCAGCCCGCCGACCGCGACGCCGACGAGGTCCGCAGCCGGATGGCCTCGCTCCAGCGGGGCTGGCAGCGTGGCCGTGAGGAGAATGCCGCGGGCGACGCCCGGAACGGCACAGCACAAGGAACGACTAAGGGGGACGGTCGATGACCGCACCGAAGGCCACCGGCCACACGGAGACCAACAAGGGCGAGCTGAACTGGCTCCTGGACGAGCTCGTCGACCGGGTCGCCAGCATCCGCAAGGCCGTCGTGCTCTCCGGCGACGGTCTGCCCACGGGCGTGTCCAAGGACCTGACCAGGGAGGACAGCGAGCACCTGGCCGCGGTCGCGTCCGGCTTCCACAGCCTCGCCAAGGGCGTGGGCCGGCACTTCGAGGCGGGCAGCGTCCGGCAGACCGTGGTCGAGCTCGACGACGCCTTCCTGTTCGTCACCGCCGCCGGGGACGGCAGCTGCCTCGCGGTCCTCTCGGACGCCGACTCCGACGTCGGTCAGGTCGCCTACGAGATGACGCTGCTGGTCAAGCGGGTCGGTGTACATCTGGGCGCCGCTCCGCGCACCGATCTGCCCGCAGGCGGGTAGTGGGATGACATGAGCGTAGACGGTCAGGGAAGAAGCCACTGGTTCGACGACGAGGCCGGACCGGTCGTCCGTCCGTACGCCATGACGCGCGGCCGCACCACCAGTCCGGCCCAGCACCGCCTCGATCTGATCGCGGTGGTCGTCACCGAATCCGACGCCGGGGACCCGGAGACGGACCCGACGCTCTCCCCGGAGCACGTGGAGATCGTCGGGCTCTGCCGCACGGCACCGCAGTCGCTCGCGGAACTCGCCGCGGAGCTCGACCTGCCCATCGGGGTGGTCCGCGTCCTCATCGGGGACCTCGTGCACGCGGAACTCGTCCATGTGACGCGTCCGGTGCCCCCGGCGGAGCTGCCGGACGAGAGTATTCTGCGCGACGTGATCAACGGCCTCCGGGCGCTGTGACCGGCGCGGAAGCGGGGTAGTGACGTGACAGGCTGGCAGTTCTGGGTCGACCGAGGCGGCACCTTCACCGACATCGTCGCGCGTCGCCCGGACGGCCGCCTGCTCACGCACAAACTGCTCTCCGACAACCCCGCCCGATACGCGGACGCGGCCGTCGCCGGCGTACGCGAACTGCTCGACGGCGCCCCGGAGCCCATCGACGCCGTCCGCATGGGCACCACGGTCGCCACCAACGCCCTGCTGGAACGCAAGGGCGAACGCACCCTCCTGGTGATCACCCGAGGCTTCCGCGACGCCCTGCGCATCGCCTACCAGAACCGCCCCAGCATCTTCGCCCGCCGCATCGAACTGCCCGAGCTGCTCTACGAACGCGTGATCGAGGCCGACGAGCGCATCGCCGCCGACGGCACCGTCCTGCGAGCCCCCGACCTCGACGCCCTCGCGGGCCCCCTCCAGCAGGCGTACGACGACGGGATCCGCGCGGTCGCCGTCGTCTGCCTCCACAGCCACCACCACCCCGCCCACGAACACGCCATCGGCGACCTCGCCGCCCGCACCGGCTTCCCGCAGATCTCGCTGTCCAGTGAGACCAGCCCCCTGATGAAGCTCGTCCCGCGCGGGGACACCGCCGTCGTCGACGCCTACCTCTCGCCCGTGCTGCACCGCTACGTCCGGCACGTCGCCGACGAACTCCGTGGCGTGCGGCTGATGTTCATGCAGTCCAACGGCGGGCTCACCGAGGCGGGGCAGTTCCGCGGCAAGGACGCCATCCTCTCCGGGCCGGCCGGCGGCATCGTCGGCATGGCCCGGATGTCGCAGCGGGCCGGCTTCGACCGCGTCATCGGCTTCGACATGGGCGGCACCTCCACCGACGTCTCGCACTTCGCCGGCGAGTACGAGCGCGTCTTCACCACCCAGATCGCGGGCGTCCGGCTGCGCGCCCCCATGCTGGACATCCACACCGTCGCCGCGGGCGGCGGCTCCGTGCTCCACTTCGACGGCTCCCGCTACCGCGTCGGCCCCGACTCGGCCGGCGCCGACCCCGGCCCCGCCTGCTACCGCGCCGGCGGCCCGCTCGCCGTCACCGACGCCAACGTGATGCTCGGCCGCATCCAGCCCGCCCACTTCCCCACGGTGTTCGGCCCGGACGGCGACCAGCCGCTGGACGCGGCCCTGGTCCGCGAACGCTTCACCGCCCTCGCGCGCGAGATCCGTGAGCGGACCGGTGACGACCGCACCCCCGAGCAGGTGGCCGAGGGCTACCTGCAGATCGCCGTCGCCAACATCGCCAACGCCGTGAAGCGGATCTCCGTCCAAAAGGGCCATGACGTCACCCGCTACGCCCTCACCACCTTCGGTGGCGCGGGCGGACAGCACGCGTGCAGCGTCGCGGACTCGCTCGGCATCCGCACCGTCCTCGTGCCCCCCATGGCCGGTCTCCTCTCCGCCCTCGGCATCGGCCTCGCCGACACCACGGCCATGCGCGAACAGTCCGTCGAGGCCCCCCTGGAGGCCGCCTCCATGCCCGGCATCCGCAAGACGGCCGACGGCCTGGAGGCCGCCGCGCGCGCCGAACTCCTCGCCGAGGACGTCCCGGAGGACCGCGTCGAGGTCACCCGCCGCGCCCAACTGCGCTACGACGGCACGGACACCACCCTCACCGTCGCGCTCACCGGGCCCGACACCATGAGTCACGCCTTCGAAGAACGTCATCGCGCCACGTACTCCTTCACCCTCGACCGCCCGATCGTCGTCGAAGCCCTCTCCGTCGAAGCCACCGGCATCACCGCACCCCCCGACCTCTCC
The DNA here is from genome assembly GCF_042892235.1 of Streptomyces sp. NPDC001816. NCBI lineage: Bacteria > Bacillati > Actinomycetota > Actinomycetes > Kitasatosporales > Streptomycetaceae > Streptomyces > Streptomyces sp. NPDC001816. The sequence continues at coordinate 326,793 of NZ_JBIATY010000010.1, forward strand.
GCCCTCGCCCCGTACGAAGGCCGCCCCGCCGCCCCCGAGACCGTCCGCCTCCACACCGGCGGCGCCTGGCGCGACGTACCCCTCCACCGCCGGGAGGCCCTTCCGCCCGGCGAGACCGTCACCGGACCCGCGGTCATCACCGAGGCCGGCGCCACGACCGTCGTCGACGACGGCTGGCGGGCCGCTGCGACCGACGACGGGCATCTGCTCATGGAACGCGCGACGATTACGCAGAGTTCCGAACTCGACACAAAAGCCGACCCGGTTCTGCTTGAGGTCTTCAACAATCTCTTCATGTCGATCGCCGAACAGATGGGCGCCCGGCTGGAGTCCACGGCCCAGTCCGTCAACATCAAGGAGCGTCTGGACTTCTCCTGCGCCCTGTTCGACCCGGACGGAAACCTGGTGGCCAACGCGCCCCACATCCCCGTCCACCTGGGCTCCATGGGCACCAGCGTCAAGGAGGTCATCCGCCGCCGCGGCACGTCGATGCGACCCGGCGACACCTACGCCGTCAACGACCCGTACCACGGCGGCACCCACCTGCCCGACGTCACCGTGATCACCCCGGTCTTCGACACCGACTCCGCGACGGCCACGGAGAGTGAGCCGAAGATCCTCTTCTACGTCGCCTCCCGCGGCCACCACGCCGAGATCGGCGGCATCGCCCCCGGCTCCATGCCCGCCCACAGCAGGACCATCGAGGAGGAGGGCGTCCTCTTCGACAACTGGCTGCTCGCCGAGAACGGCCGCTTCCGCGAGGAGGAGACCCACCGCCTGCTCACCGAGGCGCCCCACCCCTCCCGCAACGTCCGCACCAACCTCGCCGACCTGCGCGCCCAGATCGCCGCCAACCGCAAGGGCGTCGACGAAGTCCGCCGCATGATCGAGGAGTTCGGCCTAGACGTCGTACAGGCCTACATGCGGCACGTCCAGGACAACGCGGAGGAGGCGGTCCGCCGGGTCATCGACGCCCTGGACGACGGCGAGTACGCCTATGAGACGGACTCCGGCGCCGTCATCCGCGTCCGCGTGCGCGTCGACCGTGCAGAGCGCCGCGCCACCATCGACTTCACCGGCACCTCCGCACAGCTCGCCACCAACTTCAACGCCCCCTTCTCGGTGGTCAACGCGGCCGTCCTGTACGTCTTCCGCACCCTGGTCGCCGACGACATCCCGCTCAACGACGGCTGTCTGCGCCCCCTGGACATCGTCGTACCTCCCGGCTCGATGCTCGCCCCCGAGCCGCCCGCCGCCGTCGTCGCGGGCAACGTCGAGACCTCCCAGGCGATCACCGGTGCCCTGTACGCCGCGCTGGGTGTCCAGGCCGAGGGCTCCGGGACCATGAACAACGTGACCTTCGGCAACGAACGCCACCAGTACTACGAGACGGTCGCCTCCGGATCCGGTGCCGGCGACGGCTTCCCCGGCGCGGACGTCGTACAGACGCACATGACCAACTCGCGGCTCACCGACCCCGAAGTGCTGGAATGGCGGCTACCCGTCAGGCTCGAGGAGTTCGCCGTCCGGCGGGGGAGCGGCGGCGCCGGACGCCGGCGCGGTGGGGACGGTGCGGTGCGCCGCATCCGCTTCCTCGAACCCATGACCGTCTCCACGCTCTCCCAGCACCGCCGTGTGCCGCCGTACGGCATGGCGGGCGGCGAGCCCGGCGCGCTCGGCGCCAACCGGGTGGAGCGGGCCGACGGCACGGTCACCGAACTCGGCGGAAGCGGATCGGCGGACGTCGGTCCCGGCGACGTACTCGTCATCGAAACCCCCGGTGGCGGCGGCTACGGCCGACCGTCGCCCGACCACCATCAAGCAGGAGAAGAGATCGATGATCCTCGGGCGTACTGAACGCGGCATGCCCCCGGTCGAGCCCGTCACGCTCAAGATCCTGGTGGCCGGCGGCTTCGGCGTGGGCAAGACGACCCTTGTCGGCGCGGTCAGCGAGATCAGGCCGCTGCGCACCGAGGAGTCGCTGACCGAGGCCGGGCGCCCGGTCGACGACGTCAGCGGCGTGGAGGGCAAGCACACAACCACCGTGGCCATGGACTTCGGCCGCATCACCCTGCGCGAGGACCTCGTGCTGTACCTGTTCGGAACGCCCGGGCAGGAACGGTTCTGGTTCATGTGGGACGAGCTGTCCGAGGGTGCGCTCGGCGCCGTGGTCCTCGCCGACACGCGCCGCCTCGAAGACTGCTTCGCCGCCGTCGACTACTTCGAGCGGCGCGGCATACCCTTCGTCGTCGGCGTCAACTGCTTCGAGGGCGCTGCCCGCTACCCCGCAGACGCCGTCCGTCAGGCCCTCGACCTGGACGACGACGTGCCCGTCCTGCTGACCGACGCCCGCGACCGGGAGTCGGTCAAGGAGGTCCTCATCGGGGTCGTCCAGCATGCGATGGAGTACGCGGCCGAACGCCGCCAGGCCCTCACCACCTGAGCCACGGCACGGCCCGTACCCCCGCCGACCGGGGTACGGGCCGTGGTTCCTGGGCGGGGCCGCACGCGCGCGTGGCGCGCGCGACTCCTAGGCTTCGTCGTCCTCCAGCCAGCCGAGGCTCTTCTCCACCGCCTTGCGCCAGTTGCGGTACTCGCGGTCACGCGCCGACGCCTCCATCGTCGGCGTCCACTCCGCGTCCTTCTGCCAGTGCGACTTCAGCTCGTCCAGGTCGTTCCACACGCCTGTTGCCAGGCCGGCCGCGTAGGCGGCGCCCAGGCAGGTGGTCTCGGAGACCCGGGGCCGGATCACCGGCACGCCGAGCACGTCCGCCTGGTGCTGCATGAGCAGGTTGTTCTTCGTCATGCCGCCGTCGACCTTCAGGGTCGTGATCCGCACCCCGGAGTCCTGGTACATGGCGTCCACGACCTCCCTCGTCTGCCAGCTCGTCGCCTCCAGCACCGCGCGCGCCAGATGGGCCTTGGTGACGTACCGGGTCAGCCCGGTGACGACCCCGCGCGCGTCGGAGCGCCAGTAGGGAGCGAACAGCCCCGAGAAGGCGGGCACGATGTAGGCGCCGCCGTTGTCCTCGACGCTCGCCGCCAGCGTCTCGATCTCGTCTGCGCTGCGGATGATGCCGAGCTGGTCGCGGAACCACTGGACCAGCGCACCCGTTATCGCTATGGACCCCTCCAGGCAGTACACCGGCGCCTCACCGCCGATCTTGTAGCCCATCGTGGTCAGCAGCCCGCTCTTGGACGGCACCGGCCGGTCACCGGTGTTGAGCAGCAGGAAGCTGCCGGTGCCGTAGGTGTTCTTCGCGGTGCCGACGTCGTAGCAGGCCTGCCCGAACACGGCGGCCTGCTGGTCGCCCAGCGCCGAGGCCACGGGCACACCGGCGAGCTGGCCGACGGCGGTGCCGTACACCTCGGCGGACGACCTGATCTCGGGCAGGACCGCTTCGGGGACGTTCATCGCGGAGAGGATGGCGGGATCCCACTGGAGAGTCTCCAGGTTCATCAGCATGGTGCGGCCGGCGTTCGTGACGTCGGTGACGTGCCGGCCGCCGTCCGTGCCGCCGGTGAGGTTCCAGATCAGCCAGGAGTCGATGGTGCCGAAGGCGATCTCGCCGCGTTCGGCGCGGTCCCTGAGGCCCGGCACGTTGTCCAGCAGCCAGGCCGCCTTGGGCCCGGAGAAGTAGCTGGCCAGCGGCAGTCCGGTCTGGTCGCGGAAGCGGTCCTGGCCGTCGGCGCCGCCCAGTTCGTTGCACAGCGCCGCGGTACGGGTGTCCTGCCAGACGATCGCGTTGTGCACGGGCTTGCCCGTGGCGCGGTCCCACAGCACCGTGGTCTCCCGCTGGTTCGTGATGCCGAGGGCGCTCAACCGGTCGGCGCGCAGCCCGGCCTTGGCGAGCGCCCCCGCCACCACGGCCTGCACCTTGGACCAGATCTCGGTGGCGTCGTGTTCCACCCAGCCCGGCTTGGGGAAGATCTGGCGGTGCTCGCGCTGGTCCACGGCGACGATCGCGCCGCCGTGGTCGAAGATGATGCAGCGGCTGGACGTGGTGCCCTGGTCGATGGCGGCGACGTACTTCTCGGCGGAATCCGTCATGGCTGTCCCTGGGTCGCTGGGTCGGGTCGCTGGGTCAGAAGGCCACGTTGTAGACGAGGCCCGCGAGTGCCCCGCCGATCAGCGGGCCGACGACCGGGATCCATGCGTAACCCCAGTCGGACGTGCCCTTGTTCGGGATCGGCAGGAAGGTGTGCATGATGCGTGGGCCGAGGTCACGTGCCGGATTGATGGCGTATCCGGTCGGCCCGCCGAGGGAGAGTCCGATGCCCACGACGAGCAGCGAGACGACCAGCACCGTGACGCCGGACTCGCCGAGCCCCTTCGTCAGCCCGAAGGCGAGGATCGGCAGCACGAGGGCCATCGTCGCGATGATCTCGGTGATGAGGTTGGCGATCGGGTTCCGGATCTCCGGGATGGTCGAGAAGATGCCGAGCGTCGCCACGGGCTCGTCGGCGCTCCCCTCGGCCGTGCCCTCCTTGCGGACGTTGGCCTGGAACTGCGCGAGATACACCAGGTAGGCGAGGACGGCGCCCAGCATCGCGCCGACGATCTGGCCGAGCAGATAGATCCAGACCTTGCCCCACTTGCCCGTGTCCACGGCGATGCCGATGGTGACCGCGGGATTGAGCTGGCCGCCGGAGAGGGGAGCGGCGGTGTACGCGCCCGCGAGCACGCCGAATCCCCAGCCGAACGCGATGACGACCCAGCCGGACGCGCGTGCCTTGGAGTGTCTGAGAGTGACGGCGGCGCAGACTCCGGCACCGAACAGGATCAGGATCGCGGTGCCGATGACTTCGCCGATGAAAATGTCTCCGTTGCTCATGGCGGCTCCCTTGGCGCCGGTCCGGGGCGAGCGCCCCGGCCCTCCGTGCAGGAACGGTTCCCTTGGCGACTTCAGCCGAAGGCAGGGAGGGCCCCGTGCCCCGCCCGGCGTCCGTGACGAGCGTGCCTTCGCAGCCGGATCGCCTCTGGAGGAGGGGTCGCAGAGCAGCACAAGGCCCGTGGCGCAGTGCCTGATTACGCCGAGAATGTACGGCGATGTCGACTGACACCCGGAAGTGTTCACCGGCACCACGAGACCGTCAAGGTTGCTGACGGCAACGGTGACAGCGGTTTCCCGGGAACGGCAGCCGACCGCTTCCTTCCCGCAGGTGGGCACTCAACGGCCGTATACGGCAGCTCCGTTCATCCGAGGGGCTCGACCGCCGCGTAACCCGCCTGGGCCGGGGCCGCTCCGGTACCGCGCCGGATCTCGTGTCCGGGCAGCCCCGCGCGCGCGAGCACCCAGCTGGTCCCGCGCAGCGCCTTCGCCGCCTTCTTCAGCGGAGCGAGATGGGCGGCGGCCTGCCGGTGGTCGGACACGCTGCCGGGCAGGCACACGACGGTCGCCAGGGACAGCGTGACGCGGCGCCCGCCCGCCGACCAGGGTGCGTCGAGTACCCCGGCGACCAGCGGATCGAGCGCCTCCTCCTCGGCGAGCAGCAGGAAGTCGTCGCCGCCGATGTGCCCCACGCGCGCGTCCCGCGCCGCCGCCTGCTCCAGCGCCCGGCCCACCGAGCGGATCAGCTCGTCACCTGCCGCGAACCCGGCACTGTCGTTGACCTGTTTGAAGTGGTCGATGTCCAGCCAGCTGAGCGCGAACGCCCGCCCGTCGCCGATCCGCCGGTCCACCTCACTCGTGATCGCGTCCGAACCGGGCAGCCGGGTCAGCGGATTGAGCCCCGCCGCCTCCTCCACCCGGTTCTCGGCCAGCGCCCGTACGAGGTCCGCGAGCCGTACGACGCCCACGCACCGGCCGCGGTGGTCGACGACCGCCACATCGTCCGAGGTGCGGTCGCGGCCGCCGATCGCCACCACGTCCAGCACCTCCCAGGCGGTGGCGTCGACACCCACCGTGCGCGGCGCGTCGCTCAGCTTGAAGGCCGGCCGGTCCGCGTACAGGGCGTGTCCGTACCGGCCGGACATCGACAGCAGGAAGCGCGACCGGTGCACCGAGCGGACCGGCACCCCGGCCTGGTCCACGAGCAACACCCCGGAGACCTCCGGCGAGCCGGTCAGCAGCGCCCGTACCTGCCCGGCCGAAGCGGTGACCGGCAGGACGGCGGCGGGCCGCACGAACTCCCTCACCGACGGCCCGGGCCGGGGCATGGCCAGGGCACCGGGGGAACGGGGCGGAACGTATACGTCCGCCGCCGGGATCCGGGCCGGCGGCGCGAACAGCTCGCCCTGGGCGAGCTGGGCACCGGCCGCCAGCGCGGCCGCGCACTGCAGCTCGGTCTCCACGCCCTCCACCGCCACCAGCGCGCCCAGCTGCTCGCACAGCGTCCGCATCGCCCGCACTGCGGCCGGCCGGGACAGCAGAGAGCTGTCGAGCTTGACCAGGTCGGGGGAGAGGTCGGTGAGCAGTCTCAGGGGCACGTCCCCGTCCCCGATGCCGTCCGCGCTGATCCGGAACCCCTGCTCGCGCAGCGAGGCCACCGCCTCCAGAAGCGCCCGCTGCGGCACGTGCGTGTAGGGCGGCACGATGTCGAGGGTCACCTCCCACGGCAGCCGCCCCACCGCGCGTACGGCGTCGTGCAGCGGGGTGAGGCCGCCGAGGTCGGCGAGCGTGGCCGCGAACACGTTGACGTGCAGCGGCAGCAGCGTCTCCTTGCGCGTTGCCGCCCGAAGCGCCAACACGGCCAGCCTGCCGTCCAGTTCGGGGTCACGACGGGCCTCGGCCAGGATGTCGCCGGTCTCCGGGCGTGCGAGTATCTCCAGTGCGGCGACCGCGCCCGTCCTCAGGTTGACCACTGGCTGGAAGGCGAAGCGGAGAGTATCCGTCCAGGAGTGCACGGGAGCATGATTGCGCTGCCCGCGTACGCCCAGGGGCAGTTCATGAGACGTTCACGCAGGATTCCGGGGTGGTCACACAGCGTGGTAGATCTCATGCGTCTCTCCCGTCACGCGACGCCCGGGCGGGGCTCCGCTCAGCGCGTCAGGACCACTGATGATCCGTGCCCGAACAGCCCCTGGTTCGCCGTGATCCCGACGCGCGCCCCGGCGATCTGCCGGTCGCCCGCTGCCTCCCTCAACTGCCAGGTCACCTCGCAGACCTGGGCGATGGCCTGGGCCGGTACCGCCTCACCGAAGGAGGCGAGCCCGCCACTGGTGTTGACGGGTATGCGGCCGCCCGGGGCCGTCACGCCCTCCCGCAGGAGTTTGGCGCCCTCGCCCTCGCCGCACAGTCCCAGATCCTCGTACCACTGCAGTTCCAGCGCGGTCGACAGGTCGTACACCTCGGCCAGGGACAGGTCCTCGGGGCCGATGCCCGCCTCCTCGTAGGCGGTTCGGGCGATGGACGCCCGGAAGGTCTCGTCCGGGGCCGGCACCGCGACGGCGGAGTCCGTGGCGATGTCCGGCAGGTCCAGCACCGTGTTCGGGAACCGCGGGGTCACCGTCGACACGGCCCGGATCCGCACCGGCCGCGCCGCACCGTGCCGCCGCGCGAAGTCCAGGCTGGACAGCACCAGCGCCGCCCCGCCGTCGGAGGTCGCGCAGATGTCGAGCAGCCGCAGCGGATCGGCGACCACGGCGGAGGCGGCCACCTCCTCCGCGGTGATCCGCTTGCGGTAGCGCGCGTACGGGTTGAGCGCCCCGAGGGCCGCGTTCTTCACCTTGACCAGCGCGAAGTCCTCCGGGGTGTCACCGTGCACCGCCATCCGACGGCGCGCGTACAGCCCGAAGTACGTCGGGTTGGTCGCACCCAGCAGGCGGAAGCGCAGCCAGTCCGGATCGTCGGGCCGGTCCCCGCCTGCCGGCCGGAAGAACCCCTTGGGCGCGGCGTCCGCCCCCACCACGAGCACGACGTGCGCGAGCCCGGCGAGGATCTGCGCCCGCGCCGTCGCGATCGCCTGCGCGCCGGAGGCGCACGCCGCGTACACACTGGCGACCCGGGCTCCCTGCCAGCCCAGGGCCTTGGCGAACGTCGCCCCCGCCACATATCCGGGATATCCGCCACGCACCGTGTCCGCGCCCACGATCGAGCCGACATCCGGCCAGTCGAGACCGGCGTCGGCGAGGGCCGCGCGGGCCGCCGCCGTCCCGTACTCGACGAAGCTGCGCCCCCACTTGCCCCAGGGATGCATGCCCACGCCGAGCACCGCCACGTCCGCCGTCATGCCGTCACCCCCGTCGGCCGCCACTGCCAGATCGTCCAGGTCGTCTCCGCGCCCTCGTCGAGGACCCCGGGGACGACCTCCACCTCCATGCCCACCGTCAGATCGGCGACGGTGACCCCGGGAACCGCCTGTCCCAGCACCACGATCCGCTCGGACTCCAGCTCCACCGCGATCAACGCGTACGGCTTCCACGGAAGTTCCGGATTGCTCACATAGGGTGACGGAGGGCGGTAACGACTGTCCGTGTACGACCAGATATGACCCGTTCGTGACAGCGGGACCTCCTCCAAGGATGCGCCGCCCGTGCAGTGCGGATTGCGGCAGTGGACGTCCTCGCGCGGAAAGAAGACCGAAGCACAGGACGTGCAACGGGTGCCCAGGAGCCGGAAGTCGTCCCCCTCGCCGGTGAACCAGTCGGAGACCGCGGGTGTGCGTGTACGCGTCAATGTTCCTCCCGGCGCAGTTATCTGACGATGCGTCAGGAGTCTGCCACGGGCATCTGGAAATGGGCAGACGTCCCGGCGAACCGGACGGCCCCTTCCGGCGTCGTGGTATCAGGAGGGGCGGCCGGGGCCGACGGGGGTGGTCCCGGACGCCCCTCCGGACCCAGCCGCCGCACTGCTCGCTGCTGACGGAACACGTCCTTCCTCTGATCGGATACAGTCCGCGCGTGTCCGAAATTCAGCACCCGATTGCCAACTCCGCTCCGGACTCCCACTGTTCGAGCTGCGGAGCGTCCTACGGAGAGGGCGTTTCCGGTTGGCCGCGCACCTGCCCGTCCTGCGGGACCGTCGCCTATCGCAATCCCCTGCCGGTCGCGATCGCGCTCCAGCCCGTGTACGACACCAAGGGCACCGCCCTGGTCGTCATCACCCGCACCATCGCCCCCGCGCGCGGAGGCACGGCACTGCCCGGCGGCTACATCGACGACCGGGAGGACTGGAGGCACGCCGTCGTCCGCGAGCTCAAGGAGGAGACGGGTATCGACGCGGCCGTCCGCGACGTGCGCCTCGTGGACGCCATGAGCTCGCCCGACGGGCATCTGCTGCTGTTCGGACTCCTCCCGGAACGCCCGGCCGAAGGACTGCCGCCCTCCGACGCCACGGACGAGACCGAGGGCTGGCACCTGCTGCGCAGGCCCGAGGAACTAGCCTTCCCGCTGCACACCGCGGCCGTGCGGGCATGGTTCGAGGGCCGCTACATCTGAGCGGACCGATCAGCCGAGTCCCCGAATGCGCACCGGGTGGGACGGCTCACCGGCGCCGTCCTCCCGCTCCCGGGTGACGACCACCCGCCGGCCCTGCCAGCGGGCGGTGTACCGCTCCACTTCCGGCTCGTCCCACCCGTCGCCCGCGTCCGGCACGACCAGTCCGCCCCCGGTCCGTCCCCGGGCGGGCGCCCAGACCTCCAGCTCGAGCCCGCCGTCCTCGCCACGCACGGGAACGACCGCACCCGCGCGCGCGAGCACCGGAATCCGCGACAGCGGCGCGTCGACCAGAACCTGTGCCGGGCCCTCGTACGCCTCCTCCGTCACCGTGTCGTACCAGCGGCCTCGCGGCAGCTGCACCGCGCGCCGGTCCGCCCCCGGGTCCAGCACGGGCGCCACCAGGATGCTGTCGCCCAGCAGGAACGCGTCCTCGCAGTCGCGCAACGCGCGGTCCTCCGGTGCCCCCCACCACAGCGGCCGCACATAGGGCGCGCCGGTGCGCCGGGCCAGGTGGGCCAGCGTCATGAAGTACGGCAGCAGACGCCGGCGTTCGAGCAGCGCCGCGCGCGCGTGCTCCAGCACCTCGGGGCCGAACTCCCAGGGCTCCCTGCGCCCCGCCCGCAGACTCGCGTGCGTACGGAACAGCGGCAGGTACGCGCCGAGCTGGAACCACCGCAGATACAGCTCCGGCGACGGAGACCCGTCGAAGCCGCCGATGTCCGGCCCCGAGTACGGCACGCCGCACAGGCCGAGCCCCAGCACCAGAGACAGGGAAGCCCGCAGCCCCGGCCAGCCCGTCGCCACGTCTCCCGACCACGTTCCCCCGTAGCGGTGCAAACCCGCCCAGCCGGACCGTGAGAACAGGAACGGCCGCTGCTGGGGCGACAGTTCGCGCAGCGCCTCATAGCCCGCTCTGGCCATGCACAGCGCGTACACGTTGTGGGCCTCCCGGTGGTCGCCGCCGCGCCCTTCCAGGGCATGCCGGGCCGAACGCGGGAGCGTCGGCTCACCGAAGGCGTTGAACGACGTCGGCTCGTTCATGTCGTGCCAGAAACCCGCGAAGCCCTGTCCCAGCCGCTCCTCGTAGAGCCCGCCCCACCACTTGCGCACGCGCGCGTGTGTGAAGTCCGGGAAGACCGACTCGCCGGCCCACACCTCACCCCGCACCGTCCGCCCCGAGGCATCCCGCACGAACGCGTCCATCGCCTTCCCGCTGTCGTAGACGGCGTTGCCCGGCGCGGCCTTCACCGCCGGGTCGACGATCGACACCAGCCGTATCCCGTCCCGGCGCAGCTCCTCCGCGAGCCCCGGAAGCTTCGGGAAACGCTCCTGGTCGACGGTGAACACCTGGTGGTCCGCGTAGTGGTCGATGTCCAGGTGGACGGCGTCCAGCGGCAGACCGCGCTCCTGGTAGCCCGCGACGATCCGACGCACCTCCCGCTCGCTGCCGAACCCCCAGCGCGCGTGATGATGGCCGAGCGCCCACGCGGGCGGCAGCGCCGGCGCCCCGGTCAGCGAGGCCCAGGTGTGCAGCACGCGCGCGGGGGTGCCCACCATGACCCAGCCGCGCAGCGGACCGCCGTCCATCCGCAGCTCACAGCGCCCCACGCGGTCGTGCCCGGACCCCGCGCCCTCCTCGCCCTCCCGCAAGGTCACCGTGCCGTCCCACGAAGTGTCGTGGAAGACCAGATGGGCCGCGGCGTCGGCCACCACGAGCTGCACCGGCATGGTCAGGTACAGCGGATCGTCCCCGGGACCGAACGCCCGGCCCTGGTCGGTGTTCCACAGCCGGTACGTGCCGTCCCTCAGTCGTGGACCCGCGGCGCGCCCGCCCAGGCCGAAGAAGCGGGCGTCCGCGGCCACCTCGGACCGCTGCATCCACCGAGCCGCACCTCCGTCGACCGGCTCCCACCAGCGCGGCGGCATGTCCCGCCGCAGCACCACCCCGCCGGGCGTGCACACCTCAAGCGCGCCGTGCCGGGAGACGACGACCGTCACCCGCTCGGCCACCACCCGCCAGCCGCCGTCCTTGTCCGGTTCCAGCACCACCCGTGGATCCGGCTCGGGACAGCTCCCGGCGAGCGCGTACGACGGCTCCGGACCCGCCCCGTCCCAGCCCCAGAAAACGGCCCCGTTCACCGCGACGGTGATCCGCAGCTCGGACCGGCTGAACCGGATCAGACCGCCCCCGGGCCCGGGCTCCACGCCCTGCAGCTGCCCCGGCACCCGCGCGCGCTCGGCGCCGCGCGGCGGCAGCCCCGCGGCATCGATACGCCTCCTACGCCATGCGGCGCGCACGGCACGCAACCCCTGAGCCGCCCTCCCCGAACCGACCACACTCACCGAACGCACCAGGTCACGACCGTCCATGCTGCTCACCCTGCCACTGACCGCCCCACGCGCGCGTGTCGTTCAACTGCCGTTCACCCGTGCCAGGACCACATCTTCACGACACGGACTATGTGGGGCGCACCCTGGTGTAGAAGTCGATCACATGGCATCGTCCCTGTCAGCCGCGTCACGCGCACACCCCAGCTCGTGCGCGGACCGACGCACACGACGCGCACAGCCCGGGAGCCGCCCCAATGTCGACAGCGAACCCCCAGCCGCTCTGGCAGCCTGATCCCGAGCGGATCGCCCAGGCACGCATCACCAAGTTCCAGGCATGGGCCGCCGAGCACCACGGTGCCCCGGCCGAGGGAGGCTACCCGGCACTGCACCGGTGGTCCGTCGAACAGCTGGACACCTTCTGGAAAGCCGTGACGGAGTGGTTCGACGTCCGGTTCTCGACCCCCTACGCGCGCGTGCTCGGCGACCGCTCGATGCCGGGCGCCCAGTGGTTCCCCGGAGCCACCCTCAACTACGCCGAGCACGCCCTGCGCGCCGCCGCGGACCGAGCGGACGAGCCCGCCCTCCTGTGTGTCGACGAGACCCACGAACCGCGCCCGGTGACCTGGTCCGAGCTGCGTCGCCAGGTGGGCTCCCTCGCCGCCGAACTCCGCGACCTCGGCGTCCGCCCCGGCGACCGCGTCAGCGGTTACCTCCCGAACATCCCCCAGGCCGTCGTCGCGTTCCTCGCCACGGCCGCAGTGGGCGGCGTATGGACCTCCTGCGCCCCCGACTTCGGCGCCCGCAGCGTCCTCGACCGCTTCCAGCAGGTCGAACCGGTCGTACTGTTCACCGTCGACGGCTACCGCTACGGCGGCAAGGAACACGACCGCCGCGAGGTCGTCGCCGAGCTGCGCCGTGAGCTGCCCACACTGCGCGCCGTCGTCCACGTCCCGCTCCTCGGCACCGAGGCACCCGAGGGCGCCCTGGAGTGGTCGGCGCTCACGGCCGCCGACACCGAGCCCGTCTTCGAGCAGGTCCCCTTCGACCACCCGCTGTGGGTTCTGTACTCCTCCGGCACGACCGGTCTGCCCAAGGCCATCGTCCAGTCCCAGGGCGGCATCCTCGTCGAGCACCTCAAGCAGCTCGGCCTGCACTGCGACCTCGGCCCCGAGGATCGCTTCTTCTGGTACACCTCGACCGGCTGGATGATGTGGAACTTCCTCGTCTCCGGCCTGCTCACGGGCACGACGATCGTCCTGTACGACGGCAGCCCCGGCTACCCGGACACCGGAGCCCAGTGGCGCATCGCCGAACGCAGCGGAGCCACCCTCTACGGCACCTCGGCCGCCTACGTCATGGCCTGCCGCAAGGCGGGCGTGCACCCCTCCCGCGACTTCGACCTCTCCCGGGTGCAGTGCGTCGCCACCACCGGCTCCCCCCTGCCGCCCGACGGGTTCCGCTGGCTGCACGACGAGGTCCGCGAGGACCTGTGGATCGCCTCCGTCAGCGGCGGCACGGACGTCTGCTCCTGCTTCGCCGGAGCCGTACCGACCGTGCCCGTGTACATCGGCGAACTCCAGGCGCCCGGCCTCGGCACCGACCTGCAGTCCTGGGACCCGAGCGGCAAGCCCCTCGTCGACGAGGTCGGCGAGCTGGTCGTCACCAACCCCATGCCCTCGATGCCCATCCACTTCTGGAACGACCCCGACGGCAGCCGCTACCACGACAGCTACTTCGACACCTACCCGGGCGTCTGGCGCCACGGCGACTGGATCACGCTGACCTCACGCGGCTCCGTGATCATCCACGGCCGCTCCGACTCCACCCTCAACCGGCAGGGCGTGCGCATGGGCTCGGCCGACATCTACGAGGTGGTCGAGCGCCTGCCCGAGATCAAGGAGTCCCTCGTCATCGGCATCGAGCAGCCCGACGGGGGCTACTGGATGCCCCTGTTCGTGCACCTGGTGCCCGGCGTCGTCCTGGACGAGGCACTCCTGAACCGCATCAAGCAGGCCATCCGCGAACAGCTCTCGCCACGCCACGTGCCCGACGAGATCATCGAGGTCCCGGGCATCCCGCACACCCTCACCGGCAAGCGCATCGAGGTCCCGGTCAAGCGCCTTCTCCAGGGCACGCCCCTGGAGAAGGCCGTCAACCCCGGCTCCATCGACAACCTCGGCCTGCTGGGCTTCTACGAGGAACTGGCCCGCAAGCGCGCCTGACCCGCCGGCACCCAGCCGTCCACCGCTGGCCTCGGACTCGCCGAACACGGCAACGAAGTCCGAGGCCAGCTGCGCGTCATCGCCCTGACCTGCGCAGTCCAGCGCCGTCTGGTCCGCGACCACCGCCAGCCGCGCCCGTTGTCAGTGCCGCCGGTTACTGTGAGTGAGTATTGATCGACTGCGCATTGGGGGAAACATGGCGCACACCGACCACCACACCATGCGACGCGTCCTGCGCCGCGAAATCGCCGGCACCATCGGCCTGCTCACCGACGACCACGACTTCCATGCCATGCGGCGCTACCGCAGCTTCGCCTTCGACGACCACACCATCTACCTCGAGCAGGTGGAAGCGCTGCTCAGGAGCCGCGCGGCACAGGGCAACCACACCACACTGGCCCTCTTCGACCCCGAGGAGTACGCCGAATTCTGTGCCGACACCGGTCTCGACCCGGATGCCCCGGCCAGCCGCACCCGCTTCACCGCCGAACTCGCGGCCACCGGCCCCACCATCCCCTACGACGGCAGCCCCCTCGCCACCCTCGTGCCTGCCCTCGTCGACGAGGCCGTACGACAGGCCACCTGGGAGTACGCCACCACCCTCCTGACCCGGCTCGGCCCCTGCCGCACCTGCGGCGAGGACATCGGCCGCGCCGCCTTCACCCGAGCCTCCGACGTCCTCGCCCGCATCCTCGACACCGCCCCGCCCGGAGACCGGCACCTCGTCTGCAGTGTCTCCGGCCCGCCGGAAACACTCGTCTCCGTCCTCCACGCCGACGACAACACCGACGGCACCACCGAACTCGACGAGGCCGAAGCCCTCGAATTCACCAGCGTCCTCGCCCTGGGCCTCGCCACCGACAGCCCCGGCGGACTCGTCATGCGGATCACCGCCGCCGACACGGACGACCGCGTCTACGGCTGGCGGCTCCGCGGCGGCGGACTCGAACCCCTCACCGCGTCCGAGGTCTTCGACGCCTACTGCACCGACGTCGAATCCGGCGACCTCATCTCCCCCGAGCCAGGCGTCGACTACTGCACACCACCCCACCTCGGAGGGGAGAGCACGGCACAGGGACACCGCCACTGAACGCGCCAGGGGCGCCCCACCCGAAGGCGGGACGCCCCTGAACCCGGCACACAACGAGGCCGGCCGGACTACTCGCCGGACAGCACCGCCTGAGCCGCACTGCGCGCCTCGTCGGCACTGTCCGCCGCACGCGCCGCCGCGGCGGCCCGCTCGCACTGGGCCAGCGTGTACTTCGCCAGCGTCGCCCGGACATAAGGAATCGACGCCGCACCCATGGACAGGGAGGTGACACCCAGACCCGTCAGCACACAGGCCAGCAGCGGGTCGGCCGCGGCCTCACCACACACACCGCAACTCTTGCCCTCGGCCTTGGCCGACTCGGCGGACAGCGCGACCAGGTCGAGCAGGGCGGGCTGCCACGGGTCCTGGAGCCGCGACACCGCACCCACCTGCCGGTCCGCCGCGAACGTGTACTGCGCGAGGTCGTTGGTCCCCAGCGACAGGAACTCGACCTCCTGCAGGATCGAACGCGCCCGCAGCGCGGCCGACGGGATCTCCACCATCGCGCCGAACTTGGCCCGCAGCCCCGCCTCCCGGCAGGCGTCCGCGAACGCCTTGGCGTCCGCACGGTCCGCCACCATGGGCGCCATGACCTCAAGGTAGACGGGCAGCCCCTCCGCGGCCCTCGCCAGCGCGGTCAGCTGGGTACGCAGGATCTCGGGGTGGTCCAGCAGCGTCCGCAGACCACGCACGCCCAGCGCCGGGTTCGGCTCGTCGGCGGGCGTCAGGAAGTCCAGCGGCTTGTCGGCGCCCGCGTCCAGCACGCGCACGACCACCCGGCCCTCGGGGAACGCCTCCAGCACCTGCCGGTAGGCCTCCACCTGCTTCTGCTCGGACGGCGCGTTCTTGCTGTCGTCCAGGAACAGGAACTCGGTACGGAACAGGCCCACACCCTCGGCGCCGGCCTCCACGGCCGCCGGCACGTCCGCCGGTCCGCCGACGTTGGCCAGCAGCGGCATCTTGTGCCCGTCGGCCGTGGCACCCGGGCCGGTCGAAGCGGCCAGCGCGGCCTTGCGCTCGGCAGCCGCGGCCTCCAGCTGAGCCTTCTTCTCCTCGCTCGGGTTCACGAAGATGTCGCCGGTGCTGCCGTCGACCGCGATCACCGTGCCCTCGGCCAGCTCACTGGCACCCGGCAGCGCCACGACGGCCGGAACCCCCAGCGCCCGCGCCAGGATCGCGCTGTGACTGGTCGGCCCGCCCTCCTCGGTCACGAAACCGAGCACCAGAGTCGGGTCCAGCAGCGCCGTGTCGGCCGGAGCCAGATCGCGCGCCACGAGTACATAGGGCTCGTCACTGTCCGGGACACCCGGCATGGGGACGCCCAGCAGCCGGGCGACGATACGATTCCGCACGTCGTCGAGGTCGGCCACGCGCCCGGCGAGGTACTCCCCGGCACCGGCCAGCAGCTCGCGGTACGCGGCGAACGCGTCGTACACCGCACGCTCCGCCGTGCTGCCGACGGCGATCCGCCGGTCCACGTCCGCCATCAGCTCGGGGTCCTGCGCCATCATGGCCTGCGCCTCGAGCACGGCCTGGGCTTCGCCCCCCGCCAGATTGCCGCGCGCCATCAGGTCGGCCGCCACAGCGTCCACGGCCTGGCGCGCCCGCCCCTGTTCGCGCTCCGCCTCCTCCGCCGGGATCTGCTTGGCCGGCGGCTCGAGCACTGCCGTGCCCATGTGCCGAACCTCGCCGATCGCCACACCGTGGCTCACGCCGACGCCTCGCAGCGTTGTCTCCATCTCACCCGTCTCCGATAGTGCGGCGGGTCCCGCCGCCGCGGTGGTTGTCCGGTACGCCGTCCTGCGACGGCACTGTCGTCAGTTCCAGGAGAAGAGGCTGTCGCCGGCCTTCACGTCGCCGCCGTCACGGAGGTCGGTGAGGGACTCGGCGCTGGCCTCGAGTGCCACGACGGGGCATACCGGCGACTTGCCGGCGGCCTCGACCGTGGCCGGGTTCCAGCGCACGATGCTCTGACCGCGCGTCACGGTGTCGCCCTTGTCGACGAGCAGCTCGAAGCCCTCGCCGTTGAGCTGGACGGTGTCGATGCCGAGGTGGGTGAGCACGCCGTGCCCGTTCTCGTCGACCACCACGAAGGCGTGCGGGTGCAGGGAAACGATGACGCCGTCCACCGGCGCCACGGCCTCGGAGGGTTCACGCACGGGGTCGATCGCAGTGCCCGGGCCGACCATGGCCCCGGAGAAGACCGGATCCGGCACGGCGGCCAGTCCGATGGCGAGTCCAGCAAGAGGGGACGTCACGGTGGTCATGGGAAGCCTCCCAGGAGTGGAGCTGCGTACGGGCCGTCACTGCCTGTCCCGGACGGCACTGAGCAGCAGCGTATGCCATATGAAGTGGCGGTTCCGGATGGAAGCTACCAGGTAGTGGTCTAGACCACCAGCCCGGTCGATTTGCACGCGCTTCCAGAGCCCGTGTACAGTCGTACTCCTGCTTGAGGGAGAGCGACGCGAAAGCGCCTCCGTTAAGCAGCACCCAAACTCGTCGGATCCTATCTCGGGATCGCCTTCTGCATGCCTGCAGGGTGGTGGTCAGAGAGACGGAAAAACCCTGATAGAGTCGGAAACACCGAAGGGAAGCCCGGAGGAAAGCCCGAGAGGGTGAGTACAAAGGAAGCGACCGTTCCTTGAGAACTCAACAGCGTG
>NZ_JBIATY010000011.1:0-338111 GCF_042892235.1 Streptomyces sp. NPDC001816
CCTGCGCGATCTGGCACAACCGGACCATCGGCGCACCCATCACCAGGTCACTGATCGCCTACGACCACTGAGCCACATCGGAACTACTCGTCTAGGTTCTAGACGCCTCGGAAGTCGTCCGCGTGATCCTGTGCCCACTGGTCGAAGGTGCGCGCCGGAGTGCCCGTGACCTTCTCGACCGTGGCGGTGATCTCGGGGGGTACGCCCACGGTGGCGGCGAAGCTCTTCAGCAAGGGCTGGACGAACTCCGGCGGGGTGTGCGGGAACAGCTTGGGTCCCGCCTCTTCCGGGGACACCTCGACGAAGGTCAGATCGCGGCCCACCGCCCGGCCGATCGCGGCGATCTGGTCGGTGTTGGTGGTCGCTTCGGGCCCGGTGAGGCGGTGGACGGCGCCTTCGTGACCGTCGTCCAGCAGGGCGCGCTCGGCCACGGCGGCGATGTCGTCCTCGTGGATAGGGGCCGTGAGCATGCCCGCGAAGACACCGTGGACGGTGTTGCCGGCACGGATCTGCGGTGCCCACTGCAACGCGTTGGTGGCGAAGGCGTTGGGGCGCAGGAACGTCCACTCCAGGCCGCTGTAGCGCACCTGCCGCTCGGCGGTGGCGTGCATGACGTGGATGGGATGGGTCTCGTCGGCGCCCTCCTGGATGATCCCGGAAGAGAGCAGCACGACGTGGCGCACCCCGGCCGTGCGCGCGGCCGCCAGCAGGGCGGCTGTCCGCTCGCCGCCCGCCTGGACGTACAGGAAGAGCTTGCTCGCTCCCTCGAACAGGGCAGCGGGCTCCTCCGGTGCGAACCTCACCACCTCGGCGTGCCGGGGCAGACCCGCGCGCTCGGGGTCGCGGGTCAGTGCCCGTACCGGCCGGCCGGCGGCGACCAGACGCTCGACGAGGGCACGGCCGACGTTGCCGGTCGCACCGGTGACTACGATCACGGGTTGCCTCCTGGGCTGGGGTTGATCGTCCTGGTCGTCCTAGGCCTTCCGAGCCTAGGCACGACGATCGGCCCTCCGCATCGTCGTCAGGGACCAGCCACCCCGGCCGCGCCCTACGTCCCCGG
This sequence comes from Streptomyces sp. NPDC001816, assembly GCF_042892235.1. NCBI lineage: Bacteria > Bacillati > Actinomycetota > Actinomycetes > Kitasatosporales > Streptomycetaceae > Streptomyces > Streptomyces sp. NPDC001816. The sequence continues at coordinate 1,061 of NZ_JBIATY010000011.1, forward strand.
CCCTACTCCCCCCGTACCCGCAACGCGCGGGCCAGGTCGTCCAGTTCGTCGACCAGCTTGCGGCGGAGGGCGACGACCGGGTCGGCCTCGTTCAGGCAGGCCTCGCCGAGGGCGAGGGTCTCCGCGTCGACGGCGTGGTACGGGAAGGCCCAGCGGCCGGCGGCGACGGCGATGGCCGGGCCGCGGCGGGCGGCGAGGGCGACCGCGTCCTTGTAGTAGCGCGGCACGTACGCGCGTACCAGGTCGGCCTGTTCGGGCTGCCAGAAGCCCCGCGCGGTGGCCGTGAACAGGTAGTTGGAGAGGTCGTCCGTGACGAACATCGACTCCCAGGCCGCACGCTTGGCCTCGGGGTCGGGCAGGGCGGCGCGGCAGGTGGCGGCGCCCTCCCGGCCGGTGGCGGACGGGTCGCGCTCCAGCTCGGCGGCGATGGCGGCCTCGTCGGTGGCGCCGAGCACGGCGAGCCGGACGAGGATGCGCCAGCGCAGCTCGGGGTCGAGTTCCGGACCGCCGGGCACCGTGCCCTCGGCGAGCCAGGCGGCGATGGTGTCGGGGTGGGCGGCGACGTCGATGAAGTGCCGTACGGCGACCAGGCGCAGGCCGGGGTTGTCGCCGTCCTCGGTGCGGCGCAGCAGGTCGCGGCAGAGGGAGCTGAGGGTGGCGAGGGCGGCCGGGCGGTCCTCGGGGCGCAGGAAGCGGTCGGCGACATGGGTGGAGGCGAACGCGAGGACACCCTGGACGAGGGCCAGGTCGGTCTCCAGCGGGAGGTGGGCGCGGGCTGTCTCCAGATAGGCCTGGGGCGGGAGTTCGCCGTCGCGGACGGCGTCCCTGAGGGCGTTCCACACCACCGCGCGGGTGAGCGGGTCGGGCAGCCCGGACAGGCCCGTGCGGACCGCCTCGAAGGAGTCGGCGTCGAAGCGGACCTTGGCGTAGGTCAGGTCGCCGTCGTTGACCAGGAGCAGCGCGGGGCGCTTGCCGATGGGCTGCGGGGCGGTCTGCGGGACGTCGAGGCCGATGCGCTCGCGCAGGGTGAGGCGGCCCTCGTCGCCGAGGTCGTGGTCGTAGAGGCCGACGGTGACGCGGTGCGGGCGGCTGCCCGCGCGGTCGACGGTCAGGGCGCAGGTGCCGTCGACGGACCCGATGGCCGGGGTGAGCGTGTCGACACCGGTGGTGCGCAGCCAGGCGTCGGCCCAGGCGTGCACGTCGCGCTCGGTGGCCGCGGCGAGGGAGTCGATGAAGTCGGCGAGGGTGGCGTTGGCGAACCGGTGCCGCTTGAAGTGGATGTTGATGCCGGAGAGGAAGTCCTTCTCACCGAGCCAGGCCACCAGCTGGCGCAGCGCGGAGGCGCCCTTGGCGTAGGAGATGCCGTCGAAGTTGAGCAGGGCGGCGGCGGTGTCGTCGACCGCCTCGGGGGCGACCGGGTGGGTGGAGGGGCGCTGGTCGGCGTCGTAGCCCCAGGCCTTGCGGGCGACCCCGAAGTCGGTCCAGGTGTCGGCGAAGCGGGTGGCCTCGGCGGTGGTCTGGTAGCCCATGTACTCGGCGAAGGACTCGTTCAGCCAGATGTCGTCCCACCACTTGAGGGTGACGAGGTCGCCGAACCACATGTGGGCCATCTCGTGGGCGATGACCATGGCGCGGGTCTGCCGCTCGGTGTCGGTGACGGCCGAGCGGAAGACGAACTCGTCGCGGAAGGTGACCAGTCCGGGGTTCTCCATGGCTCCGGCGTTGAACTCGGGGACGAACGCCTGGTCGTAGGAGTCGAACGGGTAGGGCTCCTCGAACTTCTCGTGGTAGCGGTCGAAGCACGCGCGCGTGACCTCGAGGATCTCCGCGGCGTCGGCCTCGAGGTGGGGGGCGAGGGAGCGGCGGCAGTGGATGCCGAAGGGCAGGCCGCGGTGCTCGGTGCGCACGGAGTGCCAGGGGCCGGCGGCGACGGCGACGAGGTAGGTGGAGATCAGCGGGGTCGGGGCGGCCCGCCAGCGGCCCTCGCCGAGGTGCTCGGTGATGCCGTTGGCGAGGACGTTCCAGCCGTCGGGCGCGGTGACGGTGAGCTCGAAGACGGCCTTCAGGTCGGGCTGGTCGAAGGCGGCGAAGACCCGCTGGACGTCGTCCAGGAACAGCTGTGTGTAGACGTACGTCTCGCCGTCGGTGGGGTCGGTGAAGCGGTGCATGCCCTCGCCGGTGCTGGAGTAGGGCATGACCGCGTCGACCCGCAGCTCGTGCTCGCCGGCGGTGAGGTTCTTCAGCGGCAGCCGTTCGTCCTGGAAGGACTCCGGGTCGAGGGGCTGTCCGTCCAGCGTGACGGCGCGCAGCTCGACGGGCTTCAGCTCGACGAACGTGTCCCCGTCGGCCCGCGCGCTGAACCTGATCACGGTACGGGAGTCGAAGGTCTCGTCCCCCGTGGTGAGGTCGAGCTCGATCGAGTAGCGGTGGACGTCGAGGAACTGTGCTCGGAGCTGCGCTTCGTCGCGCGTGATGACGGACATGCACGCCATGCTGCCTGATGCCGCCGACAGCGCACAGGGGTGGATCGTTACACGACATATGTCCGGCCCCGCACCCCCTGCCCGGTGTACCCTCCGGCGGGGATCAGGCGGGCTGCCCGTTCGCGGTGTCCTCGGCGATGGACTCGTGGTGCCGGATCACCTCGGCGATGATGAAGTTCAGGAACTTCTCCGCGAACGCCGGGTCGAGCTTGGCGTTCTCGGCGAGGCTGCGCAGCCGCTCGATCTGCCGGGCCTCGCGGGCCGGGTCGGCGGGCGGCAGCTGGTGCACCGCCTTGAGCCGGCCGACCTGCTGAGTGCACTTGAAGCGCTCGGCGAGCATGTGGACGACGGCTGCGTCGATGTTGTCGATGCTCTGACGCAGCCGCTCCAGTTCCTGGCGGACCGCGGGGTCGACGTCATCGCTACCGGTGTTCCTGATGGTCATGGGCGTCAACCCTAAGGGGCGGGGCACCTCCCGTTCACCGGCTGATCAGCATGCGATCAGCCGCCGATCGTCGGAGGATCGTCCGGATCCGGGATCCGGTCGCTCCAGCCGCCGGGGACGCTGCGGCCCTGCTGGGCGCGGAAGCGGACGGGGGCGAGGCCGACCCGGCGGGAGAACAGGCGGGAGAAGTAGGCGGGGTCGTCGTAGCCGACGCGGCGGGCGACGGCGGCGACGGGCAGCTCGGTGGCGGCGAGGAGTTCCTTGGCGCGGCCCAGGCGGATGCCGAGAAGGTAGTCCTTGGGGCTGCATCCGGCGGCGCGGCGGACGGCATTGCGCAGCTCGGCGGGGGTCATGCCGTGCCGGGCGGCGTGGTCGGCGACGCTCATCGGCCGGCAGGCGTCCCGGGCCAGGGCCTGGAGCACCTGGTCGCCGTCGGGGGCGAGGTCGGCGCGGGCGCGACGCAGGGCGACGAGGAGTTCGTGGACGGCGGCGCCGGTCTCGACCTCCAGCAGGGGGTTGCCGCGGCGGGCGGCGCGTGCGATGCGGGCGACGACCGCGCGGGGGCCGGTGGCGTCCGAGAGCGGCACGACGGGCCGCTCGGGCTCGATGTAGCCGAGTTCGGTGTAGGTCGCGGTGGCGGGCCCGGCGAAGTCGACGAAGCCCTCGTCCCAGCCGGTGTCCGGGTCGGGCCCGTAGTGGTGCGGCACTCCGGGGGTGAGCCAGAGCAGCGCGGGCGCGGTGACGGTGGTACGGCGGCCGTCGGCGCCCTGGTACCAGCCGCCGCCCGTGCTGACCACGACGGCCACGTGGTGGTCGAGGGTGCGGGGGCCGACCGTGGGCAGCGTGCCGTACTGGAGGCCGACACCGAGGCAGACCAGGCCGAGACGGTGGTGGGCGGGGCCGGGGCTGAAGAACCGCATCCAGGTCTGGTACATCGGCGCTCCTCCCGGCGTCGGCGACGGCGGACTTTTGTCCAAGCAGCGCCGATCTTCGTCCATGGCGTCGATCACCGCCAGGGCCGAGGCTTGGGTGCATGAGCGAGTTCACGGTGGGGGAATCCGACTTCCTGCTGGACGGGCGGCCGGTACGGCTGCTGTCCGGGGCGCTGCACTACTTCCGGGTGCACGAGGCGCACTGGCGGCACCGGCTGGAGATGCTGCGGGCGATGGGCCTCAACTGCGTGGAGACGTACGTCCCGTGGAACCTGCACCAGCCGGGCCCGGGGCGTTTCAGGGACGTGCGGGCGGTCGGCCGGTTCCTGGACGCGGTCTGCGAGGCCGGCCTGTGGGCGATCGTGCGGCCGGGTCCGTACATCTGCGCCGAGTGGGAGAACGGCGGGCTGCCGCACTGGGTGACCGGCGAGCCGGGTACGCGCGCGCGTACCCGTGACGAGCGCTTCCTGTTCCACGTGCGGAACTGGTTCCACCAGCTGCTGCACGAGATCGTGCCCCGGCAGATCGACCGGGGCGGCCCGGTGATCATGGTGCAGGTCGAGAACGAGTACGGCAGCTACGGCTCGGACGCGGACTACCTGGAGCAGCTCGCCGAGCTGCTGCGGGTCAAGGGCGTCACGGTGCCGCTGTTCACCTCGGACGGCCCTGAGGACCACATGCTCACCGGCGGCTCGCTGCCCGGTGTGCTCGCCACGGTGAACTTCGGTTCCCACGCGCGCGCGGCCTTCGAGACGCTGCGCCGCCACCGCCCCGCGGGCCCGCTGATGTGCATGGAGTTCTGGTGCGGCTGGTTCGACCACTGGGGCGGCGAACACGTCGTACGGGATCCCGGGGAGGCCACCGAGGCTCTGCGGGAGATCCTGGAGTGCGGCGCCTCGGTGAACCTGTACATGGCACACGGCGGCACGAGTTTCGCGGGCTGGGCGGGCGCCAACCGGGGCGGCGGCGAGCTGTACGAGGGCGCGCTGGAGCCGGACGTGACCTCGTACGACTACGACGCACCGGTCGACGAGCACGGGCGCCCCACGGAGAAGTTCTGGCGCTTCCGCGAGGTGCTGGCCGGGTACCACCCTGCTCCCCTGCCCGAACTTCCGCCCCCGCCTGCTCGGTTGGTCTCTCCGACGGAGGTGGCGCTCACCGGATGGGCACCCATGGGTGACGTCCTGGAGGCGCTCGGCGGCGAGGAGACCGTCACCCCCGTACCGCCGTCCTTCGAGGAGCTGGGCGTCGCCCGGGGCCTGGTGCGCTACGAGGTGAGCGTGCCGGGACCGCGGCAGCCGTACCCGCTGACGGTGCGCGGGCTCAGGGATCTCGCGGTGGTGTACGTCGACGGCGAGCGGGCCGGGGTGCTCACCGAGGAGGAGCCCCGGCTGAAGGAGCCCGTCGCGGGCCCCGCGTGCGTGGAGCTGTGGGTGGAGTCCCTGGGGAGGGTGAACTACGGGCCGCGCTCCGGCGAGGCGAAGGGCATCACCGGGGGCGTCCTGCACGAGCGGCAGTATCTGCACGGGGTACGCGCGCGCGGGCTCGATCTGGACGCTTTCGACGACGGCCTGGAGGCGGTGCCCTTCGGCGCGCTGTCCGGGGACGGTGCCCCGGGGCTGTACCGGGGCACCGTCACGGTCCGCGGGGCCGGGGACGCCCGGCTCGAACTGCCCGGCTGGACGCGGGGCTTCGTCTGGGTCAACGGCTTCGGCCTGGGCCGCTACTGGTCCGTGGGGCCGCAGCGCTCCCTGTACGTCCCCGGGCCGGTGCTGCGGGAGGGCGAGAACGAGGTGTGGGTGCTGGAACTTCAGGAGGCGGGGCCGGGTCCGCGCACGCCGCGGCTGCTGCCGGTCTGAGCCCCTGATCCGGGGGCCGCGGCTCGTGTGAGGGTGGTCAGTCCGCCTACCGGCGAAATCCGCTCACACCCGCCTAGAGTGGATGGCAGTTCTGGGCGTCTTAGGGGGTCGGACGTGGCGAACGGCGGACCGGTCGAGCACGGCTACCCGCATCTGGAGACGGTGCGGGCCGCGATCACCGCGCTGTACAAGCGGCTGTCGTACGACACCGTGCAGACCTTCTCGGCCAGCGTGGCCCCCGCCGACGTGGCCTTCAGCGACACGGACGACCTGCATCTGGGCGCCCAGCGCGTGGCCCGCGAGATCGTACGGCACTTCCGGCTGCCCGACGCCCGGCTGATCGTCGACTTCCGGGAGATGAGCCACGCGGCCAATGTCGAACTGGCGGCGGGCCCCGAGTACTTCGTCGAGCTGAACGACCGCTTCCGCACCCACCGCAGGGACATCGGCGCCGCCCTCGCCCACGAGGTGACCCACGTCTACCTGCACCGCCTCGACCTCGCCTTCCCCACCACGGCGGAGAACGAGATCCTCACGGACACGGCGACGACCTACCTGGGCGCGGGGTGGCTGCTGCTGGACGCCTACCGCGAGGACAGCGCCTCCTCCCAGAAGCTCGGCTATCTCACCCCCGAGGAGTTCGGTTACGTCCTCGCCAAACGGGCCCGGCTCTTCGGCGAGGATCCCTCCGTGTGGTTCACCAGCCCGCAGGCGTACACAGCCTACGGCAAGGGCATGGAGCGGGCCCGGCGGGACGAGCAGCAGCCGCCGCTGACCGCGGCCGGCTGGGCGGGCCGGCGCCGCTACGCCCACGACCGGCGCCACGGCGTCCCGCCCGGAGCGCCGTACGCCTTCAGCCCCGACCCCGCCGGCCACCTCCGCGTCTCCTTCCCCTGCCCCACCTGCCACCAGCGCATCAGGGTGCCGGTCCGGGGGCGGGTTCGGGCGCGGTGCGGGTTGTGCAAAACGGTTCTGGAGTGCGACACCTAGGTGCACGGCACCCCTGTTTGTACCTGCGCTTCTCGACTGTTTGTACCTGCGCTTCTCGACCCACCGAGTCGGGTGGTGGGTGGGCATAGGCCGGGGGTCCAGGGGGCGGAGCCCCCTGGTGGGCCCAGTGCAGCTCCGAGCACTCGGCGGCCGCCCCTACCCCTCAGCCCCGTACACCACCCCCGGCACCTCCGCCTCTGCCAACAACTTCAGCGCCGCCTCCCCCGCCTCGGCCGGGGCCCACCGCGCCCCCTTGTCCAGGCCGGGCCCCGCGCGCCAGCCCTCCATCACCGTGATCCGGCCACCCTCCGCCTCGAACACCCGGCCGCTCACCCCGGCGCACGCCGCGGAGCCGAGCCAGACGACCAGCGGGGAGACGTTCTCGGGGGCCATGGTGTCGAAGCCTGCGGCCGGAGCCGCCATGGTCTCGGCGAAGGTGCGTTCCGTCATACGGGTGCGGGCCGCCGGGGCGATGGCGTTGACCTGGACGCCATAGCGGGCGAGTTCGGCCGCCGCGACGAGGGTCAGGCCGATGATCCCGGCCTTGGCGGCGCTGTAGTTCCCCTGCCCGACCGAGCCCAGCAGGCCCGCCCCGCTGCTGGTGTTGACGATCCGGGCGACCGGCGTGCGGCCGGCCTTGGCCTCGGCCCGCCAGTGCGCGGCGGCGTGTTTGAGGGGGAGGAAGTGACCCTTGAGGTGGACGCGGATCACGGCGTCCCAGTCGTCCTCGTCGAGGTTGACGAGCATGCGGTCGCGCAGGAAGCCGGCGTTGTTGACGAGGGTGTCGAGGCGGCCGTACGTCTCGACGGCGGTCCGGATCAGGGAGGCGGCGCCCTCGGTGGTCGCGATGTCGCCGCCGTGCGCGATCGCCTCGCCGCCCGCCTCCCGGATCTCCGCGACGACGGCCGCCGCCGGGCTGTCGGGTCCTGGTACCCCGTCCAGCCCGACGCCCAGGTCGTTGACGACGACCCGGGCGCCCTCGGTGGCGAAGGCGAGGGCGTGGGCGCGGCCCAGCCCCCGTCCGGCTCCGGTGACGACGACGACTCGCCCTGCGCAGATTCCGGTCATGCCAGGCCTCCTTGTTCTTCCTTGTCGGCGGTCGCGGCGTCGAGGAAGGCGGGCCGCTCCCCGCCCCCGTGCACCTGCAGACTCGCCCCGCTGATGTAGGCGGCCGCGTCGGAGGCGAGGAAGACGGCGGCCGCGCCGACGTCCGAGGGGGTGGCCAGCCGGCCGAGCGGGACGGTGCGGGAGACCGCGGCGAGGCCGTCCGGGCCGCCGTAGTGCAGATGGGACTGCTCGGTGCGGACCATGCCGACGACCAGCGTGTTGACGCGGACCTCCGGCGCCCATTCCACGGCCATCGACGCGGCCAGGTTCGCCAGGCCCGCCTTGGCCGCGCCGTAGGCCGCCGAGCCGGGCGAGGGCCGGCCGCCGCTCACGCTGCCGACCATGACGACCGAGCCTCGGGCGCGCCGGAGCCGGTCGTAGGCGGCGAGGGAGGCGGTCAGCGGGGTGACGAGGTTCAGCTCGATGACCCGGGCGTGCCGCTCGGCGTCCGCGTCGGCCAGCCGCCGGTACGGGGTGCCGCCCGCGTTGTTGACGAGGACGTCGAGCCGGGGCAGCGCGGCGAAGAAGGCGCGGACGGCGGGCGGATCGCGCAGGTCGAGGGGGGCGAACTCCACGCCTTCGAGGGGCTGTTCGGGCGGACGCCGGGCGCAGGCCAGTACCTGGGCACCGGCCCGGGCGAAGGCCTGCGCGATGCCCGCCCCGACGCCCCGGGTGCCGCCGGTGACGACGACGGTCCTGCCGCGCAGCGAGTTGTCCACAGGCCCTGCCGCGGAGTTTTCCACAGGCTCTCCCGCTCGTCTTCGCCGACTGCTAGCTTCGAAGCCTCACACCTAACAAATGTTTGGTGGAAAGGCGTTGAGTGCGAAGGTAGCTGATGCGTCCATGGGTGTCTCCATGTCGGTCCCGGAAAAGGGGATTTCCGTAGTCACGGTCGACTTCCCGCCGGTGAACGCGCTGCCGGTGAGCGGCTGGTTCGCCCTGGCCGAGGCCGTGCGCGCTGCGGGCCGTGACCCCGGGGTGCGGTGCGTGGTGCTGGCCGCCGAGGGGCGCGGTTTCAACGCGGGCGTGGACATCAAGGAGATACAGGCGGCGGGTCAGGAGGCACTGATCGGCGCCAACCAGGGCTGCGCGGAGGCCTTCGCGGCGGTGTACGAGTGCGAGACGCCAGTGATAGCGGCGGTGCACGGGTTCTGTCTGGGCGGCGGGATAGGCCTGGTGGGGAACGCGGACGCGATCGTGGCGAGCGACGACGCCTCCTTCGGGCTGCCGGAGCTGGACCGGGGCGCGCTGGGTGCCGCCACGCATCTGGCCCGGCTGGTTCCGCAGCACCTGATGCGCGCGCTGTACTACACCTCGCGCACGGCGAGCGCCGCCGAGCTGCACGCGCACGGCTCGGTGTGGCGGGTGGTGCCCCGGGCGCAGTTGCAGGCAGCTGCGCTGGAGCTGGCCCACGAGATCGCCGCCAAGGACGGACGGCTGCTGCGCATGGCCAAGGCCGCCATCAACGGGATCGATCCCGTCGACGTGCGCCGCAGTTACCGCTTCGAACAGGGCTTCACGTTCGAGGCCAACCTCAGCGGACTGGCCGACCGGGTCCGCGACACGTTCGGGAAGGAGGGGGCGTAGGTGGGCGACAAGACGATGACCGCCGACGAGGTGGTCTCCCGGCTGTCCAGCGGGATGACCCTGGGCATCGGCGGCTGGGGTTCACGGCGCAAGCCGATGGCGCTGGTCAGGGCCCTGCTGAGAGCCGGGATCGGAGACCTCACGGTCATCTCGTACGGCGGCCCGGACATCGGCATGCTGGCCGCGGCCGGCCGGATCCGCACCCTGGTCACCGCCTTCGTCACGCTCGACTCCATCCCGCTCGAACCGCACTACCGGGCAGCCCGGGAGCGCGGGGACTTCGAGCTGACGGAGGTCGACGAGGGGATGTTCATGTGGGGGCTGCACGCGGCCGCCCACCGGCTGCCCTTCCTGCCGGTGCGGGCGGGTGTCGGCTCGGACGTCATGCGGGTCAACCCGGGTCTGAGGACGGTCACTTCGCCGTACGAGGACGGGGAGACGTTCGTGGCCATGCCGGCCTTGCGGATGGACGCGGCCCTGGTGCACGTCAACCGCGCCGACCGGCTCGGCAACGGGCAGTACCTGGGCCCGGACCCCTACTTCGACGACCTGTTCTGCGAGGCGGCGGACGAGGCCTACGTCTCCTGCGAACGGATCGTCGACACGGCCGAGTTGACGAAGGAGGCGGCCCCGCAGTCGCTGCTTCTCAAGCGGCTCACGGTGACGGGTGTGGTCGAGGCACCGAACGGCGCACACTTCACCTCCTGCGCGCCGGACTACGGCCGGGACGAGGAGTACCAGCGGGAGTACGCGTCCACGCCGTGGCCGGAGTTCGCCGAGCGGTTCCTGTCCGGGGACGAGGAGGCGTACCGGTCGGCGGTGCGGGAGTGGCGGAAGGAGCGGGAAGCATGAAGCCCACCCGAGCCCCCCTTCCCTCGCCCACCCGCGGCCCTCTTCCCCCGCCCACCCGCGCCGAGTACTGCGTGATCGCCTGCGCCGAGGCCTGGCGGGGCGGCGGGGAGATCCTGGCCAGTCCGATGGGTCTGATCCCGTCGCTGGGCGCGCGGCTGGCCCGGCTCACCTTCGCGCCGGACCTGCTGCTCACCGACGGGGAGGCGCTGCTGGTCCGCCCGGACGGCACACCCGAGGGCTGGCTGCCCTACCGGCAGCATCTGGCGCTGGTGGCGGGCGGACGCCGGCACGTGATGATGGGCGCGAGCCAGATCGACCGGTACGGCAACCAGAACATCTCCTGCATCGGCGACTGGACCCGGCCCCGGCGGCAGCTGCTCGGGGTGCGCGGAGCACCGCTGAACACGCTGAACAATCCGACGAGTTACTGGATCCCGAGACACTCCGGGCGGGTGTTCGTGGAGCGGGTGGACATGGTGTGCGGGGTGGGGTACGACCGGGCGGCGGAGCTGGGGAGCACGGCCCGCTTCCACCGCATCCCCCGGGTCGTCTCCGACCTCGGCGTCTTCGACTTCGCCACCCCCGACCGCTCGATGCGGCTGGCCTCGCTGCATCCGGGGGTGAGTGTGGAGCAGGTGCGGGAGGCGACGGGCTTCGCGCTCGCCGTGCCCGACGAGGTGCCGTACACCCGGGACCCCGGCGAGGAGGAGCTGCGGCTGATCCGCGAGGTGCTGGATCCGGCGGGGGCCCGCGCGCGTGAGGTGCCCGAGGCGGCGAGGGGGTGATGGAGACCGCGCTGACCCGGCTGGTCGGGGTCCGGCATCCGATCGTGCAGACCGGGATGGGCTGGGTGGCCGGCCCCCGGCTGGTCTCGGCGGCGGCGAACGCGGGGGCGCTCGGCATCCTGGCCTCCGCGACGATGACCGTCGACCAGCTGCGGGCGGCGATACGGGAGGTCCGGTCGCGGACCCGGGCGCCGTTCGGGGTGAACCTGCGGGCGGACGCGGCCGATGCGGCCGACCGGGTGCAGATCATGCTGGACGAGCACGTCCGGGTGGCCTCCTTCGCCCTGGCTCCCTCCCCCGAGCTGATCACCCGGCTCAAGGAGGCAGGTGTGGTGGTCGTCCCGTCCGTCGGGGCGCGGCGGCACGCCGAGAAGGTGGCCGCGTGGGGTGCGGACGCGGTGATCGTGCAGGGCGGCGAGGGCGGCGGGCACACCGGCGAGGTGGCGTCGACCGTGCTGCTGCCGCAGGTGGTGGACGCGGTGCGGATACCGGTGGTGGCGGCGGGCGGCTTCTTCGACGGGCGGGGCCTGGTCGCGGCGCTGGCCTACGGGGCGGCCGGGGTGGCGATGGGTACCCGGTTCCTGCTCACCTCGGACTCGACGGTGCCGACCGCGGTGAAGGCCCGGTATCTGGCGGCGACGGTCCGGGACGTGACGGTCACCCGGGCGGTGGACGGGCTGCCGCACCGGATGCTGCGCACCGACCTGGTCGACGCGCTGGAGCGGTCCGGCCGCATACGGGCTCTCGCCCACGCGGTGCGGCGGGCCTCTGGCTTCCGGCGGCTGTCGGGGCTCACCTGGCGGCAGCTGGTCCGGGACGGCCTGGCCCTCAGACACGGCAAGGAGCTGTCCTGGAGTCAGGTGCTGCTGGCCGCGAACACGCCGATGCTGCTGAAGTCGGCGATGGTGGACGGCCGTACGGACCTCGGGGTGATGGCCTCAGGGCAGGTCGCCGGGGTGATCGACGACCTGCCGTCGTGCGCGGAGCTGGTGGAGCGGATCGTGAAGGAGGCCGAGGAGGTGCTGGCAGGGCTGGAGAGACTCAGAGGCGTTCGATGATCGTCACGTTCGCCTGACCGCCGCCCTCGCACATGGTTTGGAGGCCGAACCGGCCGCCGGTGCGCTCCAGTTCGTGCAGCAGGGTCGTCATCAGCCGGACGCCGGTGGCGCCGAGCGGGTGGCCGAGGGCGATGGCGCCGCCGTTGACGTTGACCTTCTCCGGGTCGGCGCCGGTCTCCTTGAGCCAGGCGAGCACGACGGGGGCGAAGGCCTCGTTGATCTCCACGAGGTCGATGGCGTCGATGGTCAGGCCGGTCTTCTTCAGGGCGTGGGCGGTGGCCGGGATCGGCGCGGAGAGCATGCGGATGGGGTCCTCGCCGCGCACGGAGAGGTGGTGGACGCGGGCCCGCGGGCGCAGCCCGTGTTCCCGTACCGCCCGCTCGGAGGCGAGCAGCATGGCCGCGGCTCCGTCGGAGACCTGGGAGGAGCAGGCCGCGGTGATGGTGCCGCCGTCGAGGACGGGCTTGAGGGTGGCCATCTTGTCCAGGGAGGTGTCCCGGCGCGGGCCCTCGTCGACGGTGACCTGGCCGTAGGGGACGGTCTCGCGCTCGAAGCGGCCGGTGTCGATGGCCCAGACCGCCCGCCGGTGCGAGCGCAGGGCGAACTCCTCCTGGTCGGCGCGGCTGATGCCCCACTTGGCGGCGATCATCTCGGCGCCGGCGAACTGGTTGACGGGCTGGTCGCTGTAGCGGGCGCGCCAGCCGGTGCTGCCGAGGAAGGGTCCGTCGGTCAGGCCGAGGGGGTCGGCGGCCTGCCGGGAGGCGAAGGCAATGGGGATCTGGGACATGTTCTGCACCCCGCCCGCGACCACCAGGTCCTGGGTGCCGGAGAGCACGGCCTGCGCGGCGAAGTGCACGGCCTGCTGGGAGGAACCGCACTGCCGGTCGACGGTGACGCCCGGCACCTCCTCGGGCAGCCCTGCGGCCAGCCAGCAGGTGCGGGCGATGTCCCCGGCCTGCGGTCCCACCGCGTCCAGGCAGCCGAAGACGACGTCCTCCACGGCGACCGGGTCGATCCCGGACCGTTCCACGAGCGCCTTGAGCACATGGGCGCCCAGGTCGGCCGGGTGGACCCCGCTGAGCCCTCCCCCGCGCCGCCCGACGGGCGTGCGGACCGCTTCGACTATGTAGGCCTCGGCCATGGCGACTCCCTCACAGGAAAGGGGTGTTGAGCGTGATGTCATTCGCGTACGGCGATCCCGTCCAGCACCATCGACAGGTACTGACGGGCGATCTCCTCCGGGCTGTGCTGTCCGCCGGGCCGGTACCAGGACGCGGCGACCCACACCGTGTCCCGGACGAACCGGTAGGTGAGCCGGACGTCCAGGTCGGCGCGGAAGACGCGCTCGGCGACTCCGCGTTCGAGCGTGGACAGCCATGCCTTCTCGAACCGGCGCTGCGAGTCGGCGAGGAAGGCGAAGCGGTCCTGCGCGACGAGCTGCTTGCTCTCCTTCTGGTAGATCGCGACGGCGGCGCGGTGCCGGTCGATCTCCCGGAAGGACTCGGTGACCAGGGCCTCCAGGGTCTCGCGGGGCCCGAGCCCGGAGGCCAGGACGGTGTCGTAGCCGTCCCACAGCTCGTCCAGGAAGGTCCGCAGGATCTCCTCCAGCATCGACTCCTTGGAGTCGAAGTGGTAGTAGAGGCTGCCCGCGAGCATTCCCGCGTGGTCGGCGATGGTGCGGACGGTGGTGGCGTTGTAGCCCTGCTCGGCGAAGACCTCGGCGGCGGTGCCGAGGAGTTCGTGGCGGCGGTCCTGAGCGGCGGCAGCCGCGGGCTTCCTCGTGGCGGCGGCCGTGGGCTTCTTCGGGGCGGTCACCTGGGGCTTCTTCTTGGTCGGCACGAACCCATTGTGGTCTGCCCGTCGTCAGGGATGCTGGCTGCTGACGGCGACGACCTCGCCGGTCAGGTACGAGGAGTAGCCGGAGGCCAGGAACACGATCACGTTGGCCACCTCCCAGGGCTCGGCGTACCGCCCGAAGGCCTCCCGTGCGGTCAGTTCCCGGAGCAGTTCGGCGGAGGTGACCTTCACCAGGTGCGGATGCATGGCGAGGCTGGGTGCCACCGCGTTGACCCGCACCCCGTAGGCGGCCGCCTCGATCGCCGCGCACCGGGTCAGCGCCATCACGCCGGCCTTGGCGGCGGCGTAGTGGGCCTGGCCGGCCTGGGCGCGCCAGCCGACGACGGAGGCGTTGTTGACGATCACCCCGCCGCCGGTGTCCCGCATCGCGCGCAGGGCCGCCCGGGTGCAGCGGAAGGTGCCGTTCAGCGTGACGTCGAGGACGCGGGACCACTGTTCGTCGGTCATGTCGACGAGGTCCGAGGTGCCGCCGAGGCCCGCGTTGTTGACCACGATGTCGAGCTTTCCGTGCTCCCGTACGGCTGCCTCGAAGAGTGCGCCCACCTGGGACTCGTCGGTGACGTCGCAGGGCACCGCGGCCACCGCGCCGGGGAACTCCCGGCCGAGGCGGGCCTCGTGCTCCTTCAGGCGGCGCGTGTGCGCGTCGCTGATCAGCACCCGGGCGCCCTCCTCCAGGAAGCGGCGCGCGGTGGCCCCGCCGATCCCCGCGCCGGCCGCAGCGGTGACGACGGCGGTGCGCCCCTTCAGCAGCCCGTGCCCGGGCTCGTACGCCGGACTCTCGACGCCTGTCATAGGGCCACGCTAACCTACCAAACACTTGTTAGGGAAGGACGGTGACGGCGACCGTGGACCTGACCCACGCTCCGGCCGACGAGGAGTTCCGCGCCGAGGCCCGCGCCTGGCTGGCGGCACACGTGCCGCGCACCCCGCTCCCCTCCCTGGAGACCGCGGAGGGCTTCGCGGCGCACCGCGCCTGGGAGGCCGAACTGGCCGCGGACCGCTGGTCGGTGGTGTCCTGGCCCGAGCAGTACGGTGGCCGTGCGGCCGGCCTCTTCAGGTGGCTGGTGTTCGAGGAGGAGTACTGGGCGGCGGGCGCGCCGGGCCGGGTCGGCCAGAACGGGATCAGCCTGCTCGCACCGACCCTGTTCGACCACGGCACGGAGGAGCAACGCGCGCGCGTGCTGCCGCCGATGGCCTCCGCCGAGGTGGTCTGGGCGCAGGCCTGGTCCGAGCCGGAGGCGGGCTCCGACCTGGCCTCGCTCACCTCCAGGGCGGTACGGACGGACGGCGGCTGGCTGCTGATCGGCCAGAAGACCTGGTCCTCGCGGGCGGCCTTCGCCGACCGGGCCTTCGGCCTGTTCCGCAGCGACCCCGAGGCCCCGAAGCCGCACCAGGGGCTCACGTATCTGATGTTCGACCTGCGGGCCTCCGGGGTCACCGTCCGCCCGATCGGCCGCCTGGACGGGAAGCCGGCCTTCGCGGAGCTGTTCCTTGACGAGGTGTTCGTGCCGGACGAGGACGTGATCGGCGAGCCCGGCCACGGCTGGCGGATCGCGATGTCCACGGCGGGCAACGAACGCGGCCTCACCCTGCGCTCACCCGGCCGCTTCCTCGCCTCCGCCGCCCGGCTGCTGGAGCTGTGGAGGGCGCAGGGCCGCCCGGAACAGGCACGTGAGCGGGTGGCGGACGCCCTGATCGGCGCCCGCGCCTACCAGCTGTTCACCTACGCGGCCGCCGCCCGCTTCCTGGAGGGCGCCGTGCTCGGCCCGGAGTCCAGCATGAACAAGGTGTTCTGGTCCGAGTACGACCTGGCCCTGCACGAGACGGCGCTCGATCTCCTCGGCGAGGAGGGCGAGTCGGCGGACACGGACTGGGCGGAGGGGTACGTCTTCTCGCTGGCCGGTCCCCTCTACGCGGGGACCAACGAGATCCAGCGCGACATCGTCGCCGAGCGCCTGCTCGGCCTGCCGAAGGGACGCCGCTGATGCGCTTCCTCCTCGACACCGAGCAGCGTGCCTTCGCCGACTCCTTGCACGCCATGCTGACGGCGGCGGACACCCCGGCGGTGGTCCGGGACTGGAGCCGTGGCGACCATGCGGGCGGCCGCGCGCTGTGGCGTCGTATAGCGGAGGCGGGGGTGTTCGGTCTCGCCGTGCCCGAGGAGTACGGGGGGCTGGGGCCGCACCCGGTGGAACTGACCGTCGCGTTCGTGGAGTTGGGCAGACACGCGGTGCCCGGGCCGCTGGTGGAGACGGTCGCCGCGGCCGTACTGCTCGGTGCGGACGGGCCGGCCAAGCGGTTCCTGCCCGGGCTCGCGGCGGGCGAGATCATCGCCACCGTGGCGGCGCCCACCGGGTACGCCCTCGACGGTGACGCGGCCGCCCTCCACCTCGTCCCGGCCGCGGAAGGACTGCACCTGTCGCCAGGTCCCGGCCCGGTCCGCCCCTCCCTCGACCCGGCCCGCCGGCTGACCCCGCTGGCCCCCGGCGGTGAACTCCTGTCCCCCGGCCCGCCGGACACCCGCGCCCTCACCTGGGCGCGCCTGGCCATCGCCGCCCAGGCCCTCGGCGTGGGACTCGCCCTGCTCGACCGGACGGTCGCGCACGTCCGGCAGCGCACGCAGTTCGGTGTCCCCATCGGCTCGTTCCAGGCCGTCAAGCACCGCCTCGCCGACGCGAAGATCGCCCTGGAGTTCGCCCGGCCCCTGATCTTCGGAGCGGCGGTGTCCCTGCGCCCCGCGGACGTCGCGGCCGCCAAGCTGAAGGCCTGCGAGGCGGCCTACGCCACCGCCCGCACGGCACTCCAGCTGCACGGCGCGATCGGGTACACGGCGGAGTACGACCTGTCCCTGTGGCTGACCAAGGCCCGTGCCCTGCGCACCGCGTGGGGCACGCCCGACGGGTGCAGGGACGTGGTGCTCGAGGACGCCGGCTGAGCGGCCGGGGCCGGCCGGCGCTCGGCTCAGGCAGGCCGCGCGATGCCCGCGGCGCGTGCGGCCGCGAGCCACTGGGGGAACTCGGCGACGAGACGGTCGTACAGCTCGGCGTCGGAGACCTTCCGGGGATCCTGGCCCGCGTGGAAGAAGCCGGCGTTGTCCACGGGACGCTTGCCGGGGACCGCCAGCTCGTCCAGTTTGCGCAGGAACTCGAACTGGCGGCTGTCCGGGTCGCCGAAGCCGACGAACTGCCAGAACAGCGGCAGCTTCGCCGCCTTGCACAGGTAGCGCTCCGCGGCGAGCTTGTTGATCGGGCCGCCGTCGGTCTGGAAGACGACCAGCGCGGGGTCGGTGGCGCCACTGTCCATGTAGTGGTCGATGACGGCGTCCATCGCCAGGTGGTAGCTGGTCTTGCCCATGTGCCCGAGCCCGGCAGCGATCCGTTCGATGCGGCCCTCGTGGCCGTCGAGGGCGATGTCGGTGACCGCGTCGACGTCCGTGGAGAAGAACACCACGGGCACCCGGCCGTCGTCGTCCAGGTGCGCGGACAGGCCCAGCACCCGGTCGGCGAGCGCCTGCACGCTGCCGTCCTTGTAGTACGGCTTCATCGAGCCCGAGTAGTCGACCACCAGGTACACGGCGGCCCGCAGCCCGTCCAGGCCGTGTTTGCGCAGGCAGACGCCAGCCGAGCGGTACGGCTCGACGAGCGCGGGCGCGGTCTCCTCCACCTTGCGCAAGCTGATGGCGGCCATGGTTCCCCCCTTGGCTGTGCGGGAAACCGAGCCTAAGGGATCAGAGGCCCCAGCTGTCGCTCCCGTCACTTCAGTTCGCTATTTTGTTCGCCGCCGTCCCCACCGGCTCGCCCTGTCCCGAACCTTTCCTCAGAGGAGCCGGCCGTGACCGCCGAGTCCGCCGTCACCACCTGCTTTCGTCACCCCAAGGTGGAGTCCCACGTCCGCTGCACGCGCTGCGACCGCCACATCTGCCCGTCCTGCATGCGGGAGGCCGCGGTCGGTCATCAGTGCGTGGAGTGCGTGAAGGAGGGCGCACGCTCGATCCGGCAGGCGCGCACCGCGTTCGGCGGCCGGATCAGCGCGGTGCCGCTGGTGACATACGTGCTGATCGGGCTCAACGTGCTTGCCTATCTGGCCGAGTTGGCGCGGCCCTCGGTCGAGGACCGGTTCGCCATGCTGGGCACCGTGCCGGCTGGTTACTACCCGGAGGGCGTCGCCCACGGCGAGTGGTACCGGCTGCTGACCGGAGCGTTCCTGCACCTGACGCCCGGCGAGGGCACGTTCGGCATCGCGCACATCCTGATGAACATGCTGGCGCTGTGGAACGTCGGCCGGGTGGTCGAGGCCCAGCTGGGCCGGGTGCGCTATCTCGCCCTGTACCTGCTGTCGGCGCTCGGCGGCTCGGTCCTGGTGCTGCTGATCGCCCCCGAGACCCCCACGGTCGGCGCCTCCGGCGCCATCTTCGGGCTGGGCGCCGCGTACTACGTCATGGGCCGTCGCCTCGGCTACGACATGCGTGCGGTCAACCAGTACATGGGCGGTCTGCTGCTGTGGCTGGTGATCTCCGCGTGGGTGACCTCCTGGCAGGGTCACCTCGGGGGCCTGCTGGCGGGCGGGGCGGTGACGCTGGCGTACGCGTACGCGCCCCGGGGCAACCGCCGTGTCCTGATCCAGGCGGGCGCGTGCGTGGCTCTGCTGGCGCTGCTGCTGGTCCTCGCCTGGGTCAAGGCCGCGGATCTCACGGGCGGCGCGGCCGCGTAAGGCGAGCGGGAACCCTGCTGCTCGCGGCCGTGCCGGTGGTCGTCGCGGCGGCGGAGTACGCCGCCGGCCGCGACCGGTCCCGCTCCCCGGAGGGCAAGCACGCCACGGCTTCCCGGGAGGCCGAGGGGCGGGCCGGGTCGGGCGGGACGCGGAGGCCGTCGCCGACGCCCCGCCGGGCCTGGCCGCGCCGCCGAGAAGGAGCCGGCGCAGCAGATCGTGGCCGGCGCCGAGAACTCCACCGTCATCCGCCGCGCCAAGCTCGACGGGCTCGACATCTTCCTCGACGTCCGCCGCCGGCGTCAGCCGGCCCACTTGCGGCGCAGCACCTCCTCCGCGGGTTTGCCGTGCGGGGTGTACGCCAGGTGTGCCGGGGTCTCGCCGCTGCCCGGCCAGTCGTCCCACATCCACCAGCAGACCCCGGCCCACCACGGGCGGCCCTCGAAGGAGTCGAGGAGCGCCCGGTAGGCGGCGGCCTGTTCGGCGTCGGCCGGGTGCGTGCTGACGGTCCAGGAGTAC
This sequence comes from Streptomyces sp. NPDC001816, assembly GCF_042892235.1. Classification (NCBI taxonomy): domain Bacteria; kingdom Bacillati; phylum Actinomycetota; class Actinomycetes; order Kitasatosporales; family Streptomycetaceae; genus Streptomyces; species Streptomyces sp. NPDC001816. Next base: position 20,242 of record NZ_JBIATY010000011.1, read on the forward strand.
GGGGCGGTGGTGGAGCCGCGCTGGCTGACGTAGCCGGCCTCGGTGAACAGGATCCGGCGGTGCTGCCGTGCGGAGTACGCGGCGAGCTTCTGCCGGATCGGGGCCCAGGCGCGGTTCAGCAGGGCGGGATCGGTGGTGGGCTTCTCGGCGAGCGGCCAGTAGGCGTCGATGCCGATGAGGTCGAGGTCCTGCCAGAAGTGGATGTGCTGGTACTCGTCGTAGTTGGCGGCGTAGGTCAGCGGGCCGTCGTAGTGGGCGCGGACCGCCTTGATCACCTTGGTCCAGGCGGCGGTGTCGCCGGAGACCCCGGCGAGTTCGGTGCCGACCGCGAGCTGTTCGGCTCCGGTGTCGGCGGCGATGTCCGCGTAGTGGGTGATGAAGCGGCGGTAGACGGCGAACCAGGCGGACCGGTCGCGGGGGCGGATCTCGGCGCGGTCCTGGTCGCCGGGCAGGTCCACATGCGGTTTGATCATCACGTTGAGGCCGGCCGCGTGGGCGCGCTCGACGATCCTGCGCAGGCTCGCGTCGCTCGCGGTCTCCTCCGTGGTGTGCGGGCCGGAGTCGGTGACCCGCTTCTGGTACCAGGTCGGGGTGAAGGTGACCCAGCGGGCCCCGGTGGCCTTGATGCCGCGCAGATAGCGGGGTGCGGCCGGGCTGTCGTAGTCGGTGCGGTTCCACGAGGGCAGGGTGATGCCGCGCATGGTGGTGGTCCCGGTCTCCGGGCGGGAGGCGTGCGTGCTGCCGTGGCCGGACCCGCGGCCCGGCCCGGTGGACACGCAGCCGCCGGCGGCGAGGAGGACCGCCGCCATGACGGCGACGGTCCTCCTCCTGGGGGCGGGCGCCGTCACAGCGCCGCCGGGCTGACGAAGGTGTAGCCGAGTGCCCTGATGCCGTCGATCGTGTCCTTCAACGGCTGCACCGGGTAGTACGGGTGGTAGAAGAAGCTCGCCACTCCGTCGCGCACCGCCAGGTTGGCCTTCGCCGAGGCGATGAGGTCGGCGGGCAGGCGCGCCGGGTGGTTGTTGTACGCCTCCGTCTCGTAGTTGCCGATGTTCTCGGGCAGCACCTTGGTGCCGTAGACGTCCTTCACGACGTACGGGAAGAACTGGCCGATGAACCGGTTCGGGTCGGACGGAGCCCCGCTCAGCGTCCCGGCGAAGTAGAGCGAACGCTCAAGACGCGCCGAGAAGTTGGCGCTGAAGACCTTGTAGTCGGCCGCGGAGCCCGCGTAGTGCGGGGTGGTCCACAGCGTCGGCCTGGGCAGGCCCGCCAGGGCGAACTGGGCGAGCGCGCTGGTGACCCGGGTCTGCGCCCAGAGGCTGGAGTCCTCGGCGACCGGGCCGTCGTAGACGACGTTGTTCGCGGAGTCGACGTGCGCCCGGTAGAACTCGAAGTCGTCGCCGGTGACGCCGTTGTAGGGGTTGGCGACGTTGCCGTACTGGTGGGTGTAGCCGTGGTCCATCAGGACCGCGCCCCTGGCCAGCATGTACTTCAGCGCGCTGACCACCTGCGGGCGCTGGGCAAGCGTGATCGTCTGCGGGACACCGTTGTTGTAGGTGCCGCCCGGGTCCTTGTAGACGGGGATCACGTTGATGCCGTACGGGATGTTCTGCGAGTAGAGGTAGTCGGCCATCGCCCGCAGATCGTCGGGATCCGCGTCGGGGCTGATGTCCTCCAGGCGCACCATCGCCCGGTGCCGCTCGGTGGTGGCCGGGGCGAGGGCGTCGAAGAGCAGGTCCTCGAAGGCGATGACGCGGTCGGTCTCGGAGACGTAGGCGAACGGGATCTCACCGATGTAGGTGAGGTTGGACGAGCGGACCGCCCAGCCGAAGGTGTGCCCGTTCGAGCTGTCCAGGCCCTCCGCGAGCCGGGTGACGGCCGGATACCCGGGCCCCGTCAGGACGTTGGGGCGCAGCACGCCGCCGTCCTGCCCGGCCGGGATGGTGCGGGTCAGCGTCTGGCCGCGGTACGTCACCTGTGTGACGTTGCCGATCGAACCGCCGTCCTCGTAGTACGACGTCGTCGGGTCCCAGCCGTACTTCTGCGTGAACTGGGCTACGCCCACCGCCCCCGCCATGTTCCAGATGTTGGCGCCCATCCAGATCACCGGCTTGGTGCTCGCCGACGCGTCGGCGTAGAAGGCGGCCGGGACGGCGTCCGGGATGGTGCCGCCGTAGTACGTCGAGCCGATGTAGATCACGGCCGAGTACGAGTCGATCATTCCGGCGGTGTACTGCTGGACCGGCTTGGCCGTCACCGTGCCGAAGTGGCCGGCGAGGTTGGCCGTGGCCATCGCGTACAGCTCGCCCAGCTGCCCGTAGGGGCCCGCCGTGTCGTAGAGGACGAGTGCGGGCTGAGTGGCGTCCGCGGCCGCGTCGGCAGGGGCGAGCAGGGCCTTCTGCCGGGTCGCGGTGGTCGCCTTGGCCGCGGTGCGGACCGGGACGGCGGCCGCGGCCGCGCGGGTGGTCGGGGTGGTCTTGGGGTGCGGCCGGGTGCGCCGCGTCTGGTCGGCCCTGAGCTGGGCCTTCGCCCAGCCCTTGAGGTCGACCCGGTTGAGTCCGGACCTGGTGCCGGCGGCCTCGCCCCTGTGGTGCTGCCCCCCGGCGGCCTGGGCGTTGGTGGCCATGAACGTGCCGCTCAGCAGAGCGGCGACGAGTAGTAGAACGACGGAAATTCGGCTGCGTGCCCGCCTCCGAGACGGGATCACTCGTCTCACGATCTTCCCCCCACTTTGCCAAATGATTGACGAAGCATTTGGCGTTAGGAAGACCAGATTCTTCTGGTCACCTCGATGACTGTCAAATGTCCTTCTCGGTCCCGGAAGGTCTGCTAAGTTCGCCTCGCGCATTGGGGATGCGCACCGAATATGGGGGGACAATGTACGGACGACCCGCCCTGGGAGCACTGCTGCCCTTGGCAGGCGCGATGGCCGCACCGGAAGCAATACCCGGACTACCTTTAGCCAAGGCACTACAAGCGGTAGCCGGGGCCGGATTTCTGTTCTACTGCCTGACGGCGTGCCTGATACTGCTGGCCCGGATACATCTGCGACGTCAGGGACAGCGGATGCGGGCCCACACCGGGGGCAGCCGTGATCATTGAGCTGCTCCTTTGGTCGAGCATCACTCTGATCGTGATGGCCGGCTGCTACAACACCAGTCTTTTCCTTCTCTCCCGACGCAGAATTCGGCGCTCCAGGACAGACCGGAGAGAACGTTTCTACGTATTCCTGCTGGCGTGTCTGAACGAGGAGAAAGTTCTCGCAGAAAGCCTTGCGCGCATCACTTCGTTACCCGCCAGGAATTTCATGGCCCTGGTCATAGACGACGGCTCCGACGATCGCACCAGTGAAATCGCACTGGCTGCCGACCCGAACCTGGTCCGGCTGCACCGGCGCACTCCGCCGAACGCACGCCGGGGCAAGGGCGCCGCCCTCAACGACGGGGTGCGGCACCTCAGGGAGTCCGGTCTGCTCGCCGGGCACGACCCGGCGGACGTCGTGCTGTGCGTGGTCGACGCGGACGGGCGGCTCGACCCGCACGTCGTGCAGTCCGTCGACCCGTACTTCGACGACCCGCGTACGGGCGCGGTTCAGGTCTGCGTCCGTATGTACAACCGGCACCTGGGGCTGCTCGCCCGCATGCAGGACATGGAGTTCGTCGTGTACGGCGACGTGTTCCAGAGCGCCCGGCGCTTCATCGGCAGCGTGGGCATGGGCGGCAACGGGCAGTTCATGCGGCTGTCGGCGCTCAACACGCTGGACGGGAACGGCCCGTGGAGCGACAGCCTCACCGAGGACCTCGACCTCGGGGTACGCCTGATCGCCAAGGGCTGGACCAACATGCACTGCACCACCGCTGCGGTGTCCCAGCAGGCCGTGCTCAGCCTGCGCCGCCTGGTCCGGCAGCGATCCCGCTGGTTCCAGGGTCATCTGCAGTCCGCCGGTCTCGTCCCGCTCATCCTCAGGGACGTGCCGACCCGGCCGGCGCTGGACATGCTCTACCACCTGTCGAGCCCGGTCCTGATCCTGCTCACCTCGCTGCTGCCGCTCTCCTTCCTGGTCGCCCTGGGTGCCACCGTGATGGCCTCCGTCCAGGTGGGCCACGCGCTCGTGTCACCGATGTGGCTGCTCGGGCCGTACGTCCTCTCGTTCACGGCCGCCTACACGTACGGCTACGTCTACTTCAAGCGTGAGCGGCAGCTCGGGCTGGTGCGCTGTGTGCTCCTCGCCCATGTCTTCGTCTTCTACGGCTACATCTGGTTCTTCGCCGGCTGGTGGGGGTTCTGGCGGATGCTCACCGGCAAGCAGACCTGGCTGAAGACCGCGCGCACCTGAGGGCCACCGTCCCTCTCCCGCGGCCTTCCCGCCGCGCGTCTCTCATCTCTTCTCTCATCTCTTCTCTCGTCGCGTCTCTCATCTCCGCACCGCTCACACCTTGCGCGGTCCTGCGACGATCGCGCATGCCCTAGGGGGGCCTTCCATGTCCACACCTCCGTCAACCCTGCCCGTACGCGCCATGCTGGTGCTGGGCACCCGGCCGGAAGCGATCAAGCTGGCGCCGGTGGCGCGGGCCATGGCCGACAGCGAGCAGTTCGAGCCGATCGTCGTCACCACCGGCCAGCACCGCGAGATGCTCCACCAGATGCTCGGCCTGCTCTGCGTCGACGTACGGGTCGCGCTCGACGTGATGCGCAGCCGGCAGCAGCTGTCCGAGCTGACCGCCCGACTGGTCGGCGAGCTGGGCGAGGCCATGCGGGAGCAGCGGCCGGACCTGGTCGTGGTGCAGGGGGACACCACGACGGCGCTGGCCGGCGCCCTGGCCGCGTTCTACGAGAAGATCCCGGTCGCCCACGTCGAGGCGGGGCTGCGCACCGGGGTCATCGACAACCCGTTCCCGGAGGAGCTGAACCGCAGCCTGATCGGACGTATGGCCCGCTGGCACTTCGCTCCGACCTCGCGCGCGGCACGGCATCTGACCGACGAGGGTGTCCCGGCGGAGCAGGTGTTCACCACCGGCAACACCGTCATCGACAACCTGCTGTGGGTGCTGGCCGAGGGCACCGGCACCTCGGCGTTCCGCACCGGCGCCCGGCGGGTCCTGGTGACCCTGCACCGCCGGGAGAACCAGGGCGAGCGGATGCGCGGCATGGGCCGTGCGCTCGCCCGGCTCGCCGGGCGCGGGGACGTGGAGATCGTGCTGCCGCTGCACAAGAGCCCCGCCGTACGGGACGCACTGCTGCCCGAACTCGACGGCCACACCGGTATCTCGCTCGTCGAACCGCTCGACTACCTGGACTTCGCGGCCACGCTGGCCGAGTGCGACCTGGTGCTCACCGACTCCGGCGGCATCCAGGAGGAGGCCCCGAGCCTGAGCAAGCCCGCGCTGGTGCTGCGTACGACCACCGAGCGCCCGGAGGCGGTCGAGGCCGGCGCGGCCCGGCTGATCGGCACGGACCCGGACGCCATCGTGACCTGGGCCGAGCGGCTGCTGGACGATCCGCTGGAGTACCGGCGGATGGCGACCGCGGGCAACCCGTTCGGGGACGGACGGGCCGCCGGGCGTGTACTCGCCCAACTGGCCGAGGACTTCGCCGCCGAAGTTCCGGTCGGCCTCACCGCGTCCGGGCCATACTCTGCGGCATGACGTCATCGCTCCTGCGCCCCCGCCGCCGGATCCCGCCGATCCCGCAGGGGCGCAGGGGTCGTCTGCTCACCACCCTGGCACTGGCGCTCACGCTGACCGCGCTCCTGGCGGTCGCCCTGACCCAGTGCCGGGGCGAGGCCGCACCGCCGCCCAAGCCCTGGATCGACGGCACGGTCCACGGCCGCTGGCTCTCGGTGTTCAACGGCCACGGCACCAACGTGGGCGACGACGACTCCCTGTCGCTCTCCCCCAGGGCCGCGGAGGACCCCGGCACCACACACGCGGGCCTCGTGGTGAGCACCGCCTCGTACACGGACGTGCGGTACGAGGCGCGGATGCGGACGGTGCGGCAGCTGCGCGATCCCGACCCGAACCCGTGGGAAGTGCCGTGGCTGGTCTGGGCGTACACCGATCCGGAGCACTTCTACTACATCACCCTCAAGCCGAACGGCTGGGAGCTGGGGAAGCGGGATCCGGCCTATCCGGGAGGCCAGCGCTTCCTGGCGACCGGGCGGACGGTGTACCCGGTGGGCGCCTGGTACACGGTCCGGGTGGAGCAGAACGGCGGGAACCTCGCCGTCGAGGTGGGCGGCAGGCACCTGGTGACCTTCGTCGACGACGAACGGCCTTACAACGAGGGCAGGGTGGGCGCCTACACCGAGGACGCGACCGTGAAGTTCGAGGGGCTGAAGGCGAGTTCACGCTGAAAAGGCGGCGACGCCTGCCCACGTCCGGTCGGGGACTGTGGGGCAGGCGCCACCAGTGTTCCGTACGCCTTTGTACGGGACGTTCTTCTGCGCAGCCGTCAGACCATCAGCGAGCGGTCCGTCGGGCGGATCGGGGCCGGCAGGTCGCTGGCTCCGGTCAGGTGCCGGTCGACACCGCGGGCGGCCGAGCGGCCCTCCGCGATCGCCCACACGATGAGGGACTGGCCCCGGCCGGCGTCACCGGCGACGAACACACCCGGCACGTTGGTCTGGAAGTCGGCGTCGCGAGCGATGTTACCGCGCTCGTCCAGCTCCAGGCCGAACTGCTCCACCAGACCGTTCTCCCGGTCGGTGCCGGTGAAGCCCATGGCGAGGGTGACCAACTGGGCCGGGATCTTGCGCTCGGTGCCCGGCTTCGGGGTCAGCCTGCCGTCGACGAACTCGACCTCGGTCAGGTGCAGCCACTGCACGTTGCCGTCCTCGTCGCCCTCGAAGTGGGTCGTCGAGACGGAGTAGACCCGCTCGCCGCCCTCCTCGTGCGCCGAGGTGACCTTGTAGAGCATCGGGAAGGTCGGCCAGGGCTGGCTGGTCGGGTGCCGCTCGTCGTTCGGGCGGGGCATGATCTCCAGCTGGGTGACGGAGGCCGCGCCCTGGCGGTGGGCGGTCCCCACGCAGTCGGCGCCGGTGTCGCCACCGCCGATGACGACGACGTGCTTGCCCTCGGCCGAGATCGGCGCGGTGACGTAGTCGCCCTCCTGCACCTTGTTGGCCAGCGGCAGGTACTCCATCGCCTGGTGGATGCCCTGGAGCTCGCGGCCCGGCACCGGCAGGTCACGGGCGGTCGTGGCGCCGGCGGCGATCACGATCGCGTCGTACCGCTTCTTCAGGTCGGTCGCCTTGAGGTCGCGGCCGATCTCGATGCCGGTGCGGAAGCGGGTGCCCTCCGCGCGCATCTGCTCGATGCGGCGGTTGATGTGCCGCTTCTCCATCTTGAACTCGGGGATGCCGTACCGGAGGAGGCCTCCGACGCGGTCCGCGCGCTCGTAGACGGCGACCGTGTGGCCGGCCCGAGTCAGCTGCTGGGCGGCGGCGAGGCCCGCCGGGCCCGAGCCGATGACGGCGACGGTCTTGCCGGACAGGCGCTCGGGGATCTGCGGAGCGACGTCCCCGGTCTCCCACGCCTTGTCGATGATCGAGACCTCGACGTTCTTGATGGTGACCGGCGCCTGGTTGATGCCGAGCACACACGCCGACTCGCAGGGGGCCGGGCAGAGGCGACCGGTGAACTCCGGGAAGTTGTTGGTCGCGTGCAGGCGCTCCTGGGCGGCCGCCCAGTCCTCGCGGTAGGCGTAGTCGTTCCACTCGGGGATCAGGTTCCCCAGCGGACAGCCGTTGTGGCAGAACGGGATGCCGCAGTCCATGCACCGGCTGGCCTGCTTGCTGATGATCGGCAGCAGGGAGCCGGGGACGTAGACCTCGTTCCAGTCCTTGACGCGCTCGGTGACGGGGCGGGTCTTGGCGACCTCACGGCCGTGGTTCAGGAAGCCCTTCGGGTCAGCCATTGATCGCCGCCTCCATCATCTTCTCGGTGATCTCGGTCTCGGAGAGACCGGCTCGCTCGGCGGCGTCCTTGGCGGCGAGCACTGCCTTGTAGGTGCTGGGGATGATCTTGCTGAACCGCGCCACGGCCGTGTCCCAGTCGGCCAGCAGCTTCTCGGCGACCGTCGAGCCGGTCTCCTCGGCGTGGCGGCGCACCACGTCGTGCAGCCACTGCTTGTCCGAGTCGTCCAGCGTCTCGACCGCGCCGACATTGCCGACGTTGACGTTGTCGCGGTCGAGGTCGATGACGTACGCGATGCCGCCGGACATGCCCGCCGCGAAGTTGCGGCCGGTCTGGCCGAGGACCACCGCGCGACCGCCGGTCATGTACTCGCAGCCGTGGTCGCCGACGCCCTCGGAGACGACCAGCGCGCCGGAGTTGCGGACGCAGAACCGCTCACCGGTACGGCCGCGCAGGAACAGCTCGCCGCCGGTGGCGCCGTAGGCGATGGTGTTGCCCGCGATGGTCGAGTACTCGGCGAGGTGGTCGGCCGCACGGTCCGGGCGGACGACGACGCGGCCGCCGGAGAGGCCCTTGCCGACGTAGTCGTTGGCGTCGCCCTCCAGGCGCAGCGTGACGCCGCGCGGCAGGAACGCGCCGAAGGACTGGCCGGCGGAGCCGGTGAAGGTGATGTCGATGGTGTCGTCGGGCAGGCCCGCGCCACCGAACTTCTTCGTCACCTCGTGGCCGAGCATGGTGCCGACCGTGCGGTTGATGTTGCGGATGGCGACCTGGGCGCGCACCGGCTGTGCCTCGGTGGCGTCCGAGGCGGCGAGCGCGTCCGCGGCCAGCTTGATCAGCTCGTTGTCCAGGGCCTTCTCCAGGCCGTGGTCCTGCTCGACGACCTGGTGGCGCACCGCGCCCTCGGGCAGCGCCGGCACGTGGAACAGCGGCTCCAGGTTCAGGCCCTGCGCCTTCCAGTGGTCGACGGCACGGGCGACGTCGAGCGCCTCGGCGTGGCCGACGGCCTCCTCGATGGAGCGGAAGCCCAGCTCGGCGAGGATCTCGCGGACCTCCTCGGCGATGAACTGGAAGAAGTTCACCACGTACTCGGCCTTGCCGTTGAAGCGGTCGCGCAGGGTCGGGTTCTGGGTGGCGATGCCGACCGGGCAGGTGTCCAGGTGGCAGACGCGCATCATCACGCAGCCGGAGACGACCAGCGGAGCGGTCGCGAAACCGAACTCCTCGGCGCCGAGCAGCGCGGCGATGACCACGTCACGGCCGGTCTTCAGCTGGCCGTCCGTCTGGACCACGATCCGGTCGCGCAGGCCGTTGAGCAGCAGCGTCTGCTGCGTCTCGGCCAGGCCCAGCTCCCAGGGACCGCCCGCGTGCTTGAGCGAGGTCAGCGGGGAGGCGCCCGTACCGCCGTCGTGACCCGAGATCAGGACCACGTCCGCGTGCGCCTTGGACACACCGGCCGCGACCGTGCCGACGCCGACCTCCGACACCAGCTTCACGTGGATACGTGCGGCCGGGTTGGCGTTCTTGAGGTCGTGGATCAGCTGGGCCAGGTCCTCGATGGAGTAGATGTCGTGGTGCGGCGGCGGGGAGATGAGACCCACGCCCGGCGTGGAGTGACGCGTCTTCGCGACCCACGGGTAGACCTTGTGGCCGGGCAGCTGGCCGCCCTCGCCGGGCTTGGCGCCCTGGGCCATCTTGATCTGGATGTCGTCCGCGTTGACCAGGTACTCGGAGGTCACACCGAAGCGGCCGGAGGCGACCTGCTTGATGCTGGACCGGCGCGCCGGGTCGTACAGGCGCTCCGGGTCCTCGCCGCCCTCACCGGTGTTGGACTTGCCGCCCAGCTGGTTCATGGCGATGGCGAGGGTCTCGTGCGCCTCCTTGGAGATGGAGCCGTACGACATGGCGCCGGTCGAGAACCGCTTGACGATCTCGCTCGCCGGCTCGACCTCGTCGATGGAAATGGGCCGGCGCTCGGACTTGAAGCCGAACAGGCCGCGCAGCGTCATCAGACGCTCGGACTGCTCGTTCACCCGCTCCGTGTACTTCTTGAAGATGTCGTACCGGCCGGAGCGCGTGGAGTGCTGCAGGCGGAAGATCGTCTCCGGGTCGAACAGGTGCGGCTCGCCCTCGCGGCGCCACTGGTACTCGCCGCCGATCTCAAGGGCGCGGTGCGCCGGGGCGATGCCGGAGGCCGGGTAGGCCTTGGCGTGGCGGGCGGCGACCTCCTTGGCGATGACGTCGATGCCCACGCCGCCGATCTTGCTGGCGGTGCCGTTGAAGTACTTCTCGACGAAGGCGTCCTCCAGGCCGACGGCCTCGAAGACCTGGGCGCCGCGGTAGGAGGCGACGGTCGAGATGCCCATCTTGGACATGACCTTCAGGACGCCCTTGCCGAGGGCGTAGATCAGGTTGCGGATGGCCTGCTCGGGCTCTATGTCCGACAGGAAGGTGCCCGCGCGGACCAGGTCCTCGACGGACTCCATCGCCAGGTACGGGTTCACGGCCGCGGCGCCGAAGCCGATCAGCAGCGCGACGTGGTGGACCTCGCGGACGTCGCCGGCCTCGACCAGCAGGCCCACGTGGGTGCGCTGCTTGGTGCGGATGAGGTGGTGGTGGACGGCCGCGGTGAGCAGCAGCGACGGGATCGGCGCGTGCTCGGCGTCCGAGTGCCGGTCCGAGAGGACGATCAGCCGGGCGCCGTTCTCGATGGCCGCGTCGGCCTCGGCGCAGATCTCGTCGATCCGCGCGGCGAGGGCGTCACCGCCGCCAGAGACCCGGAACAGGCCGGAGAGGGTCGCGGCCTTGAAGCCGGGCATGTCGCCGTCGGCGTTGACGTGGATGAGCTTGGCCAGCTCGTCGTTGTCGATGACCGGGAACGGCAGCACGACGGAGCGGCAGGACGCGGCGGTCGGGTCGAGCAGGTTGCCCTGCGGGCCCAGCGAGCTGCGCAGGGAGGTGACCAGCTCCTCGCGGATCGCGTCCAGCGGCGGGTTGGTGACCTGCGCGAACAGCTGGGTGAAGTAGTCGAAGAGCAGCCGCGGGCGCTCGGAGAGAGCGGCGATCGGCGAGTCGGTGCCCATCGAACCGATCGGCTCGGCGCCGGCCTTGGCCATCGGCGCGAGGATGACGCGCAGCTCCTCCTCGGTGTAGCCGAAGGTCTGCTGGCGGCGGGTGACCGAGGCGTGGGTGTGGACGATGTGCTCGCGCTCGGGCAGGTCGCCCAGCTCGATCTCACCGGCCTCCAGCCACTCGGCGTAGGGAGCCTCGGCGGCGAGCTGCGCCTTGATCTCGTCGTCCTCGATGATGCGGTGCTCGACGGTGTCGACCAGGAACATCTTGCCGGGCTGCAGGCGGCCCTTGCGGACGACCTTGGCCGGGTCGATGTCGAGGACGCCGACCTCGGAGCCGAGGACGACGAGGCCGTCGTCGGTGACCCAGTAACGGCCGGGGCGCAGACCGTTGCGGTCGAGCACGGCGCCGACCTGGGTGCCGTCGGTGAAGGTGACGCAGGCGGGGCCGTCCCAGGGCTCCATCATCGTGGAGTGGAACTGGTAGAAGGCGCGCCGGGCCGGGTCCATGGAGTCGTGGTTCTCCCACGCCTCCGGGATCATCATCAGCACGGCGTGCGGGAGCGAGCGGCCGCCGAGGTGGAGCAGCTCGAGCACCTCGTCGAAGGAAGCGGAGTCGGAGGCGTCCGGCGTACAGACCGGGAAGATGCGGTCCAGCTTCTCCTGGGGGCCGAACAGGTCGGACACCAGCTGGGACTCGCGGGCGCGCATCCAGTTGCGGTTGCCCTTGACGGTGTTGATCTCACCGTTGTGGGCGACGAAGCGGTAGGGGTGCGCGAGCGGCCACGACGGGAAGGTGTTCGTGGAGAAGCGCGAGTGGACGAGCGCGACGGCCGAGGCGAAGCGGCGGTCGGACAGGTCCGGGAAGAAGGGCTCCAGCTGGCCGGTGGTCAGCATGCCCTTGTAGACGATCGTGCGGGCGGAGAGCGACGGGAAGTAGACACCGACCTCCCGCTCGGCGCGCTTGCGCAGCACGAAGGCCTTGCGGTCCAGCGCGATGCCCTCGCTGGCGCCGTCGGCGACGAAGATCTGCCGGAAGACCGGCATGGTGGACCGGGCGGTGGCACCCAGCAGTTCCGGTGCGACGGGAACCTCGCGCCAGCCGAGGACGGTCAGGCCCTCGTCGGCCGCGATCGTCTCGATCCGCGAGACGGCGTCCTGGGTCCCCTCACCCGGCAGGAAGGCGATGCCCACGGCATACGAGCCCGCCGCGGGAAGGTCGAATCCGACCACCTCACGGAAGAAGGCGTCGGGCACCTGGGAGAGGATGCCGGCGCCGTCGCCGGAGTCGGGCTCGGAGCCGGTGGCGCCGCGGTGCTCGAGGTTGCGCAGGACAGTCAGCGCCTGCTCGACCAGCGCATGGCTCGCCTCACCGGTGAGGGTGGCCACGAAGCCGACGCCACAGGCGTCGCGCTCGTTGCGGGGGTCGTACATACCCTGCGCAGCAGGGCGAGCATCCATGAACGACCAGTTCTGGCCATTCGCGGAATGCTGGGACGGCTGGCGCGGCGTACGCATCGGCTCTCCCGTCGTCGTCATGTGGCATGTGGCAAGTGCCGAGGGACGACGTTGGCCCTCTGCGGATGTGGCTAAATTTCGTGCAGGTTACATGATGGAGCGGTTCTCGGGAACCGGATACTCCGTTCCAACATGCGGACGCCGCCCGGGTTTGCGGCAGGTGCCGCGGGGTCACGGCAGCGCCGCACACGAGCGACGGGAAAGTATGGGGGGACCGAGCGGGACAAGATCGATCAGATCGGTGTCCGTCGGCCCGCAGGGGGCGGGTGGAGCGTCGTCGCTCCTCCCGCGAGTGCGCCGCAGGCGTCATTGCCCACAGCGCTTACGGCTCATGCCCGGTGGTTAAGCATTCGAAACCAGCAAGTAACGGCTACTTATGCGGCCCATCGCATAAGTTGCGGTCGCACTATCCTACGGCGGTTCCGAACAGGCTGCCCAGGGCGTATGTCACACCGGCCGCCGCACCGCCCAGCGCGAGCTGCCTGAGGCCGCTGTACCACCAGGTCCGCGCGGTCACCCTGGCCACCACCGCACCACAGCCGAAGAGCCCGGCGAGCGCGAGCAGCAGGGCCGGCCAGAGGGCGGTCGCACCCAGCAGGAACGGCAGCACGGGCAGCAGGGCGCCGAGCGCGAACGACCCGAAGGACGACACGGCCGCGACCAGCGGCGAGGGCAGGTCACCGGGGTCGATGCCCAGCTCCTCGCGGGCATGGATCTCCAGAGCCTGCTCGGGGTCCTCGGACAGCTGCCGGGCGACCTCACGGGCCAGCTGCGGCTCCACCCCACGGGCCACGTAGAGCGCGGCCAGCTCGTCCTCCTCGTCCTGCGGGTGCTTGCGCAGCTCACGCCGCTCGACGTCGAGTTCGGCCTCGACGAGTTCGCGCTGCGAGGCGACGGAGGTGTACTCACCGGCCGCCATGGAGAAGGCACCGGCGGCGAGGCCCGCGAGCCCGGTGATGACGATGGTCTGGTGACCGACGGAACCGCCGGCGACACCGGTCAGCAGAGCGAGGTTGGAGACCAGGCCGTCCATGGCACCGAAGACGGCGGGACGCAGCCAGCCACCGTTCACGTCCCGGTGCGTGTGGTTGTCGCGGTGCGCCTCGTGCAGCGCCGCCTCGGTCTCGATGATGGCCATGCGGGTCCCCCAGGAAGATTAGCCAAAGCTAACTTTGGATGAGTTCTACTTTTCGACAACAACGAACGTACGCCGATAATTTCATCGCCGCCAGCAAGGAAAGGCTGGGCTAACCTGCGGTTTTACCGCTGAACGCTCATCCGTGATCATGACTGCTCAGATGCCGACCGGGTGACACGGCGGCCGCCGAGGCTCACCCGCACCCCTCCCGTGGCAGACATCCGCAAAGGTCCCGCGAAGGAGAGGCCGCCCATGGCATCGATCGCCTGCACTCCCCAGGCCGCGGCGCCCGGGGACGCCGCCGGACTGCGCGAACGGGCCCGCGGCGCTCTGCTCGGCCTGGCCGTCGGAGACGCGCTCGGGGCGCCCGCGGAGAACCTGAAGCCCTCCGAGATCCGCGCCCGCTGGGGCCGCATCACGGGGTTCGTCACCGAGGAGCCGTGCGGTACGGACGACACCGAGTACGCGATCTTCTCGGGCCTGCTGCTGGCCCGGCACGGCTCGGCACTCACCCCCGCCCATGTCGAGGCCGCGTGGCACGAGTGGATCGCCGACCGGGCCGAGGGCTCCTTCCGCGGCGCGGGCTTCAGCGAGCGGGGCACGCTGGAGAACCTCCGCCGCGGCCTCGCGGCGCCCATCTCCGCCCAGCACCGGCACGCCTGGAGCGACGGCCTGGCGATGCGGGCGGCGCCCTTCGGCGTCTTCGCGGCGGGCCGCCCCGCCGAAGCGGCCCGTCTGGTGGCGATCGACGGCCTGGTCAGCCACGAGGGCGAGGGCATCTACGGCGGCCAGGCGGTCGCGGCGGGAGTGGCGGCGGCGATGGCGGGCGCCTCGTCCGCGGTGGTGATCGCCTCGGCGCTCGCCGTCGTCCCCGAGGACTCCTGGACAGCCCGCTCGCTGCGGCGGGCGGTGACCGTGGCCCACCGCGGCGAACGCGCGGTCCGCTCCGCGGTGGTCATCGGCGGCTACCCCTGGACCGACCTGGCCCCCGAGGCGGTCGCCCTCGCCTTCGGCGCGTACGCGGCGGCGGACGGCGACTTCCGGGAGGCGGTCCTCACGGCGGTCAACATGGGCCGCGACGCGGACACGACGGCCGCGGTGGCGGGCGCCCTGTCGGGCGCGACCCAGGGCATCTCGGCGATCCCCCCGGACTGGGCCTCGGCCATCGGCCCGGCCCGCGGTCGCTGCCTGCCCTCCATGGCCGGCCACCACGTCCTGGACGTGGCGGAGCTGCTGGTGCCGGGGGAGGGCGGAAAGTGGGGGGCGGGGGTGGTGCAGCCGGACTTCTCGCCGGAGGACGTCCGGGGCCATGGACCGACCATTTCTCAGCCGACCGAGCCACCCACACCCCACCCCACCACTTCCCAGCCACCCGAGTCGGGTGGTGGGTGGGCAAAGGTCCGGGGGTCCAGGGGGCAGAGCCCCCTGGTGGGTGCGGCCAACTCCGCTCACCAGGACAGCGAGGCCCAGCCGTGACGCGCCGCATCGAGGGACTCCTGCTGGGCCTGGCCGCAGGCGACGCCGCCGGCTGGCCCGCCGCCCGGCACCGCGCCGCCAGAATGCCCGAGTGGACCCGCCGCCTGACCCGCGAACTGGACACCTTCGCCGAGCAGAACGCCACCACCACCCTGCCCGTGCCGATCGCGCTCAACCAGCCGCCGGAACCCCTCCGCCTCGGCCCCTCCGACGACGCCGAGTGGGCGGCGTTCGCCGCGGAGGCGGTCCTGCGGGCCGGCGACGACGACGTGCTCGGCGACCTCAGCCGGGAACGCCGTATGCGCGCCGCCATCGACCTCACCTGGACCGCCGTCGCCGCCGAGGTCGCCGCGGCGGCGGACCGCGCGCCCGAGATCGAGTCCGCCGTACTGCCCCTGCGCGCCCGCATCTCCGTCCGCGCCGGCCTCGGCAACCTCGCCGCCGGTCTGCGCCCGCCCGCCACCGGCCACGACAACCCGCACTACTTCGACGACGCCGCCTGCGTCCGCGCCTGCGTCCTCGCGGTGGCCCACCCCGGCGACCCCCAACGCGCCGCCGGCCTCGCCGAGTTCGACGCCCGCTACACCCAGGACGGCGACGGCGTGCACGGCGCCCGCGCGATGGCGGCGGCCCTCGCGCTCGCCCTCACCGGAGCGGACCCGGACACCTGTGTGACGGCCGCGCTCACCGAACTGCCCGCGGCGACGGAGATCGGCCGCAACACCCGCCACGCCCTCGCCCTGGCCGAGGACAGCGAGTCGGCGTTCGCCCTCGTCCCCCTCCTCGAACACCAGATCGTCGACCACGTCTACAGCTACGGCATCGCCGCCGCCGAGACCGTCCCCGTCGCCCTGGCCCTCGCCACGGCCGCCCGCGGCCGCCTCGCCGAGGCCGTCCCCGCCGCCGCCTGTCTGTCCCGGGTCGCAGACTCCGCCCCCGCCCTCGCGGGCGCGCTCACCGGCGCCCTGGGCGGCGGCGCGGCCGTCCCGGCCGGCTGGCGCGACGCCTGCCGCATCCTCTCCGGCTGCACCCTCCCCCGCCTCACCGGCACCGACCTGGTGGAACTCGCCGGACTCCTGGAAGCCGCACAACGGGCCCGACCAGGAGGATGATTCGGGGCATGACGCCCATAGGAGAAGAAAGCCGCGGGCCCGGCCTGGACGAGCGGATCACCGGAGCCCTGGTCGGAGCCGCCGTCGGCGACGCGCTCGGCGGCCCCGTCGAGGGCTACTCCCCCGACCAGATCACCGACCGCCACGGGGGCCGGGTCCACGGCATCGTCGGCCCCTGGCACGGCGACGACTGGCGCACGGCCCGCCCCATCGCCCCGTACCACAAGGGCGACGGCCACGTCACCGACGACACCTTGATGACCCACGCGCTGGTCAGGGTCTACGCCCGCGTTCGCGACCACCTCGACGCGTACGCCGTCGCCGAGCACCTGGTCCCGGACCTGATGACCAACCCGCGCTGGATCCCGGAGCTGGAGGCCGAGGCGCTGCCGCTCCACCGTGTCTTCCTCGCCGAGAAGTGGCTCGTGGCACGGCTGGCCTACGGTCACGTGGACCCCCGGGAAGCGGGCGTCGGCAACATCGTCAACTGCGGTGCGGCGATGTACATGGCCCCCGTCGGCCTGGTCAACGCGGCCGACCCCGCCGGGGCCTACGCCGAGGCGCTGGACATCGCGGGTGCGCACCAGTCGTCGTACGGCCGTGAGGCCGCCGGAGTCTTCGCCGCGGCGGTCGCCGCCGCCACCGCACCGGGCGCGACCCCGGACTCCGTGCTCAGCGCCTGTCTGTCCCTGGCGAAGGACGGCACGCGCACGGCGATCGAGAAGGTCTGCGAAGTGGCGTGCGCCCACGGCGACTTCGAGTCGGCCCTGGTCCCTCTCCGGGCGGCGGTGGCCCCGTACGACACGGTCGGCCCCGACTACCGCGCCCCCTCGCTCGGCGCCCGGCGCCCCTCCCGGCTGCATTCCATCGAGGAACTCCCCATCGCGCTGGGCATGTTGCTGGTCGCCGGCGGCGACTACCGCCAGGCGGTCCTGGGTGCGGTCAACTACGGCCGCGACTGCGACTCGATCGCCACGATGGCCGGCGCACTCGCGGGCGCCCTGGGCTCCCCGGTCCCGGAGGACTGGGCGAAGACGGTGGCGGAGGCGAGCCGCCTGGACCTGTGGGAGCCGGCCCGCACCCTGGCCGCGGTCACCCGCGAGGTCTTCGCCCGGGACGTGCGCCGCCGGCGTGCACACGAGCAGGCCTTCGCGGCGCTCGGAGGCACGGCATGCTCCGCCTGACCTGGGTCCAGCCCGAGGACCTCCTGGGCCACGAACTCCACCAGGCCCGCCTGGACGGCCGGGAACCGTCGAGGATCGAGGCGAGATGGCGGGCGGCGGGCGGCCTGGAGCCACCGGAGCGCGCGGGATCCTCACCGCGGCCGGCATCGCGGTACCTTCGGCTGCTGGCGGAGGACCTGCTGGACGAACTCGCCGACCTGCCCGGCCGGTTGACCGACGACGAGCCGACGGACCTGGCCCGTATCAAGGCACTGTGCCCGGACTGGCCCGAACCCTCCGGACGCCCCACACCCGCCCTCACCCCCCTCGCCCTCGAAGCATCCTGGCTGGGCCGGGCCATCGGCTGTCTCCTCGGCAAACCCGTCGAGAAGCTGCCCCTGGACGGCATCCGCGCCCTCGCCCGGTCCGCCGGCAACTGGCCCCTGTCCACCTGGTTCACCGCGCGCGGCGTCCCCGAAGACCTGCTCGCCCAGTACCCCTGGAACCGCCGCTCCGTCGCGACCTCCCTCGCCGAGAACATCGACGGCATGCCCGAGGACGACGACCTCAACTACCCCCTCCTCAACCTCCTCCTGCTCAGGCGCCACGGAAGGACCTTCACCACCACCGACGTGGCCCGGCTCTGGCTCGACGAACTCCCACCCGGCCGCACCTTCACCGCCGAGCGCATCGCCTTCCGCAACCTCCTCACCGGCATCGAACCCCCGCACACCGCCCGCCACCGCAACCCGTTCCGCGAATGGATCGGCGCCCTGATCCGCGCCGACATGCACGGCTGGACCAACCCGGGCGACCCCGCGGCCGCCGCCGAACAGGCCCACCGCGACGCGCGCCTCACCCACACCGCCAACGGCGTCTACGCGGCCATGTTCACGGCCGCCACCCTCGCGGCGGCGGCGACCGGCACCCACGACATCCACGCCTGCCTGCACACCGGCCGCACCGTGGTCCCACCCCGCTCCCGCCTGGCGCACGCGATCGACCACGCCCTGCGAACGGCCAGGAAACACCAGGACTTCGACGACGTCGTGGACGAACTCCACGCCGCCTACGGCGCGACCCACCACTGGGTCCACGCCATCCCCAACACCGCCCTGATCGTCGCCGCCCTCACCCACGCGGACGGCGACTTCACCGGCTCCGTCTGCCGAGCCGTGTCCGGCGGCTGGGACACCGACTCGGGCGGAGCGACCGCCGGCAGCGTCGCCGGCCTCCTCGCCGGCACCCCGAGCGCGCTCCCCGAGCGCTGGCGGGCCCCGCTGAAGAACCGGCTCGCCACCTCCGTCGCCGACTTCGACGGCACCGGCTTCGATACCCTCGCCCACCTCACGCACCTGGAGGCGACCCGACCATGACCCACATCGCCGTCCTCGGCAGCACCAACATGGACCTCGTCACCTACGTCACCAAGGCTCCGCAGCGCGGCGAGACCGTGACGGGACGGGAGTTCCGTACGATCCCCGGCGGCAAGGGTGCCAACCAGGCGATCGCCGCGGCCCGCGCCGGCGCCACGGTCTCGATGATCGGCGCGGTCGGCAACGACGCCTTCGGGGTGCGCCTGCGCGACACCCTCGAACACTCCGGTGTGGACACCGACTTCCTGCGCACGGTCGAGGGTCCGTCCGGCACCGCGCACATCGTGGTGGACGCCGAGGGCGGCAACTCCATCGTCGTCATCCCCGGCGCGAACGGCACCGTCGACCACCTCGCGCCCGGCGACGAGGGCGTGCTCGCCTCCGTCGACGCCCTGCTGCTCCAGCTGGAGATCCCGCTGGCCGCGGTAGTCGCGGGCGCGCAGACGGCCCACCGGCACGGCGTCCGCACCATCCTCACCCCGGCCCCCGCCCAGCCGCTCCCGCCCGAACTCCTCGCCGCGACCGACCTGTTGGTCCCCAACGAGTACGAGGCGGTCACCCTCACCGGCCGCACCGACCCGCGGGAGGCGGCCGCCGCCCTGCTCGACCTGGTCCCGGAGGTCGTCGTCACCCTGGGCGCGACCGGCAGCCTGTACCTGGCCCGGGGCGCCGAACCCCTGGTGGTGCCCGCACCCGAGGTGAAGGCCGTGGACTCCACAGGGGCGGGCGACACCTTCGTCGGCGCGCTCGCGGTGGCCCTCGCCGAGGAGAAGCCGGTGCGCGAGGCCCTGTCCTGGGCGGCCGCCGCCGCGGCCCTGTCCGTGCAGCGGGAGGGGGCGTCGGCGTCGATGCCGTACCGCCCGGAGATCGACGCGCAGTGCACGGCATGAGCATGAGTACGACCACGAACGCGACGGCGAGTACGACTGCGGCTGCGGGTACGGCCCCGCGGATCCAGCCCCTCGACGGACTGCGGGTCCTCGATCTGGCCACCCTCTTCGCCGGCCCCATGGCCGCGACCCTGCTCGGCGACTTCGGCGCCGAGGTGATCAAGGTGGAGCATCCCGGCCGCCCCGACCCGTCCCGGGGGCACGGCCCGGCGAAGGACGGCGTCGGCCTGTGGTGGAAGGTGCTCGGCCGCAACAAGCGGACCATCACCCTCGACCTGTCCAAGCCCGGCGGCCGCGCGACCCTGCTCCGGCTCGCCGCCACCGCCGACGTGGTGATCGAGAATTTCCGCCCCGGCACCCTGGAGAAGTGGGATCTGGGCTGGGCGGAGCTGTCCGCCGCCAACCCGCGGCTGATCCTCACCCGGGTCACGGCCTTCGGCCAGTTCGGCCCGTACGCGCACCGGCCCGGCTTCGGCACCCTCGCCGAGGCGCTGAGCGGCTTCGCGGCCCTCACCGGCGAACCGGACGCACCGCCGACGCTCCCGCCGTTCGGGCTCGCCGACTCGGTCACGGGCCTGGCCACGGCGTACTCCGTGCTGACGGCCCTGGCCGCACGGGACCGGACCGGCGAGGGGCAGGTCGTGGACATGGCGATCATCGAGCCGATCCTCGCCGTCCTCGGCCCCCAGCCCACCTGGTACGACCAGCTCGGCTACATCCAGGAACGCACCGGCAACCGGTCCGCGAACAACGCCCCGCGCAACACCTACCGCACCGCCGACGGCCGCTGGGTCGCCGTCTCCACCTCCGCGCAGTCGGTGGCGGAGCGGGTGCTGCGGCTGGTGGGCCGCCCGGAGCTGATCGAGGAGCCGTGGTTCGCCACGGGCACGGACCGGGCGGCGCACGCCGACGTCCTGGACGAGGCGGTGGGCTCCTGGATTGCGGCCCGCTCCAGCACCGAGGTCCTCGCGGCCTTCGAGAAGGCGGACGCGGCGGTGGCCCCGGTCCAGGACGCCCGGGACGTGCTGGCAGACCCCCAGTACCAGGCCCTGGACACGGTCACCACCGTCGCCGACCCGGAGCTGGGTCCGCTGCGCATGCAGAACGTGCTCTTCCGGCTGTCCGCCACGCCCGGCGCGATCCGCTGGGCCGGCCGCCCGCACGGCGCCGACACGGAGGCGGTGCTCACCGAGCTGGGCCTGGCCCCGGCCGAGCTGCGCGCCCTGCGCGAGGAGGGCGCGCTGTGACGCCGTTCCCGCTGACCTGGCTCTACGTACCCGGCGACCGACCGCACGTCGTGGCCAAGGCGCTGGCCGCGGGCGCCGACGTGGTGGTGATCGACCTGGAGGACGCGGTCGCCCCCGACCGCAAGGACTACGCCCGCGCGGCCACGACCGAGCGTCTCGGCGAGCCACAGCCCGTCCCGGTCCACGTCCGCGTCAACGCCCTCGACGGCCCCTGGGCGGCCGCCGACCTCACGGCGCTGGCCACACTGCCGGGCGTGTCCGGGCTGCGGCTCCCGAAGGTGACGTCCCCGGGCCAGATCAGGCAGGTCGCCGTGGCCACTCCGGTCCCCCTGTACGCCCTGCTGGAGTCGGCCCTCGGCATCGAGCACGCGTACGCCATCGCCACCGCCCATCCGTCCCTGCGGGGTGTCTCCCTCGGCGAGGCCGACCTCCGGGCCGACCTGGGGGTACGGGCCGACGCGGGCCTCGACTGGCCCCGCTCCCGGGTGGTCGTCGCGGCCCGCGCGGCCGGCCTGGCACCGCCGGCCCAGTCCGTCCACCCCGACATCCGTGACCTGGACGGCCTGGCCGCCTCCTGCGCCCGCGGCCGCGCCCTCGGCTTCCTGGGCCGGGCGGCGATCCACCCACGGCAGCTGCCGGTGATCGAGCGGGCGTATCTCCCGACGTCCGCGGAGATCGAGTCAGCGGAAACGATCATCAAGGCCGCGGCCACGAACGAAGGCGCCCAGGCCCTGCCCGACGGCCGCTTCGTCGACGCGGCGGTGGTGGCGGCAGCGCAGCGGACTCTGTCGTTGGGGCGGCGGCACTGAACCTTCCTCCGCACGCACCGAGGGCGCCCGGAAGATTCCGGGCGCCCTCGGTGTCGTACAACAGCCGTCAGCTCTTCTTCGCCGACTCCGCCTCGTCCTTCGCCTCCACGGCATCAGGCTCGGCCTTGCCCTCTGCCTCGTCCCCGGCCTTGTCCTCGACCTCGGCGTCGGCCTTGGCCTCGGCGCCGGCTTCCTCACCGTCGGCTTCGGCGGCTGCGACGCCCTCGGTCGGACCGTCGGAGGCGCCCGGTTCCACCACCGTTTCACGGCCCGGCCGCTTCTTGGCCGACACCACGATGTACGTCACCGCCAGCAGGAACACGATGATCGCGGTCCAGTCGTTGAGGCGGAGGCCCAGGATGTGGTGGGCGTCGTCGACGCGCATGTACTCGATCCAGCCGCGGCCCACGCAGTACGCGGCGACGTACAGGGCGAAGGCCCGGCCGTGGCCCAGCTGGAAGCGGCGGTCGGCCCAGATGACCAGGAGGGCGACGCCGATGCACCACAGGGACTCGTAGAGGAAGGTCGGGTGGTAGTAGCCCGGTACCCGGCCGCCCTCGGAGGAGGTGATGTGCAGCGCCCACGGCACATGGGTCTCGCGTCCGTACAGCTCCTGGTTGAACCAGTTGCCCCAGCGGCCGATGGCCTGCGCGAAGGCGATGCCGGGGGCGATGGCGTCGGCGTAGGCGGGCAGCGGGATGCCCCGGCGCCGGCAGCCGATCCACGCGCCCACCGCACCGAGCGCGATCGCGCCCCAGATGCCGAGGCCGCCCTCCCACACCTTGAAGGCGTCCACCCAGTCACGGCCCGGGCTGAAGTACAGCTCGTAGTCCGTGATCACGTGGTAGAGCCTGCCGCCGACGAGGCCGAAGGGAACGGCCCAGACAGCGATGTCGGCAACCGTGCCGGCTCGCCCGCCCCGGGCGATCCAGCGCTTGTTGCCGAGCCAGACGGCGACGAAGACGCCGATGATGATGCAGAACGCGTAGGCGCGCAGCGGAATCGGTCCGAGGTTCCAGACCCCGCGCGACGGGCTGGGAATGTAGGCAAGTTCCATGGCAAGGTCGACGCTACCGTGCCGGGCCGTGAGGACGGCAGGCAGCCCGGCTACGGGTCCATAACGGGCACGTGAGAAACACGCTTACCCGCGGTTCGCGTCCTCCACCATCTGCTTGAGCTTCGCCGGGGTCATCGTCTGGTCCGCGTAGATGTTCTTGCCGCCGAACAGGACGGTGGGCGTGCCGCTGAAGCCGCCGGTCTGGAAGGCCTTGTGGGACTTGTTCACCCAGCTGTCGTGGGTGCCGTCCTTGACGCACTTCTGGAACGCGGGGGTGTCGAGGCCGTTCACCTTGCCGGCCAGCTGGATCAGCTTGGCGTTGTCCCCGAAGGCGTCGTCGGTCTCCTTCGGCTGGTTCGCGTACAGCACGTCGTGGTAGTCGCGGAACTTTCCGGCGTCCTGGGCGCAGGCCGCGGCGTTGGCAGCGCGCAGCGAGCCGGTGCCGCCGAGGTTGCCGTCGATCAGCCGGACCAGGTGGTACTCGACTCTGAGCTTGCCCGCGTCGGTCAGCTCGTGGAGCGTGGGCCGGTACATCGTCTCGAAGGACTGGCAGGCCGGGCAGCGGAAGTCCTCCCAGACCGTGAGCGTCGCCTTGGCGCCGTCCTTGCCGACCGGGATCGCGAGACTGTCCTTGCCCTGCGCGCCGGAGGGCGCCACGACCGGGCTCGCGCTGGCGGTCTTCTTGCCCGAGTTGGCGGCGATCACCCCGATCACCGCCGCGAGCCCCAGGACGCAGACGACGCTCGCACCCACGATCAACGCGCGCCGTCGCTTCTCCGCGGACTTCTGCTTCTCGCGCTCGACCGCCAGCCGCTCCCGGGCGGTGCGCTTTCCGTCACGGTTCTTCTCGCTCACACCCCCAGAACGAACCGGGGAGGCGCAGCGCGCCTCCCCGACCTGAGGTCCACTCGTTCGAGTGACCGAATCTTCCGTTACGGACGGTTACGCCTGTCCGCGTACACCCCGCGCCAGGTCACCGGCGAGCCCGCGCACCGCCTCGATGCCGGAGGCGTGGTCCGGGGCGTCCAGCATCCGCTTCACGAACGCCGAGCCGACGATGACGCCGTCGGCGAAGCCGGCGACCTCGGCGGCCTGGGCCGCGTTGGAGACGCCGAGCCCGACGCACACCGGCAGCGGGCTGCCCGTGGCCCGGGTGCGCTCGACCAGGTCGTGGGCCTGGACGCCGACCGACTCACGGGTGCCGGTGACACCCATCAGCGAGGCCGCGTAGACGAAGCCGCTGCCCGCCGCGGTGATCTGGGCGAGCCGCTCGTCCCTGCTGCTGGGGGCGACGACGAAGACGGTGGCGAGACCGTGCTTCTCCGCGTGCTCCCTCCACAGGCCCGACTCCTGGACCGGCAGGTCGGGCAGGATGCAGCCCGCGCCGCCCGCCTCGGCCAGCTCGGCGGTGAAGCGCTCCACGCCGTAGCGGTCGATGGGGTTCCAGTAGGTCATCACGAGCACCGGCTTCCCGGTCGCCTCGTGCGCCTCCCGGACCGTCCGCATGACGTCCGCGATCCTGACTCCGCCGCGCAGGGCGATGTCGTCGGCGGTCTGGATGACCGGGCCGTCGAGGACCGGGTCGCTGTGCGGCAGACCGACCTCGACGACGTCGGCGCCGCCGTCGAAGACGGCCTT
The DNA here is from genome assembly GCF_042892235.1 of Streptomyces sp. NPDC001816. Taxonomy (NCBI): domain Bacteria; kingdom Bacillati; phylum Actinomycetota; class Actinomycetes; order Kitasatosporales; family Streptomycetaceae; genus Streptomyces; species Streptomyces sp. NPDC001816. Next base: position 44,650 of record NZ_JBIATY010000011.1, read on the forward strand.
GATCGCCTCGATGCCGCCGTCCACGGTCGGGAAGCCGGCCGGGAGGTAGGCGATGAGGGCGGAGCGCCCCTCCGCCTTGGCGGCGGCGAGGGTGTCGTTCAGAAGCTGAATGTTGCCGCTCACTTGGCGTCCCCCTCGATCTCGGCGGTGTCGGCTTCGTTGGCGGCCACCTCGGCGTCGGTGTCGTAGAGGCCGAAGTAGCGCGCCGCCGTGTCCATGTCCTTGTCGCCGCGGCCGGACAGGTTGATGACGATCAGCCCGTCCTTGCCCAGCTCCTTGCCGACCTCCAGGGCACCGGCGAGGGCGTGGGCGCTCTCGATGGCCGGGATGATGCCCTCGGTGCGCGACAGCAGGCGCAGGGCCTGCATGGCGGCGTCGTCGGTGACCGCGCGGTACTCGGCGCGGCCGCTGTCCTTGAGGTAGGAGTGCTCGGGGCCGATGCCCGGGTAGTCCAGACCGGCTGAGATCGAGTACGGCTCGGTGATCTGGCCCTCGTCGTCCTGCAGGACGTAGGAGCGGGAGCCGTGCAGGATACCGGGCTCGCCCGCGGTCAGGGTGGCCGCGTGCTCGCCGGTCTCCACGCCGTGCCCGGCCGGCTCGCAGCCGATCAGGCGGACGCCCTCGTCGGGGATGAAGGCGTGGAAGAGGCCGATGGCGTTGGAGCCACCGCCGACGCAGGCGACGGCGGCGTCGGGGAGACGGCCGGCGCGCTCCAGGAGCTGCCGCCGTGCCTCCACGCCGATCACCCGGTGGAAGTCGCGGACCATGGCCGGGAAGGGGTGCGGGCCGGCGACCGTGCCGAACAGGTAGTGGGTGTGGTCGACGTTGGCGACCCAGTCCCGGAACGCCTCGTTGATGGCGTCCTTCAGCGTGCGGCTGCCGGACTTCACGGCGACGACCTCGGCGCCGAGCATGCGCATACGGGCCACGTTGAGGGCCTGGCGCTGGGTGTCGATCTCGCCCATGTAGATGGTGCAGTCGAGGCCGAACAGGGCGCAGGCGGTGGCCGTGGCGACGCCGTGCTGGCCGGCGCCGGTCTCCGCGATGACGCGGGTCTTGCCCATGCGCTTGGTGAGCAGGGCCTGGCCGAGAACATTGTTGATCTTGTGGGAGCCGGTGTGGTTCAGGTCTTCCCGCTTGAGGAACACCCGGGCGCCACCGGCGTGTTCGGCGAACCTCGGCACCTCGGTGAGGGCGCTGGGGCGGCCGGTGTAGTTGACGAGCAGGTCGTCCAGCTCGCGGGCGAACTCGGGGTCGTGTTTCGCCTTCTCGTACTCGACGGCGACCTCGTCCACGGCGGCGACGAGGGCCTCCGGGATGAACTTGCCGCCGAACGCGCCGAAGTAGCCTTCGACGCTGGGCACCTGGCCGGTGGGGTCAGGGATGAAGAACTCGCTGGGCATGCGGATACCTCACGGTGAGTGGAGTGGTGTGTGAACAGCACTGATCGCCGTGGGGGCGGGGATCGTCAGTCGGCTGCGGGCCCGTTGTGGCTGGTCGCGGCCGCGCGGCGGAGCCGCATGTTCGGGCACTGCCCCGCGCCCCTACAGGTCGGCTGCTGCCATCGCATGCCGTTGACTTGCCCCGGCTCGTCACCGATGACGTACCGCACCCGTCGGCCGTGCACCCTGCGGGCGGGCGCGCGGCAGCCACGCGGGCGGCAGCCGCGCGCGAGGCGGGCGTACCGGTCCGTGGCCGTGGCGGGTGTGGTCGCAGTCATCGCGGCAAGCCTATCCGCTGATCAGCTTCGGCCGTGCCGCAGCGCGGGGTGCTCGCCCGCCGCGACCAGGTCGGAGACAGCCGTCTTCGGGTCCTTGCCGGTGACCAGGGACTCGCCCACCAGGACCGCGTCGGCGCCGGCGTTGGCGTACGCGATCAGGTCGTGCGGCCCGCGCACACCGGACTCGGCGACCTTGACGATGCCCTCGGGGATCTCCGGGGCCACCCGCTCGAAGGTGCCGCGGTCGACCTCCAGGGTCTTCAGGTTGCGCGCGTTGACGCCGATGATCTTGGCGCCCGCGGCCACGGCCCGCTCGACCTCGTCCTCGTCGTGCACCTCGACGAGCGGGGTGAGACCGATGGAGACGGCACGCTCGATCAGCGACTCGAGAGCCGGCTGTTCCAGGGCGGCCACGATCAGCAGCGCGAGGTCGGCGCCGTACGCGCGGGCCTCCCACAGCTGGTACGACGTGACGATGAAGTCCTTGCGCAGGACCGGGATGTCCACCCGCGCGCGGACGGCCTCCAGGTCGGCCAGCGAGCCGCCGAAGCGGCGCTGTTCGGTGAGGACGGAGATGACGGCGGCACCGCCCGCCTCGTAGTCCGCCGCGAGCCCGGCCGGGTCGGCGATCGCGGCCAGCGCGCCCTTGGAGGGGCTGGAGCGCTTGACCTCGCAGATCACCTTGACACCGTCGCCCTTGAGCGCGGCCACCCCGTCCTTGGCGGCGGGGGCCTTCGCCGCACGCTCCTTGAGCTCGTCGAGGCTGACGCGTGCCTGCCGCTCCGCGAGGTCGGCACGGACTCCGTCGATGATCTCGTCGAGCACACTCACGCGAGCGGCCCCCTTTCAGACGGTTGTTCCTTCGGGTTCTGAAAACCCTTGGTCACTTTGATGGTATCCGCAGGTCCACGATGGGCCTGCATCCGAGCTGTACCGGTCCCACCACCTGGACATTCCGTGGACTGGTCCGAGAGCGGTCCAGGAGCCGGTCTAGGGGTGCAGCCAGCCGCCGCCCGGCAGGTTCCGAACCACGGTGAAGACCAGCAGCAACGCGCCGATGCTCCACATCTGTACCCGCCCGAGTTCGATCCGCAGCGGCCGGCCGCGCACCGCGCGGACCACCCAGACGGTCCACAGCACCGCGAAGGCCAGGTAGGCGGCCACGCCCGCCGCGTTGTCGTGCAGGGCGGTGAGGAAGTCGCCGTGGACGAAGGCGTGCGCGCTGCGCAGTCCGCCGCAGCCGGGGCAGTACAGGCCGGTGAGCCGGTACAGGGGGCACACCGGGTAGTGGCCGGCTTCGTTCGGGTCGACCGTGCCGACGTACGCGAAGGCGCCGCCGACGGCCGCGATCAGGCCGGCCGGAAGGGCGAGCCGGCCCCACAGGGCGGGCGGCGGGCTGGTGCGCGGGGCGCTGTGGCTGTCGGCGTTCACGCTAGGCATTCTGCCCCGCACGCCCCGCGCACGCGCGCGAGGGGGCGGGCTCGGCGGCGCCGACTCGCACCGGGCCGCGCGTAGCCGTCGGCGACATACGCCGACCGCGCCCCCGATACGCGCGAGGGGCGGCCCGTACCCTCCTCGGGTTCGGGCCGCCCCTCGTGGGAAGCGGTGGTGCTCAGCTCTCGGCGGCGGCCGGCTCGCGGGTCGCGGCGGGGGCCGCGTGCGTGACGGCGAGCGCCTGCTGCTTCGGCTGGCCGAGGCCCATGGCGCGCATCGCGGCGCCCACGACGCCGCCGAGGAGCACGAGCACCATGCCGGCCCAGAAGCCCACGGGCTGGGCCATCACCATGAAGGCGCCCGCGACGCAGAAACCGATGAAGGCGATGGTGACGCCGGTCCAGGCGGCCGGGGTGTGACCGTGGCTGCTGCCCGCCATGACTTGCTCCTCGTTGCTGTGTGTCCTAGTCCGAGCCGGACGCTCGTCGTCCATTGTTCCGTACGCGCACGCATGGCGGACGCTGGGGTGACGTCTGGTTCGCCACATCTGCGCCCCCAGGTGGTACCTGCTCAGGCGCCGGTCGGATCCTCGCCCCGGTCCAGGGCCTTCCAGATCTCCTCGGGCCGCTCCGGGTCCACCGGTCGCGCCTTGCGCCGCGGGCGGTCGGCCCCGCGCTCGTAGCGGCCGGACATGGCGGGCCACCGGCTGCCGTAGCGCAGGGCCAGCAGCCCGGCGAGCAGGATCAGGACGCCGCCGACGGCCGCGACGTACGGCCAGCCGGTGTGGCTGAGGGCGGCGACCGTGGCCGAGGTGTCGCCGGTGGTCTGTGCGGCCTTCTCGTCCAGCGCGGAGCCGTCGGACGCCCCGACGAGGGCGGCGGCGACGCTGCCCGCGCCGGAGAGCGCGAGCAGCGCGGCGACGGCGAGGCGGCCCGCCCCGCGGACGGCGAAGACGGCGACGAGCGCGGCGAGGCCCACTATGGCGAGGGCCGCGGGGACGCCCGTGACGTCGCTGCCCTTGGCGGTCAGCGGGAACGCGCCGCCGGCCACCGTGGCGGTGCCCTCCGCCCAGCGCTGCCGGGTCGCGAGCAGCGCCACGGCCGCGCCGAGCGCACCGAACAGCAGGGCGAGGGCGAGGCTCCGGCGGCCGGACCGGGCGGGCGCGGCGGCTTCGGAACGGGGGTGAGGTACGGCAGTCACGTAGTCCACTATCGCTTGAACCCCGGGCGAACCGTCACCCGGGGTTCACGTCGGACGCTCTCAACCGTCCTTCACCGACCGGCTCCTACCGTCCGAGACGGTTCGCCGTGTGGACGGCTCGCAGTACCGCGGCGGCCTTGTTGCGGCACTCCTGGTCCTCGGCGACCGGGTCGGAGTCCGCGACGATGCCCGCGCCGGCCTGCACATAGGCCGTGCCGTCCCGGAGCAGGGCGGTGCGGATGGCGATGGCGGTGTCGGAGTCGCCGGCGAAGTCGAGGTAGCCGACGCAGCCGCCGTACAGGCCGCGGCGGGACGGCTCGAGTTCGTCGATGATCTGCATGGCGCGGGGCTTGGGCGCGCCGGACAGGGTGCCCGCCGGGAAGCAGGCGGTCAGCACGTCGAAGGCCGTACGGCCCTGGGCGACCCGGCCGGTGACCGTGGACACGATGTGCATGACGTGCGAGTAGCGCTCGATGGACATGAAGTCCACGACCTCCACCGAGCCGGGCTCGCAGACCCGGCCGAGGTCGTTGCGGCCGAGGTCGACCAGCATCAGGTGCTCGGCACGCTCCTTGGGGTCGGCGAGCAGCTCCTCGGCGAGGGCCTGGTCCTCCTGCGGGGTGGCGCCGCGGTGCCGGGTGCCGGCGATGGGGTGGACCATCGCGCGCCCGTCCTCGACCTTGACCAGCGCCTCCGGGGAGGAGCCGACGACGTCGAATGCGCCTCCATCCCCGTGGGGGAACCGGAACAGGTACATGTACGGGGACGGGTTGGTGGCCCGCAGGACCCGGTAGACGTCCAGCGCGCTCGCCGTGCACGGGGTCTCGAAGCGCTGGGAGGGCACGACCTGGAAGGCCTCGCCCGCGCGGATGCGCTCCTTGACGTCCTCCACGGCCGCCTGGAAGTCGGGGCCGCCCCACAGGGCGGTGTACTCGGGCAGTTCGGAGGGCGGCAGGACGGCCGGGGGCTGGGCGACCGCCCGGGACAGGTCGGCCTCCATGGCGTCGAGGCGGGCCACGGCGTCGGCGTAGGCCTCGTCCACCCCGGTGTCGAGGTCGTTGTGGTTGATCGCGTTGGCGATCAGCAGGACCGAGCCCTCCCAGTGGTCCATGACGGCGAGGTCGCTGGTGAGGAGCATGGTCAGCTCGGGCAGCTTCAGGTCGTCGCGCTCGCCGGGGCCGATCTTCTCCAGGCGGCGGACGATGTCGTAGCCGAGGTAGCCGACCATGCCGCCGGTGAAGGGCGGCATGCCCTCCTGGTGCGGGGTGTGCAGGGCCTGGAGGGTGGCGCGCAGGGCGGCGAGCGGGTCGCCGCCGGTGGGGACGCCGACGGGCGGGGCGCCGAGCCAGTGGGCCTCGCCGTCCCGTGCGGTGAGGGTCGCGGCGGAGCGCACGCCCACGAAGGAGTAGCGGGACCAGGAGCGGCCGTTCTCCGCGGACTCCAGCAGGAAGGTGCCGGGGCGTTCGGCGGCGAGCTTGCGGTAGAGCGCGACCGGGGTGTCGCCGTCGGCGAGGAGCTTGCGCGTGACCGGGATGACGCGTCGGTCGGTGGCGAGCTTGCGGAAGGTCTCGAGGTCCATGGCGGCTGACCTTACTGATCCTGTGCCTGCACGCCGGAATCGGCGTCCTTGAGCAGCACGTCCTCGTCGAAGCAGGTGCGGGCGCCGGTGTGGCAGGCGGCGCCGACCTGGTCGACCTTGACCAGCAGGGTGTCGGCGTCGCAGTCGAGGGCGACGGACTTGACCCACTGGAAGTGGCCGGAGGTGTCGCCCTTGACCCAGTACTCCTGGCGGCTGCGCGACCAGTAGGTGCAGCGGCCCGTGGTGAGCGTGCGATGCAGCGCCTCGTCGTCCATCCAGCCGAGCATCAGCACCTCACCGGTGTCGTACTGCTGGGCGATGGCCGGGACGAGCCCGTCGGCGCTGCGCTTGAGGCGCGCGGCGATCTCGGGGTCGAGGCTGCTGGGCGGAGGCGTACTGGTCATGGGTGCCATTGTGCCGCGCGGCACGGAGGGTGACGGCCCAGGTCCACTGGGCGGACCCTCTGCGTGGTCGTAGGCTGACTGCATGTCGACCTTCGCTCAGCGTGAACGGCTTCTGCTCGCCGACCTCTTGGAAACCACCGGCCCGGAGGCCCCGACCCTGTGCGAGGGGTGGCTGACGCGCGATCTGGCCGCGCACGTGGTGGTGCGGGAGCGGCGGCCGGACGCGGCCGGGGGCACGCTGATCAAGCAGCTCGCGCCGCGGCTGGAGAAGGTGATGGCCGAGTACGCCGCGAAGCCGTACGAGGAGCTGATCCAGCTGATCCGGACCGGCCCGCCGCGTTTCTCGCCGTTCCAGCTCAAGCAGATCGACGAGGCGGCCAACATCGTGGAGTTCTACGTCCACACGGAGGACGTGCGCCGCGCCCAGCCGGACTGGACGCCGCGCGAGCTCGACCCCGTCTTCCAGGAGTCGCTGTGGTCCCGTCTGGAGCGCACCGCCCGTCTGCTGGGCCGGGGTGTGCCGACGGGCCTGGTCCTGCGGCGTCCGGACGGCCAGACGGCCGTCGCCCACCGGGGTGCGCCCGTGGTGACGGTGACCGGCGAGCCGGCGGAGCTGCTGATGTTCGCGTTCGGCCGGCAGAGCGCGGCCAAGGTCGAGCTGGACGGCGACGAGAACGCCATCGCGAAGCTGCACGATTCCAAGCAGCTGGGCATCTGAGAGGCACCTCATGATCAAGGTCGCGATGACCGGTGTGTACGTGGACGACGTGCCGAAGGCGCACGCCTTCTACACGGACGTCCTCGGCTTCGAGACCCGTACGCATCTGGACCTGGGCGGCGGCACGCTGTTCGTCACGGTCGGCGCGCCGGGCGGGGCCCAGCACGATCTCCAGCTGCTGCTGGAGCCCGGCGACGGCCCCATCGCGGAGCCGTACCGCCGGGCCCTGTACGAGGCGGGGATCCCGTGCATCGTCTTCTCGGTGGACGACATCCAGGCCGAGTACAAGCGGCTGGTGAACCTCGGCGTGCGCTTCACCCACGAGCCGCAGGAGCAGGGTCCGGTGATCGCGGCCGTCATCGACGACACGGTCGGCAACCTGATCCAACTGACCCAGCCCAAGCCGGCCCACGGCTGAGTCTCAGCGGGGCAGTTCGGCCCGGCGCAGGCCCGGGACGTACAGGGCGACGAGCCCGCCGAGGCCGCAGACAACGGCGCTGACGACGTAGACCGGGCCGAGTCCCCAGGCACCGATCGCGGCGGCCGCGAACGGCATGCTCAGCGGGGCGAGTCCGAGGCTGACCAGGCTGGAGACGGCCGTGACCCGGCCGAGGTAGGCGGGGTCGGCCTGGGTCTGGAGCAGGGCCCCGCACAGGGCGCCGCTGAGCCCTGCGAGGAGTCCGACGAGCAGGGCCACCCCGACGGCCCCGGCGAGGCTTGGCACGAAGGCGAGGGCGCCGATCGCGACGGAGCCCCCGAGTATGGCGTACGCGGCGACCAGCCCGGCGCGCGGCAGCCGCCCGCGGACGGTGAGCAGCAGCGAGGCGGCGCCCGCGCCGACGCCGAACCCGGCGAGGATCCAGCCCATCCCGGAGGCGCCCCATCCGCGCCCGTCGGCGAGCAGGGTCAGGCCGACGTTGAACGGCCCGACGAAGCCGAAGTCGCCGAGGGCGATGGCCAGGATGAGCGGGGCGAGGACGCGGTGGCGGCGGATGTGGCGCAGACCTTCCCGCAGATCCCGCCAGGCGGACGTCTCCCGCGTGTCGACCCGGTCGTCCGTCGGCAGCTTCCGGACCCGTACGGAGACCAGCAGCGGCACCGACACCGCGATGAGCAGTCCGGCGAGGGTGAACGCGGTCGCCGCACCGCCGAGCGCCACGCCGAGGCCGCCGAGCGGGGCGCCGACGACGTTGGAGAAGCGGATGGCGAGGCCCCGCATGCCCTGTACCCGGGCGAGCTGGTCCTTGCCGGTGATCCGGCCGGGAGGGCGCCGACGGCGGGCATGAATACAGCGTCGACGGTGCCGAAGACGAGGGCCAGCAGAGCGAGCGGCCACAGCCCGGGGCTGGTGAGGGACAGCAACGCGGCCACGGCCAGGACGGCTGCGCAGCGCACGGCGTCGCTGCCGATGACAACACGACGCGGGCCGAGCCGGTCCGCGATCACCCCACCACCGAGCATCAGCACGGCCCGGGGAAGCGCACTGGCGGACATCACAAGCCCGGCCTGCGCGGGCGTTCCGGCCTGGACGGCGGCCCAGGACAGGGCGATGTAGTAGATGCTGTCGCCGAGCATCGAGGAGGTGTAGGCCCCGAGCCAGCGCAGGACGTTGGGGTCGCGGTGGGCGGGGAGCGCGTGCGTCGCCTCCGCCCGGGAGACGGCTATGTCGGAGTCGGTCACCGGGTCAGGTGGCCCACTCGCGCAGCAGTCGGGCGACTTCCGCCAGGTCGGCTTCGTCGCTGCGGATGTCGGAAACGAGTTTCGCCCAGTCGCCGGGCCGCGGATCGAGCGGTGTTCCCGACGCCTCCATGTACGCGCGGACGCAGCCGATGCCGATCGTCGCGTTGTAGTCCGTGAACGGCCGCAGCCTCAACGCCGTGTGCAGGAACGTCGCCGCGCGCGACTCGGCCTCTTCGTAGTAGGGCTCGCCCGCGCTGCGCTCGTACCTGTGCCGCTCGGCCATGCAGTGCAGCCCGCCCCAGTCACGGATCGGGGTGTTATGGGGTGAGACCTCGACCTGGACGTTGAGAATCCAGCCCGCGTCCACGTAGAGCGTCACCGGAGTCCCGCCGGGAAGCGCTCTTCGAAGTCCCCCATGATCTCCCGGGCGTACTTCGTGGCCCCCTCGACGAACCGCTGCTTCTGCCGCCGCCGAACGACATCCTCGGTCAGTATGTCGTGCGCGAGCCTCTTGATCGCGACGCCCTGTTCCTTGGCCTCCGCGCGCAGTTCGGCCAGCTCTTCCTCGGTGAACTCGATCGTGATTCCAGGCATACGAGCACTTTAGAGGGACGGGACCGTGATCACTGCCGCGTTCACTGCCCAGTGGGACTCTTCGAACTAGCGAACGGGGTGCCCCGCCTCCCGCAGGGTCTGCTTCACCTCGCCGATCCGCAGGTCTCCGAAGTGGAACACCGACGCGGCCAGGACCGCGTCCGCGCCCGCCTCGATGGCCGGTGGGAAGTCCGCGAGCCGGCCCGCGCCGCCGGAGGCGATCACCGGGACGGTGACGTGCTTGCGGACGGCCGCGATCATCTCCAGGTCGTAGCCGTCCTTGGTGCCGTCCGCGTCCATGGAGTTCAGCAGGATCTCGCCGGCGCCCAGCTCGGCGGCCCGGTGCGCCCACTCGACGGCGTCGATGCCAGTGCCACGGCGGCCGCCGTGGGTGGTCACCTCGAAGGTGCCTTCAGGAGTGCGCCGGGCGTCCACCGAGAGGACCAGGACCTGTCGGCCGAAGCGTTCCGCGATCTCGCGGATCAGGTCCGGGCGGGCGATGGCCGCCGTGTTGACGCCCACCTTGTCGGCGCCGGCCCGCAGCAGCTTGTCCACGTCCTCGGCCGTGCGGACGCCGCCGCCGACGGTCAGCGGGATGAACACCTGCTCGGCGGTGCGGCGCACCACGTCGTACGTCGTCTCCCGGTTGCCGGACGAGGCGGTGATGTCCAGGAACGTCAGCTCGTCGGCGCCCTCGGCGTCGTACACCTTGGCCATCTCGACCGGGTCGCCCGCGTCGCGCAGGTTCTGGAAGTTGACGCCCTTGACGACCCGGCCGTTGTCCACGTCCAGGCAGGGGATGACTCGGACCGCCAGGGTCATGAGTTCACGGCTCCTCTGAATGCCTCTAGTTCCACTTCGACCATGATGCGCGGGTCGACGAAGCCCTCCACGACCAGCAGGGTCGAGGCCGGGCGCACGGAGTCGAAGATCTCCTTGTGGGCCCGGCCCACGGCGTCCACGTCCCGCACATGGGTCAGGTACATCCGCGTGCGGATCACGGACTCGATACCGAGCCCGAACTCCGCGATCGCCTCCAGTGCGCTGGTGAACGCCACCTTGGCCTGCTCGTACGGGTCGCCCTCCCCGTACAGCACACGGCCCCGGAAGGACGTCGTACCGGCCACCAGCACACGGTCACCCGCCGCGACGGCGCGCGCGAACCCGAAGCTCTCTTCCCAGGGACTTCCGCTCTGCACGCGCCGCACGGCATCGGTCATGACGACACAGCCTCCAAGGCCTCTTCCAGGGTGAACGCCTTCGCGTACAGGGCCTTCCCGACGATGGAGCCCTCGACACCGAGGGGTACCAGCTCGGCGATGGCCCGGAGGTCGTCGAGCGACGACACGCCGCCGGAGGCCACGACCGGACGGTCCGTCGCGGCGCAGACGTTCTTGAGCAGCTCCAGGTTCGGGCCCTGCAGCGTGCCGTCCTTGGCGATGTCGGTGACGACGTAGCGGGCGCAGCCCTCCTTGTCGAGGCGCTCCAGCGTCTCGTAGAGGTCGCCGCCGTCACGGGTCCAGCCGCGGCCGCGCAGGGTCGTGCCGCGCACGTCCAGGCCCACTGCGATCTTGTCGCCGTGCTCGGCGATGACCCTGGCGACCCACTCCGGGGTCTCCAGGGCGGCGGTGCCGAGGTTCACCCGGGTGCAGCCGGTGGCGAGGGCGGCGGCGAGGGTGTCGTCGTCGCGGATGCCGCCGGACAGCTCCACCTTGATGTCCATCGCCCTGGCGACCTCGGCGATCAGCTCGCGGTTGTCGCCGGTGCCGAAGGCGGCGTCCAGGTCGACCAGGTGCAGCCACTCGGCGCCGGAGCGCTGCCAGGCGAGGGCGGCCTCCAGCGGGGAGCCGTAGGACGTCTCGGTCCCGGACTCACCGTGCACGAGGCGGACGGCCTGGCCGTCACGGACGTCGACGGCGGGAAGGAGTTCGAGCTTGGCCATGGTCTACAGGGTTCCGATCCAGTTGGTGAGGAGCTGGGCACCGGCGTCGCCGGACTTCTCGGGGTGGAACTGGGTGGCCCACAGGGCGCCGTTCTCCACGGCCGCCACGAAGGGCTTGCCGTGCGTCGACCAGGTCACCCTGGGCGGGTGCATGACCGGGTTGTTGGTCTCCAGGGTCCAGTCGTGAACGGCGTAGGAGTGCACGAAGTAGAAGCGCGCCTCCCGGTCCAGGCCGGCGAACAGCTCGGAGTCGAGCGGGGAGTCGACCGTGTTCCAGCCCATGTGGGGCACGATGTCGGCCTGGAGCGGCTCGACCGTGCCGGGCCACTCGTCGAGGCCCTCGGTCTCGACGCCGTGCTCGATGCCACTGGCGAACAGGATCTGCATGCCGACGCAGATGCCCATCACCGGGCGCCCGCCGGACAGCCGGCGGTCGATGATCCAGTCACCACGGGCCCCGCGCAGCCCCTGCATGCAGGCGGCGAAGGCGCCGACGCCCGGCACCAGCAGGCCGTCGGCGTTCATCGCCCGGTCGAAGTCGCGCGTTATCTCGACATCGGCCCCCACGCGCGCGAGGGCACGTTCGGCGGAGCGGACGTTGCCGAAGCCGTAGTCGAAGACGACCACTCGCTTGGCGCTCAATTCCACACCTCCAGCCTCAGGACGCCCGAGACGAGGCACATGGCCGCGCCGATGGACAGCAGCACGATGAGGCTCGTGGGCATCTTCTGCTTGACGAAGGAGATGATGCCGCCGACCAGGAAGAGGCCGACGACGATCAGGACGGTGGACAGACCGTTCATGGGTTACAGCGCGCCCTTCGTGGAGGGGAGGATGCCGGCCGCGCGCGGGTCGCGCTCGCTGGCGTAACGGAGGGCACGGGCGAGCGCCTTGAACTGGCACTCCACGATGTGGTGCGCGTTGCGCCCGTAGGGCACGTGCACGTGCAGCGCGATCTGCGCCTGGGCGACGAAGGACTCCAGGATGTGCCGGGTCATCGTCGTGTCGTACTCGCCGATCATCGGCGCCATGTTCTCGGGCTCGGTGTGCACGAGGTAGGGGCGGCCGGACAGGTCGACGGTGACCTGGGCGAGGGACTCGTCCAGCGGGACCGTGCAGTTGCCGAAGCGGTAGATCCCCACCTTGTCGCCGAGCGCCTGCTTGAAGGCGGCGCCGAGCGCGAGGGCGGTGTCCTCGATGGTGTGGTGGGAGTCGATGTGCAGGTCGCCGTCGGTCTTCACGGTCAGGTCGAACAGACCGTGCCGGCCCAGCTGGTCGAGCATGTGGTCGTAGAAGCCGACGCCCGTCGCGATGTCGGTCCGCCCGGTGCCGTCGAGGTCTATCTCGACGAGGACCGAGGTCTCCTTGGTCGTCCGTTCCACACGTCCTACGCGGCTCATGCCTCAAGCTCCTTCATGACTTCACGTACCGCGTCGAGGAACGCGTCGTTCTCTTCGGGGGTTCCGGCGGACACCCGCAGCCACCCCGGTACGTCGTTGTCCCGGACCAGGACGCCCCGGTCGAGGATCTTCTGCCAGGCGGTGTGGGAGTCCTCGAACCGGCCGAACTGCACGAAGTTCGCGTCGGACTCGGTGACGTCGTAACCGATCTCCCGCAGCTCGCTCACCAGCCGGTCCCGTTCCGACTTCAGCTGCTCGACGTACTTCAGCAACGTGTCGGTGTGCTCCAGGGCGGCCAGGGCGGTCGCCTGGGTGATCGCCGACAGGTGGTACGGCAGCCGTACGAGCTGCACCGCGTCCACGACCGCGGGGTGCGCGGCGAGGTAGCCGAGGCGCAGGCCCGCCGCGCCGAACGCCTTCGACATGGTCCGGGAGATGACCAGGTGCGGCCGGCCCGCCAGCAGTGGCAGCAGCGAGTCGCCGTGGCTGAACTCGATGTAGGCCTCGTCGACGACGACCATGGACGGCTTGGCCGCCTGAGCCGCGTCGTACAGCGCGAGGACCGTCTCGGGCGGAACCGCGTTGCCGGTGGGGTTGTTGGGGGTGGTGATGAAGACGACGTCGGGCCGGTGCTCGGCGATGACCTGCTCGGCGATGGCGAGGTCGATGTCGAAGTCCTCGTTGCGGGGGCCCGAGATCCAGCCCGTCCCCGTGCCGCGCGCGATGAGCGCGTGCATCGAGTACGACGGCTCGAAGCCGATGGCCGTGCGGCCCGGTCCGCCGAAGGTCTGCAGCAGCTGCTGGATGACCTCGTTGGAGCCGTTGGCGGCCCACACGTTCTCGACGCCAAGCGGGTACTTGCCGGTCTTCGTCAGGTACTTGGCCAGCTCGGTGCGGAGCTGGACCGCGTCCCGGTCGGGGTAGCGGTTCAGGTTCCGGGCGGCCTCGCGCACCCGCTCCGTGATCCGCTCGACCAGCGGCTCGGGCAGCGGGTACGGGTTCTCGTTGGTGTTCAGCCGTACGGGGACGTCCAACTGGGGCGCGCCGTAGGGGGACTTGCCGCGCAGCTCGTCCCGTACGGGGAGATCGTCGATGCCTGTCACTTGCCCTCGGGTACCTTCCAACCGAACCTTGCCTTGATCGCCGCGCCGTGCGCGGGCAGGTCCTCCGCCTCCGCCAGCGTCACCACGTGGTGCGCGACCTCGGCCAGCGCGTCCTTCGTGTAGTCGACGATGTGGATGCCGCGCAGGAAGGACTGGACGGACAGGCCGGAGGAGTGGCAGGCGCAGCCGCCGGTGGGCAGGACGTGGTTGGACCCGGCCGCGTAGTCGCCGAGCGAGACCGGGGCCCAGGGGCCGATGAAGATCGCGCCGGCGTTCCTGACCCGGTCGGCGACCGCGGCGGCGTCCGCCGTCTGGATCTCCAGGTGCTCGGCGCCGTACGCGTCGACGACCCGCAGGCCCTCCTCGATGCCGTCGACCAGGACGATCGCGGACTGCTTGCCGTTCAGGGCCGGGACGATCCGGTCCTCGATGTGCTTGGTGGCCGCCACCTGCGGCTCCAGCTCCTTGGCCACCGCGTCCGCCAGCTCGACCGAGTCGGTGACCAGTACGGCGGCCGCCAGCGGGTCGTGCTCGGCCTGGCTGATCAGGTCCGAGGCCACGTGCACCGGGTCGGCGGTGTCGTCCGCGAGGACCGCGATCTCGGTGGGGCCGGCCTCGGCGTCGATGCCGATCTTGCCGGTGAAGTAGCGCTTGGCCGCGGCCACCCAGATGTTGCCGGGGCCGGTGACCATGTTGGCGGGCGGGCAGGACTCGGTGCCGTAGGCGAACATCGCGACGGCGGTGGCGCCGCCGGCCGCGTAGACCTCGTCCACGCCGAGCAGCGCGCACGCGGCGAGGATCGTCGGGTGCGGCAGCCCACCGAAGTCTGCCTGCGCCGGGGAGGCGAGCGCGATCGACTCGACACCGGCCTCCTGCGCGGGCACCACGTTCATGACCACGGAGGACGGGTAGACCGAGCGGCCGCCCGGGGCGTACAGCCCGACGCGGTCGACCGGCACCCACTTCTCGGTGACGGACCCGCCGGGCACGACCTGGGTGGTGTGCGTCGTACGGCGCTGCTCGCGGTGGACCAGGCGGGCGCGGCGGATGGTCTCCTCCAGGGCCGCGCGCACGGCCGGGTCGAGGCCGCCCAGCGCGTCGGTGAGCGCCTGGGCCGGGACACGGACGGATTCCAGCCGTACTCCGTCGAATTTCTCGGCGAAGTCGATCAGCGCCGCGTCGCCCCGATGATGCACGGCCTCGCAGATCGGACGCACCTTCTCCAGGGCGGCCTGAACGTCGAAGTCGGCTCGGGGCAGCAGGTCGCGCAGGGCGGGGCCCTCGGGGAGGGCGTCGCCGCGCAGATCGATTCGGGAGATCACGGTGTCAATTCTCTCAGACCGGGGTCCGGAGCCGTCCGCGCGTATCAATGGCTGATACAGAACGCGGGACAGCGGGCGGTACATAGCCTGGCCGGAACCCGGAAGATCGCCTTCACGTCTTGTGTAACAGGCGTCACTCAGCGGGCATGAACGGGTGTACGGGGAACGTGACAGCGAGTAGTCACGAGTAGTCAGAGGAGGAAGGAAGAGCGGTGACCGAGGGGGCCGGCATCCACACCGGGGACCTGCCGGACGACCTGACCGCGGCCGAGGCGGGCATGTGGCAGGCCTTCCGCAACGGCAGCGTGTACGACCTGAGCAGCGGCGACTCCGTCGTGGACGATCCGCACGGCGGGCATCCCTGGGGGCCCGAGCGGAGCGTCAGGGCGCGCATCGTCTGCTGGCTGGTGCTGGACGGGCCGCCCGCGCTCGCGGGCCGGGTGTCCTCGCTGAAGCTGGTCGGCGTGCGGGTCACCGGCACGGTGGACCTGGCGGGCGGCACGGTCACGCCGTACGTGGAGCTGCGCGGCTGCCGTTTCGACGAGCAGGTCCTCCTGCCCGAGGCCCGGTTCACGACCCTGCGTCTGGTGGACTGCGCGGTGCCCCGCCTGGAGGCGGCCCGGGTGCACACCGAGGGCGATCTGCACCTGCCGCGCTGCCGCTTCCAGAACGGGGTGCGGCTGACCGACGCGCACATCGGCACGGACCTGCTGCTCAACCAGGCGATCGTCTACCGGGACCGCAGCGGCCGCTCGATCGCCGCGGACGGCATGACCGTGGGCCAGGACCTGCAGGCGGAGCTGCTGGAGTCGCACGGCGAGCTGAGCCTGCGCAGCGCCAAGGTCGGGGTCTCGCTGAGCCTGCGGGGAGCGAAACTGGCCAACCCGTACGCGCGCCTGGCCCTGAACGCCCCCCAGCTGACGGTGGGGCGCACCCTCTATCTGACCCCGGCCGGCGTGGGCAACCCGCTGCTGAGCGGGACGACCCCCGCGCGCGGGACACGCATCCAGCGCTTCGAGTGCCGGGGCGGGATACGGCTGGACGACGGCCGCTTCGGGGACGCGGTGGACCTGGAGCGGGCCCGGTTCACCTTCACCGAGGACCAGGAGCTGTCGCTGCGCCGGGTGCAGACGCCCGAGCTGCGCTTCCTCGGGGACAGGCCGGAGCGCGGGAAGGCGGTGCTGTCCGGCGCGCGGATCGTGAACCTGGTGGACCACGCGGGCAGCTGGCCGGGCCCGGGCAACCTCCACATGGGCGGCTTCGCGTACGAGAGCCTCGTACCGCAGGGCCCGTTCCCGCTGACCCGGCGGCTGGACTGGGTGGCGGCGGCCACCGCCGAGTACAACCCGGAGCCGTACGAGCGGCTGGCCACCGTGCTGCGCGCGGCCGGGGAGGACGAGGACGCCCGCGAGGTGCTGCTCGCCAAGCAGCGCCGGCGCCGCGAGACGCTGCCGCCGGCCGCCAAGTGCTGGGGGTACGTCCAGGACTGGACGGTGGCCTACGGCTATCGGCCGGGCCGGGCGGCGGTGTGGATGGCGGTGCTGTGGGCGGCGGGCACGCTGGCGTTCTCGCACGCCGGCCATCCGCCGGTGAACCCCGGCGACCATCCGACCTGGAGCCCCGCCCTGTTCACGCTGGACCTGCTGCTGCCGGTGATCGACCTGGGCCAGGCCGGCCAGTGGCAGTTGCGCGGCGGCTGGCAGTGGCTGGCGGCGGCGATGATCCTGATGGGCTGGATCCTGGCGACGACGGTGGCGGCGGGGGCGACCCGGCTGCTGCGGCGCGGCTGACGCCTGACTGAACGGCACGTACGTCACATGGGGCAGCTGCGCCACATTGGTTGAACAATCACCTTTTACTTGTCCTTGACCATCGGGCGTACAACCTTCCACGACTTGCCCCGACCCTCTGGCGCAGCCCCGACCTGCGGACTTTCAATGGTCGACACCATGGCTCTGCTGCCGGCGTTCCTCCGCCCCACACGGATGACACGACGTGCCTCGCGCCCCGTCGGCCCTCAGTCGGCCGGCGACGAGGCCGTCCTCGACGCGCCCGACGAACGCCTCTCCCCCGTGCTGGTCGCGGCCGGCCGGGGCGAGTACGGCGCCGCCTCCGCCCTGCTCGCCACCACCCGCGCGGCGGCCGAGTGGGAGGCCCACGACCGCTACACCCGGCGGCTGGCCGCCTTCGCCCGCTCGCGCTGCGAGTGGTTCGAGGCCTGGCGCGCGGCCGCCTCGGACGACCCCGGCGTGACGCTCGTCGCGGCCCAGCTCGCGGTGGACCGCGCCTGGCCCTCCCCGGCCCGCGCCGAGCTGCTGCGCGAGGTGAGCCCGCTGATCACGGCCGCCGCCAAGGCCGACGGCCGCGACCCGGTGCCCTGGCGGATCGCGCTCGACCACGCACGCGGCTCCCGTGCCGGGCACCGCTACTTCGAGGAGCTGTGGGAGGCGGCGGTCCGGCGGGCCCCGCACCACTACGGCTGCCACGTGGCCGCCCTGCGCTACCTGAGCGCCTTCTGGCACGGTTCGCACCGCGAGTGCTTCGACTTCGCCGACCTGGCCGCGCAGGACGCCCCGGCCGATTCGCTCGTGCAGGCGTTGCCGGCCCGGGCGGCCCTCGCCTACCTGACCGACGGCTGCGGCCCCGATGTGCCGCGCGAGCGGCTGCACGCGGCGGCCGACCGGGCGATCGCTCTCTCCGGCCGGTTCCCGGCGGCCACGCCGTCGTGCGCCGAGATCCGCAACAAGCTGCTCTACGTCCTCGCCCGGCTCGAACGCTGGGAGGACGCCCGCAGCCAGCTTCGCCTGATCGGCCCGTACGCCACCTCGTTCCCCTGGGACCGGCTCTCCGACGACCCGCTGGGCCACTTCCTCAGGCTGCGCGAGGCGCTCCTGACGGCCGCCGGCACCACCACCCTGACCGCACTCCTGGCGGCACCGGCGCGACCGCGGAACGAACACCGCGGCCGAGCCGCCGCCCCCGACCATTAGGCTGGGGCGCCGTGACCACCGTCCGACTCCCTCTGTTCCCGCTGAACTCGGCGCTGTTCCCCGGGCTCGTGCTGCCCCTGAACATCTTCGAGGAGCGCTATCGCGCCATGATGCGCGAGCTTCTGAAGACCCCCGAGGACGAACCGCGCCGGTTCGCCGTCGTGGCGATCCGCGACGGCCACGAGGTGGCACCGAGCGCGCCGGGCATGCCGGATCCGACCGCACAGCCCGAGCGGGGGCCAGCCGCGGGCTTCGGCCCGGACCCCCTCACGTCCTTCCACGGCGTGGGTTGTGTGGCGGACGCGGCGACCATCCGGGAGCGCGCCGACGGCACGTTCGAGGTGCTGGCGACCGGGACGACCCGGGTACGGCTGCTGTCCGTGGACGCGTCGGGCCCGTTCCTGACGGCGGAGCTGGAGGAGCTGCCGGAGGACCCCGGCGAGGAGGCGGGCGCCCTGGCCGAGGGCGTCCTGCGCGCCTTCCGCCAGTACCAGAAGCGCCTGGCGGGCGCCCGAGAGCGCTCCGTGTCGACGGGCGCGGACCTCCCGGACGACCCGTCGGTGGTCTCCTACCTGGTGGCGGCGGCGATGGTCCTGGACACACCGACCAAGCAACGGCTGCTGCAGGCGCCGGACATCGCCTCCCGGCTCCGGGACGAGCTGAAACTCCTTCGCGCCGAGACGGCCATCATCCGTAACCTTCCGTCGTTGCCCGCGTTCGAGCTGACGCGGACGCCGACCAGCCTGAACTGAGCGAACCGAGGCCGACACCCCGATGGCGAAGAAGTCGAAGCAACAGTCCGGTGGGACTCCCGCGACGGTGTCCCTGACTGCAGCGGGCGTGGACTTCACCCTGCACTCCTACGACCACGACCCCTCCCACCCCTCCTACGGTGAGGAGGCGGCGCAGGCCATGGGCGTCTCCCCCGACCGGGTCTTCAAGACCCTGGTGGCCGACGTGGACGGCGCGCTGACGGTGGCGGTGGTGCCGGTCTCCGGCACGCTGGACCTCAAGGCGCTGGCCGCGGCGGTGGGCGGCAAGCGGGCGACCATGGCCGACCCCACCCGCGCGGAACGCACCACCGGCTACGTACGCGGCGGCATCTCCCCCCTGGGCCAGCGCAAGAAGCTCCGCACCGTCCTGGACGACTCGGCCGAGGCCCACGCGACGATCTGCATCTCGGCCGGCCGCAGGGGCCTGGAGGTCGAGCTGACTCCGGGAGACCTGGCACAGCTGACCGAAGCGGTGCTGGCACCGATCGGCCGGGGCTGACGGGATTACGCCGGCGGGGCTCCGTACCCGTCCTTCGGGGCCGGTCCCTGCGGATACGGCTCGGGGTCCCGGGGCCCGAACAGCGCGGTCAGCCCCAGATGCACCAGCGACGCGGCCAACGGCCAGGCCAGCAGCGCGCCCTTCGCCCCCAGCTTCAACGGCGCCGAGAAGGTGACCCCCTTCCCGACCTCCTTCGCGTGCGCGATCACGTCGGACGTGGGTCCCAGCCACACCCCCAGCCGCCACGCCAGCAGCGACCCGAGCAGACCGCCCAGGCCCAGCGCCACCACCAAGGGCACACCGCCGCGCCGCCGCAGCGCGAACACGACGATCGCGCTGACCAGCCCGAAGGCCAACCCGAGCAGCGTGAACGTTCCGTCCACCCCGGCCGCCTGCTCCCCCTCGGTGTCCTTGATGTAGACGACCCAGCTCTTGTCGACCGCGTCCCCCACCAGCGGCACATGCGGCGCCAGCCACCACCACAGCAGCCCGAACAGCACCCCGCCCAGCGCCACCGCTATCGCGATCACGACGGCTTCCAGGACTTCTTTCTTCATCCCAGGGCCGTCCTGTTCGTACAGGCCCATGCCCGGCGCCCCGGCAGGCGGCGGCGCCTGCCAGACCTGGTGCGGGGAGTCGTCGTGCGGCGGCGTGGGCGGAGTCAGCGGTGCGGTCACCCTGACATCGTGCCAGGTCGCGCTGTGGGCCGCGTCATCGGACGGCGGCCCTGCGGTAGGCCCAGGTCGCCACGGCCAGCGAGATCACTCCGACGCCCGCACAGACCCCCAGGTCAGCAAGGACGGCGGCCCAGTCCGGGTGCGCCCCGAAGGTCCGCGCGTAGGCCTCCACGCCATAGGTCGACGGCAGCAGGTCCCGGGCCAGCCGTACGATCTCGGGCATCCGATCGGCCGGCAGCACACCGAGCAGCAGTGCCGCCGACATGCCCAGCTGCCCGAGGAGCGTGGCCAGCTCGGGCCGCGGCGCGAGCAGCCCGCAGGCGGCGCCGAGTCCGGCGAGTGCGGCCCCGGCGAGCGGGACGACGGCCACCAGGATCCACAGGTTGGACAGCGGCAGCCCGAACAGCACGCAACCGAAGACGGCGGTCACCAGGGTGCCCGGCACGGTGAAGGAGGCGTACGCCCCCGCCGCGCCCAGCACGACAGCCGCGGGCGGCACCGGCAGCGTGGCGTAGTGGTCGAGCCCGCCGCTGGCCCGCAGCTGCCCGAAGTACTGCGACAGCAGATTGAGGGCGACGTACGCGACGACGAGCACCGAGGACCCGGCCACCACGGACTGGGCCTCACTGCCGCTGTCGACGACGCCCCGCATCATCACGGCGATGCCGACGGACTGGAAGGTCGCCACGAACAGCAGCGGGATGCGCGCCACCCGGGCCCGGGACAGCTGGGCCCGGTAGACGGCCACCAGCGACGGCCACAGCCGCGCGGGCGGCCCGAGCTCGGCCGCGAGCCGGGCCGGCTCCGGCACGGCCCGGGCACCGCCCGGCAGAACCTCCGCGGGTACGACACTCACGACGCGCTGCTCCTCTTCCCTGCGGCAGCCGCGCCGCCGTCCCACAGCGACCATACGGGTACGGCGTTCGTCGCACTCACGCCTTCACCAGCCCCTGCCGCGCCGCCCCGCCCAGCGCCAGGTAGACGTCCTCCAGGCTGGGCGTGGCGAGCGTGAAGTCGTCCAGGGCGGCGAAGGCGGCCCCGCCGGTCACCGTGGCGACGGCGGCCCGGGCCTCTTCGGGCGCGAGCCGGAGCGTCCAGCGCCGCCCTGACTCCACGGCCCGTTCGCGCAGCACGGCGACCTCGGGCACGTCCAGCGGTGCCCGCTCCCGCCACACCAGTTCCACCCGCACCTCGCCGGAGACCTGTTCCTTCAGCCCGGCCGGGGTGTCGCAGGCGATGACCTTGCCCTGGTCCAGGACGGCGACCCGGTCGAGGACGGTCTCGGCCTCGATGACGTTGTGGGTGACCAGCAGCACGGTCGTACCGCGCTCGGCCCGGCGCCGGTCCACGGCCGCCCAGACCGCGCGCCGGGCCACCGGGTCCATGCCGGTGGTCGGCTCGTCCAGCACGAGCAGCGACCGCTCGCCGACGAGGGCTGCGGCGAAGCAGGCGAGCCGCCGCTGACCGCCGGACAGCTTCTTCAGCGCCCGCCCGGCGATCGGCGTGAGGCCCAGTTCCTCCAGTACGGCGTCCCGCTCGGCGCGCGCCTGCCGTACGTCCAGGCCGCGCAGGCGTCCGGTGGTCTCGGCGGCGAGCGCGACGGTCAGCTCGTCCAGCGCGGAGGACTCCTGCCCCAGGTAGGCGAGGATCCGGGCGGCCCGCTCGGGGTGCCTGACGATGTCGTGGCCGAGGATCTCGACGCTGCCGGCGTCCGGCCGCAGCAGTCCGGTGAGCTGTCGTACGAGGGTGGACTTGCCGGCGCCGTTCGGCCCGAGCAGGCCGAAGATCTCTCCGCGCCGTACATCCAGTTCCACGCCGTCGGTGGCCCGCACCTCGGGCGCGCCCGGCGCTCCGCGGCGCCCCTTCACGCGCGGGTAGGTCTTGCTGAGCCCGCGCACGCGTACGACCTCGTCCTGCCGAAGTGCCTGTCCCACGCGCGTACTCACAAGGCACGAGACTACGGGGTCCGGCCCCTTTACTCGCCTTTGGGGCCTCTCCTCACCCCCGGCTTCTCATCCCGCCACCGCGAAAGGTTCCGGCTCACTCCCCGGCCGGGGCGTGCTCGGCCGCGGCCGGTACGTCGACCTCCCGCCAGAAGCCCGCCCGGATGGCGTAACGGTCGTGCTCGTCGATCTGGTCGTCCTTGTGGGCGAGCAGCCCGAAGCGGGCGGCGTAGCGCAGCAGCTCGCCGTCGATGCGGTGCGGGATGCGCGGGTACATCGTGGACAGCCGCTGCAGCTGGCCCTGGTCGCCGAGCCGGGACATCCAGCGGCGGGCAAAGACCTGCCCGACCTCGTACGGGTCGCCGCCGACCGTGGTGATGTCCTCCTCCCGGTCGGCCCAGCGCTGCTCGGCGGTGGTGAGCTGGGCCAGCGTCGGCATGGAGGCGATCTCGGGCGGCTCGGAGACCCCGCCGGGCCGGTCCACCCAGCCCTTGTCGGAGGACCACCTGAGGGTCGCGGTCGCCGGATGCTGCACGGCCTGTGCGCCGGGTGCGCGCAGCGCGGCGAGGTCCTTGGGGGTCGGTACGCCCTTGGCGGCGGGCACCCGCTCCTGGGTTCCGGCCTCGGCCGCGGCGGCCGGCGCGTGGGCGCCGTCCTCTGCGGGTGCTTCGGCGGGCGTGGCGAGCGCGGACTCGGGCAGCGGCGCGGAGAGGATCGCGGCGATCTCGGGGCGGGGCGCGGGCGGGGGTGCGCAGACGCCGGTCAGCTCCTTGGCGCGGACCGCCTGGGTGATCCAGGCTCGGTCCAGTACGCGCCGCTCGTCGGCCTCGGCGACCAGGTCCTCTGACTGGTTGTAGTCCCCGTCGGCGGCCTGTACGGCCCACAGGTGGACGGCGACGCCGTGCTCCTTGGCGGCCATCATGCCGGGCAGCAGGTCGCCGTCGCCGGTGACCAGGACGACGTCGGAGCAGGCGCGGTTGCGGGCCAGCTCGGTCAGCTCGGCGTGCATGGCGGCGTCCACGCCCTTCTGCGCCCAGCGTCCGTCGCTGCGGGTGAGGGCGCCGAGCCGGACGGTGACGCGGGGCATCACGCGCAGCCGGCGGTGCTCCGGCTGGGGGACCCGGTCGGGGGCGCCGTCGAACCAGTAGATGCGCAGCAGCGGGCGCTCGGTCTCCGACTCCGCTCGTTCGCGCAGGGCCTGGATCAGCGCGGCGTGGTCGACGGTGATCCGGGACCGTGAGGGCTCACCGGCAAGGAGGCTGGCGGCGGCTCCCAGCAGATACCCGGCGTCCACCAGGACGATGCAGCGGTCCACGCGACTCACCCTCTTCCCAGGAGGCTCTTGCTTCGGACTTCCTTTGCTCCGGACTTCCTTCGAGTCTGCCCGACCACGCGGAGGTTAACGGCCGGAACTCGATCTTCGGCGTGGCGTTTGCGCATGCCGCTCGCCCATCGCCCCTGTTACACACGGTAATTATCCGACATGCGCGTGATGTCAGCTTATGTGAATCTGGTCGCGGCCCTGGCCCCTAGATCCCCCACAGGAGGCAGATCACCATGGCCAAGAACAAGAACCGCAAGCAGGGCAGCCAGCAGCGCTCGCAGGCCCAGCAGGCCCAGGAGCACACGCAGCGTTCGTCCTCGGAGGCGCACGAGTCCCCGATGCACGTCCCGGGCAGCCCGGCGGATGTTGCTCGTAAGAAGCAGCAGCGCTTCGGCCACAACTAAAGGGCAGTTGAAGCCCAGGCACACGGAAGGGGCGCACCCGTCGAGGGTGCGCCCCTTCCCGCCGCATGGGCTCAGCCCGCCAGGCAGGACGGGCCGAGCAGCACCTTCAGATCTCCGAAGAGCGCCGGATCCGGCTTCACACGGTGCCGGTCCAGCCGGAGCACCGTCGTCTTCGTCGGCCCCTGGAGCTTGATGCGGACCTCGCTCTCGCCCCTGTGATGGCTGAGGATCTCGCCGAGGCGGCTGACCATCGGCGGGGTGACCTTGACCGCCGGGATGGTGAGGATCACCGGCGCGTTGGTGCCCGCGTTCGACAGGTCGGGCACCTGCAGCTCCATTGCGACCAGCCGCGGCACGTCCTCGCGCTTGTCGAGCCGGCCCTTGACGAACACGACCGCGTCCTCGACGAGTTGGGTCGACACGAGCTGGTACGTCGCCGGGAAGAACATGCACTCGATGGAACCGGCGAGGTCCTCGACCGTGGCGATCGCCCAGGCGTTGCCCTGCTTGGTCATCTTGCGCTGCAGGCCCGAGATGATGCCGCCGATGGTGACCACCGCGCCGTCCGCGTGCTCACCTCCGGTGAGCTGGGCGATGCCCGCGTCGGCCTTGTCGGACAGCACGTGCTCCAGGCCGAAGAGCGGGTGGTCGGAGACGTACAGACCGAGCATCTCCCGCTCCTGGGCGAGGAGGTAGGTCTTGTCCCACTCCTCGTCGGTGAACTGCACGTCGAGTCCGAAGCCGGGCTCGTCGCTCTGCTCCTCGCCCATGCCGCCGAAGAGGTCGAACTGCCCCTCGGCCTCCTTGCGCTTGACCGCGACCACGTTGTCGATCATCGGCTCGTACTGCGCGGTGAGGCCCTTGCGGGTGTGCCCCATGGTGTCGAAGGCGCCGGCCTTGATCAGGGATTCCGTGGTGCGCTTGTTGCACGCGACCGCCTCGACCTTGTCGAGGTAGTCGGGGAAGGAGGAGTACTTGCCCTTCGCCTTGCGGCTCTTGATGATCGACTCGACCACGTTGGTGCCGACGTTGCGCACCGCTTCGAGGCCGAAGAGGATCACGTCGTCGCCCTGGGCGGCGAAGTTGTGCACCGACTCGTTGACGTTCGGCGGGAGCACCTTGATGCCCATGCGGCGGCACTCGTTGAGGTAGATCGCCGACTTGTCCTTGTCGTCCTTGACCGAGGTCAGCAGGGCGGCCATGTACTCGGCGGGGTAGTTCGCCTTGAGGTACGCGGTCCAGTACGACACCAGGCCGTACGCGGCCGAGTGGGCCTTGTTGAAGGCGTAGCCGGCGAAGGGGACCAGCACGTCCCACAGGGCCTGGATCGCCTCGTCGCTGTAGCCGTTCTTGCGGGCGCCGGCCTGGAAGATGGTGAAGTTCTTCGCCAGTTCGTCGGGCTTCTTCTTGCCCATGACGCGGCGGAGGATGTCGGCCTCGCCGAGCGAGTAGCCGGCGATGATCTGGGCGGCCTTCTGCACCTGCTCCTGGTAGACGATCAGGCCGTAGGTGACCGCGAGGACCTCTTCGAGGGGCTCCTCCAGCTCCTTGTGGATCGGCGTGATCTCCTGCTGCTTGTTCTTGCGCAGCGCGTAGTTCGTATGGGAGTTCATGCCCATCGGGCCCGGGCGGTACAGGGCCGACACGGCGGAGATGTCTTCGAAGTTGTCGGGCTTCATCAGCCGGAGCAGGGAGCGCATGGGGCCGCCGTCGAACTGGAAGACGCCGAGGGTGTCGCCGCGCTGGAGCAGTTCGAAGGTCGTCGGGTCGTCGAGCGGGAGGCCGAGGAGGTCGATGTCGACCCCCTTGTTGGCCTTCACCATCTTGACGGCGTCGTCCATGATCGTGAGGTTGCGCAGGCCCAGGAAGTCCATCTTCAGCAGGCCGAGCGACTCGCAGCTCGGGTAGTCCCACTGGGTGATGGTCACACCGTCGGTGTGCCGCACCCACACCGGGACGTGCTCGGTGATGGTCTCGCTGGACATGATCACGCCGGCCGCGTGGACGCCCATCTGCCGGACCAGGCCCTCCACACCGCGCGCGGTGTCGATGACCTTCTTCACGTCCGGCTCGTTCTCGTACATCCCGCGGACCTCGCCGGCCTCGCTGTAGCGCGGGTGGCTGGGGTCGGTGATGCCGGAGAGCGGGATGCCCTTGCCGAGGACGTCGGCGGGCATGGCCTTGGTGATGCGGTCGCCCATCGCGTACGGGTAGCCCAGCACGCGCGCGGAGTCCTTGATCGCGTTCTTGGCCTTGATGGTGCCGTAGGTGCCGATCATGGCGACCTTGTCGGCGCCGTACTTCTCGGTCACGTACCTGATCACCTCGACGCGCCTGCGCTCGTCGAAGTCGATGTCGACATCGGGCATGGAGATGCGCTCGGGGTTGAGGAACCGCTCGAAGATCAGGCCGTGCGGGATCGGGTCGAGGTCGGTGATGCCCATGGCGTAGGCGACGATCGAACCGGCCGCGGAGCCTCGGCCGGGGCCGACGGCGATGCCGTTGTTCTTGGCCCACATGATGAAGTCGGCGACCACGAGGAAGTAGCCGGGGAAGCCCATCGAGATGATGACGTCCATCTCGTAGTCGGCCTGCTTCTGGCGGTCGTCGGGGATGCCGCCGGGGAAGCGGCGCTCCATGCCGCGGCGCACTTCCTCCTTGAACCAGGTGACCTCGGTGTAGCCCTCGGGGATGTCGAACTTGGGCATGAGGTCGCGCTTCTCGAACATGCCGGTGGTGTCCACCATCTCGGCGACGAGGAGCGTGTTGGCGCAGCCCTCCTGCCAGGCGTCCGAGGAGTCGATGGCGTACATCTCGTCCGTGGACTTCAGGTAGTAGCCGGTGCCGTCGAACTTGAAGCGGTCCGGGTCGGAGAGGTTCTTGCCGGTCTGGATGCACAGCAGGGCGTCGTGGGCGCCGGCCTCGTGCGCGTAGGTGTAGTGCGAGTCGTTGGTGACCAGCGGCGGGATGCCGAGCTTCTTGCCGATGTCGAGGAGGCCCTGACGGACCCGGTGCTCGATCTCGATGCCGTGGTCCATCAGCTCCAGGAAGTACCGGTCCTTGCCGAAGATGTCCTGGTAGTCGGCGGCGGCCTTGAGGGCCTCCTCCTCCTGGCCGAGGCGGAGCCGGGTCTGCACCTCACCCGAGGGGCAGCCGGTGGAGGCGACGATGCCCTCGGACCACTGGGCGATGGTCTCCTTGTCCATCCGGGGCCACTTCTGCAGCCAGCCCTCGGCGTAGGCGTCGGAGGAGAGCCGGAAGAGGTTGTGCAGGCCCGTCCTGTTCACGGCCCACATCGTCTTGTGGGTGTAACCACCGGAACCGGAGACGTCGTCGCGCTTCTGGTGCGGCTGGCCCCACTGGATCTTGCGTTTGTTGCGCCGGGACTCGGGGGCGACATACGCCTCGATCCCGATGATCGGGGTGATTCCGGCCTTCTTCGCGCTGTGGAAGAAGTCGTACGCGCCGTGGAGGTTGCCGTGGTCGGACATGGCGATGTGCGTCATGCCCATCTCATTGCAGGCGTTGAACATGTCCTTGAGCCGCGCGGCACCGTCCAGCAGCGAGTACTGGGTGTGGACGTGCAGGTGCGTGAAGGGCGGCTTTGACACGGTGAGGCCTCCAGGGGAAACACTCGGCGAAGGGGTGGCGGACAGTTCTGGGGTCAGCGTCGAAGTCTATGCCTCGGGACTGACACTCCACGGGCACTCCCACGTACCTTCGTGCGTTGGAGACGGCAGAAACGCTGTCGTACAGGCACTGCACCAGGAGGCACCCCGCGATGTCGGTATCCCAGCTCAACGACGAGCAGCGCGGCGAGGAGATCCTCGCCGTCTTCGACACCGCCTTCGGCCGGCTCCTGGCCGCCGACCCGGCCGCGTTCCGGGTGAAGTTCCGGAAGATGGCGGCCTCGGCGTTCGCGTTCTACCGGGGCACGGCGGCCCTCTTCTACCACGACCTCGACGCTGAGAAGCGCGGCGGCCCGTACCTGGACGACCGCACCTCGCGGGTGTGGATCCACGGCGACCTGCACGCCGAGAACTTCGGCACCTACATGGACTCCAACGGCCGCCTGGTCTTCAACGTCAACGACTTCGACGAGGCCTACGTCGGCCCGTTCACCTGGGACCTGAAGCGCTTCGCCGCCTCCGTCGCACTCATCGGGTACGCGAAGGCGCTCAGCGACGAGCAGATCACCGAGCTGGTGACGGTCTACGCGGCCGCCTACCGCGAGCGCATCCACGCCCTGGCCACGGGCGCCAAGCGGGACGAGGTGCCGCCGTTCACGCTGGACACCGCGCAGGGTCCCCTCCTGGACGCGCTGCGTGACGCGCGCTCGCTGACCCGCTTCGGGCTGCTGGACTCGATGACCGAGATCCGCGACTTCGAGCGCCGCTTCGCATCGGGCGGCGGCTCCATCGAGCTGGACGCCGCCACCCGCTACAAGGTGCTGGCGGCCTTCGACGGCTACCTGGAGACCCTTCCGGACTCCTCCCTGACCCGCCCGGACTCGTACCGGGTGAAGGACGTCGTGGGCCGTCGCGGCATCGGCATCGGCTCGGCCGGCCTGCCGTCGTACAACATCCTCCTGGAGGGCCACAGCGACGCCCTGGAGAACGACGTCGTGATCTACATCAAGCAGGCCCAGACCCCGGCCGTCTCCCGGCACATCACGGACCCGGCGATCGCGGAGTACTTCCAGCACGAGGGCCACCGCACGGTGATCTCCCAGCGCGCCCTGCAGGCGCACGCCGACCCGTGGCTGGGCTGGACCGAGCTGGACGGCGCGGGCCAGCTGGTCGCCGAGGTCTCGCCGTACGCGGTCGACCTGGACTGGGGCGACATCGACGACCCGGAGGAGATCGCGGCCGTCGTCGCCGACCTCGGCCGGGCCACGGCCACGATGCACGCGGCGGCGGACGACACCTCCGGCGAGTCCCTGGTGCCGTTCTCCACCGAGCGGGCCATCGACGCGGCGCTCGCGGCCGACGAGGAGGGCTTCGCGCCCCTGCTGGTGGACTTCGCGCACGGGTACGGCGCACGCGCGCGTGCCGACCACCAGATCTTCGTCGACCTGTTCCGCAACGGCCGGATTCCGGGGCTGTAACCTCGCACACTCACAGGCACTCTTTAGGGGTCTCTTACTCGCGTACGTGACAGACTCTGCTCTCGCAATGGACATTTCCGGGACCCAGCTCAGAGCCGTGCGCGCGGCGCTGTTCACGGCCGTGGTCGTGACGCTCAGCACCGCGTCGCACGTCCTGCTGTCCAGGGCCCCGCTGCCGGTGTCGACCGTCGCCGCGGTCGCCACCGGCGTGTTCCTGACCGCGTACGCGCTGGCGGGCCGCGAGCGTGGCTTCGGCCGGATCGCTGCCCTGCTGATCCCGCTGGAGCTGGCCGCGGACACGGTGTTCACCACGGGCCAGCACGCCTGTTACGGCAGGGCGGGCGGGCCGGTCGCCGGACCACTGCGCGCCCTCGGCCTGGACGTGCTGTGCCAGGGCAGCGTGGGCACCCCGCTCGCCCAGGTGACGGGCGCCTCGGGCCGTGGCGGCGCGGCACTGCTCGCGCACGCCAGCCCGGCCGCCGCCTGGCTGCTGCTCGCCGCGCACATCGGCGTGGGGCTGCTGGCCGCCGCCTGGCTGCGCCGGGGCGAGCGGGCCCTGACCCAGCTGCTGCGCGCGGTCGCCGCCACCACCTTCCGGCCGCTGCTGCTGGCGGTGGCCGCGGTCGCCGTACGACTCCTACCGGCGCGCCGGCTGCCGCGCCCGGCCCTGCGCCCGGTCACCGCGCGCGACCGGCTCCTCGTGCACTCCCTGGGACGGCGTGGACCGCCGTGCTCACCGGCATTCGCCTGAGCACGATCAGTCCCCCATACGTATCCCGCGTACGACGTGTGCGCGTCCCACATGGAGATCACCAACATGAGCAAGCGGAACAGCCAGTCGGCGAAGACGGCGGCCCGGGAGCGGCTGCGCCAGGAGCGCGAGCGGCAGGCCAAGCGCGACAGGGCCAGGCGGCAGGTCATCGTGGCCGCCTCGGTCGTGGGCGTGCTGGCCGCGGCCGGCGGCATCGGCTACGCGGTCGTCCAGATGAACAAGCCCAGCTACTGGGAGGCCCTGAAGGACGCGTCGGTCGTCGCCCCGGCCAACACCACGGGCACGAAGGGCACCACCGTCGTCATCGGCAAGGACAGCGCCAAGAAGACCCTCAAGATCTACGAGGACCCGCGCTGCCCCGTGTGCGCCCAGTTCGAGCAGGTAGTCGGCTCGACCGTGAAGAAGGACATCGACGACGGCAAGTTCAAGCTCCAGTTCATCAGCGGCACGTTCCTCGACGCCCACGACAACGGCACCGGCTCCAAGAACGCGCTGAGCGCGCTGGGTGCCGCGCTCAACGTCAGCCCCGAGGCGTTCCTCGAGTACAAGACCGCGCTGTACTCCGCGAAGTGGCACCCGGACGAGCAGACGGACAAGTTCAAGGACGACAGCTACCTCATCAAGGTCGCCGACACCGTGCCCGCGCTGAAGAACAACACGAAGTTCCAGGACGCGGTCAAGAAGGGCACCTACGACGCCTGGGCGATGGCCATGTCGAAGACGTTCGACGACAACAAGGACGGCGTGACGGGCACCCCGAGCTTCGTCATGGACGGCAAGAAGCTCAGCGACGGCAAGGTGATCCTGACGGTGGCCGACTTCAACAGCGCCGTGGACGCGGCTCTCAAGGGTTGACGGCTCCTCAGAAACTGACCTTCACATGAAGAGCGGGCGAACTTTCGGAGTTCGCCCGCTCTGACGTGTACCGATCAGTAACCTGATCGGTCGTGACCAGTCGATACCAGCCATCCGAGGCCGCAAAGCGCCTCAACTCCCTGTCGCCCCGCCGCCGTACGGTCGTCAAGGCCGCGGCGGCGACTGCTGTCCTGGCCGGACCGCTCGCCGCCGCCCTGCCGGCGCGCGCCGCCACGGACGCCCCCGCCTTCCTGCACGGCGTCGCCTCCGGCGACCCGCTGCCCGACGGCGTGCTGCTGTGGACCCGGGTGACCCCCACCCCGCAGGCGATACCCGGCTCCGGGATCGGCCCGGACACCGAAGTGAGCTGGGTCGTCGCCAAGGACAAGGCGCTGACGAACGTCGTCGCCAAGGGCTCGACCAAGGCGACCGCCGCCTCCGACCACACCGTCAAGGCCGACATCCGCGGCCTGGAACCGGCCACCGACTACTGGTTCCGCTTCTCGGCCGGCGGCACGAACTCCCCGGTGGCGCGTACCCGCACCGCGCCGGCGGCGGACGCTGCCGTCTCCGGCCTGCGCTTCGGCGTGGTCTCCTGCGCCAACTGGGAGGCCGGCTACTTCTCCGCCTACCGCCACCTCGCGGCCCGCACCGACCTCGACGCCTGGCTGCATCTCGGCGACTACATCTACGAGTACAAGTCCGGCGAGTACGCGGCCCGGGGCACGGTCGTCCGCCCGCACGCGCCGGCGAACGAGATCCTCACGCTCGCCGACTACCGGATCCGGCACGCGAAGTACAAGACCGACCCCGACCTGCAGGCGCTGCACCTGAAGGCACCAGTCATCGCGATCTGGGACGACCACGAGTTCGCCGACAACGCCTGGTCGGGCGGCGCGGTCAACCACACCGAGGGCGCCGAGGGCACCTGGACGGACCGCCAGGCCGCCGCCAAGCAGGCCTACTTCGAGTGGATGCCGGTCCGCCCCGCGATCGCCGGCACCACCTACCGCCGGCTGCGCTTCGGCAAGCTCGCCGACCTCTCCCTGCTGGACCTGCGCTCCTTCCGCTCCCAGCAGGCCGGCACGGCGAGCGGTTCGGTGGACGACCCGAACCGTACGATCACCGGCCGGGCCCAGCTCGACTGGCTGAAGGCCGGGTTGAAGGCCTCCGACACCAAGTGGCGGCTGGTCGGCAACTCGGTGATGATCTCGCCGTTCTCCTTCGGCTCGCTCTCCGCCGACCTGTTCAAGCCCCTCGCCAAGCTGCTCGGACTGCCGCAGGAGGGGATCGCCGCCAACACCGACCAGTGGGACGGCTACACCGACGACCGCCGCGAGGTGCTGGACCACCTGCGCTCCAACGCCATCGGCAACACCGTCTTCCTGACCGGTGACATCCACATGGCGTGGGCCAACGACGTGCCGGTGGACGCGGGCACCTACCCGCTGTCGGCCTCGGCGGCCACCGAGTTCGTGGTCACCTCGGTGACCTCCGACAACCTCGACGACATCGTGAAGGTCCCCGAGGGCACCGTCTCCGCGATCGCCTCACCGGTCATCAAGGCGGCCAACCGGCACGTCCACTGGGTGGACACCGACCGCCACGGCTACGGCGTCCTGGACATCACCGCCGACCGTGCGCAGATGGACTACTACGTCCTGTCCGACCGCACGGATGCCGACGCGACCTCCTCCTGGGTGCGTTCGTACCGCACCCGCAGCGGCACGCAGAAGGTGGAGCGCACCTACGACCCGGTGTAGCCGATCGCTCCGGCTGGTCCGAGGCAACCACCGGCGCGAGAGTTCCGGCATCAGAGGGTGTGGCTGACAACTCGTCACCGAGGAGTGCCCGGCTACGCCGCCCGCAGGCCGTCGAGGAAGCCGAGCGCCACCCGCCAGGTGGCCTCGGCGGCCTCCCGGTCGTAGTCCGGCAGCTCGGGGTCGGTGTAGAGGTGCCCGGCGCCCGCATAGCGGTAGACCTCCACGTCGGCCCCGGCCCGGCCCATCTGCAGATACCAGGCGCTCAGCCAGTCGTCCGTCTCGAACGGGTCCGGCTCGGCGACGTGCAACTGCACGGGCAGCTCGTCCACCTGTACGTTCGGCGCGAGGTCCGAGGTGCCGTGCAGGAGCAGCAGACCGCGTGCCTTCTCGTCGCCGAGGGCCAGGGTCTGCGCGATGGAGGCGCCGAGCGAGAAGCCGGCGTACACGAGCCCCCGCTCCGAGTACGGCGCCGCCGCCAGCACGGCCCGCTTCAGCAACTCCTCCTTGCCGATCCGCTCCTTGAACTCCATCCCCTCCTCGACCGTGTCGAACGTGCGCCCCTCGAAGAGGTCCGGCGTCCACACCTCGTGGCCCGCCGCGCGCAGCCGGTCCGCGGCCTCGCGCACCGCGGGCCTGAGCCCATAGGCCGAATGCAAGAGCATGATGTTCATGAGGCCATGGTGCCAGCCGGGTACGACAACGCCGTAGCGCGGCCTCCCGCGGGGCGCCGCAAACACGCAGGTTGAGGAGCCGACGAACGAAGCTCGTCCTGTGCACCGCCCTGCGCGGGCCGGGATCGCCATGGACGAGACGCACGGAAAGCCGCCGACGGCGCCGCAGCCCCACGGCAAACGCCGACCTCTCGGCCGACTGGAAAACGGGTGGTGCGCGGGTGGGAGAAAAATCTCAACGCAGGCTCCGCACATCGAGATGCCTCAGCACCCGATCCACAATCTCGGGATCCGCCCCCGGCTCACTCCGCGCGGCCAACACCTCATGCCGGGCCGCACTCAACATCTCCCCCTGAATCCGCCGCACCCGCTTCACCCGCCGCTCCCTGTGCTGATGCGCCTCCCGCCGCTCCGTCTCCCCCAGGTCCGGGCTGATCCGGATCCCGATGTCGAAGGCCCGCCGCAACATCTGCTCGGCCAGCTCCTCCGGCAACTCCTCCACCTGCTCGATCTCCCGCAGCCTCCGTCTGGCGGCCTTCGTGGCCCGTCGCGCCAGCTCCTCCTCGAACTCCTTCTCCCGCTCGGAGTCCGCCCGCACCCCGAGCCGCTTCACCAGCCAGGGCAGGGTCAGCCCCTGCAGCACCAACGTGGCGATGATCACCCCGAACGCGATGAAGATGATCTCGTCGCGCTCGGGAAAGGGAGATCCGTCGTCCGTCCTGAGCGGGATCGCCAGCGCCAGCGCCACCGAGGCCACCCCGCGCATCCCGGACCACCACATCACCACGGTCTCCCGCCAGCCCACCGGGATCTCCTCGTCGTAGTCCCGCCGGGCGTGCAGCCGCTTGGTCAGCCAGGTCGCGGGCATCAGCCACAGCAGCCGTACGAGGACGACGACGCCGACGATGACGGCGGACCAGCCGAGCAGTTCCCCCCAGCGCCCGCTCGCCGTCCTGATCGCGTTGTGCAGTTCGAGGCCGATCAGCCCGAAGGCGACGCCGGTGACGAGCGTGTCGACGATGTCCCAGAAGGTGTACCCGGCCAGCCGGGTCATCACGTCGTCGGCGTCGGTGGCGTACTCGGCGAGGAAGAGGGCCGTGGTGAGCACGGCGAGCACCCCGGACCCCTGCAGCTCCTCCGCGAGCACGTAGGAGGCGTACGGCACCAGCAGGGTCATCCCGATCTGCAGGGTGGGGTCACCGAGCAGGTCCATCAGCTTGTTCGCGCCCCAGCCGAGCACCAGTCCCACCACGACCGCGACCACGGCCGACAGGACCAGGTCGAGACCGGCGTGCCAGGCCGAGAACTCCCCGCTCACGGCGGCGGCGATCGCCACGTGGTAGAGCACGATGGCCGTGACGTCGTTGAAGAGCCCCTCGCCCTCCAGGATCGACACCAGGCGGCGCGGCAGCCCGAGCTGCCCGGCGACGGCGGTGGCGGCGACCGGGTCGGGCGGGGCGATCAGCGCGCCCAGCGCGACGGCGGCGGCGACCGGCAGGCCCGGCACGATCGCATGGGCGACGGCCGCCACGCAGATCGTCGTCACGAAGACCAGCGCGACGGCCAGCAGGAAGATCGGCCGCTTGTTCGCCGTGAACTGCCGCCACGAGGTCCGTCGTACGGCGGCGTAGAGCAGTGGCGGCAGCAGGCCGGGCAGGATCAGCTCGGGCGGGATGTCCACGTCGGGCACGAAGGCGGTCACCGCCAGGACCCCGCCGAGCACGGTCATCAGCACCGGCGCCGGCAACCCGAGCCGTTCCCCCACCGGGACGCTCACCAGGGCCCCGAGCAGCACCACGAACAACAGAGCCAACTGGTCCACGGCCGGCGCTCCGGGAGTCGACGATCACACGGCAGGCGTCCAGCCTGCCACGGCCCTCGGCGCCCCGGCCGTCACGGCGCCTCGGCTACAGGACGCGCCGCATCGCCCGGTGCGGAATCCCGGCCTCCGGGTACTCCGGGCCGTACGCCTCGTACCCGAGGCGCTCGTAGAAGCCCAGGGCGTGGGTCTGCGCGTGCAGGTCCACCGCGGCCAGGCCACGCGCGCGTGCCGCCTCCTCGATGGCCCGCACCAGGGCCACGCCGACGCCCAGCCCGCGCGCCTCACGGGTGACGGCGAGCCGCCCCAGGGAGCCCACCGAGGCGTCCCCGCCGGTCTTCGCCGCGGCCGCCTCGCCGTACAGCAGGCGGCCGGTGCCGAGCGCCACGCCGTCCTCGCGGACCGCCAGCACATGCACGGCCGCGGCGTCGTACGCGTCGTACTCGATGTCCTGCGGGACGCCCTGCTCGACGACGAAGACGCTCTTGCGCACCGTGAAGCAGGCCTCGCGGTCGGCGGGGTCCTCGGCGATCCGGACGGTGTACGGCGTGCTCACGCCCACGTCTCCTCGCGTACCTGGTCGAGGGCGCTCTGCAGGTCCTCGGGGTAGTCGCAGGCGAACTCCACCCACTGCCCGTCCCCGGGGTGCTCGAAGCCGAGCCGCACCGCGTGCAGCCACTGGCGGGTCAGGTGCAGCCGCTTGGCGAGGGTCGGGTCGGCGCCGTACGTCAGGTCACCGACGCAGGGGTGGCGGTGGGCGGACATGTGGACGCGGATCTGGTGGGTGCGGCCGGTCTCCAGCTTCACGTCGAGCAGGGAGGCGGCGCGGAAGGCCTCGATGAGGTCGTAGTGGGTCACGGAGGGCTTGCCGTCGGCCGTGACCGCCCACTTGTAGTCGTGGTTCGGGTGGCGGCCGATGGGGGCGTCGATCGTGCCGCTCGTCGGGTCCGGGTGGCCCTGGACGAGGGTGTGGTAGCGCTTGTCGACCGTGCGCTCCTTGAACTGGCGCTTGAGCGACGTGTACGCGTACTCGGACTTCGCGACGACCATCAGGCCGGAGGTGCCGACGTCCAGGCGGTGCACGATGCCCTGGCGCTCGGCGGCGCCGGAGGTGGAGATCCGGTACCCGGCGGCGGCGAGACCGCCGATGACGGTCGGGCCGCTCCAGCCCGGCGAGGGGTGCGCGGCCACGCCGACCGGCTTGACGATCACGACCACGTCATCGTCGTCGTGCACGATCTCCATGCCCTCGACCGGCTCGGCGACCACCTGCACGGGCGCGGGTGCCTGGGGCATCTCGACCTCGAGCCAGGCGCCTCCGTGCACCCGCTCCGACTTGCCGACCACCGTCCCGTCGACCTGGACCTTGCCGGCCGCGGCCAGCTCCGCCGCCTTGGTGCGGGAGAAGCCGAACATGCGGGAGATGGCGGCGTCGACGCGCTCGCCCTCCAGGCCGTCGGGCACGGGCAGGGTACGGATCTCGGGAATCGTGCTCACCCGACGAGTATGCCGGACGGCTCCGACGGCCCCGAACGAGCCTGTGGACAACGCCCCCGCGGTGGCGGTCGGCGTCAGTCCTTGTGGACGGTGCCGTCGGGGTCCAGGCCGCGGAAGGACAGCAGCACGATCAGGATGCCGCCGCACACGATCGCCGAGTCGGCCAGGTTGAACACCGCGAAGCCCTTGGGTGCGATGAAGTCCACGACCTCGCCCTGGAAGATCCCGGGCTCCCGGAAGATCCGGTCGGTGAGGTTGCCGAGCGCGCCGCCGAGCAGCAGGCCGAGGGCGATCGCCCAGGGGAAGCTGTAGAGCTTGCGGGCCAGACGGATGATCACCACGATCACGGCGGCCGCGATCAGCGTGAAGATGATCGTGAAGGCCGCGCCGAAGCCGAAGGCCGCGCCCGGGTTGCGGATGGCGTGCAGCTCCAGCAGGTCCCCGATCACCTCGATCGGGGCGTGGTGCTCCAGCTTCGCGACCACGATCATCTTGCTGATCAGGTCGAGGGCGTACGCGAACGCGGCCACCGCGAACAGCACCGCGATCCGGCGCCCGCGCCCGGTCCGCTGCGGCGCCGCCGCCCCCTGCTCACCCGTGTCGGACACGCCGGACGTCTGCTCGCCGCTGTCGTCCGGGGTGTCCGGCGTACCGATGATGCGCTCCGCCTCTGCCACGTGAGTCCCTCAACCTAGGTGCCTGACTGAGGACGAGAGTACGGCACGTCCCGGCGGGCCCTGGTGCTCAGGAGCGACGTTCCTGCTTCTGCTTGCACTCCACGCACAGTGTGGCCCTCGGGAACGCCTGCATGCGGGCCTTGCCGATGGGGTTTCCGCAGTTCTCGCACAGGCCGTAGGTGCCCGCGTCGAGCCGTTCCAGGGCGCGCTCGGTCTGGATGAGCATCTCGCGCGCGTTGGCGGCCAGCGCCATCTCGTGCTCGCGCGTGATGTTCTTGGCTCCGGTGTCGGCCTGGTCGTCGCCCGCGCCGTCCCCGGACTCCCGCATCAGGCCCACGAGGGACGCCTCGGAGGAGCTGATCTCAGCTCGCAGCCGCTCCGCCTCGGACTCCAGCTCGGCACGGGCCTCCGCGACCTCGTCCGGGGTCCAGGGTTCCTCGCCCGGGCGCACCGCCAGCTCGCCGGGCTCCGCCGCGGCGACCCGCGCCTTGGGAACGGCGGTCTGCTCCGCCGTGGCCGTGCCAGGAGTCTTCTTCGCAACCACCGTCGTGGCTCCCGTCTGCTTCGCGGCCCGCGCCGCGCCCGCTTTCTTGGCCGTGCTCTTCCCTGCCGCCCTGGTGGAGACGCCCTCGCCAACCGCCTTCTTGCCGACGGCCTTCCTGGCAGCCTTCTTCACGACTCCACCGGCAACCGTCTCCTCGGCGGCCACCTCCACCGCCTTCCCGCCCCCCTTCTCGGCAACGGCGCCCTTCCCGGCCCTCTTCTTGCCGGCGGCCGTCCCCTTGGCACCCGTCTCCTTGCCCGCTGCCTTCTTGACCCCCGCCTCCGCGACCGACTCTTTGACTGCCGTCCCCTTGGCGGCCGTTTCCTTGGCGCTCGTCTCCTTGGCGGTCGTTTCCTTGGCCGCGCCCTTCTTGGGCACCGCTTTCGCAGCCGAGTCTTCGGCAGCCGCCTCCTTGGCCGCTGTCTTCTTGGCCGCAGCCTTCCTCGGTGCCGTCTCCTTGGCCGCTGACCTCCCGGCCGCCGTCTTCTCTGCCGCCGTCTTCACGGCTGCAGCCTCCTCGACCGCCCCTACGCCGGCCGCGGCCTTCCCGGCGCCCGCTCTCTTCCCAGCCGCCTTACCGGCCGCAGCCTGCTTGGCCACCGCGCCCTCAGCCGCAGCCTTCCCGGCGGCATGCTTCGTGTCCGCCTCCCCAGCCGCAACCTTCTTGCCCGCCGTCCTCCCGGCCGCCGCCTTCCCAGCCGCGACCTCCTCGACCACCCCCGCCTCGGCGGCAGCCTTCCCGGCGCCCGCTCTCTTCCCAGCCGCCCTACCTGCCGCAGCCGACTTGGCCACCGCGCCCTCAGCCGCAGCCTTCTTGCCCGCCGCCCTCCCAGCCGCGACCTCCTCGACCACCCCCGCCTGGACCGCAACCTTCCCAGCTGCCCTACCTGCCGCAGCCTGCTCGGCCACCGCGCCCTCAGCCGCCGCCTTCTTGCCCGCCGTCCTCCCAGCCGCCGCCTTCCCGGCCGCAGCCCCCTCGACCACCCCCGCCTCGGCCGCAACCTTCCCAGCGCCCGCCTTCCCGGCGGCAGGCTTCGTCCCCGCCTCCCCAGACGCCGTCTTCTTCCCTGCCTGCCCGACCGACGCGCTCGTCCCGGCTTCCTCGACCGCCGTGCTCTTGCCGGCGTCCACGACGGCCGTGCTCTTCCCGGCCCCCGCCGTAGAGCCCCTCTTGGCCGTCGAGCCCCTCTTCCGCTCGGTCTCCTCTGCGGCGGCCGCCCTCTTCGTGGCAGCGTTCGGCTGCTCCCCGGGCGGCTTCCTCGGTGTCTTGGTGGCTGCCGTGCCGCCTGGGGGGCGGTCGGAGCGTGCTGTTCCGTCGGCGCGGGAACGGACCGTTTTCACCGGTCCCGCCAGGCCGGCCGAGGCGGCACCCGCGCGCGTGGTCTTCTTGCGGCCGGCTCCCTGGGAGCGGCCGGTCGCCGGCTGCTGTACGGCGGTCTTCTTCGCCACCATGGCCGCGACCCCTTCACATATTGTGATCTTGCCCGCGAATCGTGCTGGGACGATAAATCGACTTGAGTCCCGCGGCAACGGGGCACACCGCCCGATTCGCCCGCCCGCACCCCCCGCGCAACGGACCTGCATCCGTTGTGCCCAGCTCCCCGCCGGGTAATCCGCCGAGCCGGGCGCGCCCGGATGCGCGCACCCGTACCCCTCGCCATTCGGGTCATCCCGCCGCCGCCCCGGCGGGGCCCCGAGCGGGCCCCGAAAAGCGGTCGGCCGCTGTCCGCGCGGCGCCGTACACTGGGCGGAGCGAAAAGCGTGGATGGGGACGAGTAGCGACGTACGCAGCCCAGAGCGACCCGGGGACGGTGTGAGCCCGGGGGTGAGCGCGACGTGAAGATCACCCCGGAGCCGCCGGAAGAAAGCCGTGGAGGACCCACGGCGAGTAGAGCCGGCTTCGCGACCCCAATGAGGGGGCTCACCGGCGCGTACGGCGCGGCGGGGAGCCAAGGAGGGTGGTACCGCGGGAGCGCGCCGCACACGGCGTAGCAGGAATGAAGGCTCTCGTCCCTCCGACGGAAGGCAGCAAGTTCCGTTGGAGGATGCTCGCAGATGACAGCGCCGACGTACCGCCAGGTGCCCGCCCAGGTCGACCTGCCCGCGCTTGAGCACGCCGTGCTCGACTTCTGGCGCGACCAGAAGATCTTCGCCAAGAGCCTGGAGCAGTCCGAGGGCCGCCCGGAGTGGGTGTTCTACGAGGGCCCGCCCACCGCGAACGGCATGCCCGGCGCCCACCACATCGAGGCGCGGGTCTTCAAGGACGTCTTCCCCCGCTTCCGCACCATGCGCGGCTACCACGTGGCCCGCAAGGCCGGCTGGGACTGCCACGGCCTCCCGGTGGAGCTGGCGGTCGAGAAGGAGCTGGGCTTCTCCGGCAAGCAGGACATCGAGGCGTACGGCATCGCCGAGTTCAACGCCAAGTGCCGCGAGTCGGTGACCCGGCACACCGACGCCTTCACCGACCTGACGACCCGCATGGGCTACTGGGTCGACCTGGAAGACGCCTACCGGACCATGGACCCCGAGTACGTGGAGTCCGTCTGGTGGTCGCTGAAGGAGATCTTCAACAAGGGCTTGCTGGTCCAGGACCACCGCGTCGCCCCCTGGTGCCCGCGCTGCGGCACCGGCCTGTCCGACCACGAGCTGGCGCAGGGCTACGAGACGGTCGTGGACCCGTCCGTGTACGTCCGTTTCCCGCTCACCTCCGGACCGCTCGCCGGCGAAGCCGCGCTCCTGGTGTGGACGACGACCCCGTGGACCCTGGTGTCCAACACGGCGGTCGCCGCGCACCCCGAGGTCACCTACGTGGTCGCGACCGACGGCGAGGAGAAGCTCGTCGTCGCCGAGCCGCTCGTCGCCAAGGCGCTCGGCGAGGGCTGGGAGACCACCGGCCAGTCCTTCACGGGCGCCGAGATGGAGCGCTGGACGTATCAACGTCCGTTCGAGCTGGTGGAGTTCCCGGAGCCGGCCCACTACGTGGTGAACGCCGAGTACGTCACGACCGAGGACGGTACGGGTCTGGTCCACCAGTCCCCCGCCTTCGGTGAGGACGACCTCAGGGTCTGCCGGTCGTACGGCCTGCCGGTCGTGAACCCGGTCCGCCCCGACGGCACCTTCGAGGAGGACGTCCCACTCGTCGGCGGCGTCTTCTTCAAGAAGGCGGACGAGAAGCTCACCGAGGACCTCCAGCAGCGCGGTCTGCTCTTCAAGCACATCCCGTACGAGCACAGCTACCCGCACTGCTGGCGCTGCCACACCGCGCTGCTCTACTACGCGCAGCCCTCCTGGTACATCCGCACCACGGCGGTCAAGGACCGCCTGATCCAGGAGAACGAGCAGACCAACTGGTTCCCGGAGACGGTCAAGCACGGCCGGTTCGGCGACTGGCTGAACAACAACATCGACTGGGCGCTGTCCCGCAACCGCTACTGGGGCACCCCGCTGCCGATCTGGCGCTGCCAGGACGACCACCTCACCTGCGTCGGCTCCCGCGCGGAGCTGACCGAGCTGACCGGTACCGACCAGGCCGGCCTGGACCCGCACCGCCCGTACATCGACGACGTCACCTTCGCCTGCCGTCACGACGGCTGCGGCAAGACCGCCACGCGCGTGCCCGAGGTGATCGACGCCTGGTACGACTCGGGTTCGATGCCGTTCGCGCAGTGGGGCTACCCGCACAAGAACAAGGAGCTGTTCGAGAGCCGCTACCCGGCGCAGTTCATCTCCGAGGCGATCGACCAGACGCGCGGGTGGTTCTACACCCTCATGGCTGTCGGCACCCTCGTCTTCGACAAGTCGTCGTACGAGAACGTCGTGTGCCTCGGCCACATCCTCGCCGAGGACGGCCGCAAGATGTCCAAGCACCTGGGCAACACCCTGGACCCGATCCCGCTCATGGACCGGCACGGCGCGGACGCGGTGCGCTGGTTCATGGCGGCCGGCGGCTCCCCGTGGGCGGCCCGCCGGGTGGGCCACGGCACGATCCAGGAGGTCGTCCGCAAGACGCTGCTCACGTACTGGAACACGGTGGCCTTCCAGGCGCTGTACGCCCGTACCTCGAACTGGGCGCCGTCCGCTGCGGACCCGGCCCCGGCCGACCGCCCGGTGCTGGACCGCTGGCTGCTGTCCGAGCTGCACGCACTCACCGACCAGGTGACCCAGGCGCTGGAGGCGTACGACACCCAGCGCGCCGGCAAGCTGCTCTCCGCGTTCGTCGACGACCTGTCCAACTGGTACGTCCGCCGCTCGCGCCGCCGCTTCTGGCAGGGTGACAAGGCCGCGCTGCGCACGCTGCACGAGGTGCTGGAGACGGTCACGAAGCTGATGGCCCCGATCACCCCGTTCATCGCCGAGCGGGTGTGGCAGGACCTGGTGGTGCCGGTGACCCCGGGCGCCCCGGATTCGGTGCACCTGGCCTCCTGGCCCGAGGCGGACCTCGGCGCGATCAACCCCGACCTGTCGAAGCAGATGGTCCTGGTCCGCCGGCTGGTGGAGCTGGGCCGTGCCACGCGCGCGGAGTCGGGCGTCAAGACGCGCCAGCCGCTGTCCCGGGCCCTGATCGCCGCCACCGGCTTCGAGAACCTGGACCCCGAGCTGCACGTCCAGATCACCGAGGAGCTGAACGTCTCCGCGCTGGCGTCACTGTCCGAGGTCGGCGGCTCACTGGTGGACACCACCGCCAAGGCCAACTTCCGCGCCCTGGGCAAGCGGTTCGGCAAGCGCGTCCAGGACGTGGCCAAGGCCGTCGCGAACGCGGACGCGGCGGCGCTGTCCCTGGCCCTGCGCGAGGGCACGGCGTCGGTCGAGGTCGACGGGGAGACGGTCGCCCTCGCCCCGGACGAGGTGATCATCACGGAGACCCCGCGCGAGGGCTGGTCGGTGGCGTCCGACTCGGGCGCGACGGTCGCCCTGGACCTGGAGATCACCGAGGCGCTGCGGCAGGCGGGCCTGGCCCGTGACGCGATCCGGCTGATCCAGGAGGCCCGCAAGAACAGCGGCCTGGACGTCGCCGACCGGATCGCGCTGCGCTGGACCTCCACGGACACGGCAGTCATCGCGGCCCTGACCGAGCACAGCGAACTGATCGCCGAGGAGGTCCTGTCGACCGACTTCGGCCAGGGTGAGGCGGACGACAGCTTCGGCGAGCCGTTCACCGACGAGGGGCTGTCTCTCACGTTCCGGCTGCGCAAGGCCTGAGCGCTGATCGTTTGAAGGGCCCGGTCTCCGGCGAGGAGGCCGGGCCCCTTCTTCTCTGAGGCAGCAACACGCGTAAAAAGGGCGGGGCCCCGGACCGAAGTCCG
This sequence comes from Streptomyces sp. NPDC001816, assembly GCF_042892235.1. NCBI lineage: Bacteria > Bacillati > Actinomycetota > Actinomycetes > Kitasatosporales > Streptomycetaceae > Streptomyces > Streptomyces sp. NPDC001816. The sequence goes on from NZ_JBIATY010000011.1 coordinate 87,364, forward strand.
GGGCCCCGCCCTGTTGAACGCTGCCGACGCCGTTGTCGTACTAGTGGCCGCGGCCCGTCAGTTGTCGTCCTCGTCGATCAGGAACCCGCGCATCGGCGAGGGTGCCTGGCCCATCGGGGACGGACCCTGCGGACGGACCGGAGCCATGGGCTGGGTCATCGCGGGGGTCATCTGCTGCTGGCCGCCGTAGGACGGGGCCGGCGGGGCCGGAGGGCCACCCATCGGCTGGTTGCCGCCGTAGGACGGCGCGCCCGCGCCGGCCGGTGCCATGGAGGGCGCCGGGGACGGCGGCAGGGAGGCGGTGGCCGGGGTGCGCGGCGGAGCCAGGGAGTCGTCGGCCTGCGTCTCCAGCTGGCGCAGCTGCGACTCCAGGTACGACTTCAGACGCGTGCGGTACTCGCGCTCGAAGCCGCGCAGGTCCTCGACCTTGCGCTCCAGCGTGGCGCGCGCGGACTCCAGGGAGCCCATGGCGACGCGGTGCTTCTCCTGCGCGTCCCGCTCCAGCGCGTCCGCCTTGGCACGGGCGTCACGCTCCAGACCCTCGGCGCGGCTGCGGGCCTCGCCGACGATCTTGTTGGCCTCGGAGCGGGCCTCGGCGATCGCCTGGTCGGCGGTCTGCTGAGCCAGCGAGAGGACACGGGCGGCGCTGTCGCCACCGGGGCCCTGACCGGGGCCGCCCATCGGACCGCCCATCGGGCCGCCCATCGGGCCACCCATCTGCTGCGGCATGGGCGGCTGACCACCCATGGGGCCCTGGCCCATCGGACCCTGGCCCATCGGGCCGGGACCCTGCGGGCCGCCCTGACCGCCGGGACCGGCGGGCAGCTGCGGGGCACCGCTCGGCAGCTGGGGCGGACCACCCATGGGGCCACCCATCTGCTGCTGCGGCGGGCCCGATATGCCGGCGGGTACCGGAGCGCCCGGACCTCGCATGCCCTGCTGCTGGTCCTGCGGCTCCGGAGGCTTGCGCATGTTCTGCTGGTTCTGGGCAGCAGCGCGCGTGGCCGCGGCCAGCTTGGCGCGCAGGTCCTCGTTCTCGCGGAGCAGACGGGTCAGTTCGGCTTCGACCTCGTCGAGGAAGGCATCGACCTCGTCCTCGTCATAGCCTTCTCGGAGGCGGACGGTCGTGAACTGCTTGTTCCGCACGTCCTCGGGGGTCAACGGCATCTCTTCACCTCAACGTAGTCATCGGCAGTCGGCAAGACCGTATCGTCCACTCTCATCACAAGAAGCTCTGCACAACGGAGATGAGGATGTAGACGATGATCATCAGTACGAAGAAGGACAGGTCGAGCGCCACGCCCCCGAGACGCAGCGGCGGGATGAACCGCCGCAGAAGCTTCAGCGGTGGATCGGTGACAGTGTAGGTGGCCTCAAGGACGACCACCATCGCCTTGCCGGGTTGCCACGAGCGGGCGAACTGAAAGACATAGTCCATGACCAGCCGGAAGATGAGCACAACGAGGAACACCATCAGCGCGATGTAGATCACCTGCGCGAACACGCTCATGGCCTGGACTTCCCTCTCCCCTGTTCCGTGCTTCTTTCCGGTGGTGCGTCTCAGCTCTGGTTGAAGAACCCGCCCTCTGCGATGCGGGCCTTGTCCTCCGCCGTGACATCGACGTTAGCAGGAGACAACAGGAATACCTTCTGCGTCACCCGCTCGATGCTGCCGTGAAGACCAAACACCAAACCGGCCGCAAAGTCGACAAGTCGCTTCGCGTCTGTGTCATCCATCTCAGTCAGATTCATGATCACCGGGGTGCCCTCACGGAAGTGTTCCCCGATGGTACGGGCCTCGTTGTACGTCCGCGGGTGAAGCGTGGTGATCCGGTAAGGCTCTCGTTCCGACACAACCTTGGGCATGATCACCGGTGCGTTCTTCTCCAGGGACTGACGTTCTTGTGTGATGGATGCCACGGGCGCGATGCGCGCCGGACGTCCGGATTCCGCGGCGAGCGAAGTCGAACGGGCCACCGGTTCACGCGGTGCGGGCGGCTGCACGATTCGCACCTCTTCGTCCCTTTGGGACTGATGTGCACTGTGCGACTGGTGTGACGATTCATGCCGTCGGTGGTCCCGCTCGGGCTCCGGGTCCAGTTCGGGCTCGAAGTCGTCGTCGGGGTCGAATCCGCGGCCGTCGTACCCATCGTCCTCCACGAGGCCGAGGTAGACCGCCATCTTGCGCATCGCGCCGGCCATGCTCTGAGTCCTCCGCTCTGTGGTGGATCGACTGACGACTGCCAAGTGCCCGCGATCCACGAGGTCGTTGTGCCCGCCTTCACAGGCACTGACCATATTTTCTGCTGTGGTCCGACTTCTTGGCGACGTTACCCGAGCCTGGGGCGGACTCCGAGTACCGCGGTGCCGACGCGCACATGTGTCGCCCCGGCGGCCACGGCCTGTTCGAGGTCCGCACTCATCCCTGCCGACACCATGGTTGCAGCCGGATGGGCTCGGCGCAGGTCAGTCGACAAATCCATGAGCCGCTCGAATGCCGCCTGTTCGCGTCCCGCGTACTCCCCGGTGAGCGGAGCGACGGTCATCAGTCCGTCGAGCCGCAGTCCGGGCGAACCGGCCACGAGGTCGGCCAACTCTTCGATTCCGCCGGGCGCCACGCCACCGCGCTCGCCCCGCAGGCTCTCGCCGGCGTCGAGCGCGACCTGGATGAGACACCCCACCTCGCGCTCCACCCGCACGGCCTCCTTCGACAGCGCGGTGACGAGTCGCGCGCGATCGATGGACTGCACGACATCGGCGTAACCGACCACGGAACGTACCTTGTTGGTCTGCAACTGGCCGACAAAATGCCAATTCAGGGGCAGATCCGCACAAGCCGCGGCCTTCGGTGCCGCGTCCTGGTCCCGGTTCTCGGCGACATGACGCACACCGAGTTCCGACAGAATCCGCACATCACTCGCCGGGTAGGTCTTGGTGACCACGATCAGGGTCACCTCTTCCCGCCCCCGCCCGGCCGCCGCGCACGCGGCGGCGATGCGCTGCTCGACTTTCGCCAGATTTGCGGCGAGTTCGGTCTTACGGTCCGTCATGCCCCATCAGTCCAGCCAGACGTAGCCCGCGAGCCGCCCGGTGGTGCGGTCACGGCGGTACGAGAAGTGATCGCCCGACTCCAGCGTGCACACCGGCGAGTGCGCCCGGTCGCACACCCCGAGCCGGTCGAGCTGTGCGTGCACTCCGGCGCTCACGTCGACCGCGGGTGTGCCCCAGCTCGTCTCGGCGTGCGCCGTCGGCTCGACGGCGGCCACTTCGGCGCGCATCTGCTCCGGCATCTCGTAGCACCGGCCGCAGACGGCCGGTCCGGTGCGGGCGACGATCCGGCCCGGCTCGGCGCCGAGTTCGGCCATGGCCCGTACGGCAGCGGAAACGATCCCCTTGACCATGCCGGGCCGCCCGGCGTGCGCCGCGGCCACGACCCCGGCGACGGGGTCGGCCAGCAGCACCGGCACGCAGTCGGCGGTGAGGACGGCCAGGGCGAGTCCCCGGCGGACGGTGACGATCGCGTCGACCTCCGGTACGGGCCGTTCACCCCAGGGCGCGTCCACGACGGCCACGTCGGCGCCGTGCACCTGGTTCATCCAGACGACCTGCCCGGCGTCCAGCCCGAGCGCCTTCGCGGCCAGCTCCCGGTTCCCCCGCACGGCCGCGGGATCGTCCCCGACCGCGCCGCCGAGGTTGAGCTCCTCATACGGAGCGGCGCTCACCCCGCCCCACCGGTCGGTGAAGGCGAAGTGCGCGCCGCTCACGCTCTCGCGCTGTCCTATCACTTCAGGAAGTCCGGGACGTCCAGTTCCTCGGCCGCGCTGTCCGAGTAGTTCCGCGACGACGGGACCGGCGGGGCGGCCGGGACGTCGGCCACCGGCTCGGGCGTCGGCTCCGGCTCCTCCTTCGGGGTCACGCTGCCCAGCGAGCCGAAGGACGGGCGGCTCTCCGGCTGCCGTACCGGAGCGGACTCCTCGCGGCGGGCCGGGGCCGAGGAGGACGCCGAACCGAGAACATTGTCCCGGCGGGCCGGCGGCTGGCCGCCGTCGAAGCCGGCCGCGATCACGGTGACCCGCACCTCGTCGCCGAGGGCGTCGTCGATGACCGCGCCGAAGATGATGTTGGCCTCGGGGTGGGCGGCCTCGCTGACCAGCTGGGCGGCCTCGTTGATCTCGAACAGGCCGAGGTCGGAGCCGCCGGAGATGGAGAGCAGGACGCCCCGGGCGCCGTCGATGGAGGCCTCGAGGAGCGGCGAGGAGATCGCCATCTCGGCGGCGGCCACCGCGCGGTCGTCGCCGCGGGCCGAGCCGATGCCCATCAGGGCCGAGCCGGCCTCGGACATGACCGACTTGACGTCGGCGAAGTCGAGGTTGATCAGACCGGGGGTGGTGATGAGGTCGGTGATGCCCTGAACACCGGAGAGCAGGACCTGGTCGGCGGACTTGAAGGCGTCCAGGACCGAGACCTGGCGGTCCGAGATGGACAGCAGCCGGTCGTTCGGGATGACGATGAGGGTGTCGACCTCTTCGCGCAGCTCGGCGATGCCGTCCTCGGCCTGGTTCGCGCGGCGCCGTCCCTCGAAGGTGAACGGACGCGTGACCACGCCGATGGTGAGGGCGCCCAGCGAGCGCGCGATGTTGGCCACGACGGGCGCGCCGCCGGTGCCGGTGCCGCCGCCTTCACCGGCCGTCACGAAGACCATGTCGGCCCCCTTGAGGACCTCCTCGATCTCCTCGCGGTGGTCCTCGGCGGCCTTGCGGCCGACGGCCGGGTTGGCTCCGGCGCCGAGTCCGCGGGTGAGTTCGCGGCCGACGTCGAGCTTCACGTCGGCGTCGCTCATCAACAGCGCCTGTGCGTCGGTGTTGATGGCGATGAACTCGACACCCTTGAGACCGACCTCGATCATCCGGTTGATGGCATTGACACCACCGCCGCCGACACCGATGACCTTGATGACTGCGAGGTAGTTCTGCGGTGCTGCCACGTCGAAGGCCTCTCGCCTCGAATTACGTTGTCGCCACCGGGCGGTTCCCCGCACCGGGACGACGGATGCCGAATGGGACGGTCCGAACGCCGACCCGAACCCTAACCCTGAAGTTTAGGGTTACCAGTGTGTCTGTTCCCTGGAGTCTTCTGAACAGGACACTAAGTCGACAAGTGGCGCCCGTTCAACGAACACGCCGAACCTCCCGTTTTTCTTTTCACCCTATGTGATCAGCCGTAGCAGTGCCCAACCAGGGTGCTGGCCTGCGCTGATGTGCGTCAACTCCCCGATGACGCAGGGGCGGTGGGGACGCTGACATCGAAGTGCCGCGCACCGGGAGCTGCTTTCATGAGAGCTGTGAGGGCCCGTGCCTTGGCGCGGCCGTTCTCGCCGCTGCCCCATGCCACGGTGCGGCCGTCGCCCAACTCCAGCGAGATGTCGTCGTAGGAACGGACTTGGACGGTCCGGGTGTCCCGGGCGACCGCGGCCGGCAGGTCGCCGCCGACCTGGACCGCCTCGCGCACCAGCCGGTCGGTGCCGAAACGCCGGAAGCTGGCGGAACCGGAACCCTTGCGGGATGCGGTCAATTCCAGCGTCGGAACGCCTTTCAGCGCCTGCGAAACCTTGGCGAAACGGACACCTTCCTCGTCGACTTCGACGAAGTTCCCCGCTTTTCGGACAAGCAGCACCGGGGTGCGCTCGACGACTTTCAGGCCGATTCCATGCGGCCAGGAACGGACGACATCAACGGTGTCAATTCGGGGCAATTTCCGGCGAAGTCGGGCCGCGATGGCGTCCGTGTCCACGGAAATCAGCGGGTCCCCGACCGGCACGGAGGCGGCCTCGCGCACGTCGGCCGGGGTCAGGACACGGGTGCCCGAGACCGAGACGCGCTGCACACGCAGCCACGAGGAGCCGTACAACGCCCAAGCGGAACCCGCCCCGAGGAGCACCAGAGCGACCGCCAGAATGACGATCGTACGAAGGCGGAGTTTCCTCAACCTTCGCGCGAGCGGCGGGCCGGACGACTCCTGCTGGCGTTCACCGCGCTCGGCGGTCGTCGGTCCGGCCACGCTCACTGCCCCTTCGTCATACAGTCCTATCGGCGCGAGGCGATCGCCTCGTACACCATGCCGACCAGCAGCTCGTCGGCGTCCCGGCGACCGAACTCGCTTGCCGCGCGTGACATCTCGTACAGCCGGTGCGGGTCGGCGAGCACGGGCAGGACGTTCTGCTGCACCCACTCGGGGGTCAGCTCCGCGTCGTCGACGAGGAGTCCGCCGCCGGCCTTCACCACCGGCTGGGCGTTCAGCCGCTGTTCGCCGTTGCCGATGGGCAGCGGGACGTAGGCGGCCGGGAGCCCGACGGCGGAGAGTTCGGCGACGGTCATCGCGCCCGCGCGGCAGAGCATCAGGTCGGCCGCGGCGTACGCGAGGTCCATCCGGTCCAGGTAACTTACCGGGATGTAGGGGGGCATTCCCGGCATCTGCTGCACCTGCGGCAGTTCGTTCTTCGGGCCGACCGCGTGCAGGATCTGGATGCCGGCCTGCTGCAGCCAGGGAGCGACCTGCTGGACGACCTCGTTGAGGCGCCGGGCACCCTGCGAACCGCCGGAGACGAGCAGCGTGGGCAGGTTCGGGTCGAGGCCGAAGCGGGCGCGGGCCTCGGGGCGGGCGGCGGCGCGGTCCAGGGTCGCGATGGAGCGGCGCAGCGGGATGCCGATGTAGCGGGCGTCGCGCAGCTTGCTGTCCGGAGTGGAGACGGCGACCCGGGCCGCGTACCGCGAGCCGATCTTGTTCGCCAGGCCGGGCCGCGCGTTGGCCTCGTGGATCACGATGGGCACCCCGAGGCGCTTGGCGGCCAGGTAGCCGGGCAGGGCGACGTAGCCGCCGAAGCCGACCACACAGTCGGCCTTGGTGCGCTCCAGGATCTGCTCGGCGGCCTTGATCGTGCCGCGCAGCCGGCCCGGAACGGTGATCAGTTCGGGCGTGGGCTTGCGGGGCAGTGGCACCGCGGGGATCAGCGCCAGCTCGTAGCCGCGCTCCGGGACGAGTCGGGTCTCAAGTCCGCGTTCCGTGCCCAGGGCCGTGATCCCCACGGTCGGATCCTGCCTGCGCAGGGCGTCCGCGAGGGCGAGCGCGGGCTCGATGTGGCCGGCGGTCCCCCCACCAGCGAGTACGACATGCACCGAAATTCACCGCTCTCCGGACGAACGCGCCACCGAGGCACGCCGTCGCATCGTGTTCCATCTCCGAGGCCCCCGATCCATCCTGGCGCCTCCAGCCCGCTTTCTACCAAAGCGAGGTTGCCGCATGGCAAGCGCCGCCCGCGCAGCGGGCTCGTCGCGTGCGAAGGCGATCAGCAGCCCGATGGCGAACATGGTCGGCAGCAGGGCGGACCCTCCGTAGGAGAACAGCGGGAGGGGGACGCCGGCGATCGGCAGCAGACCGAGCACCGCACCGATGTTGATCACCGCCTGGGTGGTGATCCAGGTGGTCACGCCTCCCGCGGCGTACCTCACGAAGGGGTCCTCCGTGCGTCCGGCCACGCGGATACCCGCATAGCCTAGAGCCGCGAACAGGGCGAGCACCGACAGCGTCCCCGCAAGGCCCAGTTCCTCACCGGTGACGGCGAAAATGAAGTCGGTGTGTGCTTCAGGTAGTTGGCCCCATTTTTCCACACTCGCGCCGAGACCGGATCCGAAGAGTCCGCCGGAGGCGAGGGCGTAGATCCCGTGCACGGCCTGCCAGCAGTCGGCGACCCCGGACTTCGGCTCGGTTGCGCCAATGCAGGCGAGCCGGGCCATCCGGTTGGGGCTGGTCTTGATCAGGACCACACCGATCAGACCGGCGATCGAGAGGACGCCGGCGAACAGCCGGGTCGGCGCCCCCGCGAGCCACAGCAGGCCGAACAGGATCGCCGTGAGAATGATCGCGGTGCCCATGTCGCCGCCGAGCATGATCAGGCCCAGCAGCAGGAAGGTGACCGGCACCAGCGGCACCAGCATGTGTTTCCACTGGGTCAGCAGCTTCTTCTCCTGCTTGCGGGCCATCAGGTCGGCGCCCCACAGCACCAGGGCGAGCTTGCCGAACTCGCTGGGCTGGATCTGGAAGGAGCCGCCGAGGGAGATCCAGTTCTGGTTGCCGTTGACCGCCATCCCTATCCCCGGCACCTGCACCAGGACCATCAGGAAGACGGCACCGGCGAGGATCGGGTAGGCGAGTGCCCGGTGCAGCTTCACCGGCATACGGGAGGCGGCGAACAGCAGTCCGCTGCCGATGAGCGCGGCGAGGAACTGCTTGCGGAAGAAGTACGACCCCGGCAGCGACAACTGCAGCGCGGTGATCTGGGAGGCCGAGTAGACCATCACCAGGCCCAGCACGGTGATCAGCAGGCTGCCACCGAGGATCAGGTAGTAGGCGGTCAGCGGCCGGTCCCAGGCCTTGCGCGCGCGCAGGTAGAGCCGCAGGAGAGGGTTGTCGCCCGACGGCCGGGGTGCCGTGGGCCTTCTGGCGGCGCGCTGAACCGGGGGACGGCCTGTACGGCTACTGGGCATCACCAGCTCCTCGCACCCGCCGACCAAACCCGAGCCACATCCGCCTCACGCGTACCTCCAAGGGTCCCGAAGCACCCAGGGGGTGAGACCCGCCGTCAGGCGCCCGCTCCGAGTTCGCGGACCGCCTCCGCGAACGCGTCACCGCGCTGGTTGTAGTTGGTGAACATGTCCATGGAGGCGCAGGCCGGGGCCAGCAGCACCGTGTCGCCGGGCTGCGCGAGCCGCTTCGCCTCCGTCACCGCCTGGAGCATCGCCCCAGTGTCGGCCCGTTCGAGGTCGACGACGGGTACTTCCGGGGCGTGTCGCGCGAGGGCCTCGCGGATCAGGGCACGATCGGAGCCGATCAGGACGGCACCGCGAAGTCGCTTTGCCGACTTGGCGACCAGCTCGTCGAAGGTCGCGCCCTTCGCCAGACCGCCCGCAATCCATACGATCGGTTCATATGCCGCCAACGAGGCTTCCGCGGCATGGGTGTTGGTCGCCTTGGAGTCGTCCACGTACGCCACCGCGTCGATGTCGGCGACGTGCGCGATGCGGTGGGCGTCCGGCCTGAAGGCCCTGAGGCCGTCGCGTACGGCCTTGGCGGGCACCCCGAAGGCGCGCGCGAGGCCCGCGGCGGCAAGGGCGTTGGCGATGTTGTGCGGGGCCGGCGGGTTGACGTCGGAGACCTCGGCCAGCTCCTGCGCGTTCTTGTGGCGGTTCTCCACGAAGGCGCGGTCGATCAGGATCCCGTCCACGACGCCGAGTTGGGAGGGGCCCGGGGTGCCGAGGGTGAAGCCGATGGCGCGGCAGCCCTCCTCCACGTCCGCCTCGCGCACCAGGTCCTCGGTGAGCTTGTCGGCCACGTTGTAGACGCAGGCGACCCGATTGCCTTCGTAGATGCGGCCCTTGTCGGCGGCGTACGCCTCCATGGAGCCGTGCCAGTCGAGGTGATCCGGGGCGAGGTTCAGGACGGCCGCGGAGTGGGCGCGCAGGGAGGGCGCCCAGTGGAGCTGGTAGCTGGACAGTTCGACGGCCAGGACGTCGTACCGCTCCTCGCCGAGGACCGCGTCCAGCAGGGAGACGCCGATGTTGCCGACGGCGGCCGTGCGCAGGCCTGCGGCCCTCAGGATCGACGCCAGCATCTGGACGGTGGTGGTCTTGCCGTTGGTGCCGGTCACGGCCAGCCAGGGGGCCGCGTCGGGGCCCCGCAGGCGCCAGGCCAGCTCCACGTCGCCCCAGACGGGCACACCCGCCTGCTGGGCCGCGAGGAACAGCGGCTTGTCCGGCTTCCAGCCGGGCGCGGTGACGATCAGCTCGGTGCCCTCGGGAAGCGTCGCGCCGTCGCCGAGGCGCACGGTGATCCCGAGCGCCTCCAGCTCCGCGGCCTGCTCACGCGCGCGTGCGTCGTCGCCGTCGTTGACGACCGTGACGATCGCGCCGCGCGCGTGCAGCACTTTCGCCGCCGGGACGCCGGAGACGCCGAGCCCGGCGACGGTGACGTGCTTGCCCTGGAAGTCAGAAGGCTCAGAAGGCACCGAGGAGGTCACTTGTCCGCTGCCCATCCCGCATAGAAGAGGCCAAGTCCGACAATTACACAGATTCCCTGGATGATCCAGAAGCGGACCACCACCAGGACTTCGGACCAGCCCTTGAGTTCGAAGTGGTGCTGGAGTGGCGCCATCCGGAAGACGCGCTTGCCGGTGAGCCGGAAGGAGCCGACCTGGATGACGACCGACATGGTGATGAGGACGAACAGGCCGCCCATGATGGCCACCAGCAGCTCCGTGCGGGAGAGGATGGCCAGGCCCGTCAGGACACCACCGAGGGCGAGCGAACCGGTGTCGCCCATGAAGATCTTCGCCGGCGAGGTGTTCCACCACAGGAAGCCCAGGCAGGCGCCCATCAGGGCGGAGGCGATCACGGCGAGGTCGAGCGGGTCGCGCACCTCGTAGCAGGCGGCCGGGTTGGTCAGGGTCTGCGCGTTGGCGCAGGACTCCTGGAACTGCCAGACGCCGATGAACGTGTAGGCGCCGAAGACGAGGACGGAGGCGCCGGTGGCGAGGCCGTCCAGACCGTCGGTGAGGTTCACGCCGTTCGACATCGCCAGGATCATGAACAGCGCCCAGACGACGAACAGCACCGGGCCGATCGACCAGCCGAAGTCCGTGATGAACGACAGCTTGGTGGAGGCCGGGGTGTTGCCCCGGGAGTCGGAGAACATCAGCGACAGCACCGCGAAGGAGATGCCGACGATCAGCTGGCCGGCCATCTTCGCCTTGGCCCGCAGACCGAGCGAACGCCGCTTGACGATCTTGATGTAGTCGTCCAGGAAGCCGACCAGACCCATGCCGAACATCAGGCCGAGCACCAGCAGGCCGGAGTAGGTGGGCGGGTAGCCGGTGATGAGCTTGCTCAGGAAGTACGCGGCGATCGTCGCCAGGATGAAGGCGATACCACCCATGGTGGGCGTACCGCGCTTGCTGGCGTGCTCGCGCGGGCCGTCGTCACGGATGTACTGGCCGTACCCCTTGCGGGCCAGCAGCTTGATCAGCAGCGGGGTCCCGATCAGGGTCAGGAAGAGGCCGATGACTCCCGAGAACAGGATCTGCTTCATCATCGGGCGGCAACCTCACCCTCGGCACCGGCCTCGACGAGCGCCTGGGCGACGCTTTCGAGCCCCACCGAACGGGACGCCTTCACGAGCACGACGTCCCCTGGGCGCAACTCGCTGCGCAACAGGTCGACCGCCGCCTGTGCGTCGGACACGTGCACCGACTCCTCACCCCACGAACCCTCGTTATATGCGCCCAGTTGCAGCCAGGAGGCCTCAATCCCCCCGACCGCGACGAGCTTGCTGACGTTGAGCCGGACGGCGAGCCGTCCGACGGCGTCGTGCTCGGCGAGCGCCTCGTCCCCCAGCTCGGCCATCTTGCCGAGCACCGCCCACGTGCGGCGCCCCTTGCCCATGGCCGCGAGCGCCCTGAGGGCGGCCCGCATGGACTCGGGGTTGGCGTTGTAGGCGTCGTTGACGATGGTCACGCCGTCCGGGCGCTCGGTGACCTCCATCCGCCAGCGGGAGAGGGAGCCCGCCTCGGAGAGCGCGGTGGCGATCTCTTCCGCGGACAGGCCCAGCTCATGGGCGACGGCGGCCGCGGCGAGCGCGTTCGACACGTGGTGCTCACCGTACAGGCGCATGGTCACATCGCTTGCACCGGAGGGTGTGTGAAGCCTGAAGGCGGGCTGTCCGCTGTCCGTGAGTCGCACGTTCTCGGCGCGTACGTCCGCTTCGGCCGACTCTCCGAAAAGGACCACCTTCGCCTTGGTACGGGAGGCCATGGCACGGACCAACGGGTCGTCGGCGTTGAGGATCGCGGCTCCGTCCTCGGGCAGCGTCTCCACCAGCTCGCCCTTGGCCTGCGCGATCTGCTCACGGCCGCCGAACTCGCCGATGTGGGCGGTGCCGACGTTGAGCACCAGGCCGATCTTCGGCGGGGTGAGGTCGGTGAGGTAGCGGATGTGGCCGATGCCGCGCGCGCCCATCTCCAGGACGAGGAACCTGGTGTCCTCGGTGGCGGACAGGGCGGTCAGCGGCAGCCCGATCTCGTTGTTGAGCGAGCCGGGCGTGAACACGGTCGGCGCCTTGCTCCGGAGCACCTGGGCGATGAGGTCCTTGGTGCTGGTCTTGCCGGCCGAGCCGGTCAGCGCGACGAGGGTCGCGCCGAGCCGTCGTACGACATGGCGGGCGAGGGCGCCGAGGGCGGTCTGGACGTCGTCCACGACGATCGCGGGCACGCCGACGGGACGCGACGCCAGTACGGCGACCGCGCCCGCCTCCACGACGGCCTGCGCGAAGTCGTGGCCGTCCACGCGCTCGCCGACGAAGGCGGCGAACAGGGTGCCTGGCACCACCTCGCGGGAGTCCCGTACGACCGGTCCGGTGACCTGGACGGACGGATCCGGTATGTCGTGCGTCTGCCCGCCGACGACTGCTGCGATCTCGGCGAGGGAGAGGGCGATCACAAGTTCATCCCTGGGTCTTCTGGATAGCTTCGCGAAGCACCTGGCGGTCGTCGAAGGGACGGATCACGCCGGCGATGTCCTGGCCCTGCTCGTGGCCCTTGCCCGCGACCAGCACGGTGTCGCCGGGCCGTGCCCGGCCCACGGCGGCCTCGATCGCGGCGGCCCGGTCCTCGAACAGGAGCACCTCGCCGCGCTCGTGCGCGGGCACGGAGGCCGCGCCCTGGAGCATGGTCGCGAGGATCGCGAGCGGATCCTCGGAGCGGGGGTTGTCGGAGGTCAGTACGGCCGTGTCGGAGAGCCGGGCCGCGGCGGCGCCCATCGGGGCGCGCTTGGTCTGGTCGCGGTCGCCGCCGCAGCCGAGAACGACGTGCAGCCGGCCCTTGGTGACCTTGCGCAGCGCCTTGAGCACCGACTCGACGGCGTCGGTCTTGTGCGCGTAGTCGACGACCGCGAGGTAGGGCTGCCCGGCGTCCACCCGCTCCAGGCGGCCGGGGACCCCCGGTACGGCGGCGACGCCGTCTGCGGCGACCTGCGGGTCGAGGCCGGCCACGGCGAGGGCGACGATGGCGGCGAGGGTGTTCGCCACGTTGAAGGGGCCCGGCAGCGGCGACTTGGCGTGGACGCGCTCGCCCTGGGGGCCGACGACGGTGAACGTCGAGTCCATGGGGCCGACCTCGACGTCCTGGGCGCGCCAGTCGGCGTCGGGGTGGCCCTCGGCGGAGAAGGTGACGACCGGGACGGTCGCCTCCTCGGCGAGCCGGCGGCCGTACTCGTCGTCGGCGTTGATCACACCGAGTTTGCTGCGTTTCGGCGTGAACAGCTGCGCTTTGGCCCGGAAGTAGTCCTCCATGTCGGAGTGGAACTCCATGTGCTCCGGGCTGAGGTTGTTGAACACGGCGATGTCGAAGACGCAGCCGTCGACCCGGCCGAGGACCAGGGCGTGGCTGGAGACCTCCATGGCGACCGCCTCGACGCCGCGTTCGCGCATGACGGCGAACAGGGCCTGCAGGTCGGTGGCTTCGGGGGTGGTGCGCTCGGACTTGATGCGCTCCTCGCCGATGCGCATCTCGACGGTGCCGATGAGTCCGGTGTCGCGGGTGGTCTTGAGACCGCCCTCGACCAGGTAGGCGGTGGTGGTCTTGCCGGAGGTGCCGGTGATGCCGATCTGGAGCAGGTCGCGGCCGGGGTGGCCGTAGATCGTCGCCGCCAGTTCGCCCATCCGCCCGCGCGGGTCCGCCACGACCAGGACCGGCAGTCCGGTCGCCGCGGCGCGCTCGGCGCCCGTCGGGTCGGTCAGCACGGCGACCGCGCCGAGGCCGGCGGCCTGGGTCACGAAGTCGGCGCCGTGCAGGCGGGCCCCCGGAAGGGCGGCGTACACGTCTCCGGGGCGGACGGCGCGCGAGTCGTGGGTGATCCCCGTGACCTCGGCGGCGCTGTCCGGGACGGCGGCACCCAGCTGATCGGCCAGCTCCGCGAGGGGTGTGGCGGAGACCTGAACCGGTCGCGGCGGTCCCGGATATGTCACGGAAGCGCCCTTCTGGGAGGTTTGGGACTGATCAGCGTGTGGCACGGCGGTGAGCGTACCGGGCGCACCCGCTCCGGAGCGAAGTGAGGGCTCTGCGGCGCCTTGGTTCCCGGAATCGGGGGTGATCGTTCTCACGGGCTCGTTCCTGGTGGTGTTCCGGTGGTGCGGGGCGGGGCTGATCAGGGCTTGTATTCGACGGGCAGGTTCGCCGGCTTCGCCCCGGTCGGCGGGACCTGGAGGGTCTTCAGGGCGAACTCCATCACCTTCTTGTAGATGGGTCCGCAGATCTGGCCGCCGTAGTAGCTGCCGGACGTGGCGTTCTGGATCGCGCAGTAGACGGTGATCCGCGGGTTGTCCGCGGGTGCGAATCCGGCGAACGACGAGGTGTAGCCGCGGTAGCGGCCGGTGGCCGGATCCACGCGGTTGGCCGTACCCGTCTTGCCCGCGACCCGGTAGCCGGGAATGCGGGCCTTGACGCCGGTGCCGTGCTCGTCGTCCACGACGGACTCCAGCATCTGGGCGAGCGTCCTGGCCGTCTTCTCGCTGACCACGCGCGTCTTCCGAGGCTGGGCGGCAGGGGTGAAGCGGCCGTCGGCGCCCTCGGTGCCGCGCACCAGGGTCGGCTCGACGCGGACCCCGCCGTTGGCGATCGTCGAGTACACGGAGGCGGCCTGCATGGCGCTCAGGGAGAAGCCCTGGCCGAAAGGAACCGTGTACTGCTGCGACGTCGACCACTTGCCGGCGGGCGCGAGGATGCCCCTGGTCTCGCCGGGGAAGCCGAGCCCGGTGGGGCCGCCGATGCCGAACTTGCGCAGGTACGAGTAGAGGACCTTGTTGGCCTCCGGCTGGGTCTTGCCGAGCTGGCCGGTGGCGAGGATGGTGCCGATGTTGCTGGACCTGGCGAGCACGCCGTTGAGCGTGAGGTACCAGGTCTTGTGGTCCATGTCGTCCTGGAAGAGGCGGTCGCCGCGGTGCAGCCGGTTCGGTACGACGACGTGGGTGAGCGGGGTGGCCGCGTTCTGCTCCAGCACCGCCGCCATCGACATCACCTTGGCGGTGGAGCCGGGCTCGTAGGCGTCCTGGACGGCCGGGTTGCCCATGGCCGCCCCGTCGGCCTTCGACAGGTCGTTCGGGTCGAAGCCAGGAGAGTTGGCCATGGCCAGGATCTCGCCGGTGCGGGTGTCCTGGACGATGACGTAGCCGCGGTCCGCCCTGGACTTCTTCACCTGCTCGGTGATGGCGTTCTGGGCGGCCCACTGGATGTCGCGGTCGATGGTGAGCTCGACGTCGCTGCCGGGCACGGCGGGCGTCTCCGTCGAGCCCGCGGTGGGCACCTCGCGGCCGCCGGACTGGGCGTAGCGGATCTTGCCGGCCTTGCCGGACAGCTGCTTGTTCAGCTCCTGCTCGATGCCGCCGCCGCCCTGGCCCTCGGCGTTGACCCAGCCCAGTATCCCGGCGGCCAGCTCGCCGTTGGGGTACACGCGCTGGCTGCTGGGGTCGGCGAAGACGCCCGCGAGCACGTTGGCCGAGGTGTTGTCGGTCTTGGCCTTCTGGGCGAGCGCGTTCTTCAGGTCCTTGATCTGCTTCCAGACCTGCGGGGTCTGCCGGGTGGCGAGCCGGGTGTAGCGCGACAGCTTGTTCGCGGGCCTGAGCTTCTTGACGATCGTGGCCTGGTCCTGGCCGAGGATCGGCGCGAGCAGCGCGGCGGCCTGTTCGGGTCCGTCGTCGATCTTGAGCTGCTTGACGGTGAACATCGTCGGGTCGGCCGTGATGTCGTACGCGTCCTCGCTGATGGCGAGGGCCACACCGTTGCGGTCGGTGATCTGGCCGCGGTCGGCGGCCAGGGTGTGCACGACGTACCGGTTCAGTTCGGCCTTGGCGGCGTACGCGCTCGCGTCGACGGCCTGGACCTGGAGCAGCCGTACGACGAAGGCGAGCAGCACCAGGGTGAGCGCGAGGCCGACCATGCGCAGCCGGGGTCGGGGGCTGCCGAGCCGGAGGGCGGGCGGGGGCATGGGCCGGGCCCCGCTCGGCCGGCGGGCCGGACGGGCGCCGGGCTCGGGCTGCCGCCGTACGGCGCCCCGCGGCCGGGGCGGCTTCGCGGGGCCGGGCACGCGGCGCCGCGGCGCTTCCCTGTCGGACACTTCCGTCACCTGCCGGGGGTCGGGGTGGGCGCGGACTGGAGGGTGGCGGGCGGCGGCACCGCCCCGCCCGGGGCGGCCGCCGGGGCCGAGGGGGCGGGGGTCGCGGGCGGCTGTGTAGGCGCGGCCGAGGGGAACGACGGGGTCGCGGCGGTCGAGGGCGGCACGGAGGCGCCGGGGGCCATGGGGAGGGCCTCCGGGGCGACGGGCTGCGCGAAGGTGGCGGGCTCGGGGCTGGCCGCGTTCGGTACGCCCTTGACTTTGCCGTCGGAGCCGAGGAAGGCCGGGTCGCCGCCGGGGACCATGCCGAGTTCGCGGGCGCGGCGCTGGAGGGCGTCGGGGGACGAGTAGGCGTCGATGTCCCGCTGCAGCGCCTGTTCCTCGTCGGTGAGGTTCTTCGTCTGCTTCTGCAGGTCGTCGAGTTTGAACGAGCCTTCACTGAGGGCGGAGTTGAGCACCAGCAGCCCGATGAGGCCGCCGCCGAGCAGCAGGACGACGAGGAGGACGAACGGGGTGCGGGCCGCGCGGGCGCGGCCGGCCGGGAAGAGCCGGGCGAGCCGGGCGGCCCTCCCCCTCAGTTCGGGTTTCCTACTCACTGGGCCTCCGGTGGCTCCGGCGCGCCGACGGGTGAGTTCGGAAACCCAACCGACCCGATTCGCTCACTCGGCGTCCTCCCTGATGCGCTCGGCGCCCCGCAGCCGGGCCGGGGCGGCCCTGCGGTTCTCGGCGACCTCTTCCTCGGTGGGAAGTTCGGCACCGCGCGTGAGCAGCTTGAGCCGCGGCTGGTAGCGCTCGGGCACGACCGGCAGCCCGGGCGGCGCGGTGGACGCGGCGCCGGCCGCGAACACCTGCTTCACCAGCCGGTCCTCGAGCGAGTGGTACGACAGCACGGCGATGCGCCCGCCGACGGCGAGGGCCTTCACCGCGCCCGGGATCGCCCGCTCCAGGACGGACAGCTCGCCGTTGACCTCGATGCGCAGCGCCTGGAAGGTGCGCTTGGCCGGGTTGCCTCCGGTGCGCTTGGCGGCCTGCGGCAGCGCGTCCCGGATCAGCTCGACGAGCCGCGCGCTGTTGCTGAACGGCTCCTTCTCGCGTTCGCGGACGATGGCGGAGACGATCCGCTTGGCCTGCTTCTCCTCGCCGTACGCGCGCAGGATCCGCACCAGCTCGCCCGCCGGGTAGGTGTTGAGGACCTCGGCGGCGCTGATGCCGGTCGTCTGGTCCATGCGCATGTCGAGGGGGGCGTCCTGGGCGTAGGCGAAGCCGCGGTCGGCCTCGTCCAGCTGCATGGAGGAGACGCCGAGGTCGAACAGGACGCCCTGCACGCGCGGGATGCGCAGCCGGTCCAGTACGTCGGGCAGCTCGTCGTAGACGGCGTGCACCAGGGTGGCCCGGTCGCCGAAGGGCGCGAGCCGCTCGCCGGACAGGCGCAGCGCCTCCTTGTCCCGGTCGAGGGCGACGAGCCGCACCTCGGGGAACCGCGTCAGCAGGGCCTCGCTGTGGCCGCCGAGGCCGAGGGTGCAGTCGACGACCACCGCTCCCGGCCCCTCCAGGGCAGGTGCCAGCAGATCCAGGCACCGCTGGAGCATCACCGGGACGTGTCGACTCTGACTCAAGGGGGCCTCTCAGTTCCGGCGGGCCGTGACGCACCGCCGGGTCCCCGCCCGCTCTGTGAAGGGGAGGCCTGCCGGCGCCGGAAGCGTCAGCCGACCGGGAGCGGGAGGAGGCCGAGCCGTACGTACGCGCCGCGCACGTGGGGAGACGGTCCGGGTGTGGGCCGGGGTCTCCGGGGTTTCACCAGCAGGGAGAGCCACCCCTCCCGCTTCGCGTCACTTTAGTCCACCGTGTCTCGCGGTCAATCAACCGGCCTGCGCGTCGCGTACCGCACCTCGGGCGGAGCGGCAATTCGAAAAGATTCACCCGTCCGGCCCCCGTTTGCCCTCCGTGTGGGTTAGCTCACAACAAGCCACGATGACGTTCTTTGTCCGCTCTCACAGCAGGCCAGGACCGGGGGTGACCAGTAACGTCGTCAGTATGACGACTTCCGCAGCAGTTCCCCCTGGATCCGAAGCCGCCATAACCAGCGGTGGCACCGTGACGGACCGCCTGGTGGAGGCCAACGGGCACTACGCCGAGGCCTTCACCGACCCCGGCATGGACGCCCGTCCGGTCCTGCACGTGGCCGTGGTGGCCTGTATGGACGCCCGACTCGACCTGCACGCCGCGCTCGGCCTGGAGCTCGGCGACTGTCACACCATCCGCAACGCGGGCGGAGTCGTCACCGACGACGTGATCCGCTCCCTGACCATCAGCCAGCGGGCGCTCGGCACCCGCAGCATCGTCCTGATCCACCACACCGGATGCGGTCTGGAGTCCCTCACCGAGGACTTCCGGCACGAACTGGAGATGGAGGTCGGCCAGCGCCCGGCGTGGGCGGTGGAGTCCTTCCGGGACGTCGACCAGGACGTCCGTCAGTCCATGCAGCGGGTGCGCACCTCGCCGTTCCTGCTCCACACCGACGACGTGCGCGGCTTCGTCTTCGACGTGCACACCGGTCTGCTGCGCGAGGTCGACCCGGCCTGACCGGGGCCGCCGGCCCACCCCGAACACCACCGCCTGCGAAAGCATTCCGCCGCACGGCATCGAAAACGGTGGTCGAAAAGACCGTAAGACCGACATCGTGCGGGCAGTTGTCCACAGGCGAGTGACACGAATCGGTAACGGCAGCAAGAATGCGGGGTGTGGGCGTCGCGTGGAACCTTTTCCACGCGGTGTCCGTGTTTTCGGGGTGGGCCGGTTTCGCATCGCAGAGCGTCGGCCCGAGTAAGAACGGGCCGAGGAGGGCCGGGTGACGACCTATGACGATCGAGCGAGCCTCACTGATCTGACCGCCACTGTGGAGCGTGTCCGCAGTTCGGTGGAGGGTGTGATCGAGGGCAAGCCCGAGGTCGTACGGCTTTCGCTGACCGTACTGCTCGCCGAGGGACATCTGTTGATCGAGGATGTCCCCGGAGTGGGCAAGACCATGCTCGCCAAGGCACTGGCGCGGTCCATCGACTGCTCGGTGCGGCGCATCCAGTTCACGCCCGACCTGCTGCCCTCGGACATCACCGGTGTGTCCATCTGGGACCAGCAGCGCCGGGACTTCGAGTTCAAGCCGGGCGCCATCTTCGCGCAGATCGTGATCGGCGACGAGATCAACCGCGCCTCGCCCAAGACCCAGTCCGCGCTGCTGGAGTCCATGGAGGAACGCCAGGTCACCATCGACGGGCAGAGCTACGAACTGCCCAGCCCCTTCATGGTGGTGGCCACGCAGAACCCGGTGGAGATGGAGGGCACCTATCCGCTGCCCGAGGCGCAGCGCGACCGCTTCATGGCCCGGGTCTCCGTCGGCTACCCGAGCGTCGAGGCCGAGCTGCAGATGCTGGACGTGCACGGCGGGGTCTCCCCGCTGGAGGACCTCCAGCCGGTGGCGCACGCGCACGAGATCGTGAAGCTGATCGAGGCGGTGCGCGGGGTGCACGTCTCCGAGGCGGTGCGGCGGTACGCGGTGGAGCTGGTCGCGGCCACCCGCACGCACCCCGACCTCAGACTCGGCGCCTCCCCACGCGCGACGCTGCATCTGCTGCGCGCGGCGAAGGCGTCCGCCGCCCTCAGCGGCCGGGAGTACGCGCTGCCGGACGACGTCCAGGCACTCGCCGTCGCCGTCCTCGCCCACCGGCTGCTGCCCACCGCCCAGGCCCAGCTCAACCGCCGTACGGCCGAGCAGGTGGTGCTGGAGATCCTGCAGCACACCCCGGTGCCCGCGGCGCCGCAGCAGCAGAGCGGCTTCGGCGGTCTCGGCCGGGGTGTCCCGGCCTATCCGCAGCAGCCCCCGCGGAGTCTGTGATGAGCGCCGGGGGGACGGGGCAGGCGGAGTCCGACCGCGGGGAGGCGGGCGGGGTCCGTACGGCCCTGGCGGGGCTCACCACTCGCGGGCGTTCCTTCCTGGCCGCCGGGATCGCGGCCGCGGTCTGCGCCTATGTGCTGGGCCAGATGGATCTGCTGCGGGTCGGCCTGCTGCTGGCCGTGCTGCCCCTGCTCTGCGCGACCGTGCTCTACCGCACGCGCTACCGGGTGGCCGGCAGCCGCCGGCTCTCCCCCGCGCGCGTGCCCGCGGGCAGCGAGGCCCGGGTGCACCTGCGGGTGGACAACGTCTCCCGGCTGTCCACGGGCCTGCTGATGCTCCAGGACCGGGTGCCCTACGTGCTCGGGCCCCGGCCGCGCTTCGTGCTGGACCGGGTGGAGCCGGGCGGCCGCCGCGAGGTGTCCTACCGGGTCCGATCGGACCTGCGCGGCCGCTATCCGCTGGGTCCGCTGCAGCTGCGGCTGACCGACCCGTTCGGGATGTGCGAACTCACCCGCGCCTTCTCGACGTTCGACACGCTGACCGTCATCCCGCGCGTGGAGCCGCTGGCGCCGGTCCGGTTCAGCGGCGAGGCCAAGGGGTACGGCGACGGGCGGCAGCGCTCGCTGGCCCTCGCGGGCGAGGACGACGTGATCCCGCGCGGGTACCGCTACGGCGACGACCTGCGCCGGGTGCACTGGCGCTCCACCGCGCGCTACGGCGAGCTGATGGTGCGCCGCGAGGAGCAGCCGCGCCGCTCACGCTGCACGGTCCTGCTGGACACCCGGGGCGTCGGCTACGAGGGCGCGGGCCCCGACTCGGCCTTCGAGTGGGCCGTCTCGGGCACCGCGTCGGTCCTGGTGCACATGCTCGAACGGGGCTTCACGGTGCGCCTGCTGACGGAGAACGGCAGCTCGGTGCCCGGCGAGGGCGCCGACGGGTTCGCGGGTGCCGGCCAGGACTCCGCGGACGCGGCCGGGCTGATGATGGACACCCTCGCGGTGATCGACCACTCCGACGGCACGGGCCTGTCCCGGGCGTACGACATGCTGCGCGGCGGGAACGAGGGGCTGCTGGTCGCCTTCCTGGGCGATCTCGACGAGGAGCAGGCCGCGGTGGTCGCGAAGATGCGCCAACGCAGCGGCGGTGCGATCGCGTTCGTGCTGGACCCGGACACCTGGGTGCGGGAGGCCACGGACGTACCGGGCCCGGGCGATCGGCACGGCGAGCGGCTGCGCATCCTGCGCGAGGCGGGCTGGACGGCGTTGAGCGTGCCGCGCGGCGCCTCGCTGAACGATCTGTGGCGGCAGGCGGACCGGGAACGCTCGGGCCTGACCGCGGTGAGCGGGGAGGCACTGTGATGAGCGGGCGGGCACGACTTGCCCTGTGTGCCGCCGCGGCGACGCTGATGGCCGCGTGCGCACTGCTGCCCCTGGTGGACCAGCCGACGTGGCTCTTCCAGACGGTGCTGCTGGTCGCCGTGCAGGCCGGAGTGGGCGCGGCGGCCCGGCGGGTGCCGCTGGCTCGGCCGCTGACCGTGGCGGCGCAGGTCCTGGTCACGCTGATGCTGCTGACCCTGGTCTTCGCCCGGCAGCAGGCGCTCGTCGGGCTGGTCCCCGGTCCGCAGGCCTTCCGGCACTTCGGCGACCTGCTCCAGCAGGGCTCCGACGACGTCAGCCAGTACGCGATACCGGCACCGCTCACCGACGGCATCAAGCTGATGCTGATCGGCGGTGTCCTGGTGATCGGCCTGCTGGTGGACACCCTCGCGGTGACCTTCCGCAGCGCGGCCCCGGCCGGACTGCCGCTGCTCGCGCTGTACTCGGTGGCCGCGGGACTGTCCGGCGGCGGCACCGACTGGCTGTGGTTCCTGGTCGCGGCGGCCGGCTATCTGATGCTGCTGCTCGCCGAGGGCCGGGAGCGGCTGGCCCAGTGGGGCCGGGTCTTCGGCAGCGCGGCCCGCGCCCCGGGCGACCCGGAGGCCGGCGCGGTGGCCCCGGTGCGCACCGGACGCCGGATCGGCGCGGTCGCCCTCGGTGTCGCCCTGGTGGTGCCGCTGGCCCTGCCCGCGATGCAGGGCGGCCTGCTGGACGGCGCCGGAGCGGGCGTCGGCGCGGGCAACGGAAACGGCGGCACGATCTCCGCAGTCAACCCCCTGGTGTCCCTGCGCGACAGCCTGAACGTGGAGACCGACCGCCAGGTGCTGTCCCTGAAGACCAGTGCCGGCGACCTCTCGGACATGTATCTGCGGATCGTCTCGCTGGACGACTTCGACGGCACCACCTGGAAGCCGTCCCAGCGGCACATCGTCGGCGTGCCCGACGTCTTCCCCACGCCCGTCGGCCTGGGCACGGGCGTCAAGCGCACCACCGTGAAGACGACGATCACGGCCGCGGACTGGTACGCGCAGGACTGGCTGCCGATGCCGTACCCGCCGAGCGGTGTGCGGGTCAGCGGCAAATGGCGGTACGAGCCCGTCGGCATGACGCTCGTCGGTGACCACGGGCAGAACACGCGCGGCGAGACCTACCAGGTGAACAGCCTGGACGTGCAGCCGACCGCCGAGCAGCTGGCCGCGGCTCCGCAGCCGCCGGCGACGCTGAGGCGCGAGTACACCAACGTGCCGTCCAGGGTGCCGAAGGTGGTGGCCAGGACCGCCAAGGAGATCACCGCGGGCTCGGCGAGCCACTACGAGGAGGCGGTCAAGCTCCAGGACTACTTCGCGGTGTCCGGCGGCTTCCAGTACGACACCCAGGTGGAGGTCGGCCGCGGTCCCGACGCGATCGCGACCTTCCTGAAGAAGAAGCAGGGCTTCTGCGTCCACTTCTCCTTCACGATGGCGGCGATGGCCCGCACGCTCGGCATCCCCGCCCGGGTCGCGGTGGGCTTCGCGCCCGGCACCCCGCAGGCGGACGGCACGGTCTCGGTGAGCCTGAAGGACGCGCACGCCTGGCCCGAGCTGTACTTCGAGGGCGTGGGCTGGACCCGCTTCGAGCCGACCCCGACCCGGGGCACCGTGCCGTCGTACACCCTGTCGAACAAGCCCGGCACCTCCAAGCCGGAGGAGACCGTGCCGTCCCACGGGGCGTCGGCGGCGCCGTCGGTGTCGGCCTCGCCGAGCGAGAGCTGCAAGGCCCAGCTGCGGGGGCTCGACGCGTGCGGCAGCCCGTCCGAGGCGGTGGCGGCGCACAGCGGTGGCGGCGGTTCGTGGCGCTGGCTGTGGTACGCGCTGATCGGGCTCGGCGCCCTGGTGGTGCTGGCGATCCCGCTGGCGCCGATGCTGTGGCGGGCGCGGGTGCGGTCGGTACGGCTCGGCGCGCACGCGCGGACCGAGGAGGGCGCGGCGGCACACACGCTGGCGGCCTGGCAGGAGCTGATCGACAGCGCCTGGGACGTGGGCATCCTGCCGGACGAGTCGCAGACGCCGCGCAGGGCCGCGGCCCGGATCGTGCGGCTGGGAGATCTCGACCATGCGGCCGGGGCCGCCGTGCACCGGGTGGCGGACGCGCTGGAGCAGGTGCTGTACGCGCCCCGGCCGCGCCTGGTGGCTGGCCTGGCGGAGGACGTGCGCCGGGTGATCGCCGGCCTGAACGGCGGCGTGAGCGGGCGGACGCGGCTGCGGGCACGGTTCGCGCCGCGGTCGATGGTGCGGGTGCTGTGGGCGGTGTCGGCCCGGTGGACGGCGCTCAGGGCGCGTGCGGTGGCGGCCCGGCCGACGCTGCGCAGGCCTTCGGGGCAGCAGGGCTGAGACCGGAGAACGCGTGAGGGGTGACCACCGGCCGGTGGTCACCCCTCACGGATGTCTGCTGTGGTGTGCGCGAGCTGTGGGCGCGAACCGGCGAGCGGCTAGTGGCCCTGCTGCTCGTCCCGGCGGCGCTGCCAGCGCTGCTCGATCCGGTCCATCATGGAGCGCTTCTGCCGTACCTGGCGGCGCGGGGCGGCCGCGGGCTGCTCACCCGGCTTGGGCG
Organism: Streptomyces sp. NPDC001816; assembly: GCF_042892235.1. Lineage (NCBI taxonomy): Bacteria > Bacillati > Actinomycetota > Actinomycetes > Kitasatosporales > Streptomycetaceae > Streptomyces > Streptomyces sp. NPDC001816. The sequence continues at coordinate 111,426 of NZ_JBIATY010000011.1, forward strand.
CCTTCCGCCAGCCTGTGACGGCGAGTACGGCACAGCCCAGCATGACGAGGAAGCCCACCACGCTGACCCAGATCTGCTGTGCGACCATTCCGGCCATGAGGAGCGCGATACCCACGAGGAAGCCTGCGACCGCCTGGTAGACCCGCCGCCGGGTGTACGTCCGCAGCCCACTTCCCTCAAGCGCCGACGCGAACTTGGGATCTTCGGCGTACAGCGCTCGCTCCATCTGCTCGAGCATGCGCTGCTCGTGCTCCGAGAGCGGCACGGAGTCCTCCTCATCGTGCAGTCGCCGGGGCGACCTGGGGGTCCCTTCAGGATAGGCAGGGAATCGCCCCCTTGAAACCCGCCCCTCTACGCCAATAGGCCAACCGGAATCCGCCATGGCCGTCTCGGCTCGCTGAGGCTTCCATTCCCCGGCGGCCGATCCGTCATGCCGGACGGTATACCTCGATCATACGGCGCAAACCGCTCGATCGGGGGGCTTGTGGCGTACTCCATCTGCCGCCAAGTCCCTGATCAGCGCCGCGTCCCGGGAGGCCGCTCAGGCCTTTGCGGCCCCTCGCGTCTCACCGAGCACATGGAGCTGGGTGGCGACGGAGTGGAAGGCGGGCAGCTCGGCCGCCGCGGCCTCCAGCTTGAGCAGGGCGTCGAGGGCGCCGGGCTCGGTGTCCACGAGGACGCCGGGCACCAGGTCGGCGAAGACCCGCACGCCGTGCACCGCACCGACCGTCAGGCCCGCGCCCTCGACCAGCGCGGTGAGCTGCTCCGCGGTGAAGCGGCGCGGCATCGGGTCGCCGGCGCCCCAGCGGCCCTCCGGGTTCTCCAGGGCCTGCTTGGCCTCCTTGAAGTGACCGGCGAGGGCCCGGGCGAGGACGGCACCGCCGAGACCGGCGGCGAGCACGCTGAGGACGCCCTCGGGGCGCAGCGCGGCGACCGCGTTGCGCAGGCCCTCGGCGGGGTCGTCGACGTACTCCAGGACGCCGTGGTACAGCACGGCGTCGTAGCCGCCGCGCTCGACCACCTCGAACAGGCCGAGGGCATCGCCCTGGACGCCCTTGACCCGGTCGGCGACGCCGGCCTCGGCGGCGCGGCGCTCCAGCGCGAACAGCGCGTTCGGGCTGGGGTCGACGACGGTGACACGGTGACCGAGGCGGGCGAGGGGCACGGCGAAGTTGCCGCTGCCGCCTCCGGTGTCGAGCACATCCAGCGAGTCCCGCCCCGTGGCCTTGATCCGGCGGTCGAGGGCGTCCTGGAGGACCTCCCAAACCACGGCGGTACGGAGAGAGGCGCGGGGTCGGGAGGAGCCGGAGCGCGGCGACGTCGTTTCCGGGTGGTGGGGGGAGACGGGCGGGCGCATCGGGTCCGACACGGCAGTTGACTCCTCGGCAGGGCGGACGGCTTCAGGAAACTCCACCCTATTGCCTCCGGCGCCGTAGCCGGTCACCGCCGAGGTGCACTGCCGTGTCCGTCCCGACCGGTGGACCGTCGCCGGTCAGCCCGCGTCCGGCAGACCGTCGTGCGGGCCCGGGCCGCCGCGCTCGTCGGTGTCCTGCCGGGGCTGGGGCAGGACGGGCTGGAGCACCAGCATCCGCTCGACGATGCGGAGGAACATCCCCGCGTCGCGTATCAGGTCGTCGGCGTCCCGCTGTTTGGCCGCTCCCTCGATGCCCGCCTCGGCACGGGCCCGGCGGGCGGCGCCGGAGGCGAAGAGCGCGCTCCACTCGGTCAGTTCGGGGGCGATCTCGGGCAGCACCTCCCAGGCGCTGCGGATGCGGGCCCGGCGGCGCGGGGAGGTCTCGGGGCGGCCCCGGGCGGCGAGCACGGCGGCGGCGGTGCGCAGCGCGGCGAGGTGGGCCGTCGCATAGCGCTCGTTGGGGGTTTCCAGGACGGCGGCTTCTTCGAGGCCGGCCCGGGCCTGCGTCAGCAGGTCGAGGGCGGCGGGCGGGGCCGTGGCCCGGCGGAGCACGGGGTGCACATCGCTCGCCGGGCCGGTCAGTGAGGGGGCAGGGCCGGTGGCGCGGCGCCGGTGGGCGGCGGCTGCGGAGGAGTTGGCCATGACGAACCTCCTGTCGTCTGGGTGACGGCACAGGTGCCGTATGTGCCCATCGTGAGGTATGGCACTGACAATCCGTTCTGACCTGGGGTTTTGCCTCGATCGCAGGTTCGGGCGTATTTTTGCACTGACCAGTCAGTTCAAAAGATGGCAAGCATGCAGGGGGGCTTGTGGACGGCGTGAACGTCACAGCCGAGGGCCTGGGGCTCAAGGGGCCACGGGGGTGGGCCTTCCGGGACATCACCTTCGACGCGAAGCCCGGTTCGCTGATCGCGATCGAGGGACCGTCCGGCTCCGGCCGTACGTGCCTGCTGCTCGCGCTCACGGGACGGATGAAGGCCACCAAGGGCGCGGCCGCCGTGGGCGGGTCCGCGATCCCCCGGCACATGGCGGCCGTGCGCCGCGTCGCCGCCGTGGCCAACGTGGCCGGTGTCACCGACCTGGAACCGGCCCTGACCGTCGGGGAGCACCTGCGGGAACGGGCCCTGCTGCAGCACAGGTTCGGCGACTCGCCACGCCTGCTGCTGCGCCGCCGGACGGACCTGGCCCGCGAGTCGCAGCAGCGCGTCGACGCGGCCCTGACCGCCGCCGGACTCGACCTCGACGCGCTCCCCAAGGGCCCCCGCACGGCCGTACGCGATCTGGAGCGGCTGGAGGAGCTGCGCCTGTCCATCGCGCTGGCCCTGCTCGGCCGGCCCGGGCTGCTCGGTGTGGACGACGTCGAGACGAAGCTCTCGGACGCCGAGCGCGCCGAGGTCTGGGACCTGCTGCGGTCCATAGCGCGCGCGGGCACCACGGTCGTGGCGGTGTGCCGCACCGCCCCCGAGGGCTGCATCGTCGTCCCCACCCTCCACAGCGAGGACAAGAGCGACCTGCGCAGCGAGGACACGAGCGACCTGCGCGGCGCGGACAAGAGCGACCGAAGCGAAGCGAAGAGCGACGACAACAGCGAGAAGACCGAGAAGAACGACACGAAGGAGGAGGCCGATGCGCTCGCCCAGGCTGGCCGCGCTTGAGCTGCGGCGCTTCGGACGCGGGAAGCTGCCGCGCGCCGCCCTGGTCGCGCTGCTCGTGCTGCCCCTGCTCTACGGCGCCCTGTACCTGTGGTCGTTCTGGGACCCGTACGGCCGTCTGGACCGCATCCCGGTGGCCCTGGTGAACGACGACAAGGGCGCCACGGCGGGCGGGAAGAAGATCACGGCCGGCGACGACATCGTGTCCGGGCTGCGCGACAGCAAGACCTTCGCGTGGCACGAGGTGAGCGACGCCGAGGCCCGCAAGGGCGTCGAGGACGGCACCTACTACCTGTCCCTCACGATGCCGGCCGACTTCAGCGACCGGATCGCCTCCAGCTCGGGCGACTCCCCGGAGACGGGCGCGCTCCGGGTGCGCACGAACGACGCGAACAACTACATCGTCGGCCAGATCTCCCGGACGGTCTTCAACGAGGTCCGCAGGGCCGCGTCCACCAAAACGTCCCGGACCTTCCTGGACAAGATCTTCATCTCCTTCTCCGGCATCCACGACAAGACCGTGACGGCGGCCGAGGGCGCCGACCGGCTCAAGGGCGGTCTCGGGAAGGCGGAGAAGGGGTCCAAGGACCTCGCTGACGGCCTGAAGGACGCCAAGAGCGGCAGCGGCAAGCTCTCCAAGGGCCTGACGAAGCTCACCCAGGGCGCGAGCGACCTGGAGGACGGCTCGCAGCGGGTCGCGGACGGCACCCAGACCCTCGCCGACAACGTCAACGGCGTCTACCGCAAGGCCGGCCCCTTCCTGAAGGACAACGAGAAGACCATCGGGGACACCGCACAGCTGGTCGCCGACTCGGCCGAGGCGGTCCGCCACAACCTCGACGACCTGGTGAAGCTCGCGCCGGGCGCCGCGCGGGCGGCCCACGCGTCCGCGGCCGTCCTGGACGAGGTCTACCAGGCGCGCTGCGCGAACGCGGCGATCCCCGACCCCATCTGCCCCGACCTGAAGAAGGCCAGGCAGGCGGCCGCCGACGTGGCCACCGTCGCCGACGACCTCAACGCCCTGATCGCCGACCAGAACGGCGACCTGAAGACGCTGCGGACCAACCTCACCAAGCTGCAGACGCAGGCTCAGGCCCTGGCCGAGCGCGCGCCGCACCTCTACGAGGACGTGAACGACGCCGTCACGAAGATCAACAAGCTGAACGGCGGCGCGGCCCAGGTCGCCGCGGGCGCCGAGAAGCTCCATGCCGGACTGGGCACCGCCGGGACCGGCGCGGCCAAGCTCGACCAGGGCATCGGGACGGCCGAGTCGGGCGCCCAGACCCTGAGCGGCGGCATGTACAAGCTGGTCGACGGCTCCGGAAAGCTCGCCGGTGGTCTGCACGACGGCGCGAAGAAGATCCCCGACTACGACAAGCAGGACCGCGACGAGCGCACCGGCGTGATGGCCGACCCGGTCCAGCTCGCCACCCACGACCTGCACAAGGCGCCCAACTACGGCACCGGCTTCGCCCCTTACTTCATCCCGCTGTCCCTGTGGGTGGGCGCGATGGTGGCGTACATGCTGATCCCGCCGCTCAACCGGCGTGCCCTGGCGGCCGGTGCGCCGGGCTGGCGGATCGCGCTGGCCGGCTGGCTGCCGGTGGCCGCGGTGGGCGTGCTGCAGACGGTGGCCCTGATGTCCGTGCTGCACTGGGCGATCGGGCTGCAGATGACGCGGGCGGCCGGCACGGTCGGCTTCCTGTTCCTGGTGGCGGCGTGCTTCGCCGCGATCGTGCAGTGGCTCAACGCCCGCTTCGGCGCGGCCGGCCGGATCCTCGTGCTGGCCCTGCTGATGCTCCAGCTGACCTCGGCGGGCGGCACCTACCCGGTGCAGACCAGCCCGGGCTTCTTCAACGCTCTCCACCCGTTCCTGCCGATGAGCTACATCGTGGCGGCCCTGCGCCGGCTGATCACGGGCGGCGGGCTCGGCCCGGTGTGGCTGGCGTGCTGGGTGCTGGCCGCGTTCACCGCGGGCGCCCTGGCCCTGACCGCGCTCGCGGCCCGGCGCCGCCAGGTGTGGACGCTGGACCGGCTGCACCCGGAGCTGAGCCTGTGATCCTCAAGACGCCCCTGCACGCGCGCGTACCTGTGACAATCAGGGCCATGGAAAGCAGCAGCGCCACGTCCGGCGGCAGCACGCGCCGCGAGGCAACCCGGCAGAAGCTCTACGAGGCGGCCGTCACGCTCATCGCCGAGCAGGGCTTCTCCGCCACCACGGTGGACGAGATCGCCGAGCGGGCCGGAGTCGCGAAGGGCACGGTCTACTACAACTTCGCGAGCAAGTCGGTCCTCTTCGAGGAGCTGCTGCGGCACGGCGTGGGCCTCCTCACCGCCTCCCTGCGGGATGCGGCCGAGCGGACCGCGGCCGAGGGCGGCAACAAAGTGGACGCGCTGGACGCGATGGTCCGCGCGGGACTGGTCTTCATCGACCGCTACCCGGCCTTCACCCAGCTCTACGTGGCCGAGCTGTGGCGCACCAACCGCGCCTGGCAGTCCACCTTGATGGTGGTGCGGCAGGAGGCCGTCGCCGTCGTCGAGGGGGTGCTGCGCGAGGGCGTGGCGGCCGGCGAGTTCAGCGACGAGATCGACGTCCAGCTGACGGCGGCCGCGCTGGTCGGCATGGTCCTGGTGGCCGCCCTGGACTGGAAGTCCTTCCAGCCGGAGCGCTCCCTGGACGACGTGCACGCGGCCCTGTCCCGGCTGCTCCAGGGGCGCGTGAGCGGGAAGGCCTGAGCACACCCGGAGCACGAGGAAGGCGCCGGTCCGCTTGCCGGACCGGCGCCTTCCCACTCCCCCGTACTTCCCGTACTCCCCCGTACGGATTCCCCCTTGGGTCCCCCGTGGTGGTCTGCCCCGGGCCCCCCGTGCCTCGCTTCCGCCGACGGATCGGCGGAAGGAGCGGCCAGGGCGCGGGCGCCGCTCCGCCGCCCCGTGTCGGCGGTGCCGGTCCGCGCCCCTTGCCGTGCCTCCACTCTCCCGTTCACGCAGGTCCCGCCCCATCCGCGCGCGTACTCATCTCGGCGCCTAGGTACGGGTACTCAGGCGTGTGTGCACGGGCCCACGCCGCCGGCCCGGCTGGTGCCCGGACCGCCCGGCTGACCGCCCGCGGGCCGCGTTGTCGGTGGCGGTCGATAAAGTCGCAGGCATGGCACGGATTGCGGTGATCGGCGCCGGGATGGGCGCGATGGCGGCCGCTGCCCGGCTGGCCGTCGCGGGCCACCGGGTGGCGGTGTACGAGCGTACGGAGACGTACGGCGGCGCGGTGCGCCGCTTCGAGCGGGACGGGTTCGCCTTCGACACCGGCCCCGGGCTGCTGACGCTGCCCGCCGTGTACCGCGATCTGTTCGTCAAGACCGGCAAGGAGCCGCTGGAGGACGTCGTCGAGCTGGTCCAGGTCGACCCGGCCGCGCGGCACGTCTTCGCGGACGGCACGCAGGTGTCCCTGCCGAACGCCTCGCGCGCGGGTGTCGTCGCGGCCCTGGACGAGGCGCTGGGCGCGGGGGCCGGGCAGCGCTGGGGCGACTTCCTGGTGCGGGCCCGCGAGGCCTGGGACCGTACGCGCCGGCCGCTGCTGGAGGAGCCCCTGTGGCCGAACTGGCTGGTGCTGGCCGAGCGGGAGCCGTATCCGGCCGTCCCGCACAAGCGGCTGCTGCGCACTCGCCGGGCGGGCACGCCGGCCGAGATCGGTGCCTGGGAGCTGCGCGACGAGCGCCTGGCGGCCCTCCTGGAGAGTCACGTCCTCGGGTACGGCCTCGATCCCCGGACCGCTCCGGCGAGCGCGGCCGTGCTGCCGTACATGGAGCACGCCTTCGGCACCTGGTACGTGCGCGGGGGCATCCGGGAGTTGGCGCGCGCGGTGTACGAGCGGTGCCTGCAGCGGAGAGTCGAGTTCAGCTTCGGCGCCGAGGTGACCGGGATCCTGGAGAAGGACGGCCGCGCCGCGGGGGTGGAGCTGGCCGACGGTTCGGTGGCCGAGGCTGACCATGTGGTGGCGGACGTGGACCCGGCGCGGCTGCGGGCCCTGACGGAGCATCCGCTGGACGCGGACGGGGACGTGCGGGCCGATGCCCCGGTCTCGCCCCGGCCCGGACGGTTCACGGCCCTGCTGGCCCTGCGGGGCGGGCGCGAGCCCGGAGCCGTCCACCGCACGGTCGTGCACGCACCGGACGCCGAGACCGAGCTGGACCACCTGGCGTCGCCCGGCGGCGACCGGCCGGTGTGTCCGACGGTGACCGTGCTGCGCCCGGACGACCCCGCGCTCACACCGGACGGCGCGCACGAGTCCGCGGTGGTGTCCGCCGTGGTGTCGACCGAGGCCGCCTGGGAGGACGAGGGCACGGTCCGGCGCTACACGGACTTCCTGGTCGAGGCCGCCGAGCGCGCGGTGCCCGGGCTGCGGGAGCGTCTGCTGTGGCACGAGGTGCGCACACCCGTGCACACGGAGGAGGAGACGGGCGCCCGGTCCGGGGGCGTGCCCGCTCCCGCGCTCGCCGCCGGCCGGGGCCGTTTCCTGCACCCGGCTAACACCACGCGCCTGCCCGGGCTGTACCGAGTGGGCGGCTGGTCGCATCCCGGCGGCGGGCTCCCGCACGCCGGCATGTCGGGTGCGCTGGTGGCCGGGCTGATCGTGGAGGGGCCGGAGTTCCGCGGCTCGCAGTGAGCCGCGGCAGGCCTCAGAAGCGGTACTGCTCGTCGTACCCGGAGCCGGGCTGGGGCTGCTGCCCGTGGCCCTGGTACGGGTACGGCTGCTGCTCCTGCGGGAGTTGGCCGCCGTAGGTCTCGTCGTTGCGCTGCTGCGGGACCCAGACTCCGCCGGCCGGGGTCTCGCCGTAGCCGCCGGTGGCGTACGGGTCCTGGCCGTAGCCCTGCTGGGCGTACTGCTGCTGGTCGTAGCCGGTGCCGTACGAGGTGTCGCCGTAGGACTGGGTGCCGACGTACGGGTCGGAGTAGTTGGCGTAGCCCTGCTGCTGGCCGCCGGTGTCGTAGCCGTAGCCCTGCTGGGCGTAGCCCGAGTAGTCGTAGGCGTAGTTCTGCTCGGCGGCCTGCGCCTGGGCCTGGGCGGCGCCCGCGTAGGCGGTGTCGCCGTAGACGCCGTAGGAGCCCGTGTCGTCCGGGAGGGGCTGGGGCTCGTAGACGGTGGTGGCCTCGGCGGCCGTGGGGTCGGTCGGGCGGCCCGGGGTGAAGACGTCGTCGCGGTCGTAGTCGTCGTCGCCGTAGGCCAGCTGGTCACGGCGGTAGTCGGCGTCCGGCTCCTCGCCCTCGGCGGCCTCCAGGTCGGAGACCTCCAGGCTCGGGTCGTGGCGGTCCGCCTTGCCGCGGCGGCGCTTGCTGCCCCCGCCCTCGGCCTCGGCGTCGGGATGTTTGATCGCCCAGCCTGCGGCGAAGCCGCGGCGGAAGGACAGCGTGACGTAGGTCTGCCCGATCGCGAAGGCGATCGCGCCCCCACCGATCACGATGACGGACGGCATGAGCACGCCGACCACGACACCGAGGAAGCCGACGAAGGCGAGCAGCCGCCAGCGCAGCCGTGCCTTGTACTGCAGCAGCACCTCGCCCAGCAACCACAGTGCGACGATGCCGAACGCGATGTAGAGGACCGTCCAGCCCATGTACGCCCCTCTCCCAGTGACCGCTACGCAGTGTGTCGTATCGCGGTGCGGCCGGTCTAGGCCTGCGGGGGGTGGTGCAGGCCCAGGTTCTCGTAGATTTCCAGGGTCGCCGTGGAGTTGTTCAGGGTGATGAAGTGCAGTCCGGGCACTCCCTCGTCCAGCAGCCGTGCGCAGAACTCCGTGGCGAACTCGATACCGATGGAGCGTACCGCCGCCGGATCGTCCTTCGCTGTGAGGATCCGCTCTTTCAGGGCGTCCGGGAACTGCGCCGTGCTGAGTTTGGGCAGCCGTTCCAGCATCTTCACGCTGGTGACAGGTAGAACCTCGGGGATGACCGGGGTGTCACAGCCCGCGGCCTCGACCCGGTCGCGCAGCCGCAGGTACGACTCCGGCTGGAAGAACATCTGCGTGATGGCGTAGTCGGCGCCCGCACGGCACTTGTCGACGAAGTGCGCGACATCGGTGTCCCAGTCGACGGACCGCGGGTGCATCTCCGGGAAGGCGGCGACGCCCACGCAGAAGTCGCCCGACTCCTTGATGAGCCGCACGAGTTCGGCCGCGTACGTCAGGCCGCTCGGGTGCGCGACCCAGTCGCCCATCGGGTCGCCGGGCGGGTCGCCGCGGACGGCGAGCATGTTGCGGATGCCGGCGTCCGCGTACTGGCCGATGATGTTGCGCAGCTCGGCGATGGAGTGGTCGACCGCGGTGAGGTGGGCGACCGGGGTGAGCGTCGTGTCCACGACGATCTGTTGGGTCTCCTTGACCGTCGTCGTGCGCGTGGAGCCGCCGGCACCGTAGGTGACCGAGACGAAGTCGGGGGCCACCGCCTCGACCCTCCGCAGCGCGTTCCACAGGTTCCGCTCGCCCTTGGGGGTCTTCGGCGCGTAGAACTCGAACGAGTACGTCTTCTTGCCGGTGGCGAGGATCTCGCGCACGGTGCGTGCGCGATCAGTCCTGGTGGATGCGGTTCCGAGGGCCATACCGGCAGGTTAGCCAGGGGCGGGCGGTCCCCCAACCGAGTACCGGTAATTTGCCCGAATTGCCGGGTTCCTGTCCACCCCTTGGACAAAAACGTGGACAGAAAGTGGACAGACCCTGGTCCGGAGCTAGGCCTGGCGCAGTCGCTTCGCGAACTCCGCCGCGGCAGCTCCGGGGTCGTCGGCCTCGGTGATCGCGCGGACCACGACCACCCGGCGGGCCCCCGCGTCCAGTACCTCGTCCAGGTTGCCGAGGTCGATGCCGCCGATCGCGAACCAGGGGCGGTCGGTGCCCAGGGCGGCGGTGTACCGGACCAGGTCCAGGCCCGGGGCGTGTCGGCCGGGCTTGGTGGGGGTGGGCCAGCACGGGCCGGTGCAGAAGTAGTCCACGCCCTCCTGGACGGCGGCCGCGGCGGCCTCGGACTCGGCGTGCGTGGAGCGGCCGATCAGGACGTCGCCGCCGAGGATCGCGCGGGCCGCGGGGACCGGGAGGTCGCCCTGGCCGAGGTGGAGCACGTCCGCGGAGGCGGCGTGGGCGACGTCGGCCCGGTCGTTGACCGCGAGCAGCTTGCCGTGCCGGGCGCAGGCGTCGGCGAAGACCGCCAGATGCTCCAGCTCCTCGGCGGCCTCCATCCCCTTGTCGCGCAGCTGCACGATGTCGACACCGCCGGCCAGGGCCGCGTCCAGGAACTCGGCCAGGTCGCCCTGCCGGCGGCGGGCGTCCGTGCAGAGGTAGAGGCGGGCCTCGGCGAGGCTGCTGCGGGCGGTGTCGGACATGCGTGGGTCCCCCCGTCGTCGGTGTCCATGGGCGGGCGAGCGGGTGGCGTACGGGCCGGAGCCCCTACGCCACCCCTGGTGCGGGTCGGTTCAGACGGCGAGCGCCTGGGCGCGGCGCTTCACCTCCGTGCCGCGATTCTCGCTCAGGGCCTGTGCGGGGGTGCCGGGCAGGGTCGGGTCGGGGGTGAAGAGCCACTCGATCATCTCTTCGTCCGTGAAGCCGTCGTCCCTCAGCAGCGTCAGGGTCCCGGACAGGCCCTTGACGACCTTGTCCCCGTCGATGAAGGCGGCGGGGACGTGCAGCGCCCGGTTCTCACCTCGGCGTACGGCGATGAGCTGGCCCTCCTTGACCAGCTGCCGCACACGTGTCACCTCGACGTCGAGCATCTCGGCGATGTCGGGGAGGGTGAGCCAGGCGGGGACGAGAGCATCGATCTTTGCGTCAATCTCGGTCACAGGGACAAGCGTAGGCGCTCCGCTGGTTCGGCCGCGATCGGTCGTGCGTCGTCTGCGGGTTCGTTGTGGCTGGTCGCGCAGTTCCCCGCGCCCCTTTCGGGGCGCTGTCCCCCAGGGCGCTGATCAGCCGGCCGTGGCATCCTTCAGGGGCCGTCCGGGGTCAGCCAGTGCGGTCGCGTCCATCCGGCGGCCCGCCTCGATCAGGCGTCGGCCCTGGGCCAGATCACGCGGCCGGCCCACGGCCAGCAGGGCCACCAGCCGGTCCTCGCGCAGCCAGCAGACGGTCCAGGCCGGGCTCGCCGGGTCGCCGCGCCACACCATGCGGTCGGCCGCGGGGTGGTGGCCGGCGTACTGGACGAAGCGGCCGAACTGCTCGGACCAGAAGTACGGCACCGGGTCGTAGACCACGGGGGTCTCGCCCAGGATGTTCGCGGCGACCGTACGCGGGCCCTGCAGGGCGTTGTCCCAGTGGTGGACCAGCAGCCGGGTGCCGTACCGCGCCGAGGGGAAGGAGGCGCAGTCGCCTACCGCGTACACGTCCTCGACGGAGGTGCGCAGGTGGGCGTCGGCCACGACCTCGCCGTGCGCGCCCACCTCGATGCCCGAGCCGGCCAGCCAGGCGGTGGCGGGGCGTGCGCCGATGCCGACCACGACGGCGTCCGCGGGCAGCCGCGTGCCGTCCGCGAGCAGCACCGCGCCGGGCTCGACGCGCTCCACGCGCGCGTGGGTGCGCAGCTCGGCGCCGCTGTCGGCGTACCAGGCGGCCATCGGGGCGGCCACCTCGGGCGGCAGCGCGCCCGCGAGCGGCCGGTCGGCGGCCTCGACGACGGTCACCGCGCAGCCGGCCTCACGGGCCGCCGTGGCGAACTCGGCGCCGATCCAGCCGGCGCCGACGACCACGATGGCGTGCTGCCGGGCGAGCACCGGCCGCAGCCGCTCGGCGTCGTCCAGGGTGCGCAGCAGGTGTACGCCCGGCACGCCCTCGGTGCCCGGCAGCGTGATCGGTTCGGCGCCGGTGGCGAGGACCAGCACGTCGTACGGGACGGGCCCGGCCTCGGTGTCCAGCTCATGGTCGCCGGGGCGCACGCCCAGCACCTCGCAGCCGAGCCGCAGTTCGACGCCGAGCGACTCGAAGTCGACGTCGAAGGCGGAGCCCTCGGCCTTGCCCAGCAGCACGGCCTTGGACAGCGGCGGCCGGTCGTACGGTTGGTGGGGCTCGGCGCCGATCAGCGTGACGGTGCCCGTGAAGCCCTGCTCGCGCAGGGCGACCGCGGTCTGCACCCCGGCCATGCCCGCGCCCGCGACGACCACGCGCCGCCCCTGTGACGTGCCCTGTCGTGCTGTCTGCTCGCTCACCCGATCACCATAGACAACTGATAATTCGTCAGTCAGTGGGCGTGCTCGGTGATCTGTTCCACAACGCTGGTCCCGGCGCCCGGCCGGGTGCCGACCAAATGGCCGCGCACGACGTCGCCGCCCGCGTAATCGGCCCAGATCTCTGCCATGGACGACCGGGGCTCCCTTACGGGTGACGAGCGCTGCGGGCTAGGGTGGCCACCGTACAAGCACTCGCGGGAGCCCGGACGCACCGGGCTGAGAGGGAGGCTGGCGGCCTCCGACCGTACGAACCTGATCCGGGTCATGCCGGCGAAGGGAGGGGCTGGACGCCCATGTCGTCACGTACGTCCGACGTCCTCGTCATCGGGGGCGGAATCATCGGCCTGGTCACGGCCTGGCGGGCCGCGCAGCGCGGGCTCGCCACGGCCGTGGTGGACCCCGAGCCCGGCGGCGGGGCCGCACGGGTCGCGGCGGGGATGCTGGCCGCGGTCTCCGAGCTGTACTACGGCGAGGAGACACTGCTCGCCCTGAACCTGGAGTCCGCCCGCCGCTACCCGGACTTCGCGGCCGAGCTGACCGAGCTGACCGGCCACGACCTCGGCTACCGCCGCTGCGGCACGCTCGCCGTCGCGCTCGACGCCGACGACCGCGCCCACCTGCGCGAACTGCACGCGCTCCAGCAGCGTTCGGGCCTGGAGTCGCAGTGGCTGTCCGGGCGGGAGTGCCGGCGTCTGGAGCCGATGCTCGCGCCCGGGGTGCGCGGCGGGCTGCGGGTCGACGGTGACCACCAGATCGACCCGAGGCGGCTGGCCACGGCCCTGGTGACCGCGTGCGAGCGGGCCGGGGTGGTCTTCCACCGGTCCTGGGCCGAGCGGCTCGACGTCGTCCGGGACCGGGCCACCGGGGTCACCACGGCGGACGGCGCCACGCTGAGCGCGGCGCGGGTCGTCCTCGCGGGCGGCAGCCTGAGCGGGCGTCTGGCGGGCGTCCCGGACGACGTACTGCCCCCCGTGCGGCCGGTGAAGGGCCAGGTGTTGCGGCTGACCGTGCCGCGCCGGTACGCACCCTTCCTGAGCCGCACCGTGCGGGCGATGGTGCGCGGCAGCCATGTCTACCTGGTGCCCCGGGAGAACGGCGAGCTGGTCGTCGGCGCCACCAGCGAGGAGCTGGGCTGGGACACGACCGTCACCGCCGGGGGCGTGTACGAACTGCTGCGCGACGCACATGAGCTGGTGCCGGGGATCACCGAGCTGCCCCTCACCGAGACCCTGGCGGGGCTGCGCCCCGGCTCCCCGGACAACGCGCCGCTGCTCGGCCCGTCCGGGCTCGACGGGCTGCTGCTGGCCACCGGGCACTACCGCAACGGGGTGCTGCTCACGCCGGTCACCGGGGACGTGCTGGCGGAGCTGCTGGTCGGCGGTGAACTGCCCGAGGAGGCCCGTCCGTTCACGCCGGAGCGCTTCGGCGCCGCACTCGTGGAGCAGCCCGCATGAACATCTCCGTCACCATCTCCGTGAACGGGGAGCGCCACCAGGTCGCCCCCGGCACCGCGCTGGACGCCCTCGTGAAGACCCTCACCAGGGCGCCGTCCGGGGTGGCCGCCGCCGTCAACGAGACCGTCGTCCCGCGCGCGCAGTGGGCGACCACGGCCCTCACCGAGGGCGACCGTGTCGAAGTCCTCACCGCCGTCCAAGGAGGCTGACCCATGGCCGACGATCCCTTCGTCCTCGGCGGTGTGGCCCTCGGCTCCCGGCTGATCATGGGTACGGGCGGCGCACCGAGCCTGGACGGGCTGGAGCGGGCGCTGGTCGCCTCCGGCACGGAGCTGACCACGGTGGCCATGCGGCGGGTCGATCCCACGGTGCACGGCTCGGTGCTGTCGGTGCTGGAGAAGCTGGGCATCCGGGTGCTGCCGAACACGGCGGGCTGTTTCACCGCCGGGGAGGCCGTGCTGACCGCCCGGCTGGCCCGGGAGGCGCTGGGCACCGACCTGATCAAGCTGGAGGTCATCGCCGACGAGCGGACGCTGCTGCCGGACCCGGTGGAGCTGCTGGAGGCGGCGGAGACGCTGGTCGACGACGGGTTCACGGTGCTGCCGTACACCAACGACGACCCCGTGCTCGCGCGGAAGCTGGAGGACGTGGGCTGTGCGGCGGTGATGCCGCTGGGCTCGCCGATCGGCTCCGGGCTGGGGATCCGCAACCCGCACAACTTCCAGCTGATCGTGGAGCACGCGCGCGTGCCGGTGATCCTGGACGCGGGGGCCGGTACGGCGTCGGACGTGGCGCTGGCGATGGAGCTGGGCTGTGCGGGTGTGATGCTCGCCTCGGCCGTCACGCGGGCGCAGGAGCCCGAGATGATGGCCGCCGCCATGAAGCACGCGGTGGAGGCGGGACGGCTGGCCCGACTGGCCGGGCGCATCCCGCGCAGGCACTTCGCGGAGGCCTCCTCCCCGGCCGAGGGCCGCGCGCACCTGGATCCGGAGCGCCCCGCGTTCTAGCCGCGTGCCACCAGGGTCACAGCTCTGCTGCATTCCGTCCCCGGAACGGCCGAGCGGGCGGGACTGTCGGTCACTCCTCGTACACTCGCCTGCGTGGATACGACCCTTCAGGACCCCCTCGTCGGGCAGGTGCTCGACGGACGCTATCGCGTCGATGCGCGGATCGCGGTCGGCGGGATGGCCACGGTCTACCGGGCCCTGGACACCCGCCTGGACCGCGTTCTCGCGCTCAAGGTGATGCACCCGACCCTGGCGGCCGACGGGTCGTTCGTGGAGCGGTTCATCCGGGAGGCCAAGTCGGTCGCCCGGCTGGCCCACCCCAACGTGGTGCAGGTCTTCGACCAGGGGACCGACGGGTCGTACGTGTACCTGGCGATGGAGTACGTCGCCGGGTGCACCCTGCGGGACGTGCTGCGCGAGCGGGGCGCGCTGCAGCCGCGGGCCGCGCTGGACATCCTGGAGCCCGTGCTGGCCGCGCTCGGCGCCGCGCACCGGGCCGGGTTCGTGCACCGGGACATGAAGCCCGAGAACGTGTTGATAGGGGACGACGGCCGGGTGAAGGTCGCCGACTTCGGGCTGGTGCGGTCCGTGGACACCGTGACCAGCACGACGGGTGCCGTGCTCGGGACCGTGTCGTACCTCGCGCCGGAGCAGATCGAGCAGGGCACCGCCGACCCGCGCGTCGACGTGTACGCGTGCGGTGTGGTGCTCTACGAGATGCTGACCGGCGGCAAGCCGCACTCCGGGGACTCCCCCGCGCAGGTGCTGTACAAGCACATCCACGAGGACGTGCCGCCACCCTCGGCACTGGTGCCGGGGCTGCCGTACGAGCTGGACGAGCTGGTGGCCTCGGCCACCGCGCGCACCCCGGACATCCGGCCGCAGGACGCGGCGGCGCTGCTCGGCCAGGTGCTGCGGGCGCGGGCCGCTCTGAGCGCCGAGCAGCTGGACGCGCTGCCGCCGCAGGCGCTGTCGGCGGAGCACGAGCACCGCGACATCTCAGCGGACCGTACGAGCGTGATCCCGCGCTCGCTGACCGTGCCCCGGCTGCTGCCCGTGAACGAGGACGAGGACCCTGCGGCGGCCGTCCAGCACACCAGTCGGCTGGACAGCCCGCCCGTCGCGTCCCGACGACGGTCGGCGCGGCCCGGGCGCGGGCTCATCACCCTCATCGCCGCGATCCTGGTGGTCTTCGGTGTGGGTGCCGGCGTCTGGTACATCAACTCGGGGCAGTTCACCAAGGTCCCGCAGCTGCTTTCCAAGACCGAGGAGCAGGCGCGGGGCAAGCTGAAGGCGGCCGGGCTCCACGTCAAGGGGGTCGAGCTCGAGTACAGCGACACGGTCGAGCGCGGCGCGGTCATCGGCACCGACCCGGCCGCCGGGGCCCGGATCCGCAGCAACGACTCCGTGACGCTCGTCGTCTCCCGGGGCCCCGAGATCGTGAAGGTGCCGGATCTGAACGGCGTCCCGCTGGGCAAGGCGCAGTCCAGGCTGAAGGCGGCCGGTCTCGAACCGGGCATGGTCAACCGGGCGTTCAGCGACAGTGTCCCCAGGGGCGCGGTGATCAGCACCGACCCGGAGGCGGGCATCAAGCGGCATGCGGGCTCGGCGATCGCGCTCCTGGTCAGCAAGGGCAACCCGGTCGACGTACCGGACGTCACCGGTGACGACCTGGACGACGCCAAGCAGGAGCTGGAGGACGCCGGCCTGAAGGTGATCGTCTCCACCGAGCAGGTCTATTCCGATTACGACAAGGGTCAGGTGGCCGAGCAGGACCCGGAAAGCGGCGGCAAGCAGGTCGCCGAGGGCGACACGGTGACGCTGAAGCTGTCCAAGGGCCCGGAGATGATCGAGGTGCCGGACGTCGTCGGGGACAGCGTGGACGATGCGACGAAGGCGCTGGAGGACGCCGGTTTCCAGGTCGACAAGGACCGGGGCCTGCTCGGGATCTTCGGCGACACCGTGAGCAAGCAGTCGGTGGACGGCGGCGAGAAGGCGCCCAAGGGGTCGACGATCACGATCACCATCCGGTGACCGGGGGCGGCGCGCCGCGTGACACCCTGAACGGGTGAGCATCGAGCAGTCCCGCCCCCTCTCCGGCAGCCCCGGAACCGGTCCCTCCCGCAACCCCGTCGGCGGTCACGTCCCCGTGGCCGGGGGCCTGCACTCCGTAGGCCTGTCGTACGCCCATGACCTGAAGGCGGAGACCGTGCAGGTCTTCGTCGCCAATCCGCGCGGGTGGGCCACACCGGCCGGGAACCCCCGGCAGGACGAGGCGTTCCGCCAGGCGTGCGCCGAGGAGTCGATCCCGGCGTATGTGCACGCCCCGTACCTGATCAACTTCGGCTCGCACACCGAGGCGACCGTGGAGAAGTCGGTGGAGTCGCTGCGGCACTCGCTGCGGCGCGGGCGGGAGATCGGTGCGCTCGGCGTCGTCGTGCACACCGGCAGCGCGACCGGCGGGCGGGAGCGGGCCGTGGCGCTGCGGCAGGTGCGCGAGCACCTGCTGCCGCTGCTGGACGAGCTGACCCACGACGACGATCCGTACCTGCTGCTGGAGTCGACCGCCGGACAGGGCGCCTCGCTGTGCTCGCGGACCTGGGACTTCGGGCCGTACTTCGAGGCGCTGGACGCCCATCCGAAGCTGGGCGTGTGCCTGGACACCTGCCACATCTTCGCCGCCGGGCACGACCTGACCGGGCCGAGCGGCATGCACCAGACCCTGGACCTGCTGGTCGACACCGTCGGCGAGGGGCGGCTGAAGCTGATCCACGCCAACGACTCCAAGGACGTGGTCGGCGCGCACAAGGACCGCCACGAGAACATCGGCTCCGGCCACATCGGCGAGGACCCGTTCCGGGCGCTGATGACCCACCCGGCGACCGAGGGCGTGCCGCTGATCATCGAGACCCCCGGCGGCAAGGAGGGGCACGCGGCGGATGTGGAGCGACTGAAGAAACTGCGCGACGGATAACCTGTTGGGGAATACCCCTGGGGGGTATACGGTTCTTGCTCGATGCAGGAACCGTTACCTGACATGGGGGTCGTCATGCAGCACGAGGCGCACGCAGCACACCAGCAGCACGAGACACACGCGCACCACCAGCACGACACGCACGAACACCACCAGCACGAAGCGCACGCGCACCACCACGCGCCCGCCGCCTCCTGGTCCGTGGCCGCCCGGGCCACCCTGCACTGCCTCACCGGCTGCGCCATCGGCGAGGTGCTGGGCATGGTCGTCGGTACGGCGTTCGGATGGGGAAACCTGCCGACCATGCTGCTGGCGATCGTGCTGGCCTTCTTCTTCGGCTACTCGCTCACGCTGCGCGGGGTGCTGCGCGCCGGTGTCGACTTCCGTACGGCCCTGCGGGTGGCGCTGGCCGCGGACACCCTGTCCATCGTGGTGATGGAGCTGATCGACAACGGGGTGATCGTGGTCTGGCCGTCCGCGATGGACGCCACGCTGGGCGACGCGCTGTTCTGGATCTCGCTGGTGATCTCGCTCGTGATCGCCTTCGTGGTGACCACACCGGTCAACAAGTGGACGATCGGCCGCGGCAAGGGCCACGCGGTGGTGCACCAGTACCACCACTGACCGGCACGCCAGGAGAAGTCAGAGCTCGGGGCCGTCCCCGGGCTCTTCCTGGTAGGAGTAGCGCTGCTCCTTCCAGGGGTCGCCGACGTTGTGGTAGCCGCGCTCCTCCCAGAAGCCGCGGCGGTCGGCGGTCATGTACTCCACGCCCCGCACCCACTTGGGGCCCTTCCAGGCGTACAGGTGGGGGACGATCAGGCGGACCGGGAAGCCGTGCTCGGCGGTGAGCAGCTCGCCGTCCTTGTGGGTGGCGAAGATCGTGCGGTCGGAGGCGAAGTCCGACAGGCGCAGGTTCGAGCTGAATCCGTACTCCGCCCAGACCATCACATGGGTGACGTCCGGCGCCGGCGGTGCGAGGTCCAGGATCGCGCGGGCCGGGACGCCTCCCCACTCGGCGCCGACCATGCTGAACTTCGTCACGCAGTGCAGATCGGCGACCACGGTGGTGTACGGCAGGGCCGTGAACTCCTCGTGGTTCCAGGTGCGCTTGTCACCGTCGGCGGTGCTGCCGAAGACCCGGAACTCCCAGCGCTCGGGCCGGAACTTCGGCACGGGCCCGTAGTGCGTGACCGGCCAGCCGCGCTGGAGTCGCTGCCCCGGCGGAAGCTCGGACCCTGCCGTTGCTCCAGATTCGCGCTCCACCGGATGACCCATGTGTCCATCCTGACAGACCTGGGGCAGTGCCCTTGACCACCGTTCCGCAAATCGGACAACTGATATCAAGTCGTCGTGTACTTACTAAGTACGCACTTACTGGACGATCTTCCCCGCCGGTGCAATCATGCGGCCGCATACGCCACCCGTCCCACCGTGCGGAAGGAGCCGCTGCCATGCAGGGCGACCCCGAGGTCATCGAGTTCCTCAACGAGCAGCTCACCGGCGAGCTGACCGCGATCAACCAGTACTTCCTGCACGCGAAGATGCAGGAGAACCTGGGCTGGACGAAGCTCGCCAAGTACACGCGGCACGAGTCGTTCGACGAGATGAAGCACGCCGAGGTGCTGACCGACCGGATCCTGTTCCTGGAGGGGCTGCCCAACTACCAGCGGCTGTTCCATGTGCGGGTGGGCCAGACCGTCAAGGAGATGTTCGAGGCCGACCGGCAGATCGAGGTGGAGGCGATCGACCGGCTCAGGCGGGGCATCAAGATGATGCGCGAGAAGGGCGACATCACGTCGGCGAACATCTTCGAGGACATCCTCGCCGACGAGGAGCACCACATCGACTACCTCGACACCCAGCTGGAGCTGCTGGAGAAGCTCGGAGAGGCGCTGTACATCGCGCAGGTGATCGAGCAGCCGGAGAGCTAGGCGGCCTCGTCCAGGCCGGCGGGGCCGGACAGCTCCGCAAGGACCGGCTTGCCCTGGTCCGCCAGGTCACGGCGCGGGCAGGCGCCGCGGCCGAGGATCGCCTGAATACGCCGTACGCACGAGCCGCAGTCCGTGCCCGCCTTGCAGGCGGAGGCGATCTGCCGGGGGGTGCAGGCGCCGTCCTCCGCGTGCTTCTTGACCTGGTCCTCGGTGATGCCGAAGCAACTGCAGACGTACACGCGGATTCACCTCCCGACGGGATTGATAGGTGGCGCCGTCCCGCTTGATCGGTGAGGCTTACCTAACCTTACCCGCCATGCCGAACCCGCAAAAGTGCGTGGGGGCGCGGATCCGGTGTGATCCGCGCCCCAATGCGATTAGCGATCGCCAATGATCACTGGTCCCGGTACATCTCGGCGACCAGGAACGCCAGGTCCAGGGACTGGCTGCGGTTCAGGCGGGGGTCGCAGGCCGTCTCGTAGCGCTGGTGCAGATCGTCGACGAAGATCTCGTCGCCGCCGCCCACGCACTCGGTGACGTCGTCACCGGTCAGCTCCACGTGGATGCCGCCCGGGTGGGTGCCGAGGCCCTTGTGGACCTCGAAGAAGCCCTTGACCTCGTCGAGCACGTCGTCGAAGCGGCGGGTCTTGTGCCCGGAGGCCGCCTCGAAGGTGTTGCCGTGCATCGGGTCGGTCACCCAGGCCACCGTCGCGCCGGACGCCGTGACCTTCTCCACCAGCTCGGGGAGCCTGTCGCGGATCTTGTCGGCGCCCATGCGGACGATGAAGGTCAGCCGGCCCGGCTCCCGCTCGGGGTCGAGGCGGTCGATGTACTGCAGCGCCTCCTCGGCCGTCGTCGTCGGGCCGAGCTTGATCCCGATCGGGTTGCGGATCTGCGAGGCGAACTCGATGTGCGCGCCGTCCAGCTGCCGGGTGCGCTCACCGATCCACACCATGTGCGCCGAGACGTCGTAGAGCCGGCCGGTGCGCGAGTCCACGCGGGTCAGCGCCGACTCGTAGTCCAGCAGCAGCGCCTCGTGCGAGGAGAAGAACTCGACCGTCTTGAACTCCTCCGGGTCCGTGCCGCAGGCCCGCATGAAGTTCAGCGCGTTGTCGATCTCGCGCGCCAGCTGCTCGTAGCGCTGACCGGACGGGGAGGACTTCACGAAGTCCTGGTTCCAGGCGTGCACCTGACGCAGATCGGCGTAACCGCCGGTGGTGAAGGCACGCACCAGGTTCAGTGTCGAGGCGGACGCGTTGTACATCCGCTTCAGGCGCTCGGGGTCCGGGATGCGAGCGGCCTCGTTGAAGTCGAAGCCGTTGACCGAGTCGCCGCGGTAGGTGGGCAGCGTGACGCCGTCACGGGTCTCGGTGCCCTTGGAGCGCGGCTTGGAGTACTGGCCGGCGATCCGGCCCACCTTCACCACGGGCACCGAGGCCGCGTAGGTCAGGACGGCGCCCATCTGGAGGAGCGTCTTGAGCTTGTTGCGGATGTGGTCGGCGGACACCGCGTCGAAGGCCTCGGCGCAGTCGCCGCCCTGGAGGAGGAACGCCTCTCCCTTGGCGACGGCCGCCATCCGGGCGCGCAGCTGGTCGCACTCGCCCGCGAAGACGAGCGGCGGATACGACTCGAGGTCCGCGATCACTGCGCGCAGAGCCTCGACGTCGGGGTACTCGGGCTGCTGCGCCGCGGGCAGGTTTCGCCAGGTGTTGCCAGCGCTCGGGCTGGTCTTAGCGTTCACGGTCACCTCGTAAACATTACGGGGTCGTGTCGCCATATTTTCCTCCGGCTCGACTGGTGAGACGGAGTGCTTGCCTCATGGACGCCACGGCCGTGCGGTAGGGTTCCTCGCATGTTCGCGCTTTCGAACCAGAACTGGTGGTGGACCGCTCATCCGGCGGCCCGCTGACTGCGCGTACTCAAGACTTCGCGAAGGCCGCCCGAGGGGCGGCCTTCGGTGTTTCCGGGGTCGTTCCTCTCCATCGAGAAGGATCACCCATGGATCTCCAGAACCTCTTGCACGACCCCCGCCCCTTCGCCCTGCTGCGCCGTCGCACCCCGGGCCGCGACGAGCACACGGTGGAGGTGCTGCTCGGTCCCGTCTCCTCGCGGGACCGCCTCGCCGACCTGCCCGACGAGGGCCTCGCGCTGGTGCCGTTCCGGCAGATCCGCGAGCGCGGCTTCGACGTCCGCGACGACGGCACGCCGCTGCTGGTGCTGACGCCCGAGGAGTCGTACGAGGTCCCGTTGGCCGAGGCCCTGCGGTCGCTGCCGGGCCACGACGTGCGGGTCGAGGGCGGGGGCTTCGACGTCGACGACGACGAGTACGGCGAGATCGTCGGGCGGGTGCTGCGCGAGGAGATCGGCCGGGGCGAGGGCGCGAACTTCGTGATCCGGCGGACGTACGAGGGTGAGATCCCCGGGTTCGGGCGGGCCGACGCGCTGGCGCTGTTCCGGCGGCTGCTGGAGAGCGAGCGGGGCGCGTACTGGACGTTCGTCGTGCACACCGGGGACCGGACGCTGGTGGGTGCCAGTCCCGAGGTGCATGTGCGGATGTCCGGCGGCACGGTCGTGATGAACCCGATCAGCGGGACGTACCGGTATCCGGCCGAGGGGCCGACGGCCGAGCACCTGCTGGACTTCCTCGCCGACGGCAAGGAGATCGAGGAGCTGTCCATGGTCGTCGACGAGGAACTGAAGATGATGTGCACCGTCGGCGACATGGGCGGGGTGGTCGTCGGCCCGCGGCTGAAGGAGATGGCACACCTCGCGCACACCGAGTACGAGCTGCGCGGCAAGTCCTCCCTGGACGCGCGGGAGGTGCTGAAGGAGACCATGTTCGCGGCGACGGTCACCGGGTCGCCGGTGCAGAACGCGTGCCGGGTGATCGAACGGTACGAGCCCCTCGGGCGGGACGGTGTCGGGCGCGGCTACTACGCCGGTGCGCTGGCCCTCATCGGCCGGGACTCCGGGGGCGCTCAGACCCTCGACTCCCCCATCCTGATCCGCACCGCCGACATCTCGGCCGACGGCCGGCTGCGCGTCCCGGTCGGCGCGACGCTGGTGCGCGGCTCGGACCCGGCCGGCGAGGTGGCCGAGACACACGCGAAGGCGGCGGGCGTGCTGGCGGCCCTGGGGGTACGGCCGTCCCGGCCGCGCGATGAGCGGGAGCGGCCCCGGCTGGCCGACGACCCCCGGGTGCAGGCCGCGCTGGACGGGCGCCGCTCGTCGCTGGCGCCGTTCTGGCTGCGGATGCAGGAGCGGTCGGCGGCGCTGGAGGGGCATGCCCTGGTGGTCGACGGGGAGGACACCTTCACGGCGATGCTCGCGCATGTGCTGCGGTCGAGCGGGCTGGACGTCACCGTCCGGCGGTACGACCAGCCCGGGCTGCGGGAGGCCGTGCTCGCGCACGAAGGACCCGTCGTCCTCGGGCCCGGCCCGGGTGACCCCGGCGATCTGGACGACCCCAAGATGCGCTTCCTGCGTGCCCTGGCCGCCGAGGTGATCGGGGTGCACCGGCACGGTGTCCTCGGGGTCTGCCTGGGGCACGAGCTGATCGCGGCGGAGCTGGGGCTGGAGATCGTCCGGAAGGAGATCCCTTACCAGGGGGCACAGACCACGATCGACCTGTTCGGGAAGGCGCAGACCGTCGGCTTCTACAACAGCTTCGTGGCGCACTGCGACGAGGAGGCGGCACGGGAGCTGGCCGCGCACGGGGTGGAGGTGAGCCGGGCGGAGAACGGGGAGGTGCATGCGGTACGGGGTCCGGGCTTCGCCGGGGTGCAGTTCCACCCGGAGTCGGTGCTGAGCCTGGACGGGGCCGCGGTCGTACGGGAGCTGATGGGTCAGCTGCGCCGCACGACCGTGTAGCCGTCCGGGGGCGGTCCTCAGCCGAAGAACACCCCGACCTCCTGGTACAGCTTCGGGTCCACGGTCTTCAGCTTGGCCGTGGCCTCGGCGATCGGGACGCGGACGATATCGGTGCCGCGCAGGGCGACCATCTTGCCGAAGTCGCCCTCGCGGACGCAGTCGATGGCGTGCAGACCGAAGCGGGTGGCGAGCCAGCGGTCGAAGGCGCTCGGGGTGCCGCCGCGCTGGATGTGCCCGAGGACCGTGGTGCGGGCCTCCTTGCCGGTGCGCTTCTCGATCTCCTTGGCCAGCCACTCGCCGACACCGGAGAGGCGGACGTGCCCGAAGGAGTCGAGCGACCCGTCCTTCAGGACCATGTCGCCGTCCTTCGGCATGGCGCCCTCGGCGACGACGACGATCGGGGCGTACGAGGCCTTGAAGCGGGAGGTGATCCAGGCGCACACCTGGTCGAGGTCGAAGCGCTGTTCGGGGATGAGGATGACGTTGGCGCCGCCGGCCAGGCCGGAGTGCAGGGCGATCCAGCCGGCGTGGCGGCCCATCACCTCGCAGACGAGGACCCGCATATGGGACTCGGCGGTGGTGTGCAGGCGGTCGATGGCCTCGGTGGCGATGCCCACGGCGGTGTCGAAGCCGAAGGTGTAGTCGGTGGCGGACAGGTCGTTGTCGATGGTCTTGGGCACGCCGACGCAGGGCACGCCGTACTCGTCGGACAGCCGCGCGGCGACGCCGAGGGTGTCCTCGCCGCCGATCGCGACGAGCGCCTCGACCTCCAGCTTGGCCAGGTTCTCCTTGATCCGGCGGATGCCGTGCTCCTGCTTGAGGGGGTTGGTGCGCGAGGAGCCGAGGATGGTGCCGCCGCGGGGCAGGATGCCGCGCACGGCGGGGATGTCGAGGCGGACGGTGTCGCCTTCGAGGGGTCCGCGCCAGCCGTCCCGGAAGCCGACGAAGTCGTATCCGTACTCCTGAACGCCCTTGCGGACGATGCCCCGGATGACGGCGTTGAGCCCGGGGCAGTCGCCGCCTCCGGTCAGTACTCCGACCCGCATGGAAATGTCCCTTCGCCGCGGTTGCCTGACGCCCAGTCACGGTAATGGTGATGCGCGTCACACAGCGAGAGGCAGGAAGGGTGATTCCGGTGAATTGTCAGGAGGCGGCTTGACCAGGCCGTTTCACGCGTCGTCGAGCCCGCGCTCGATCGCGTACCGCACCAACTCCACCCTGTTGTGCAGCTGGAGCTTGCCGAGGGTGTTCTGGACGTGGTTCTGGACCGTGCGGTGGGAGATGACGAGGCGTTCGGCGATCTGCTTGTAGCTCAGGCCCTTGGCGACCAGCCGCAGCACCTCGGTCTCCCGCTCGGTCAGCCGGGGCGCCCCCGGCTCGTCGGCGTCCGGGGCGGGCGCGGGCTCGGAGGCCAGGCGCCGGTACTCGCCGAGGACCAGTCCGGCCAGGCCCGGCGTGAACACCGGGTCGCCGACGGCGGTACGGCGCACCGCGTCCAGGAGTTCCTCGGTGGAGGCCGACTTGAGCAGGTAGCCGGTCGCGCCGGACTTCACGGCCTCCAGCACGTCGGCGTGCTCGCCGCTCGCGGACAGGACCAGGACGCGCAGGGCGGGGTTGTGGCCGACCAGTTCCTTGCACACCTGGACACCGGGCTTGGCGGGCAGGTTGAGGTCCAGCACGAGGACGTCGGGTGCGGCGGCCTTGGCACGGCGGACCGCCTGCTCGCCGTCGCCTGCGGTGGCGACCACCTCGAAGCCGGACTCGCTCAGGTCCCGGGCGACGGCGTCGCGCCACATGGGGTGGTCGTCGACCACCATCACCTTGATCGGGTCCTGCTGCTCGCTCATCGCTTCTCCGCCTTGTCCCGTGAGACCTTCGGTACCGTCAGTTCGACCTCCGTGCCCTGCCCGGGGACGGAGATCAGCTCGGCGCTGCCGCCGAGGTCGCGCAGCCGGCCCCGGATCGACTGGGCCACGCCGAGCCGGCCCTCGCCCTCGGCCTGGGCGAGCCGGCCCTCGGGGATGCCGGGGCCGTCGTCCCGTACGGTGACGACGATCTCGTCGGGCTCGTCCTCGACGAGGATCCAGGCCCGGGCCTCGGCACCGGCGTGCCGTCGCACGTTGTCCAGGGCGGCCCCGACCGCGGCGGCCAGCTCCCGCGCCGCCGGTCGCGGCAGCGGCACCGGGGCACCGGGCTCGGCGAGGCTGACCCGGGCGCCGGCGTAGGGGGCGAGCAGGGTGCGCAGGTCGACGGGGCCGTCGGCCGGCTCGTCATCCGGCTCCTCGACCGCGCGGACGACGGCTCCGGCGGCCGTGTCCTCCGACACCCGGGAGACCGGCAGCAGCCCGCCGGAGACCAGCGTGCGCAGCGCCACCTCCTGCTCGCCCGCGAGGCGCCCCAGTTCGGCCGCCTCGCCGCCGATGACCGCGCCGCGCCGCTGCACCATCGCCAGCACCTGGAGCACGCTGTCGTGGATGTCCCGGGCCAGCCGCTCCCGTTCCCGGGTCGCGGCCTCGATCTCCAGGGCGCGGGCGAGGGTGCGCTCGGAGGCGCGGGCGACCTCCACGACGTAGCCGATGGCCATGGAGGCGATCCAGACCAGCAGGACGGCGTGTATCGTCGCCCGGCTCGGGCTGCCCCGCTGGACGATGTTGGCGATGGCGACCGGCGTCGAGGCCAGCGCCGCCCAGCGCCAGCCGCCCTTGAGCGCGAAGGCGAGGACCGCGCCGGCTGTCCATATCGACGGCAGTGTCGGAGTGCCCGCCACGATGCGCGCGTGAGAGGCGGCGACCGGTGTGAGGAGGACGCCGGTGAGCGCGATGGTCAGGTCGGCGGCGAGGAAGCGCCGGGTGCAGTGCGCGGCGCTCGCGACCTTGGGCAGCGTGGCGAGGGTCCACACGAAGAGGACCACGTAGTAGCCGATGGCGACCGAGGGGCGTACGAACTTGTCGTGCCGGTAGACGAACAGGCCGATCGCGTACAGCATCGTCAGTACGCGGTACCCGGCGAGCGCACGCCACATCGGCTGCTCGACGGACATCCTCAGCACGCGCTCGC
This sequence comes from Streptomyces sp. NPDC001816, assembly GCF_042892235.1. NCBI lineage: Bacteria > Bacillati > Actinomycetota > Actinomycetes > Kitasatosporales > Streptomycetaceae > Streptomyces > Streptomyces sp. NPDC001816. Next base: position 137,984 of record NZ_JBIATY010000011.1, read on the forward strand.
GCTTGACCACCGCAATCCCCCGCTCCCCCGGCTTCCCCCGCTAGCCCTCGGCCTGCTTCTTCTCCGCCTCCTTGGCGGCCTTCTCCGCTTCCTTGGCCGCCTTCGCCGCGTCCGCGATCTGCCGCTTGGCGGCGGTCGCGTACATGTCGACGTACTCCTGGCCGGAGAGCTTCATGATCTCGTACATGACCTCGTCGGTCACCGCGCGCAGCACGAAGCGGTCGTGCTCCATGCCCTGGTAGCGGCTGAAGTCCAGCGGCTTGCCGATGCGGATACCCGGTCGCATCAGCTTCGGCATCACCTTGCCGGGCGGCTGGATCTTCTCGGTGTCGATCATCGCGACGGGGATGACCGGCGCGCCGGTGGCGAGCGCCACGCGCGCGAGGCCGCCGGGCTTGCCCCGGTACAGCCGGCCGTCGGGCGAGCGGGTGCCCTCCGGGTAGATGCCGAACAGCTCACCGCGCTCCAGCACCTCTATTCCGCTCTTGATCGCGGCCTCGCCGGCGCCGCGCGCCCCGGAGCGGTCCACCGGGAGCTGTCCGACGCCCTTGAAGAAGGCGGCCGTGAGGCGGCCCTTCACACCCGGGGTGGTGAAGTACTCGGCCTTCGCGATGAAGGTGACCTTGCGGTCGAGGACCGCGGGCAGGAAGAACGAGTCCGAGAAGGACAGGTGATTGCTCGCCAGAATTGCGGCGCCTTCGGCCGGAATGTTCTCCAGGCCCTCCACCCAGGGTCTGAAGGCGACCTTCAGCGGTCCTCCGATGGCGACCTTCATCGTGCCGTACAACACCCGCGTGCCTCCTGTTTCCGTCGATCAGACCTTAACCCGGACCGCCGTCAATGACCCCGACGACCCTGGTCGGTGTCAGTGCGGTCGCGTACGGTGAAGCACATCCGCCAGTTCTTCATGCCGTTCTCAGGAACAGGAGCCCGAAAGGTGCCGGTTCTCCCCGGAGCCGAGCCGTACCGCCACGAGGGCGGGGAGGTGGGTGTTCTCCTCTGTCACGGCTTCACCGGCTCGCCCCAGTCGCTGCGCCCCTGGGCGGAGCAGCACGCCGCGCACGGCCTGACCGTGTCGCTGCCGCTGCTGCCCGGGCACGGCACCCGCTGGGAGGACCTTCAGGTCACGGGCTGGGAGGACTGGTACGCGGAGGTGGACCGCGAGCTGCGGGTGCTCGCCGAGCGGTGTTCCCGGGTGTTCGTGGCGGGCCTGTCGATGGGCGGGGCGCTGGCGCTGCGGCTGGCGGCCCGAGGCGGCGAGCGGGTCGCCGGGGTGGTCGTCGTCAACCCGGCGACCCGGGTGCACGGCCTGTCGGCGTACGTCCTTCCGGTGGCCCGGCACCTGGTGCGGACGACGAAGGGCATCGCCAGCGACATCGCCAAGGGCGGCCCGGCGCTGCTCGGATACGACCGGGTGCCGCTGCACCCGGCGCACTCCCTGCGGGCGTTCCTGCGCCGGCTGGACGGCGAGCTGCCCCAGGTGACCCAGCCGTTGCTGCTGCTGCGCAGCGCCCAGGACCATGTGGTCCCGGCGGCGGACTCGGCCCGGGTGCTGAGCCGGGTGTCCTCCGTGGACGTAACGGAGATCGTGCTGGAACAGAGTTACCACGTGGCGACGTTGGACCACGATGCGGACCGGATCTTCGAGGAGAGCCTCGCCTTCATCGGCCGGCTCGCACCCAGTGTCGGCAAGGAAGGGACGGCCGCAGTTGGCTGAGCACGACTCCGACCGCGAGGACCGCGAGCCGGACGAGAAGGGCGTGCCCTTCGACGAGGACGCCGCCTGGCAGGCGATCGTCGCAGGGTACGGCCAGGAGCCACCGGACCCGCCGGGTTCCAGGCCCTTCAGGCCGGTGGAGGATCTCGCGCTGCCCGAACCCGAGCCCCCGGGCGAGGGCACGGCCGGCTCCGAGGAGCCGCGGCCCTCGAAGCCGCTCGGCAGCTCGATCTCGTTCGCGCCCGGCGTGGGCCCGCGTGACTACACCACCCCGGAACCGTCCGAGGACGACTTCGACGAGGACGACGAGGGCCACTTCGTACCGCCCGAGCCGCCACCGCTGCCCACCGCCGACACGACCGCGAGGTTCGCCTGGCTCGGGGTGGTCGGCGGCCCGGTCCTGCTCCTGGTGGCCGTGCTGCTCGGCTGGGAGATGACCTGGTGGCTGACGACCCTCGGGATCGGCGGGTTCCTGGGCGGGTTCGCCACGCTGGTGATGCGGATGAAGACGGACGACGACGAGGACGACGAACCGGGACACGGCGCGGTCGTCTGACAGACCGGCTGAGGGCCCGTCCGGAGACAGTCCGGACGGGCCCTCACGCATCTCCGTACGGTCGGCCGCCCGCGCCGGACCCGGTGCGCGGTCCGGCTCGCACGGCCGGTGCGCCGAAAAGGGAACCCGATTCCGCCGACCGGCGAAGGAGAGATGAACAACCCGAACAAGCCCAAGCCTTCGAGGCGTTCAGACGAACGAAAGGAGCCCCGATGACCGTCGGACCACCGGGCGTCGGCACCCGCGGCAAGGATCGCGAGGAGAGTGATGCCCGCGTGATCGCGCGGTCCCGGGACGAGCCCGAGCTGTTCGCCGCGCTCTACGACCGGTACGCCGACGCCGTGCACCGTTACGCGGCCCAGCGGCTCGGTCCCGAGGCGGCGGAGGATCTGATGGCGGAGACCTTCATCACCGCCTTCCAGCGGCGTCACACCTACGACCTCGGGCGGGACGACGCCCGCCCATGGTTGTTCGGCATCGCGACGAACCTCATCGGCCGGCACCGCCGGACCGAAGCGCGCCGGTTCAAGGCGCTCGCGCGGCTGCCGGAGCCGGTGGAGCACGAGGAGCCGGTCGCGGACCGGGCGGTTTCCAGGGCCGGTGCCACGGGGGTGCGCCGGGAACTGGCAGCCGCGCTGACCGGGCTGTCCGCCCGGCACCGCGACGTGGTGCTGCTGGTGGCCTGGGCCGGCCTCGACTACGAGGAGGCGGCCCAGGCCCTCGGCGTGCCGGTCGGCACGGTCAGATCCCGGCTGCACCGGGCTCGCAGCAGATTGCGCGAAGCACTGGGCGGATCCGATCCGACGGCATTCCGAGAGGCAGACGCCCATGCATGACATCGACGAACTGCGCGAAGTGAGCGACTACGCCCCGGGGACTCCCCCGCTCGACGACGCCACCCGGCACCGGGTACGGGCACGGCTGGTCGCCGCGATGGACCGGCCCGCTCCGGTCGTACGGCCGAGGCGCCCCGTCCTGCGCATCGCCCTGACCGGCGCGCTCGCCGCGGCGGTCGCCGCCGGGGTCCTGGTCGTCGTACGGGACGATGACGGCGCGAACCGGGAGCGGACGGCGAACCCGCCGGCGTCGAGTGCGCCCGCCATGCGGAACGTGAGCGCGCAGATGGTGCTGAACGGGGCCGCCGCCTACGAGCGCAAGCACGAGCGGACGGTCACCCCGCGCGACGACCAGTTCATCTACACCAAGGAGATCATCAAGGAGACCAACCAGAAGACCGGAAGGACGAAGAGCTACGTCGACGAGAACTGGCGCTCGGTGGACGGCTCGAAGCCGTCCTGGATCATGGAGATCGGCAAGGGGTGGTGGTCGCCGCCGCTCAAGAAGAACGAGAGCGTCTGGCCGCCGCAGGACTGGGGAACGCTGCGGAAGCTGCCGACCGATCCGAAGAAGTTGATCCTCGCGATCGGCCGCAACTGGGGCGTCCACGGGAAGACCGACTCGCTGGACGACATCACCGACGAGCAGTGGTCGCAGATCCATTTCAGCCTCGCGGGGCTCCTCAAGCTGGTCCCGGTGATGCCGCAGGGGCTGCGCCCGGCGGCCTACGAGGCGCTCGGCATGGTGCCCGGGGTGAAGGCGGTGCCGAACCAGCAGGACGCGAAGGGACGCACCGGCGTGGCCATCACGTACGACGACCCCACGGCCCCGGCGGGGTTCACGAGCTTCGGCGGCTACTTCATCTTCGACCCGGAGACGTACGCCTTCCTCGGCTTCCGTGACGAGCGCACCTCGGGCGACGGCCCGGCCATGAAGAAGTACACCCAGCTCTCCTACCTCGACAGCTGGGCCGTTGTCGGCAAGGCGAAGCAGCGGCCGTAGCTACGCCGTGGCGGGCACCCTGAGGGCGGCGAGGACCGGAAGGTGGTCCGTGGCCGCCCTCAGGTCTGTCTCCGTGATCCCCGGCTGCTCCAGCGGCACGCCGCAGCCGAGCACCTCGATGCCCTTGGTGGCGAACACGGCGTCGATGCGCTGGTGGGGGTTGGCGGGGGTCGAGGTGAACTCGCCGCCCCAGGGGGCGGTGGTCCGGCAGTCCTGGAGGCTGTCGGCGAGGAGGCGGAAGGTGGGGCCGTCGGGGCGTTCGTTGAGATCGCCGCCCACGACGGCGTGCTCCACGCCCAGGCCCGCGAGGCGGTCGAGGAGCATGCCGGCCTGGTCGTGGCGCTCGTCCTTCTGCAGGCTGAGGTGGCAGCTGATCACTCCGAGACGGGCCGCGCCGAAGCGGACCACCGCCGTGGCGAGGCCGCGGCGGTGCAGGCCGGGGGTGAGCGGGAGGAGTACGTCCTGCGTGCGCTCGACGGTGGCTCTCAGGTTGCACAGGATCGCCGGTCCCGCTGCCGTCGCTCCTCCGGTGAGGATGACCTGGCCGGAGGCCGCCGCGAGCCGGGCCAGCTTCTTGCGCCAGCGGAAGAAGCGGGGGGCTTCCTGGACGAGGACCAGGTCGGGGGCGCAGGCGGTGATCACCCTGGCCAGGGCGTGGGTGTCGTCGCGCATCGAGCGGATGTTGTAGCTGAGCACCCGGATGACCGCGGAACCATCGGGCTCTGTACGGGAGTTGGGAAGCAGCATGACGATCAACATACGACGGTGCCCGCCGTCCCGGGACCGGACGCGGCGGGCATCGTCGTGGTAGGGCCAGGGCTCGCTACATGATCGGGTCGGGTTCGCGGGCCAGGTCCGCCGCGCCCACCAGGCCCGCCTTGTTGCCCAGCTGAGCCGCGATCACGTCGGCGACCGGGCGCCAGTTGCCGCCGACCAGCCAGCGCTTGTAGGACTTGCGGATCGGGTCGAGGACCAGCTCGCCCTCCTCGGAGAGGCCGCCGCCGACGATGAACGCGGACGGGTCGAAGAGGGAGGCCAGGTCGGCGAGGCCGGCACCGGCCCAGCGGGCCAGCTCGCGGTAGGAGTCGACGGCGACCGGGTCGCCCTGGCGGGCGGCCATGGAGATGTGCTTGCCCTCGATGCCGTCCGGGGTGCCGTCGCCGAGGCCGAGCAGGATCTCGGCGTTCTCGGGGGTGGCGTTGGCGCGCTGCTTGGCGTAGCGGACCAGGGCGCGGCCGGAGGCGTACTGCTCCCAGCAGCCCTGGCTGCCGCAGCCGCACAGCAGGCCGTCCGGGACCATGCGGATGTGGCCGAACTCGGCGGCCACGCCGAAGTGGCCACGGCGCAGCTTGTTGCCGATGATGATGCCGCCGCCGAGGCCGGTGCCGAGCGTGATGCAGATGACGTTGCGGTGGCCCTTGCCGGCGCCGAACTTGTACTCGCCCCAGGCGGCGGCGTTGGCGTCGTTCTCGACCACGACCGGGAGGCCGGTGCGGGCCTCGACCTTCTCCTTCAGCGGCTCGTTGCGCCAGTCGATGTTGGGCGCGAAGTACACCGTGGAGCGCTGCCGGTTGACGTAACCGGCCGCGCCGATGCCCACGCCGACGATCTCGTGCCCGGCGCGCGCGCCCTCGACGGCGGAGGCGATGGCGTCCACGATCGCCTCGGGCGTGCCCGGTGTCGGCACCTTGTGGGTCGAGAGGATGTTGCCTTCCTCATCGACCACGCCGGCCGCGATCTTCGTGCCGCCGATGTCGACGCCGATGGTGAGTCCCATGAATCCCTCAGTTTCGGTCGAGCCCCGCTACGGCCAATGTTACCGAGGCCCTGCCGTGGGAGGGCTTCAGTCCAGATCGATGCGTTCGCCCGGGCCGGTGCCCTCGCCCCGGTCGCGGCGGTCGGACCGGTCGTCCTTCAGGTCGGCCGCGCCGGTGGTCCAGCGGTGTTCCTGGGCCTGGACCGCGGAGCGGTAGGCGGCCAGCAGTTCGTTGCCGGCCGCGGCGAGGTGGTCGAAGACGTCCGGGTTGCGCTCGATGACGGGCTCGACGGCGGCCTTCGCCTGCTGGACGACCTGGCGCACCACCTGCTGGGCCGCCGGTCCGGCGACGGCGCCGAGCAGCGGGGACTGGAGACCGGACAGCTTGTCGGCCACGGTGTCCACGAGTCTGCGCAGTTCCTCGGCGGCGGAGCCCGGGGGCGGGCCCTGCTCGGCGCGGCGGCGGGCCTTCTCGGCGGCGAGGTCCTCGGCGCAGGCCGTGGCCCAGGCGTCGTCGTCGGTCGCCCTCCCCCAGGCTTCCGACTGCGCTCCGGCAGGGGGGACCCCCACCCCGTGGACCTCTTCGGCCGGGTCGGGTGCGGGACGCTCTTCGCTCATGGCGGACTCCTGACTACGGTTCGCCCCTACGACGTTACCCGAACGGGCGTACGCGGTTCACCGTCCGGCGGCGGGCCACAGGTCGGGATCGGGGGTGAAGCGGATGCGCAGCTCACCCTCGCGCAGGGCGGCCCCGGCAACGGTGCAGCGGCGCAGGGCGGAGGGAAGCGGAACGATCCGCCGGAAGGGGCCCGCGGTGATCACCAGCTCGTCGCCGCGCCGGATCAGGTCCAGCTCGTCCCGTATCGCGCCGGGCAGCGGGATGTGCCAGACGAGCACGCCGTCCTCGGCGAGGCAGTCGACGACGGGCCACTCGACCGGGGTGGGCACGGGGTTGACGCCGGGCACGGCGAGGGCGTCCAGGTCGTCGGTGCCGTGCGGGTCCCGGCCGAGGTGGGGGACGGTGTGGAGGTCGTACGGCTCGGCCCATTCGGCCAGGGTCTTGCGCTGCTGGGCGAGGAGGCCGGCGAGCCAGGTGTCGGGGGCGGTCTCGGGCAGGACGCGGTTGGCGATCAGGGCCTCGGTGCGCAGGCCGCGCAGGGCGAGGCCGAGGGTCGCGGTGTGTACGGCGTCGGCGCCGGCGGGGCCGGGTTCGGAGACCAGGCGTACGGCGGTGCGCCGGTCGGTGAGGACCGCCTCGACGGCGGCCAACTCGACGTCCCAGCGGGCCGCCGTCTCGTACAGCCACTCGGCGGGCATGGGGACGCCGGCCAGTCGGCCGAGGACGGGACGCAGGGCGCGGGCCGCCTGCCGCTCGGGCGGGAGCAGGCGGCGCAGGTAGCGGCGCAGCTCCTCTGGGAGGGCGAGCAGGGGGAGGGCCTGCGGGAGGGGCGGGAGGTCGACGACGAGGAGGTCGTAGCGCTCGGAGAGGGCGGCGTCCCTGAGGGCGCGCAGGAAGGACAGCTCCTCTGCGCCGGGCAGCGGGGTGACCTCCTCGCCGTCCAGCCGGGCGGCGCCGAGGAGGTCCAGGACGTTCGCGGCGCGGGTCTGGAAGGCGGTGAGGTCCTGCCGGAAGCGGTCGACCGCGTCGGGCCTCCACACGGTGAGGAGCGGGGCGACTTCGGTCGGGGTCGGTCCTGTTCCTGTGCCCAGTGCGACGCCTGGGGTGTCGGTGCGATCGGCGCTGAGGAGGAGCGTGCGGGTGCCTTCGCGTGCGGCGCGCTGTGCGGTGGCGGCAGCGATGGTCGTGCGACCGCTGCCGCCCGGGCCCATGATCAGGATGGTGCGCATGAGGGTGAACGGTAACGGAGGGCAGGGGGCGGCGGTGTTGGGGTGGCACCGGTGCTGCGGCCGGGCCGGGGGTGGGTCGCGCAGCCCGGCGCTGACGGGTTGCCGCCCGCGCCCACCCGTGCCGCCCCAGCGGCACGACTGCCCGCGGCAAGCACATACGGCTGCAGCCGGCGGTAGCGCGGCTTACGCGCCCCTGCCGCTCCGCATCTCAGCCGACCGAACGGGTGGGTGGGTGGGAAAATTCAGTCGCCCGACTCCACCCGCTTCTTCAGGCCCGCCAGAGCGCGGTCGATGATGACCTTCTCCGCCTTGCGCTTGATCATCCCGAGCATGGGGATCTTGACGTCGACGGTGAGCTGGTAGGTGACCTCGGTGGAGCCCGCGCCGGCCGGCTTGAGGATGTAGGAGCCGTCCAGGGAGCGCAGCATCTGGGACTTCACCAGGGTCCAGGAGACCTCGTTCTGGCCGGTCCAGGTGTAGCCCAGGGTCTGGTCGTCCTTGATGGCCCCGGCGTCCATGACGAGGCGGACCTGCTCGGCGCGGCCCTGGTCGTCGGTCTTGAGGACCTCCGCCTCCTTCACCTCGCCGGTCCAGTCCGGGTAGCGGGCGAAGTCGGCGATCACCGCCATGACGTCGGCCGGAGCCGCCTCGATCGTGATGCTCGAACTGGTGTGTTCCGCCATCGCCGTGGCTCCTCCAGATACGGACCTAAGAGTGTGCAGCGTGAAGGCTACCGCGCCGCCGACCTGGAGCCTTCACCCCGTCCTTCACACTGTCCTGCACACCGTCGCCCTGCCATCGCGCCCCACCTGTGGTGCTTCACCATTCCAGCGCCCACGGCCTGCCCGTCCCCGCGAAGTGCCCCACGTTCACACACTCCGTCGCCCCTATCCGCATCCGGCGCACCAGTGGCTGATGGACGTGGCCGAAGAGGGAGTAGCGCGGGCGGGTGCGGCGGATCGCGTCCAGGAGCGCCCGGCTGCCGCGCTCGAAGCGGCGCGCGACCGTGTCGTAGACCAGCTCCGGAACCTCCGGCGGGATGTGCGTGCACAGCACGTCCACCTCGCCGATCGCCTCGATCTTCGCCGCGTACTCCTCGTCGTCGATCTCGTACGGCGTCCGCATCGGGGTGCGCAGCCCGCCGCCCACGAAGCCGAAGGTCCGGCCGCCGATCTCCACCCGCTCACCGTCCAGCACCGTGGTGCCCGGGCCCGCGTACTCGCTCCACAAAGGCGGCATGTCGACATTGCCGTAGGTGGCGTACGTCGGCGTCGGAAACGCGGCGAACAGCTCGGCGTACTGCTTGCGCACCGCCTTCTCGATGGCGGTGGCCCGGTCGGAGCCGATCCCGGCCCACAGCCGGGCCCCGAAGGCGCGTGCCTCCTCGAAGCGCCGCGCGGTGCGCAACTCGACGATGCGGTCGGCGTTCTCCTTGCCGAACAGGTCGGGGAAGATCCCGCGCGAGTGGTCGGCGTAGTCGAGGAAGAGGACCAGGTCGCCGAGGCAGATCAGGGCGTCCGCACCATCTCCGGCCCGGGCCAGGTCACGGGCGTTGCCATGCACGTCGCTGACCACATGAACGCGTGTCCTTCGGTTGCCGGAGCGTGTGGGTGCCATGACGATCAAGCGTAGGCGTGTGGGATGTGCGTGAACAGTGGCGACCCCACCCGGGGTTACTCGCCGGTCGCTTGAGCCGTGGACTACTGTGCGCGAAGGAACGCCATCCCGTGTGACGCAGCGAACATCTCGCCGGGACCCCCTGTCCTAGAAGCCATACCGGCGGGTAACGTCCGGGCAGTCCAGTCGTGCTCAGCGTTTCAACCAACTGGTTGGCACCCTGAGTACCCGCCCGAGCCTTGGACCGCACCGTCGCATCACACAGTGTCGTGGCGCCGGCGCCCTATGAGGAGCAGCAGTCTTGCGCGAGTTCAGCCTTCCGGCTTTGTACGAGGTCCCTGCGGACGGCAATCTGACCGACATCGTCCGCAGAAACGCCGCGCAGCATCCCGACGTCGCTGTCATCGCCCGCAAGGTGGGCGGCGCCTGGCAGGACGTGACGGCCACGGAGTTCCTCGCCGAGGTGCACGCCGCCGCCAAGGGGCTCATCGCCTCCGGTGTGCAGCCGGGCGACCGGGTCGGCCTGATGTCCAGGACGCGCTACGAGTGGACGCTCCTCGACTTCGCGATCTGGAGCGCGGGCGCGGTCACCGTGCCGGTGTACGAGACCAGCTCGCCGGAGCAGGTGCAGTGGATCCTCTCCGACTCGGGCGCGACCGCCTGCATCGTGGAGCTGGACGGCCACGCGGCCGCCGTCGACTCGGTGCGCGACACCCTGCCCGCCCTCAAGCACGTCTGGCAGATCGAGGCCGGCGGCCTGGAAGAGCTGGGCCGGCTCGGGCAGGGCGTCTCCGACGCGACCGTGGGGGAGCGCAGCTCGCTCGCCAAGGCCGACGACCCGGCGACCATCGTCTACACGAGCGGCACGACCGGGCGGCCCAAGGGCTGTGTCCTCACCCACCGCAGCTTCTTCGCCGAGTGCGGCAACATCGTGGAGCGGCTGCGTCCGCTGTTCCGCACCGGTGAGTGCTCGGTCCTCCTCTTCCTCCCGCTGGCGCACGTCTTCGGGCGGCTGGTGCAGATCGCGCCGATGATGGCGCCGATCAAGCTGGGCTGCGTCCCCGACATCAAGCACCTCACCGACGAGCTGGCCGCCTTCCGGCCGACGCTGATCCTCGGTGTCCCGCGCGTGTTCGAGAAGGTGTACAACTCCGCGCGCGCCAAGGCGCAGGCGGACGGCAAGGGCGCGATCTTCGACAAGGCCGCGGACACCGCGATCGCCTACAGCAAGGCGCAGGACACCCCGTCGGGCCCGTCCATCGGCCTGAAGATCAAGCACAAGGTCTTCGACAGGCTGGTCTACAGCAAGCTGCGCGCGGTCCTCGGCGGCCGGGGCGAGTACGCGATCTCCGGCGGTGCCCCGCTGGGCGAGCGGCTCGGTCACTTCTTCCGCGGCATCGGCTTCACGGTGCTGGAGGGCTACGGCCTGACCGAGTCCTGCGCGGCGACCGCGTTCAACCCCTGGGACCGGCAGAAGATCGGCACGGTCGGCCAGCCGCTGCCCGGCTCGGTGATCCGGATAGCGGACGACGGCGAGGTGCTGCTGCACGGCGAGCACCTGTTCAAGGAGTACTGGAACAACCCGGGCGCGACCGCGGAGGCGCTCGCCGACGGCTGGTTCCACACCGGTGACGTCGGCACCCTCGACGAGGACGGTTACCTCAGGATCACCGGCCGCAAGAAGGAGATCATCGTCACCGCGGGCGGCAAGAACGTGGCCCCGGCCGTGATCGAGGACCGCATCCGCGCCCACGCGCTGGTCGCGGAGTGCATGGTGGTGGGCGACGGGCGGCCGTTCGTGGGCGCGCTGGTCACCATCGACGACGAGTTCCTGGGCCGTTGGGCGGCCGAGCACGGCAAGCCGGCGGGCTCCACCGCGGCGTCGCTGCGCGAGGACCCGGATCTGCTGGCGGCGATCCAGGCGGCGGTCGACGACGGCAACGCCGCGGTGTCGAAGGCGGAATCGGTGCGGAAGTTCCGCATTCTGTCCTCCCAGTTCACGGAGGAGTCGGGCCACCTCACCCCGTCGCTGAAGCTCAAGCGGAACGTGGTGGCGAAGGACTACGCGGACGAGATCGAGGCGATCTACGCGAAGTAGTACGCCTGCTGAAGACGCGTCATGGCGCGGTGTCCTCGACGAGGACCCGCGCCATCGTGCGTTCGGCGAGCGCGGTGATGGTGACGAAGGGGTTCACACCGATCGAGCCGGGCACGAGCGAGCCGTCGGTGATGTAGAGCCTGGGGTACCCCTTGACCCGGCCGTAGTCGTCGGTCGCCTTCCCGAGGACGCAGCCGCCCAGCGGGTGGTAGGTGAAGTCGTCCGCGAAGATCTTGCTGGTCGAACCGAAGAGGTCGTACCGGTAGATGGTCAGGTTGGCCGCGTTGATCCGGTCGAAGAGCTTCTTGGCCATGGCGACCGACACGGCGCTCTGGGCCGGGCTCCAGCCGAGCTTCACCGCCCCGGACGTGGAGTCGTACGAGAACGACGCCCGCTCGGGGTTCTTGGTGATCGCCAGGTACAGGCTGATCCAGTGCTCGAACCCCATGGGCAGCGGGGCGATCTCGGCGAAGACCGGGTTGGCGGTGTTGGCCCAGTCGTCGATGCCCATGACGGGCATGGTCGCCTGGTTGGCGCCGACGGTGTCCCACATGTGGTTGGCGCGGCCGAGCATGGTGTTGCCGTTGGTGCCCCAGCCGGCGCCGACGCCGGCGTTCAGCGCGGGCAGGGTGCCCGTCTCCCGTGCCCGGACGAGGAGTTCGGTCGTACCGAGGCTGCCGCCGCCGAGGAACAGGTACGTGCAGCTGTACTGCTTGGTCTCCACGACCTTGCCGGTGGTGTCGATGCGGTCGGCGGTCAGGACGTACGACCCGTCGCCCGCCCTGGTGATCGCCCTGACCTTCTCCAGGGTGTGGAGGGTGACGTTGCCGGTGCCGAGGGCGGCGGCCAGGTAGGTCTTGTCGAGGCTGCGCTTGCCGTAGTTGTTGCCGTAGATGACCTCCCCGGCGAGCGCCGACTTCGTGGCCGTACCGGCGGCCTCGCGCTGCATGTAGCCGAAGTCGTAGACGTTCGGCACGAAGGTGGTCTTCAGGCCTGCGTTGGCGGCGGCCTTCCGGGAGGTGCGGGTGAACCGGTACCACTCCGTGGACTCGAACCAGGCCGGGTCGATGGTGTTGACGCCGAGCATGGAGCGGGCGCGCGGGAAGTAGGTGCCGTACATCTCCTCGGCGTCCACGGTCGGGAACTGCTCGGCGAAGTAGGACTTCAGCGGGGTGACCGCCATCCCGCCGTTGACCAGGGAGCCGCCGCCGACGCCCCGGCCGACGTACACGGACATGTTGTCGTAGTGCACGCGGTCGAGGGCTCCGGGGTAGGGGCTGATGTCCTTGTTGACGAGGTCCAGCCACAGGAAGGTGGCCAGCGGGGCCTCCGTGCGGGTGCGGAACCACATGGAGCGCTGGTCGGGTGCGCTGGTGGAGCAGAACACCTTGCCGTCGCTGCCGGCGGTGTTCCACAGGCGGCCCATCTCCAGGACGAGGGTGCGGATGCCGGCCTGGCCGAGGCGGAGGGCGGCCACGGCGCCGCCGTAGCCCGAACCGACGACGATGGCCGGGGAGTTGTCGACGGCGGCCGGTTCGGCTGCCTGCGCGGACTGAAGACCGATGCGGGTGAGACCTGCCGTGGCGGCGGTCTGGAGGGCGATCATGCCCAGGATGTGACGTCGACTCAGCTGACGCTGCATCAGTTTTGCTGTCATGTGCCGCAGCATGTGCGGATTTTCCCGTTCCGCCAAGGGCTCCGCCGTAAGCAGGGGCGCAATCTGGGGAGGACGGGTGCTCATCGTCGGCGAGTGCGGGTCCGCCGTGGCTGGTCGCGCAGTTCCCCGCGCCCCTGGGTTGGCTGTACTAGAGCAAGTCCTTCAAGCGCTCCGCCAGCAGGTCCCAGCGCCACTTCTCCTCGATCCACTGGCGGCCCCGCTTGCCCATCCGGTCGCGGAGTTCCGCGTCTGCGAGGAGGGCGATGATGCGCTCCGCGGCCTCGGCGGGCTCGCCGCCGCGGACGACCCAGCCCGTCTCGCCGTCCAGTACGGCGTCGGGGGCGCCGCCCGAGTCGCCGGCCACGACCGGCAGGCCGGTGGCGGAGGCCTCCAGGTAGACGATGCCGAGGCCTTCGACGTCCAGGCCGCCGCGGCGGGTGCGGCAGGGCATGGCGAAGACGTCGCCGGCGCCGTAGTGCGCGGGCAGCTCGGACCAGGGCACCGCGCCGGTGAAGCGGACCGAGGCCTCGACGCCGGTCTCCCGGGCCAGCCGGCGCAGGTCCTGCTCGTAGGGGCCGCCGCCGACGACGAGCAGCACGGCGTCCGGCTCGGCGGCGAGGATCCGGGGCATGGCCTGGATCAGGGTGTCCTGGCCCTTGCGCGGCACCAGCCGGGAGACGCACACGACCACCGGCCGGTCGGTGAGCCCGAGCCGCGCCCGGACCTCGTCGCCGCCCGAGCCGGGGTGGAAGGTCTTCTCGTCGACGCCGGGCGGCAGCTGCACCATCCGCCGGGCCGCGTCCGGGGTCAGCGCGGTCGCTATCCGGGAACGGGTGTACTCGCCGAGGTAGGTGATCGTGTCCGTGGAGTCCCCGATCCGGCGCAGCAGCTGCCGGGCGGCGGGCAGCTGGGCCCAGCCGGCCTCGTGCCCGTGGGTGGTGGCCACCAGCCGCTCGGCGCCGGCCCTGCGCAGCGCGGGCGCCATCAGACCGAGCGGCGCGGCCGCCCCGAACCAGACCGAGGTGCAGCCGTGCTCCCGCAGCAGCGAAACGGCCCGCCGGGTCGCGCCGGGCGTGGGCAGCAGCATGGTCGTACGGTCGCGTACGACGGTGAAGGGCTGCTCGGCGTCGAAGGCGGCCGTGGCCTCGACGCCCTCGCGACCGCGCTTCCAGGTGGAGGCGTACACGACCAGCCGTCCGGGCTCCAGCCGGAGGGCCATGTTGTGCAGGAAGGCCTGGATGCCGCCCGGCCGGGGCGGAAAGTCGTTGGTCACGATCAGCGTCTTGTGCATCGTCGCCGACCCTACCGGGCGCGCTTCGTGGCACACGCACAGGTGGGCAGGGAATCATGGGGCCGGACCGGGGTCGGTGTACGAACAGGGGTGCGGGTGAGCGGGAAGATAGCGGGACTGCTGGCGACCTGGTGCGCCACCCGGCTGGTGCTACTGCTCTTCGTCTTCGGGGTCTACGTCTTCCCGGGCCCCGACGTGACCACCGACGTGTCGGTGATCTACCAGGGCTGGTACGAGGTGCTGCGCCAAGGAACGTTTCCGCTGGCCGACGTGACCTGGCAGTACCCGCCGGCCGCCGCGCTCGCGATCCTCTCCCCCGCCGCCCTGCCGTTCCTGAGCTACCCGCACGCCTTCTTCGTACTGGTGTGCCTGGCCGACCTGGCCGTGCTGGCCCTGCTGCTGCACGCGGGCCGGCGGCCCGGCCGCTCACTGCGCGGGGTGTGGACCTGGGTGGTGGGCGTGCCCCTGCTCGGCCCGACGGTGTACGCCCGCTACGACCTGATGGTGACCGCGGTGGCCGTCGCGGCCCTGCTCGCGGGGGTCCGGCATCCCCGGGTGATGGGGGCGCTGGTGGGTTTCGGGGCGCTGCTGAAGGTGTGGCCGGCGCTGCTGCTGGTCGGCGCCACCCGGCTGCGGGCGTGGGCGTCGGCCGCGGTGACCGCGTGCGGTGTCGCGACGGCGTTCGCGGTGTCCATGCCGGGCGCCTTCGCCTTCCTCACCTTCCAGCGGGACCGGGGCACGGAGGTGGAGTCGCTGGGCAGCCTGGTCTTCCATGTGGCCCGGCACCACGGCTGGCAGGGGCAGGTGCTGCTGAACTACGGGTCGATCGAGTTCGTCGGCCCGTACGTCGGGCTGGTCAGCAACGTCGCGATGGCGCTGAGCGGGGCGGCGATCGGCTGGCTGGTGCTGTGGCGGCGGCGGGCGTCCCGGTTCGAGGCGCACACGCTCGCGGACGCGGCCCTGACGGCGGTGCTGCTGTTCACGGTCACCAGCCGGGTGATCAGCCCGCAGTACCTGGTGTGGCTGATCGGCCTGGCCGCCGTGTGCCTGTGCTTCCGGGCGAGCCGCATGGGCGCGCCCGCCCTGATGGTCCTCGCCGCGACCTTGCTGACGGTCCTGGAGTTCCCGATCGGCTTCGTGCACGTGGTCGTGAGCGACACGTACGGCATCACGCTGCTCGTCCTGCGCAACGGCCTGCTCGTCGTCGCCACGCTCATGGCGGCCCGCCGGCTGTGGCGCGCCACGGTCCCCACGGCCACCGAGACCCCACCGGCCCCTCAGCCGACTCCCGCGAAGGAGACCTCGGCCTCCTGACGGCGGGCCCGCCGGAACAGCACCGCCACCGCCCCGCACTGCACGGCCATCGCGAGCGCCAGGGCCAGGCCGACGCCGGGCAGGCCGAGCCCGGAGAGGGCGTACGCCAGGGGCAGTTGGACGGCGGTGCCGAGCAGGGTGGCCCGGAGCAGCTCCGGAGCTCCCCCACTGCCCTCGAAGACCCCGCCGAGCGCGATGAAGCAGGCCATCAGCAGCAGGTAGGGGCCGACGCAGCGCAGGAACAGCACACCCTGGTGGGCGACCTCGGGCCCGGCGCCGAAAGCGGCCATGATCCAGGGGGCGGTGGCGCCGAACAGGGCGGCGGCGCCCAGGCCGAGGCCCCCGGACACGAGCATCGCCTGCCGGCCTATGTCCCGGCGCGCGTCCTGCCCCGCGCCCCGGGTGTGCGCGGTGTGGATGGCGGCGGCCTGCCGTACCGAGTAGAAGGCCATGGTGGCGACGTACATGACCTTGTAAGCGATCGAGTAGGCGGCCACCGCCGTCACCCCGAGCCGCGCCACGATCGCCACCAGCACCAGGGCCCCGCCCTGCCGCACGGTGAAGTCGGCGGACATGGGCAGGCCGGTGGTCAGGGTGCGGCGCAGGGGGGCGGGTACCGGCTCGGCGGCAGGGGTGCCGCCCGCCGTTCGCAGCAGCGCGTTGCGGCCGAGCGCGCGCAGTCCCGCCGCGAGGGCCACGCAGCGGCACAGCACGGTCGAGGCCGCGGCGCCCCGGACACCGTAGAGATGGATCAGGACCGGGTCGCAGAGCAGGATCAGCCCGTTGGACAGCAGGGCGAGCCGCATCGGGGTACGCGTGTCGCCGGCGCCCTTGAGAAGGCCGTCGACCAGTTGCTGGGCGAAGAAGACGGCCATGCCCGGCAGGGAGATCGCGTAGTAGGCGGTGGCGAGGTGCAGGGCCGCCGGGTCACCGCCGCCGAGGACCAGGCGGGCCAATGGCTCGCGCAACAGGAACCCGCCGACCACGACCACCGGGGTCACCAGAGCGCACAGCGCCCGGCCGCCGTGCACCGCGGCCCGCAGGGCGGCGGGATCGCGAGCCCCCCTGGCGTGGGCGACGAGAACGGTCGTACCGGAGGCGAAGACCAGCGCGATGCCGAGCAGCACGTTCTCGGTGTTGGTCGCGACGGCGACGGCGGCCACGGCACCGCCGCCGAGCCGGGAGACCCAGACGGTGTTGATGATCCCGGAGGCGACCGAGGCGAGGAGCGAGAGGTAGACAGGGTGGGCGAGCGAGACGAGTTGCCTGCGGTGTGCGTTCACAAGGAGCCCCCTCTTATCGAGCTACCTCGTTTAGAGGTAGCTCGATAAGAGCTAGCATGGGTCCCACGTCCACTGCAAGGAGGATTTCGCGTGCTGGAGCTGTCGATCCTGGGGTTCCTCGCCGACGAACCCCTGCACGGCTACGAGCTGAAGGAGCGCATCAAGGCGCTGAGCGGGCATGTCCGGCCGGTCAGCGACGGCGCCCTCTACCCGGCCATCAACCGGCTGGTCGCCGCGGGCAAGCTCGACCAGCGCACCGAGGAGGGCGCGAGCGCCGCCCCGCGCCGGGTGCTGTCCCTGACCGGGAAGGGCCGCGCGGACCTGCTGGAGCGGCTGCGCACCCCCAAGCAGGCCGAAATCACCGACCAGGTCCGCTTCAACACCGTCCTCGCCTTCCTGCGGCACCTGGACGACCCGGCCGAGCAGGCCGCGGTGCTGCGCCGGCGCCTGGACTTCCTGGAGGCCCCGGCGAGCTTCTTCTACCGGGACGGGGAGCCGGTCCGCGCGGAGGAGGCGGGTGACCTGTTCCGGCAGGGCATGCTGCGGGTCGCCCGGGCCACCGGCACGGCCGAGCGGGAGTGGCTGCGCGAGGCGATCGAGGTGCTGGGGCAGGTCCCAGGTCAGCGCAGCTGAGCGCGCACGTACTGGCGCCACTCGGCGGTGAACGCCTTGGGCGTGGTCCCGAGCACCTTCTTCAGCGCCTCCTCGACCGCGCCCGCCCGCGTCCGGTGGGCGCCGACGGCCCGGTAGAAGGCGCCGAGCCGGTCCTCGCCCCAGTGGTCGGCGATCATCCGGCAGGCGAGCCAGCCGCTCTCGTAGGACTGGGCGAGGCGGGCGGGGTCGGTGCTGAAGCCGAAGTCCTTGTCGGCGGGGAGACTCGCGGGCACCTTGCCGTCCTGGACCGCGCGGGCCAGTTCCGGTGCGGCCTCGGTGGGGGTGCGGCCGGTGCCGAGGTAGCCGATCCAGTCGGCGTACCCCTCGGAGAGCCACAGCGGGGTGGCGGCGTCGGTGTGCGCGCGGGTGGCCACATGGGTGGTCTCGTGGGTGAGCACGACCTGCTTGCCGACGCTGCCCAGCATCGCGTACGCCTCCGGGTTGACGACCACCCGGTCCGCGGGCGCCCTGCCCGCGCCGCCCACCTCGCCGGTGGTGACGGCGGCGATGCCCCGGTAGCCGGCGGCGGGCGAGCCGAGCAGCCCCGCCATGCCCTCCAGCGTGCGCGGGACGAGGACGACGACCCGGCGGGTCCAGTCCGTGCCCCACGCGCGGGAGACGGCCGGGACCGCGCGGTCGGCGAGCCTCGCGTAGGCGCGCAGGTCGCCGGCGCTCTGACCGGCCCCGAGGACCAGGCTGTGCGCGCCCTTGACGGCGGTCACCCTGCCCTGGTCCCACAGCTGCTCCCCGGCCTTCCGCGCGGGCTTGTCGGCGGTGACGTACCACTTGCCCTCGGCGGTGCGGCTGAGCGCGAGGGTGCGGCGGACGCTGACCGGGGCCCGGTCGTAGCCGGCGATCCGGTAGCGCAGCTCGGCGTCGGCGGTGGCGCCCGGGCCGTCACCGTGCACGGCGGTCACCCGGTAGGCCCAGGCGGCCAGCGGGAGCGCGCGCAGGCGGACGAACGCGGTCCGGGTGCCCGTCCTGCCGTACGCCGTCTCGTCGTGCCCGAGCAGGGCCGCGGAGCGCCGGTCGAGCACCTGCTGCACCTCGGCCGTGGCCGGGTCGGCCGCCATCCGGCCGCCGCATCCGGCGAGGGGCGCCGCGAGCAGCAGACAGAGCCCCGCCGCCGCGGCGCGCCACACCCTTCTACGACCAGCCATTTCCCGATCGTACGGTGCGCGGCGGGAGGTCAGGGACGGGTGACCGAGGAGACGGGCATCATGCCGACCGGGTCGTAGCGCACCGGCGCGCCCGGGTAGGGGGCGTGGATGACCTGGCCGTTGCCGACGTACATCGCCACATGGCTGGCGTCGGAGCGGTAGACGACCAGGTCGCCGGGGCGCGCCTGGGAGAGCGGGATCTGCCGGCCGGCGTACCGCTGCTCCTGGGAGGTGCGCGGCAGATGGATGCCGGCGTGCCCGTACGACCACTGCATCAGGCCCGAGCAGTCGAAGCCGGAGGGGCCGGTCGCGCCCCACACGTAGGGGCGGCCGAGGGCGGAGCGGGCGGCGGCGACGGCGGCCGCCGCGCGGGCGTCGGGGGCGACGGCGCCGGACAGGTCGACGCGGTCGGAGCCGTCGGAGCGGGAGGCCCGGTCGTAGGCGGCGCGTTCGGCGGCGGGCAGGGAGTTGATCAGCTGCTGGGCCCTGGCGAGCTTCTTCTCCACGGTCCGCTTGTGCGTGGCGACCGCCCTGCGGCTCTGCTCCAGCGCGGCGAGCTTCCCGGCGGCCTCGGCGCGCTCCTGGGCCAGCTCGCGCATCGCCGCGCTCAACTCGCGCAGCCGGCCCGCCTGCTGGGCGCCGATGCGGTCGAGGGTGGCCGCCTTGTCCAGGTAGTCGTCGGGGTCGTCGGAGAAGAGCAGGGCGACGGCCGGGTCGATGCCGCCGGCGCGGTACTGGGCGCCGGCCAGCGAACCGAGCCGCTCGCGCAGGGTGTTGATGCGCTGCTGCTGCCGGGCGATGTGGTCCTGGTCGTCCCGGACCTCCCGGCGCAGCACGTCGGCCCGCTCGTCGGCCTTGTCGTAGGCCTGGGTCGCCCTCTCGACCTCCTCGTAGAGGCGGTCCACCTCGGCACGGGTGTCCCCGTGCGGCGCTGCTTGGGCGGGTACGGCGCCGAGCGTGGCGGCCGCGGCCGACAACACGCACAGGGCGACGCCGGCGCCCCGGTTGAACCCGGACAGTGCAAGGCGGCGATGGGACCCCACGGCAGTCCTTCTGCTGGCGGACAGAGACAGCTTCCCCGGCGCCGGGGACGGGGAGGCCCCTGCGCCGGGGAATCGCGGCAGACAGTAGCCGTGCGGAAGGACCGCGCCGAACGGCGTCGAGCGGCGCACACACGCGACGCCCCGCCCTGACGCAGGTCATGGGCGGGGCGTGGAGTCAGTCTCGGTTCATCGGATTCGCCCGTTCGGGCGCCACCGAGTCAGCGTCGCGCGGGTGAATCAGATCCGGACGCCGAACTCGAACGTCATGTTGCTCATCGCCTCGTAGCGCACCACCGCGCCGGTGTGCGGAGCGTGCAGCACTTGGCCGTTGCCCGCATACAGGCCGACGTGGTGGAAGTCGCCGTAGAAGATGACGAGGTCGCCGACCTTGAGCTGGCTTTGGTCGTAGATGCGCGTGCCGGCGTTGGCCTGCGCCTCGGAGGTGCGCGGAATCGAGACGCCGGCCTGGGCGTAGGCCCAGGAGGTCAGGCCCGAGCAGTCGAACGAGGAGGGGCCGGAGGCGCCGTAGACGTACGGCGAGCCGATCTTGCTCTGGGCGGCGGAGAAGGCGGCCGAGGCGCGGTCGGAGGCGGGCGGGGCGTCGCCGAGGTCCACCCGCTCGGTGGAGGAGCGGTTGGCGCGCGCCTGCTCGGCGGCGAGCGCGGCCTTCTCCTTGGCGGTCAGGGTGTTGAGCAGCTTCTGGGCCTCGGCGAGCTTGCCCTGGACTTCCTTCTTCTTGTTGCCCAGCTCGGTGCGGGTGGCGGCGAGGTCCTTGAGCTTGTCGGTGGCCTCGGCCCGCTCCTGGGCGAGTTCGCGCTGTTTGTCCTGAATCTTCTTCAGGGCCTCGACCTGCTGGCTGCTCAACTGGTCGAGCGTGGAGGCCTTGTCGAGGAAGTCGTCCGGGTTGGAGGACAGGAAGAGCTGGACCGAGGAATCTATGCCACCGGAGCGGTACTGGGCGGTCGCCAGCGAACCCAGGCCGTCGCGGAGCTTGTTCAGCTCCTGCTGGCCGCGGGCCACGTTGTCCTGGATGGTGGAGATTTCCTTCTGCAGCTTCTGCTGCTTCTCCTTGGCCCCGTTGTACTTCTCGGTGGCCTGCTCCGCCTGCTCGTAGAGCTTGTCGACCTTCGCCTTGACCTCGTCCTTGCCGAGCTTCTCGCTCGGGGCGGCATTGGCGGCGTTCGCGCTGAGCGCGACGGCAGCGGCGGCTGCGGTGGTCAGCACGGTGACACGCGTGCGACTCGGCTGCTTGGGTCGACGATGGGACGCCACGGAGGACGAACTCCTTCTTGTGAGTGATCACCCGTTCGGAGGTTCGAGCCCAGACCCTAGTGACCCAGCTGTGATCAGTTCAAATCCTCGCGGCAAAAAACCCTGTGACGCAATGCATTCTTTGCACATAACTCACATGCAGTGAGGCGTGATTGACCCTACGTGGCGTGAGAGTCGGGCCAATTCGGGCATTGCGTATGCGTGTCGGACCTTCAGGACAGTCGCTTCAGAAGTACCGCAGAGGCGACGGGACGGGCACCGGCCCTGGCGACCCCGTCGGCCACCTCCCGGTCGGTCGAGGCGACGATGACCGGACGGCCCGGCGGCTCCGCGCGCACCAGCTGGCGGATCAGCTCGTCGGCCGTGACGCCCGGCTTGGAGAACAGCACCCGCACCCCGCGCGGCGGCGCGAGCAGCACCGGCGCGGCCAGTTCGGCACCGTCGAAGACACAGGTCACCTCGGCACCGGTCTGCGCGGCGAGCGCCGAGAGCTGCCCCAGGAGCCGCAGCCGCTGCTTCTCCAGCGGCATCTGCGGATAACCGGTCTTGGTGACGTTGTAGCCGTCGACGACCAGATGGGCCTGCGGCAGCGCGAGCAGCTGGTCCAGGATCGCCGGGTCGTTCTCGGACAGGGCCCGGGCCGCGATGTCCTTCGGGGTCATACGTCCCGGTTCGACCGCGTCCACGGTCTCGGCCGGGCGCACGGAGACCGGAGGCAGCGCGAGTTCGCGCCGCAGCCCCTGGGTGGCGTCCAGCAGGGTGTCGAGCAGCAGCCGTACCCGCATGTCCTCGACGCTGCGCCCCTCGCGGGCCGCCCGGCGGGTGGCCTCCAGCGCGGCCTCGGCCTCGCCCAGGCGGGCCTTGAGCCGGCGGGACTCGCTCTCGGCGACCGACAGCTGTGCCTGCCCCTCGGCGCGTACGGCCTCGATCTCGCCCTGGACCTTGCGCAGCGCGGCCTCGCCGCGCTTGACGTCGCTGAGCGCGGCACGGAGCTTGCGGTGCAGCGACTCCGCTTCCTTCTTCGCCGACTCCAGTTCGGTGCGCAGCCGTTCGGTCTCGGTCCGGGTCTGCGTCCGGGCCTCGGCCAGCTCCTCGCGCAGCCGCTCCAGCTCGGCCCGGCTCTCCTCGTCGGCCCGCTCGGCGTCCGCGCGCTGGGCCTCCTCGCCGGCCGCGGTGACCAGCTTCACCCAGCCCGCCGGGCGCAGTACATAGGCCGCGGCCGCCACGTCGAGCGGGTCCGCGGCCGGGGGCGGCGAGCCGGAGTCCAGGGCGCCGGACAGCTCCGGCTGCGCCTCTCTGAACTTCTCCCCGATCCGCTGCCTGAAGAGCGGATCGGTCTCCAGCGCGGCCGCCATCGCGTTCCCGGCGAACTTGGCCCGCCGGTTCGGGGCGAACCGGGCGTACTGCCGCAATTGGGCGGGCAGTTCCGCGACGGTCAGGCCGCCGAACCCGTCCGCGACGATCTGCACGACCCGTCGGCGCACGCCGTCGGGCAGCGGACGGTCAAGCACCTCAGCGGTGCCGTCGCCCGGCCCCCCGCCTGCGGTCTCCACCATCCGTCACACCCCAATACCTGTACGGGGCCCGCTCCGCTCAGGAGCCGGCGCCCGGCCTGTCCACGAGTTCCACCTGGTCCACCGCGTTGCACCAGCGACAGCGGACCGAGTCGATGGTCTCACTGACCACCTCGCGTTCCTCGACCGTCGGCTCACCGGCGAGGTCGAGGTGGACGTACTCGACGACCTTCGACGAGCGGGTCACATCGAAGCGGGTGAGGTTGCCACAGAGGGTGCAGCGCCATCGCGTCGTGGCGGTCGGCAGGGGAACCGTCATCGTGACTGTTCGCTTCCTTCTCGGGTCGGTCCGCGCCGCTCCTCGACGCGTGTGGCTCGTAACCCTACGGCCTGGCGGGTACTCACCGCCCGTCCGTCCGGGGCGGCGAGGCGGTCTGTCAGGTTGCGTCCCCTTACGTCATGCTCTGTAGTCATGATCAACGCCTGGAGCACGACGGCCGGCCGCACACTCAGGGCGCTCCGGGACACCCCCGCGCCGATGACGCACGCCCTCATCGCCGTGTGCTCCCTGATCTTCGTCCTCGGACCGGCCTCCGGGCTCACTCCGGCGTACGGCTCCGCGGACGCGCTGCCGGCCGCGCAACGCGCGTACTTCCGGCACTGGGGCGTGGTCCCGGCGGACCTGTTCGAGGAGCCCGTCCGGGAGGCCCTGACCCCGGTCACCGCGCTGTTCGTGCACGGCAGCTGGGTGCATCTGCTCGGCAACATGCTCTTCCTCTTCGTCTTCGGGATGATGACCGAGGAACGAATGGGCCGGGTGGAGTTCACCCTGTTCTACGTCTGCTGCGGCTACCTGGCCCTGCTGGGCTACGCGGCCGCCAACGCCACCTCCGAGCAGTCGCTGGTGGGCGCGTCCGGGGCGATCTCGGCGGTCCTCGGCGCGTTCCTCTATCTGTTTCCCCGCGCCCGTGTCACCAGTCTGCTCCCCTTCCTGTTCTTCCTGCCGATGCGCTTCCCGGCCTGGGTGGTGCTGCCCTTCTGGGCAGCGCTGCAGTGGCTGGCGGCGGGGCGCTCCGGTGAGGGGCCCGGGGTGGCCTACCTCGCGCACCTGGTCGGCTTCGGGGTCGGGTTCGGTTACGCGTGGGTGCGGTACCGGAAAAAGGAGGGCCCGAAGGGCGGCTTTGGAAGGGTGGCGGTGGGAGACGGGCGGGCGACTAAAGTGAAGTGCGCACCGGCTCCGGCACCCGAGGGAGAGAACCCGTCGTGATCACCGCGATCGTCCTGATCAAGACCAGCGTGGACCGGATCCCCGAGATCGCGGAGCAGATCGCTTCGCTGGATTCGGTGAGCGAGGTCTTCTCCGTCACCGGTACGTACGACCTGATCGCCATGGTGCGGGTGCGGCAGCACGAGGATCTGGCCGACGTGATCCCGGGGCGGATCAGCAAGATCCCCGGGGTCGAGGCCACGGACACGCACGTCGCCTTCCGTACGTACTCGCAGCACGACCTCGAGGCGGCCTTCTCGATCGGCTTGGACAACTGATCGGCTGAAGACCGCCCCACCAGGCGTTCAGAGACTCACACCGCCGGGACGCAGCGGCCTTCCTCCGTGCGGTACGTCCACTTCGCGCCCTCGGTCACCAGTTCCTTCACCGCCGTGACGAAGCGCTCCACGTGCTCGTCGGGGGTGCCCGCGCCGAAGCTCACGCGGATCGCGTTCAGGGACTTCTCGCCCGGCGTGGCCTCGGGGGCGCCGCACTCGCCCTGGGCCTGGGGGTCGGAGCCGAGGAGGGTGCGGACCAGGGGGTGGGCGCAGAACAGGCCGTCGCGGACGCCGATGCCGTACTCGGCGGAGAGGGCGGCGGCGAAGTGGGAGCTGTTCCAGCCGTCCACGACGAAGCTGATCACGCCGACCCGCGGGGCGTCGTCCCCGAAGAGGGAGAGAACCCGGACCTCGGGCACTTCGGCCAGGCCGGCCCGCACCTTCGCGATCAGGTGCTGCTCGCGGGCGACCAGCGTGTCGAAGCCGGCCTCCGTCAGGGCCTTGCAGGCGGAGGCGATGGAGTAGGCGCCGATGACGTTCGGGGAGCCGGCCTCGTGGCGGGCGGCGCTCTCGTGCCACTCCACGGCCACTCCCCCGTCCTCGCGCCGGGTCACCTTGCGGCTGGCGCCGCCGCCCGCGAGGTACGGCTCGGCCGCGACCAGCCAGTCGGCGCGGCCGGCCAGGACGCCGGAGCCGAAGGGGGCGTACAGCTTGTGGCCGGAGAAGGCGACCCAGTCGACGTCGAGGTCCTGGACCGACACGGGGTGGTGCGGGGCCAGCTGGGCGGCGTCCAGGACGATCCGGGCACCGTGCGCGTGGGCCGCGGCGGCCAGCTCGCGCACCGGCCACAGCTCGCCGGTGACGTTGGAGGCACCGGTGACGCAGACCAGGGCCGGGCCGTAAGGGTCGCGGTCGGCGAGGGCCCGCTCCAGGGTCTCGACGGCCTGCCGCGGGGTGCGCGGGGCGTTGAGGTAGGTGACGCGGGCGTCCCGCCAGGGCAGCAGGGAGGCGTGGTGCTCGGTCTCGAAGACGAAGACCTGGCAGTCGGCGGGCAGCGCTGCGGCGAGGAGGTTCAGGGAGTCCGTGGTCGAGCGGGTGAAGACCACCTGGTCGGCCGCGCGGCAGTCGAGGAACTCGGCGACCGTCCTGCGGGCGTTCTCGAACAGGTCGGTGGAGAGCTGGGAAAGGTAGCCGGCGCCGCGGTGGACGCTGCCGTAGTACGGCGCGTAGGCCGCCACGTCGTCCCAGACGCGCTGGAGGGCGGGGGCGCTGGCCGCGTAGTCGAGCGCCGCGTAGGTGACTTCGCCGCCGGTCACGAGCGGGACGGTGACATCACGGCCCAGAACAGGCAGAGCCCCCGAAATGTCACGGCAAACGGACTGGTCGGCGGCAGCGGTGAAGACGGACATGGCGAGCTCCTGTGAGAGGCAAGGCGGAACCACGTGAGCGCGTACGGCTCGAACGTGGGGAAGGTGAAAGGGGTACGCGGAGGCGGGGCTCTACGCCCTATCGCATTCGCTTGCTCACAGAAGGCTCCCTCGACGACCAGGACCCCTGGTGTGCGAGGGGTCCGCGCTTGCCGCAGACCTCACTGCCTGCGGCCTGGTCTTCACCCGGGGCACCCCGCCACGGACGGAGGGTTGCCGGACAGTCGGCCGGGGCCTCATGACTGTCACTCATGACCTGTTCAGGAACGTAGCCGAGCTGATCGCCGCCGCGCAACTTCTGTCCGGATCCCGGGACACCCGCTACGACGGCGATCAGCCGCCCGCTACTTGTTGCTGGCCGCCACCCACCGCTCCAGCGTCCGCTTCGCCTCGCCCGAGTCGATCGACACGGCCGCCTTGGCCATGCCGGCGCGAAGCTGCTCGGCGAGGGGGGCCTCGGTCGGGTCGAGGGCCACCAGGGCGGCCGCCGAGTTCAGCAGGACCGCGTCCCGGACCGGGCCCTGCTCGCCGTCCAGCAGGCGGCGGGCGACCTCCGCGTTGTACGACGCGTCGGCGCCGCGCAGGGCCTCCACGGGGACGAGGTCGATGCCGACGTCCCGCGGGTCGAAGCTCTCCTCCGTGACCTTGCCGTCCCGGACCACCCACACCCGGGAGGTGGACGTGGTCGTCAGCTCGTCCAGGCCGTCGTCGCCCCGGAAGACCAGGGCGGAGTTGCCGCGCTCGGCGAGGACCCCGGCCACGATCGGCGCCATCCGGGGGTCGGCGACACCGACCGCCTGGGCGCGCACCCTGGCCGGGTTGGTGAGCGGGCCGAGCACGTTGAAGGTCGTACGGATCCCCAACTGGCCGCGGGCCGCGGCGGCATGACGCAGCGCCGGGTGGAACTTCACCGCGAAGCAGATGGTGATGCCGGCCTCTTCGGCGACCTCGGCGACCCGCTTCGGGGTCAGGTTCAGGTTGATCCCGAGCTTCTCCAGGACGTCGGAGGACCCGGAGGCGGAGGACGCGGCGCGGTTGCCGTGCTTGACGACCTTCGCTCCGGTGCCGGCGACGACGATCGACGACATCGTGGAGATGTTCACCGTCTTGGCGCCGTCACCGCCGGTGCCGACGATGTCGACGGCCGGCCCGGGTACCTCGATCACGTTGGCGTGCTCGTACATGGTCCGCACGAGTCCGGTGATCTCCTCCACCGTCTCGCCCTTGGACCGCAGGGCCACCAGGAACCCGGCGATCTGCGCGTCGGTCGCCTCGCCGCTCATGATCAGGTCCATCGCCCAGGCCGTGTCGTCGGCGGACAGGTCCCGGCCGTCCAGCAGCCCGTTCAGCAGGGCGGGCCAGGAACGGCCCGCCGCGGTGTCGCCTCCAGCGGGGGTCACAGCGCTCATGGCCGCTCCTGGGTGTCTAGAAGAACAGTGTGGTCCCACCCTATCCAGCGCGGGACACGGCGAAGGGCCCCGTCCGCGTTGCGGACGGGGCCCTCGGCGTGGCGTGGCGACGCGGGGATCAGTGGTGGCCGTGGCCGCTCGTGATCTCCTTGTACTCCTCGACGGTCGGCTTCGGGATCTGGTTGTCCTCGCCGTAGTAGGCGTTGCTGAGCTTGGCGCGCAGCTTCTCGGACTTCTTCACCTTGCGCTCGACACCGTTCTCGTCGACCGTCGGGCCGATCTCGGCCGGCTCGTACTGGTGGTGAGCCGTGAGGGTGTGCAGCTGCTCCTGGCTGAGCGGCTCGTGCACCTCGATGAACTCACCGTGCGGCAGGCGCTTGATGATGCCGGTCTCGCGACCGTGCAGCACCTTGTCGCGGTCGCGGCGCTGCAGGCCGAGGCAGATCCGCTTGGTGAGGATGAACGCGATGACCGGTCCGGCGAAGAAGGAGATCCGGACGAACCAGGTCACGGCGTTGATCGACAGGCTGAAGTGGGTGGCGATGAGGTCGTTGCCACCACCGACCAGGCCGACCATGTACACGGTGATCCAGGCGACACCGAACGCGGTACGCGTCGGGGCGTTGCGCGGGCGGTCCAGGATGTGGTGCTCGCTCTTGTCGCCGGTGACCCAGGACTCGATGAACGGGTAGACCGCGATCACGCCCAGGACCAGGCCGAAGAGCACCAGCGGGATGAACACGCCCAGGACGAGCGTGTGACCCCAGAAGTTGATCTCCCAGCCCGGCATGTAGCGGACCAGACCCTCGGCGAAGCCCATGTACCAGTCGGGCTGGGCGCCGGTGGACACCTGGTCGGGGCGGTAGGGGCCCATGGCCCAGATCGGGTTGA
The DNA here is from genome assembly GCF_042892235.1 of Streptomyces sp. NPDC001816. Taxonomy (NCBI): domain Bacteria; kingdom Bacillati; phylum Actinomycetota; class Actinomycetes; order Kitasatosporales; family Streptomycetaceae; genus Streptomyces; species Streptomyces sp. NPDC001816. The sequence goes on from NZ_JBIATY010000011.1 coordinate 165,875, forward strand.
TCTGGGTCACCGCGGCGATGGCCGCGATCACACCGAAGACCAGGAAGAAGAAGCCTCCGGCCTTGGCCATGTACACCGGCAGCAGCGGCATGCCGACGACGTTCTTGTTCGTCTTTCCGGGACCCGCGAACTGCGTGTGCTTGTGGTAGAAGACCAGGATCAGGTGGCCCACCATCAGGCCGAGCATGATGCCCGGCAGCAGCAGGATGTGGATCGAGTAGAACCGGGCGACGAAGTCGTGACCGGGGAACTCGCCGCCGAAGAGGAAGAACGAGATGTAGGTGCCGACGATCGGCATCGACAGGATCGCGCCCTCGGTGAAGCGGACACCGGTGCCGGAGAGCAGGTCGTCCGGGAGCGAGTAACCGGTGAAGCCGGTGAACATGCCCAGGACGAACAGCAGGAAGCCGAACAGCCAGTTGATCTCACGCGGCTTGCGGAACGCGCCGGTGAAGAACACGCGCATCATGTGCACGAACATGCCGGCGAGGAAGATCAGCGCGGCCCAGTGGTGGATCTGCCGGATGAGCAGACCACCGCGCACGTCGAAGGAGATGTGCAGGGTCGAGTTGAACGCCTCGGACATCAGCTGTCCCTGGAGCGGGACGTAGCTGCCGTGGTACTCCACCTCGTTCATCGACGGGTGGAAGAACAGCGTCAGGTAGACACCGGTCAGGATGATGATGAGGAAGCTGTACATGCAGACTTCGCCCAACATGAACGACCAGTGGTCGGGGAAGATCTTGCGCATGTTGGACTTGGCCAGGGAGTAGATCCCGAGCCGTCCGTCGGCCCAGTCGGCGACGCGCTCGCCGGCGGGCGCCTTGCCGCGTCGCTCGTTGTTCGCGTTGGTGCTCATCCGCGCTCCCAGAATGCAGGACCGACGGGCTCTTCGAAGTCGCCGAGCGCCTCGAGGTAACCCTCGTCGTTCACGCCGATGCGGAGCTGCGGCAGGGCGTGACCGGCGGGGCCGAAGATCACTCGGGCACCGTCGGAGAGGTCGAAGGTGGACTGGTGGCACGGGCACAGCACGTGGTGCGTCTGCTGCTCGTACAGGGAGATCGGGCAACCCACGTGGGTGCAGATCTTCGAGAACGCGACGATGCCCTCGTGCGACCACTCGAGCTCGCGCTTGTCCTTGATGTTGTCCGGCTGCAGCCGGACGATCATCAGGGCCGCCTTGGCGATCTCGTTCTGGAAGTCCTCCTGTGCCTCCTCCAGGCCCTCGGGCTTGGCGAAGGTCAGCGAACCGACGGCGACGTCCTCGGGACGCAGCGGCTGGTTCGTGTTCATGTTGACGAGCAGCTTGCCCTTGGCCCACAGCGTGTGGCGCAGCGAGGTGCCGGGCAGCGGGCCGAGGTCGCGCAGCAGCATGACGCCGGAGAGCGGCACCATGGCCAGCGCACCGAACATCGTGTTGCGGATCAGCTTGCGGCGGCCGAGCGCCGACTCCTTGGCTCCCTGCTTGAAGTCCGCGTGGACCTGCGCACGGACCTCGGGAGAGGCGGCGATCGCGTGCCGGTCGTCGGCGACCTCGACGTCGGACATCAGGGTGCGGGCCCAGTGGACCGCACCCGCGCCGATGCAGAACAGCGCCGTACCGAGGGTCAGACCGAGCGCGAAGTTCAGCGCGCTGATGTGACCCAGCGGGAAGACGAAGATCGCCTTGTCCTGCGGGACCGCCACGTACGCGGCGATGAAGCCGACGGTGGCCAGCATCGACACCGTGAACAGCAGGGCGACGGCGCGCTCGGACCGCTTGGCGGCCCGCTCGTCGATGTCCTGGATCCGGTGCTCGTGGGGCGGCAGCCCCGGGTCCGCGAACGGGTTCTTCTCGTCCGCGACGCTCACGACGCCGTGCGCGTGCTCCTGCTCAGCGGGCAGGTTCTCTTCTGGAATGTCTTGGCTACTCATGACTTCTTGGCCTTTGCGGTCCGAGCGGCGACCCAGACGGCTACCGCGATCAGCGCACCGAGGCCGAAGACCCATGCGAACAGGCCCTCAGTGACCGGACCGAGGCCACCCAGCTCCATGCCGCCCGGCTGCTCCGTCTCGCTGCTGTTGATCGCGTGCAGGTACGCGATGATGTCCTTCTTGTTCTTCTCCGACATCGTGGTGTCGGGGAAGGACGGCATGTTCTGCGGGCCCGTCTGCATGGCCTCGTAGATGTGCTTCGGGTCGACGCCCGACAGGTCCGGCGCGAACTTGCCCTCGGTGAGGGCACCACCCTTGCCGGTGAAGTTGTGGCACTGCGCGCAGTTGGTGCGGAACAGCTCGCCACCCTTGGCGATGTCCGCACCCTCAGGGCCGTACTGCTCCTTCGTCGGCACCTCGGGACCGGCGCCCAGCGAGGCGATGTACGCCGCGAGCTGGTCGATCTCGGCCTGGGTGTAGATGTTCTTCTTCTTTACGACCTGCGGGCCCTGCGAGGTGGCGGCCGGCATACGGCCGGTCGCGACCTGGAAGTCGACCGCGGCAGCGCCCACGCCGATCAGGCTCGGGCCGTCGGAGGAGCCCTGGCCACCGGTGCCGTGGCAGCTGGCGCAGCCGACCTGGTAGAGCCTCTTGCCCTCCTTGATGGTCAGGGACTGGGAGGTTTCATCGGCCTGCGCCTTGCTCGCGGGCGCGAACGCGGCGTACAGCCCCCCAGTGGCCGCCAGCGCGAAGAGTAGGACGACGACCGCCGCCAGCGGATGGCGTCGTCGTGCGGAGAGCTTTTTCACGGATTACCCCGGTGTCAGGATCTTCTGCGTCGATGCTTCTGGATGTGCGGGAGCGGTCCCGGCTACTTGATCAGGTAGATCGTGGCGAAAAGGCCGATCCAGACCACATCGACGAAGTGCCAGTAGTAGGACACGACGATGGCGGCGGTCGCCTGCTCGTGGGTGAACCTCTTGGCCATGTAGGTGCGGCCCAGGACAAACAGGAAGGCGATGAGACCGCCCGTCACGTGCATGCCGTGGAACCCGGTGGTCAGGTAGAACACCGAGCCGTACGGGCCGGAGGACAGGGAGATCCCGTCCTTCTTCACCAGCTCGGTGTACTCGTAGATCTGACCGCCGATGAAGATCGCACCCATGATGAAGGTGAGGATGAACCAGCCACGGAGCTTCTTCACGTCCCCGCGCTCGGCGGCGAACACGCCGAGCTGGCAGGTGAGCGAGGAGAGCACCAGGATCGTGGTGTTCGTCGCGGAGAAGGGCACGTTGAGCGCGTGTGCCTGCTCCGTCCAGTACGCCGGTCCGGTCACCGACCGGAGGGTGAAGTACATCGCGAAGAGGGCCGCGAAGAACATCAGCTCGGAACTCAGCCAGATGATGGTTCCGACGCTGGTGAGGTTCGGTCGGTTGACCGACGGGTGCGCGTGCCCGGTTTCTACTGTCGTTGCTGTCGCCACGACCGACATTATGTCGGTCGCTTATCCCGCCCTCACTCCGGGGGGTGCCGTTCGGAGTGTTGCTGCCCGCCGAACCGGTGTTGACGTGGTGTTCATGGGAGTAACATCCGCCCCGAACGGCCCTGTCCGTACGACGCTGACGTCTCGGAGGAAGCATGCAGCCGACCGCTACGGTGCTGGTGTACAGCGACGACTCCAACACACGGGAACAGGTGCGGTTGGCCTCCGGCCGCAGGCCGGCTCCCGACGTGCCCCAGGTCGAGTTCGTGGAGTGTGCGACTCCTGAGGCCGTGCTGCGGGAGCTGGCCAAGGGCGGCATCGACGTGTGCGTGCTCGACGGTGAGGCCGTGCCCATGGGGGGCATGGGGGTGTGCCGGCAGATCAAGGACGAGGTGTTCAACTGCCCGCCTGTGCTGCTGTTGATGGGGCGGCCTCAGGATGCGTGGCTCGCTACGTGGAGTCGGGCCGATGCGGCGGTCACCTCGCCGGTGGATCCGGTGGAGTTCGCCTCGGCCTTGGCCGGTCTGCTCCGTCAGAAGCGGTTGCTGAGCGCCTAGCGGGGTGGGGGCGCGAGGTCTTGCATCGACACAACCCCGCGCCCCTTGACTGCTCACACGGCCGTTGGCTGCAGGCGCAGCGCATCCTGGGGAGCAGGGCCGTCCGGGGTGCCGTTGATGAGGGCGCTGCCTGTGCGCCACTTCTTCCAGTCGACGTTCCAGTCCCCGAAGCCGTTGCCGAAGGGCTCCATCGGGTTGCCGTTGGAGTTGACGACCTTGACGATGTCGCCCTCGTGGATGTTGCCGAAGAACCACTCGGCGTTCGATGTGCTCATGCCGGTGCAGCCGTGGCTGACGTTCTCGTAGCCCTGGGAGCCCACTGACCAGGGCGCGGCGTGCACGTACTCGCCCGACCAGGTGACCCGGGTGGCGTAGTAGACCGGCAGGTCGTACGAGTCGGAGGTGCCCTCGGCGATGCCGACCGTGGTGCCGCGCATCCGTACGAAGTACTGCTTGGCCAGTACGACCTTGACCCCGTTGCGGGTCTCGAAGCCGGGCTTGCCGGTGGTGACCGGGATCGACTGGACCTCCTGGCCGTTCTTGTAGTACGTCAGCTGGTGCGCCGCGGCGTCCGTGACGGCCTCGATCCGGTCACCGGTGGTGATCTTCAGCGCCTTGGACTTGCCGCCCCAGAGACGGTCGCTGATCTTCACGCCGTCGAGGTTGCTGTGCACCTGGATGGTGGCGTGCGTGGGCCAGTACTCCTTGGGGCGGTAGTGGAGTTCCTTGTCGCTCACCCAGTACCAGGAGCCCTGGACGGCCGGGGTGGAGTCCACCCTGAGGGCGCGCTCCACGACGGCTCGCTGCGCCTTGTCCTTGACCTCGTGGTCGAGTTGGGCGGTGATGGGCTGTCCGACGCCGTACTGGCCCGAGTCGGGCCCGAACGTGACGTTCAGGTTCTTGGTGGTCGAGGGCTTGCTGGTGTCGAAGCGGAGGACCTTGCGGCCGGGCGCGCCGTCCTCGTCCTCCGTGCTCACCGCGACCGTGTAGTGGGCGTTGGCGGCCAGCGGGGAGGTGCTGTGCCAACGGCTGCCGTCGGCGGCGAGTTCGCCCGCCACGAAGCGCCCTGTGGCGTCGTAGGCGGTGACGTCCGTGATCCGGCCGTCGTCGGTGCTGGTGGTGATCTCCAGGGGCTTGTCCGGGTCGGCCCGCTTGCCTGCGCCGGTGGGGCCGTTGAAGGAGATCTGGTCCGCTGCGTCGTACGGCTTGGCCGACAGGGGGTTGCCGTCCGAACCGCAGCCGGTGACGCCCGCGCCGAGGGCGGCCACCAGCAGGGTGCAGCTGACGACGGTGCAGGTACGCGGAGTTTGATTCATATGATCACGCTATGAGATAAAAGCACCATTTGCGCGCCACGTACCTCGTACGAGGGACAGACTGCGGCAAAAGCAGGAGCCCGGACCCTCCTGACGGAGTGTCCGGGCTCCCGGTGCGCTACTGCGTGCTACTGGGTGCGGTTCTCACCGTGGTAGTACTCGAACACCCAGCCGAACAGGCCGACCAGGATGAACGGTGCGCCGAAGTACAGCAGCCACCAGCCGACCGCGACACCGAGGAAGGCCAGCGCGCCACCGAAGGCGAGGGAGAGCGGCTGCCAGCTGTGCGGGCTGAAGAAGCCCAGCTCGCCCGCGTCGTCCGCGACGTCCGCCTCCTTGTCGTCCTGCGCACCCGCGTCGACCCGCCGGGCGGTGAAGCCCAGGTAGAAGCCGGCCATGATGAGCAGGCCGAAGGACAGGAAGAGCGCCGTGGTACCGGCCGGCTCCTTCGACCACACGCCGTACACGACGGCCATGATCAGGATGAAGAAGCTCAGCCAGATGAACATCCGACCCTGGATCTTCACTTGCCGGCCTCCTTGCTGCCCGCGATGGCGCTGCCGTGACCGGCGTACTCAAGCTGCTCGAGGGCGGCGATCTCGGGGTGGTGCAGGTCGAACGCCGGGGATTCGCTGCGGATCCGCGGCAGGGTGAGGAAGTTGTGCCGCGGCGGCGGGCAGGAGGTCGCCCACTCGAGCGAACGGCCGTAGCCCCACGGGTCGTCCACGCCGACCGGCTTGCCGTACTTGGCCGTCTTCCACACGTTGTAGAGGAACGGCAGGATCGACAGGCCCAGCAGGAACGAGCTGATGGTCGAGATCGTGTTCAGGGTGGTGAAGCCGTCGGCCGCCAGGTAGTCGGCGTAACGGCGCGGCATGCCCTCGGCGCCCAGCCAGTGCTGGACCAGGAAGGTGCCGTGGAAGCCGATGAACAGCGTCCAGAAGGTGATCTTGCCGAGCCGCTCGTCCAGCATCTTGCCCGTCATCTTCGGCCACCAGAAGTGGAAGCCGGAGAACATCGCGAAGACGACCGTACCGAAGACCACGTAGTGGAAGTGGGCCACCACGAAGTACGAGTCGGAGACGTGGAAGTCCATCGGGGGCGAGGCCAGGATGACACCGGTCAGACCACCGAACGTGAAGGTGATCAGGAAGCCGGTCGCCCACAGCATCGGCGTCTCGAAGGACAGCGAGCCCTTCCACATGGTGCCGATCCAGTTGAAGAACTTCACACCGGTCGGGACGGCGATCAGGAAGGTCATGAAGGAGAAGAACGGCAGCAGCACACCGCCGGTGACGTACATGTGGTGCGCCCACACCGTCACGGACAGACCGGCGATCGCGATGGTGGCCGCGATCAGACCCATGTAGCCGAACATCGGCTTGCGGGAGAAGACCGGGATGACCTCGGAGATGATGCCGAAGAACGGCAGCGCGATGATGTACACCTCCGGATGGCCGAAGAACCAGAAGAGGTGCTGCCAGAGCAGGGCTCCGCCGTTTGCCGCGTCGAACACGTGGGCGCCGAATTTACGGTCCGCCTCCAGGGCGAACAGCGCGGCGGCCAGGACCGGGAAGGCGAGCAGGACCAGGACGGCGGTCAGCAGCACGTTCCACACGAAGATCGGCATGCGGAACATGGTCATGCCCGGTGCACGCATGCAGATGATCGTGGTGATGAAGTTGACCGCGCCGAGGATGGTGCCGAAGCCGGAGAAGGCCAGGCCCATGATCCACATGTCGGCGCCGATGCCCGGCGAGCGGACCGCGTCCGACAGCGGGGAGTAGGCGAACCAGCCGAAGTCGGCCGCACCCTGCGGGGTGATGAAGCCGCCCACCGCGATGGTCGAGCCGAACAGGTACAGCCAGTAGGCGAACATGTTCAGCCGCGGAAACGCCACGTCCGGCGCACCGATCTGCAGCGGCATGATCCAGTTCGTGAAACCGGCGAACAGCGGCGTCGCGAACATCAGCAGCATGATCGTGCCGTGCATCGTGAACGCCTGGTTGAACTGCTCGTTCGACATGAACTGCAGGCCCGGACGGGCCAGCTCGGCGCGCATGAGCAGCGCCATGACGCCACCGATGAGGAAGAACGCGAACGACGTCGTCAGATACAGCGTTCCAATGGTCTTGTGGTCGGTGGTCGTCAGCCACTTCACCACGACATTGCCGGGCTGCTTGCGCCTGACCGGCAGCTCGTTCTCGTACGAGTCCTCAGCTGCCGCGGCACCCTGGGGTTCGTTGAGGATGCTCACAGGTTGTTCGTCTCCCGGTTCTTCTCGTGCGGCGTCTGCGCGATGCCGGCGGGAACGTAACCGGTCTGCCCCTTCTTGGCGAGGTCCTTGAGGTGCTGCTCGTAGCGCTCGGGGGAGACGACCTTCACGTTGAACAGCATCCGGGAGTGGTCGACGCCGCAGAGCTCGGCGCACTTGCCCAGGAAAGTGCCCTGATGGTTGGGAACAACCTGGAAGGCGTTGGTGTGGCCCGGGATCACGTCCTGCTTCATCAGGAACGGCACCACCCAGAAGGAGTGGATGACGTCACGCGAGGTGAGGATGAAGCGGACCGTCTTGCCCTCGGGAAGCCAGAGGGTCGGGCCGGGGTTACCGGTCTGAGGGTTCTTCGTGCCCGGCGTACCGACGTCGTAGACACCGCCGGCGTTCGCCGGGAACTCCTTGCGGAACCGGTCCGGAATGGCGAGCAGTTCCTTGGACGTCTTGGCGTCGCCGGGGGAACCGGGTACGTCCGCGATGTAGTTGAAGCCCCAGCTCCACTGGAAGCCGACCACGTTGACCGTGACGTCGGGCTTCTTGTCGAGGCTGAGGAGCTTCGTCTCGTCCCGGGCCGTGAAGTAGAAGAGCACCGAGATGATGATGATCGGGACCACCGTGTACAGGGCCTCGATCGGCATGTTGTACCGAGTCTGCGGAGGTACCTCGACCTTGGTGCGGCTGCGCCGGTGGAAGAAAGCACTCCACAGGATCAGGCCCCACACCAGCACACCGGTGGCCAGCGCGGCCGCCCAGGAGCCCTGCCACAGGGAGAGGATCCGCGGAGCCTCTTCCGTGACCGGGGTGGGCATGCCAAGGCGGGGGAAGTCCTTGTATGTGCAACCGGTTGCGGTCGCCAGGACCAGGCCCGCGGTCAGTGCCTGCAGCAGCTTCCGCCGCATCGGGCGCCGCGGCGAGCGGTCGGAGCCGTTGGGACTCACGTAGCGCCTTCCCGAGAGTCTCGCCCGCGCGGTTCGGCTGCGGCCTTCTCGCTGGTCGGTCGCCGCCCTGCGTCGGGCAGGGGTTTGGATGTTTATGCGGACCAAACCCTAGCCGACGCTCTCCGAGGGTTCGCGGGGAGGGGTGCCTAGTAGCTCGGGTGGTTCGCTGATTTGGCGGGTGCGGGCAGTTTGTGGCTGATCGCGCCCCCGGCGGAGCCGCATATGGACACGTCCCGCGCCCCTTCAGGTTGGCTGTCCCCGGGAAAGTTTTAACGTTGAGGGGTGTCCTACTTTGACGCTGCTTCCGCCGCTCCCCTTCATCCCGTAGCTCGTCAGGCGTTGTTGGCCTCTTTGGATGAGGGGTGGGCCGATCCTGCTCGGTTGTATCGGGAGGGGCGCAGGGCGCGGATGTTGCTCGACGCGGCTCGGGAGGCGGCGGCCGAGGCGGTGGGGTGCCGGGCGGACGAGGTGGTGTTCACGCCGTCCGGGACGCGGGCCGTACACACCGGTGTCGCGGGGGCGTTGGCCGGGCGGCGTCGGGTGGGACGCCACCTGATCGTGTCCGCCGTCGAACACTCCTCGGTACTCCATTCGGCTGAGGCGTTTGAGGCGGAGGGCGGCTCGGTGAGCACGGTGGCCGTCGATCGGGCGGGCGCCGTCGCGCCGTCGGACTTCGCGGCCGCGCTGCGGCAGGACACCGCACTGGCCTGTCTGCAGTCGGCCAACCATGAGGTCGGGACCGTACAGCCGGTGGCCGAGGTGGCCGAGGTGTGCCGGGCGGCGGGGGTGCCGCTGCTCGTGGACGCCGCCCAGTCGCTGGGGTGGGGGCCGGTCGAAGGTGACTGGTCGCTGCTGGCGGCGAGCGCCCACAAGTGGGGCGGGCCCTCGGGGGTGGGGCTGCTCGTCGTGAAGAAGGGGGTGCGGTTCGCGCCGCAAGCTCCCGTGGACGAGCGCGAGTCGGGTCGCGCCGCCGGGTTCGAGAACCTCCCGGCCATCGTCGCGGCCGTGGCCTCCCTGCGTGCGGTACGGGCGGAGGCGGACCAGGAAGCGGTACGACTGCGGGAGCTGACGGAGCGGATCCGGCTGCGGGTGCCGCAGCTGGTGCCGGATGTCGAGGTGGTCGGCCATCCGGAACGGCGGCTGCCGGGGATCGTCACCTTCTCCTGTCTCTACGTCGACGGAGAGGCCCTGCTGCACGAGTTGGACCGGGAGGGTTTCTCCGTCTCGTCCGGCTCGTCCTGCACGAGCAGCACGCTGACGCCCAGCCATGTGCTGAAGGCGATGGGGGTGCTGAGCGAGGGCAACGTGCGGGTGTCGCTGCCGTCCGGGGTGGCCGAGGAGGACGTGGAGCGGTTCCTGGCGGTGCTGCCGGGAACCGTGGCCGGGGTGCGGGAGAAGCTGGGGGCGCCCGCTCCGGCGGCCGTGACCGTGGTCCGGGCTCAGGAACTGGTCGTCGACTCGCTCGGCAAGCGGTGCCCGATCCCGGTCATCGAGCTGGCCAAGGTGTTCGGGGACGTGCCGGTGGGCGGCACGGTGCGCGTTCTCTCGGACGACGAGGCGGCCCGGCTGGACATTCCCGCGTGGTGCGAGATGCGGGGGCAGGAGTACGTGGGCGAGGAGCCGGCCGAGAAGGGCTCGGCCTATGTGGTCCGCCGGCTGAGCTGAAGAGGGCCGAGGGGGGCCGGGCCCCCCTCGGAAAGGCAGCCGTCAGCCCAGGTGAGCCCGGACTTCCTCGGCAGCCTCGTCCCCGTACGCCTTGGTGAACCGGTCCATGAAGTGCCCCCGGCGCAGCTGGTACTCCTGCGTCCCCACCGTCTCGATGACGAGAGTCGCCAGCATGCAGCCGACCTGCGCCGCGCGCTCCAGGGAGACACCCCAGGCCAGGCCGGAGAGGAAGCCGGCGCGGAAGGCGTCGCCGACACCCGTGGGGTCGGCCTTGCGCTCCTCCTCCGCGCAGCCCACCTCGATCGGGTCCTCGCCGGCCCGCTCGATGCGCACGCCCCGCGAGCCGAGCGTGGTGACGCGGTGGCCGACCTTGGACAGGATCTCGGCGTCGCTCCAGCCGGTCTTGGACTCGATGAGCCCCTTCTCGTACTCGTTGGAGAAGAGGTAGGTCGCCCCGTCCAGCAGTATCCGGATCTCCTCGCCCTCCATACGGGCGATCTGCTGGGAGAAGTCGGCGGCGAAGGGGATGCTCCGGGAGCGGCACTCCTCCGTGTGGCGGAGCATCGCCTCCGGGTCGTCGGCGCCGATCAGGACCAGGTCGAGGCTGCCGACGCGGTCGGCGACCGTCTTCAGCTCGATGAGGCGGGCCTCGCTCATCGCGCCGGTGTAGAAGGAGCCGATCTGGTTGTGGTCTGCGTCGGTGGTGCACACGAAGCGGGCGGTGTGCAGGGTCTCGGAGATGCGGACCGAGTCGGTGTCCACGCCATGGCGGTCCAGCCAGGCTCGGTACTGGTCGAAGTCGAAGCCGGCGGCCCCGACGAGGATGGGCTTGGTCCCGAGCTGACCCATGCCGAAGGCGATGTTCGCGCCGACGCCGCCCCGTCGCACGTCCAGGTTGTCGACCAGGAAGGAGAGCGAGACCGTGTGCAGCTGGTCCGCGACGAACTGGTCGGCGAAGCGGCCGGGGAAGGTCATGAGGTGGTCGGTGGCGATGGAGCCGGTGACTGCAATGCGCACGACAGGCATTCTCCTGCGGGAGGCTGGATTGACAGTTCACGCTACCCGCTCATGGGCAGCCGCTGAAGCTGGCAAAACTACCCGATAGTAGATCTTTCTTCGCGAGGCTCGGCATGCATACGGTGCCATCATGACGAACCTCAAGGTCCACTTCTCCGCTCCGGCCGATCTCGAGGACGACCTCGCCTCGCTGCGCGGGGACTGCGCCCGGATGGCCCCGCACTGGACGGTTCCCACGCACGCCGACTCCCGCCCGGTGCCACCGTCGCTGATCCATGGGGTGACCGTGCCGAAGAAGTCGGCCCGGCTGCTGGACGCCATGTCGGACTACGGCGACTGACGCCCGGGGCGTACTGCGGGAACCGCACGCCCCCCTCGCTCGTCCCATCGCCGTCCCCCGTGCCGGGGGCGTGGGACACGATCCAGCGAGGAGCGATGCGGTGAACACCGAGCGGCCTGAGAATTCGGAGGAGCCCGAGGTCTCCGCGGTCTCCGACGCGACCGAGAATGCCGAGAACGTCGAGAACGCCGAGGAGCCCGGGGCTTCGGCGGCCTCGAAGGACTCCCCGGTCCCGAAGGAACCCCAGGCCTCGAAGGCACCCCAGGCCTCGGAGACCGATGAGGTCGGCGAGGTCAGCGAGGTCAGCGAGGTGGGTGATGCCGGCGCCGGCGAGCGGCCCGGGCGGCGGCGCTCTCCCCTGGTCGTCGTCTCGGTCGCGGCGGCCGTCCTGCTGGTCGGGGGCGGGGGTGCGATCCTCGCCGCGAACCATGGTTCGGACGGCCGTACGGGCGCCGGCGGGTCCGGCGGTGGCGGCACTCCCCCGCCCCTCGTCCTGGACGGCTGGGCGCAGGGCGGTACGGGCGACATCGCGCCGGGTGAGCCCGATCCGTACGGGGCGACGTACGTGGCCGCGGGGAAGCTGGCCGACGGTCCGGGTTCGGCGCCGGTGTACGCGCCGAAGGGCGAGGTCGGCAAGGACGACGTGGCCCGGCTGGCCAAGGCCCTCGGGATCGACGGCACGCCGGTGCCCGAGGGGCCGAGCTGGCGGGTCGGCGGCAAGGACGGCTCCGGGCCGACGCTCCAGGTGACCAAGGACGCCCCGGGCAGCTGGACCTTCAGCCGGTACGCGCCCGGCACGGACAACTGCCGGAAGGTCACCGTGTGCGCGCAGGACCCGGGCGCTCCGGCGGGCGAGCCGGTGAGCGTGGCGGTCGCCGAGAAGGCGGCGGCGCCGGTGCTGAAGGCGCTGGGGCAGGACGACGCGAAGGTCGACGCGAGCCAGATCATGGGCGCCCAGCGGGTGGTCAACGCCGATCCGGTGGTGGGCGGGCTGCCCACGTACGGCTGGACGACCGGCCTGATCGTCGACAAGCAGGGTGACGTCGTCGGGGGCCACGGGCTGCTGGTGGCGCCCGCCAAGGGGGACACGTACCCCGTGCTCGGCGCGGAGAAGACGCTGGCGCTGATGAACTCCGCGCAGAAGCACGGGCACCGGATGGGCATCGGCGGCTGCGCGAGTCCCGTCCCGCTGAAGAACCGGCTGGAGCAGCCGTGCGGCACGTCCGCGACGGCGTCCCGGGGGCCCAAGGTCACCGTCGAGAAGGCGGTGTTCGGGCTGGCCGCGCACTCGGTCGCCGGGCGGCAGACGCTGGTGCCGTCCTGGCTGTTCGAGGTCCGGGGTACGGCGGCGCGGGGCGCCTTCACGGTCACGTATCCGGCGCTGGACCCGAAGTACCTGACCTCGCCGTCGGCCTCGGCACCGGCCCCGGAGCCGACCTCGCCGACCTCGCCGTCCTCGGCGCCGAAGACGCATGACGTGAAGGTCGACGGCTACACCGCCGACGGCCGCGAGCTGACCGTGAGCTTCTCGGGCGGGGTGTGCGCCGACTACAAGGCGTCGGCGAAGGAGAGCGCGGGCCGGGTGACGGTCACGGTGACCGAGAAGGTCTGGCCGGACAAGGTCTGCGTCGCAATGGCCAGGATGTACGTGAAGACCGTACGGCTGGACGCGCCGCTGGACGGCCGGAAGGTGGTCGGCCCGGACGGGGCGCAGATCCCGAAGGCGAAGGCCGGAGCGCTGCGGCCGCAGGCCCGCTAGCACCCCCTGGACACACGAAGGCGGCGGCCCCTCGGAGGGGGTCGCCGCCTTCGTCGTCAGGCTGTGACCGGCTCAGCCGTCAGGCTGCGGACGCGGCTTAGCTGAAGGAGTCGCCGCAGGCGCAGGAGCCGGTCGCGTTCGGGTTGTCGATCGTGAAGCCCTGCTTCTCGATCGTGTCCACGAAGTCGACGGTGGCGCCGCCCAGGTAGGGAGCGCTCATGCGGTCGGTGACGACCTTGACCCCGCCGAAGTCCTTCTCCACGTCGCCGTCGAGCGAGCGCTCGTCGAAGAAGAGCTGGTAGCGCAGGCCGGAGCAGCCGCCGGGCTGGACGGCGACGCGCAGGGCGAGGTCGTCACGGCCTTCCTGGTCGAGCAGGGCCTTGACCTTGGACGCGGCCGCGTCGGTCAGGATGATGCCGTCGCTGACGGTGGTGGTCTCGTCCGATACGGACATCTACATCTCTCCCGGGTTGTACGGAGACTGCTTGCCGACCAGTGCAACCGGCGTTTCCGCGGATTCATTCCGGGCCGGGCGTTCGCGTGGTCGCGTTTTTCCTTCCGACTTCATGCTCGCACATGCCCGAGAGGGCGGACAGCAGCCCGAAGAGGGACCTGAGGGACCCGGGCGGGATTCACGTCACATCGACGCTATGGCCGTCGTCAAAGTGACGTGAACCAGTTATGATAGATAGCGTCAGTTAGACGAAAAGTAGAAAGGGTGCGTGACGTGACCACCGCCCAGACCCCGGAGCTCGACGTACAGCCGTCCCCGCTCGCCCTCCTGCTTCTCGGCCGAGAGGCCGACCCGAAGAGCGAGCGGGGCGTCGAGTGTCCCGGCGACCTGCCCTCGCCGTCCGACCCCGACCTGGTCGAGCGCGCCCGCGCGGCCAAGGAGAAGCTCGGCGACAAGGTCTTCGTGCTCGGCCACCACTACCAGCGCGACGAGGTCATCCAGTTCGCCGACGTCACGGGCGACTCCTTCAAGCTGGCCCGGGACGCGGCCGCGCGCCCGGAGGCCGAGTACATCGTCTTCTGCGGTGTGCACTTCATGGCCGAGTCGGCGGACATCCTGACGTCCGACGACCAGAAGGTCGTCCTGCCGGACCTGGCCGCCGGCTGCTCGATGGCCGACATGGCCACGGCCGAGCAGGTCGCCGAGTGCTGGGACGTGCTGACCGAGGCGGGCATCGCCGAGCAGGTCGTGCCGGTCTCGTACATGAACTCCTCGGCCGACATCAAGGCGTTCACCGGCAAGCACGGCGGCACCATCTGCACCTCGTCGAACGCCAAGCGCGCCCTGGACTGGGCCTTCGAGCAGGGTGAGAAGGTCCTGTTCCTGCCCGACCAGCACCTCGGCCGCAACACCGCGGTGCGGGACATGGGCATGACCCTGGACGACTGCGTGGTCTACAACCCGCACAAGCCGAACGGCGGCCTGACGGCCGACGAGCTGCGGGCCGCGAAGATGATCCTGTGGCGCGGCCACTGCTCGGTCCACGGCCGCTTCAGCCTGGACTCGGTCAACGACGTGCGCGAGCGCATCCCGGGCGTGAACGTCCTGGTCCACCCCGAGTGCAAGCACGAGGTCGTGGCCGCGGCGGACTACGTCGGCTCGACGGAGTACATCATCAAGGCCCTGGAGGCCGCTCCCGCCGGCTCCAAGTGGGCCATCGGCACCGAGCTGAACCTGGTCCGCCGCCTGGCGAACCGTTTCGCTCCCGAGGGCAAGGAGATCGTCTTCCTCGACAAGACGGTCTGCTTCTGCTCGACCATGAACCGCATCGACCTGCCGCACCTGGTCTGGGCCCTGGAGTCCCTGGCCGAGGGCAACCTGGTCAACCGCATCGAGGTCGACCAGGAGACGGAGGCATTCGCCAAGCTGGCGCTGGAGCGGATGCTGGCCCTGCCGTAGGGCTCTCCACGACAGGGCTGAGGCCCGGCTCCCGGGAAGGGGGGCCGGGCCTCAGTGGTGTCCGGGAGCCGGCGGTGTTCAGACGCCGGCCGGTTCCAGCACCTCGGACTCGCGGTTCTGCCGCTTCGCCGCCCGCTTCTTCGCGCGGCGCTCCTTGCGCAGCTCCAGCATCGCGTAGAGCGTCGGGACGAGCAGCAGGGTGAGCAGCGTGGACGAGATCAGGCCGCCGATCACGACCACCGCCAGCGGCTGGGCGATGAAGCCGCCCTCGCCGGTGACCCCGAGGGCCATCGGGAGCAGGGCGAAGATCGTCGCCAGGGCCGTCATGAGGATCGGGCGGAGCCGGTGACGGCCACCCTCGATCACGGCCTCGACGACGCCGTGGCCCTGCCTGCGGTACTGGTTGATCAGGTCGATCAGCACGATCGCGTTGGTCACCACGATGCCGATCAGCATCAGCATGCCGATCATCGCCGGCACGCCCATCGGAGTGCCGGTGGCCACGAGGAGGCCGATGGCACCCGTCGCCGCGAACGGGATCGAGACCAGCAGGATCAGCGGCTGGGCCAGCGAGCGGAACGTCGCCACCAGCAGCATGAAGACGATCGCGATGGCCGCCAGCATGGCCAGGCCCAGGTTCTTGAACGCGTCGTCCTGGTCCGAGGACACACCGCCGATCTCCGCCTCGGCACCCGCCGGGAGCTTCAGGGCCTTGATCTTCGACTGGAGCTGGGTGCTGACCGCGCCCGTGTTGTCCCCGGTCGGCCGGGCCGTGATGGTGGCGGCGCGCTGGCCGTCGATGCGGGTCATGGACACGGGTCCGTCGACCAGCTTGACGGTGGCGATGTCACCGAGCTTCACCGGGCCGAGGCGCAGCGCCTTCAGCTGGGCCAGGGTGGTGGCGGGCTCGGCCGACTTCACGACGACGTCGCGCTCGGTGTCGTCGAGGATCGCCTTCGCCGCCGTCGTACCGCGCACGGCCTGCGCGACCGCGGCGCCCAGCTTCTGGTCGTCGAACCCGGCCGCGGCCGCCTTGGAATTGGCCTTGACCGAGATCCGCGGCACGCTCTGCGAGAGGTCGCTGGTGACGTCGGTGACGTGGTCGAGGCCGGCCACGGTGGAGCGCACCCGGTCGGAGGCCTCGCTGAGCACCTGCGCGTCCGACGCCTTCACGACGACCTTGAGGTCCTGGTTGCCGAAGCCGTCACCGGCGGACACGGTGGTCGTGCCGACGCCGTCGAGCTTCTTCAGCCCGTCCTCCAGGCGCTTCTGCACATCGTCGTAGGACGCCGAGTCCTTCAGCATGACCTGGTACGACGCCTGGTTGGTGTCGGTGCCGCCGCCGAAGGCCGCCATGAAGCCGGAGGATCCGATGGTGACCTGGTAGTCCTTGACGCCGTCGGTGGAGGCGAGCAGCTTCTCGACCTTCCTGGCCTGCGCGTCCGTGGCCGCGAGGCTGGTGCCGGGCTTCAGCTCCTGCTTGACGGTGAGGACTTCCTGGTCGCCCTGGTCGAAGAAGTTGGTCTTCAGCAGTCCGGACATGCCGAACGTGAGGAACAGGACGACCACCGCGATCAGCACGCTGGTGAGGCGGCGGCGGGTGGCGAAGCGCAGGACGGGGACGTAGAGGCGCTGGAGGCGGCTCTTCGCCTCCTTCTCCTCGGCCCGGCGGCGGGCCTCCTCGGCGTCCTCGGGGGTGCCCTTGGGGGCGCGCAGGAACCAGTACGACAGGACGGGTACGACCGTCAGCGAGACGAGGAGGGAGGCCAGCAGGGCCGCCGTCACCGTGATGCTGAACGAGCCGAACAGGGCGCCCACCATGCCGCCGACCAGGCCGATCGGCAGGAACACGGCGACCGTGGTGAGGGTGGAGGAGGTGACCGCGCCGGCCACCTCGCGCACCGCGCCCAGGATCGCTTCCTTGCGCTCCTCGCCGTAGCCGAGGTGCCGCTTGATGTTCTCCAGGACCACGATCGAGTCGTCGACGACCCGGCCGATGGCGATGGTCAGCGCGCCCAGGGTGAGCATGTTGAGCGACAGGTCGCGGGTCCACAGCACGATCAGGGCGAGGACGACCGACAGCGGGATGGACACCGCCGTGACCAGCGTGGAGCGGATCGAGGCCAGGAAGACCAGGATGACCAGGACCGCGAAGAGCAGGCCGAGCGCGCCCTCCGTGGTCAGGCCCTTGATGGACTTGGACACGGCCGGGCCCTGGTCGCTGACGACCGTGAGCTCGGCGCCGGAACCGAGGTCCTTGCGCAGGCCGGGCAGCTGGTCCTCGACCGCGTTCGAGATGGAGACCGCGCTGCCGTCGTGGTCCATGGTCACGTTGACGGCGAGGCTGGGCCGGCCGTCGGTGCGGGTGATGGAGTCGGCCGGGGCCGGCTGCTGCTTCACGGTGGCCACGTCACCGAGGCGTACGGGCCCCCGGCCGCCCTCACCGGTGACCATCAGGTCCTTGATCTGCTGCAGCGAGGTGAAGCCGCCGCCGACCTGGACGGTGCGGTTGGCGCCGTCCTCGTCGAAGGAGCCGGCCGGGACGGTCGCGCCGCCCGCCTGCAGGGCCTGGCCGAGCGCGGCGGAGGTGAGGCCCGCCCGCGCGAGCTTGGCGTCGTTCGGGGTGACGGCGACCTGGAGGTCGCGGACGCCGGTGACCTGGACGCGGCCGACGCCGTCGATGTCCTTCAGGGCCGGTACGACCGTCTTGTCGAGCTGGTCGGCGAGGGCCTGCTGGTCCTTGCCCGAGGTGACGGCGAGCACCACGGTCGGCATGTCGTCCGTGGAGCCGGCGACGACCTGCGGGTCGACGTCGTCCGGCAGCTGGGCCCGGGCCCGGTTGACGGCCTGCTGGACGTCGGAGACGAGCCGCTTGGTGTCGTTGCCGTAGTCGAAGGACGCCATGATCACGGCGTTGCCCTCGCCGGCGGTGGAGGTGACACCGGTGATGCCGTCGACGCCCTGGAGGTTGTCCTCGATGGGCTCGACGATCTGCTTCTCGACGACGTCCGGTGCGGCGCCCTGGTACGGCGCGATGACCGACACCATGGGAAGTTCGATGGTGGGCAGCAGTTGCTGCTTGATCTGGGGTATCGCGATCAGCCCGAAGACGAGCGCGATGAGCGACATCAGGCCGATCAGGGCCCGTTGCGCGAGGCTGAATCTCGACAGCCAGGACATGGGTCAGGGTCTCTCTTCAGTGAGCGGCAGAAGCTGCTGCGGGGCGCGCATGTGAGCGCCCACCCCAACACCCTGAGCCATGCCCGAGGGCGAATCCGTAGGCCCCAGGTCCCGTTCCTTATCCGGGCCCTACTCCGCGCGCAGTACGCGCGGGTGGAGATCAGTCCATCCTCGGACGTACCAGTCCCGACTCGTAGGCGATGACGACGAGCTGGGCCCTGTCCCGGGCGCCCAGCTTGGCCATGGCCCGGTTGACGTGCGTCTTCACCGTCAGCGGGCTGACTTCGAGGCGTTCGGCGATCTCGTCGTTGGAGTGGCCGCCGGCGACCTGCACGAGCACCTCCCGCTCCCGGCCGGTGAGCGCGTCGAGGCGCTCCGAGCGGGCGGGGTCGCGGCCCTCGTCGCCGTCGCCCTGGGCGAGGAAGCGGGCGATCAGGCCCTTGGTGGCGGCCGGGGACAGCAGCGCCTCGCCGCCCGCGGCGAGGCGGATGGCGTTCAGCAGCTCCTCGGGCTCGCTGCCCTTGCCGAGGAAGCCGGAGGCCCCGGCGCGCAGGGACTGGACCACGTAGTCGTCGACCTCGAAGGTGGTCAGGATGACCACGCGGACGTGGGCCAGCGACGGGTCGGCGCTGATCAGGCGGGTGGCGGCGAGGCCGTCGGTGCCGGGCATCCGGATGTCCATGAGGACGACGTCGGCGCCGTGCTCCTTGGCCAGCCGGACCGCCTCGGCGCCGTCGGAGGCCTCCCCGACGACCTCCATGTCGGGCTCGGAGTCGACCAGCACCCGGAACGCGCTGCGCAGCAGTGCCTGGTCGTCGGCGAGCAGGACACGGATCGTCATGCGGGCTCTCCCGGTGCCGTCGTACGGGTCTTGACCGGCAGGATCGCATGGACGCGGAAACCGCCGCCGTAGCGGGGTCCGGTGGTGAGGGTGCCGCGCAGGGCGGTGACCCGCTCGCGCATGCCGAGCAGCCCGTGCCCGCCGCCCGTCCCGGGTTCGGCGCTCGCGCCCGAGCCGTCGTCCAGGACGGTGACCTCGATGTTCGGTCCGACGCGTACGACGCTGACCTCGGCCGTGGCGTCGGTGCCCGCGTGCTTCTGCACGTTGGTCAGGGCCTCCTGGACGATCCGGTAGGCGGCCAGGTCGACGGCGGCCGGAAGCTCGGTGCCGTGGTCGGTGCGGGCCACCTCGACGGGGAGTCCGGCGCTGCGGAAGGTGCCGGCGAGGTCTTCGAGACGGCTGAGGCCGGGTGCGGGCTCGGTGGGGGCCTCGGGGTCGCCGGACTGGCGGAGCAGGCCGACGGTGGCGCGCAATTCGCCCAGAGCGGAGCGGCTGGCCTCGCGGACATGAGCGAGGGCCTCCTTGGCCTGGTCGGGCCGCTTGTCCATGACGTGGGAGGCGACACCGGCCTGCACGTTGACCAGCGCGATGTGGTGGGCGACGACGTCGTGCAGATCGCGGGCGATCCGCAGCCGCTCCTCGGCGACCCGGCGGCGGGCCTCCTCCTCGCGGGTGCGCTCGGCCCGCTCGGCGCGCTCCCGCATGGCCTGGACGACCGCGCGGCGGCTGCGCACCGCGTCCCCGGCGGTGGCGCCGATGCCGGTCCAGGCGAGCACGCCCAGGTTCTCCTGCGCGTACCAGGGCAGGGGGCCGCCGAGCATGGCGGCGGCGGTCAGCACGGTCATGGTGAGCAGGCCGACGCGCCAGGTGGTGGTGCGGTCGGTGGCCGAGGCGACGGTGTAGAGGGCGACCACGGCGGACATCGCGACCGGGGTGCGCGGGTCGCCGGTGACGCACTCGATGACGGAGAGGGTGCCGGTGACGGCGAGGACCGTCTTGGGCGCGCGGCGGCGGAAGACGAGCGCGGCGGCGCTGAGGGTCATCAGGAGCAGGCTGAGCGGGGCAGGGCTGTGGACGCCCCAGGTGGCGCCGTTCCCCCCGCGGGGGTCCACGAAGGAACCGGCGACCATGCACATCAGCACGCCCGCCGCGATCGCCGCGTCCAGCGCGAGGGGGTGCGCCGTCAGACTGCACCGGGCGCGTTCGAGAGTGCTCACCCAGTGCACAGTACGGGGCATTGCGGCACGGGTCAGCAGTGAGACGCCCGCTGCCGGGGCGCTGATCACCGACGACGGCGCCGCCGCTGACCCGGGCCAGGGTCAGCCCGGGATCAGTCCGTCGTCGCTCAGCAGCTCCCGGACCTCCGCGAGTGTCGAGTCGGAGGACGGAAGGATCAGCTCCGAGGGTTCCAGGGAATCGTCCGGCAGCGGGGTGCCGAGGCGGCGGACGGCGTCGAGGAGAGCGGTGAGCGTGCGGCGGAAGCCCGCGTCGTCGCCGCTCTCCATCTCGGCCAGCAGGTCGTCGTCCAGCTTGTTCAGCTCGGTGAGGTGGGCGTCGTCCAGCTTGACCTGGCCCTCCCCCATGATCCGTACGATCACGTCGGCCTCCTCGGCTCGGGGTCCCGGCCCCCGGCTACTGCTTGTCGAAGCGCGGGGTGTCCTGCGGCTGCTGCTGGGACTGCCCCTGGCCGGTGCCGCCCTCGATCGCCTGCTGCGGCGAGCCTCCGGCCAGCTCCGCCTTCATGCGCTGCAGTTCCAGCTCTACATCCGTACCACCGGAGATCCGGTCCAGCTCGGCCTGGAGGTCGTCCTTGGCCATGCCGGTGGGGTCGTCCAGGGCGCCGGAGGCGAGCAGCTCGTCGATGGCGCCGGCCCGGGCCTGGAGCTGGGCGGTCTTGTCCTCGGCGCGCTGGATGGCCAGGCCGACGTCGCCCATCTCCTCGGAGATGCCGGTGAAGGCCTCGCCGATGCGGGTCTGGGCCTGGGCGGCGGTGTAGGTGGCCTTGATGGTCTCCTTCTTCGTACGGAAGGCGTCCACCTTGGCCTGCAGGCGCTGGGCCGCCAGGGTGAGCTTCTCCTCCTCGCCCTGGAGGGTCGCGTGCTGCGTCTCGAGGTCCGTGACCTGCTGCTGGAGGGCGGCACGCCGGGAGAGCGCCTCCCGGGCCAGGTCCTCGCGGCCGAGCGCGAGCGCCTTGCGGCCCTGGTCCTCCAGCTTGGAGGACTGCTGCTGCAACTGGTTGAGCTGCAGTTCCAGGCGCTTGCGGGAGGTCGCCACGTCGGCTACGCCGCGGCGCACCTTCTGCAGCAGCTCCAGCTGCTTCTGGTACGAGTAATCGAGGGTCTCGCGCGGGTCCTCGGCCCGGTCAAGGGCTTTGTTCGCCTTCGCGCGGAAGATCATCCCCATACGCTTCATGACACCGCTCATGGGCTTCGCGCGCCCCCTTCTGACGGACTCCAGCTCACAGATCCTGCGACAGAACCCACAGTACGGGCCCTGACTCCATTACCGCACTGTTCGGGGAGTGATGCGCTCATCCCCAAGAACGACTGCGGACGGTACCGCTCCGGCGTGAGGAGTAGGTGGACCTCCGGATGGGCTCCTTCGGACCCTTCGGTGACGGCCGGATGAAGCGTCTGCAACGTCCCCTCTGTCCCCCTACAGACGTCCGGTGTTGCCGGATCGTTCCCCGGTCGACTGGGGTCCATGCCGGGGAAGCCCGTACCCTTGGGTTTTGTGTTCCGTAGCCGTGCCAAGGAAGAGAAGGCCCTCGCCGACAAGGCGCAGGTGACCGACTCCAAGCAGCCCCGTGACCCGCAGGCCCCGAAGGGCAGGCCCACGCCCAAGCGCAGTGAGGCCCAGTCCCAGCGCCGCAGCGTCGCCAACACGCCGACGACGCGCAAGGACGCCGCCAAGCGTCAGCGCGAGGAGCGCCGGCAGGCGCTCGAACGGCAGCGCCAGGCGCTCGCCGGTGGCGACGAGCGTTATCTGCCCGCCCGGGACAAGGGCCCGGTGCGCAGGTTCGCGCGCGACTGGGTCGACTCACGGTTCAACGTGGCGGAGTTCTTCCTGCCGCTGGCCGTGGTCATCCTGGTGCTCAGCGTGGTGCGGGTGCCGGCGATCCAGAACATCGCGCTGCTGCTGTGGCTGATCGTGATCGTGCTGATCGTGCTCGACGCGGCCGTCAGCGGCTTCCGGCTGAAGAAGCGGCTGGCCGAGCGCTTCCCCGACCAGAACCGCCGGGGCGCCGTCGCCTACGCCCTGATGCGCTCCCTCCAGATGCGCCGGCTCCGGCTGCCGAAGCCGCAGGTCAAGCGCGGAGAGCGGCCCTGAGCGCAGAGGCTTTCACCGGGGGCGCGGCCGACGCCTGGCTGAACAAGCTGGGCGGGCTGCGTGATGTCGTACGACAGGAGCTGGTGGCCCGGCAGCTCGACGAGCAGATAGCCGGGCGGTTCCCGGTCGGGCAGCGGCTGCGGGTGCTCGACGTGGGGATGGGCCAGGGCACCCAGGCGCTGCGGCTGGCCCGGCTCGGCCACCAGGTGACCGGAGTCGAGCAGGACGCGACGATGATCGCGGCCGCGCGCGAGGCGCTCGCCGGTGAGCCGGACGGCATCCGCGAGCGGGTCCGGCTGGTGCAGGGGGACGGCCGGGACACCGGCGTGCACTTCCTGCCGGGCAGCTTCGACGTGGTGCTGTGCCACGGGGTCCTGATGTACGTCGAGGAGCCCGACCCGCTGGTGGCGGGTCTGGCCCGGATGCTCGCGCCGGGCGGGCTGCTGTCCCTGCTGGTGCGCAACGGCGACGCGCTCGCCGTGCGGCCGGGCCTGTCCGGGGACTGGGCGGGCGCGCTGGCCGCCTTCGACACCACCGCCTATCGCAACCGCCTCGGCCTTGAGGTGCGGGCGGACCGCCTCTCGGCGCTCACCGCCACGCTCGCCGGCATCGGCGCCCCGCTGCACGCCTGGTACGGCGTACGGGTCTTCACCGACACGGCGGCGGACGACGCGCGGATCCCGGACGACCTGGAGACACTGCTGGCCGCCGAGGAGCGGGCCGGGCGGACGGATCCGTACCGGGGGATCGCGGCGCTGCTGCATCTGTGCGGGGTACGGGGCTGAGCGAGGCTGGGCGAGGTGTGAGGAGGGCGGCCCCTCCTCACCCCCGATCGGGTTACGACGCGTCGGCGTGCAGGCTCATCGGGCCGTAGATCTCGGTGGTCTCCTCGAACAGCCGCACCTGGTCCGCGCCGCCCTCCTTCAGCGCCTTCCAGTGCTCGCCGATCCAGGACTCGGCATCCCCCTGCGTGGTGAACTCCTCCGGCTGCACCGCGGGCTGGACCTCCGTCCCGTCGGCCTGCTCGAACCGCCACGTCCATGCCGTCATGTGGGCCTCCCTTTGATCCAACTCCTGCCCCCGAAGCGTATTCGCTCCGCTGGGTTGGCCGTTAGATCACCTGCGGTAGTCCAGACAAGTGCAGGCCGGTGGGGGCTGGGCGCGCAGTTCCCCGCGCCCCTTAGGGTGCTGCAGATGAGCGGCACCTGCTGCGACAGGTGAAAATCGGTCTCGTGGAAGTGACTCTGCTCGGTACCGGTGCCCCCGCGGGACTGCCCCGCCCCGACTGTCCCTGTGCCGTCTGTGCGACGGCGCTCGGGCCGGACGCGCGGGCGGCCACCGCGCTGCTCGTGGACGGGACGCTGCTCCTCGACCTGACGCCCGGGGTGGCCTTCACGGCCGCGCGGTCGGGGCATTCGCTGGGCGGGGTACGGCAGGTGCTGCTGTCGCATCCGCACGACGGTCCGGCGGTGGAGGTGCCGGCCGGGCTGCCGCAGCCCGGGCGGGTGCCGGACGGGCGGGAGTTGGCGCTGCTGACGGGGCATCGGGTGCGGGCCGTGGCGATGGACGCGGGCGGCACCGGGTACGCGGTGACCGGGCCGGACGGGCAGCGGCTGCTGTACCTGCCGCCGGGCGGGGCACCGGCCGGTCTTGAGGGGGCGCCGGCGGAGACGTACCAGATGGTCCTCGCCGATGTCGTGGGGCGCCCGGACGCGCTGGCCCGGCTGCGGGCGGTCGGTTCGGTGGGGCCGACCACGGACGTCGTCGCCGTCCATCTCGACCACGACGTGCCGCAGGGCGCGGAGTTGCGGCGACGGCTCGCGGCGGCCGGGGCGCGGGCGGTGCCGGACGGTACGACGCTGCTGGTCGGGGTGTACGAGGACGTGCCGGACGTACCGCGCCGGACGCTGGTGCTGGGCGGGGCGCGCTCGGGCAAGTCCGTGGAGGCCGAGCGGCGGCTGGAGTCCTTCCCGGAGGTGCTGTACGTCGCGACGGGCGGGACGCGGGGCGGGGACACCGAGTGGGCGGAGCGGGTGGCCGTGCACCGGGAGCGGCGGCCGGGGTCGTGGCGTACGACGGAGACGACCGATCTGGTGCCGCTGCTGGGTGTGGACGGGCCGCCGGTGCTGATCGACTGTCTCTCGCTGTGGCTGACGGACGCCATGGACGCCGTGGGGGCGTGGGACGACGCGGAGTGGGCCGGGGGCGGGGAGAAGGCGCTGCGCGAGCGGGTGCGGGAGCTGACGGACGCGGTGCGGGCCACTCGCCGGACCGTGGTGGCGGTGTCCAACGAGGTGGGGTCGGGGATCGTGCCGGCCACCGCGTCCGGGCGGCGGTACCGGGATGAACTCGGGCGCCTGAACTCGGCGTTCGCGACGGAGTGCGAGCAGGTGCTGTTGGTGGTGGCGGGGCAGGCCGTGGTGCTGCGGGGGTGAGCGTCAGGTGACGGCCGCGGCTTCCTTGCGGGCCACCAGGCGGTATGCGTTGGAGAGGCGGAGGTGCGGGGCCAGGGGGGCCAGCACGTGGTCCAGGATCGCGGTCACGTCGAGTGCCGGGGCGGCCATGGCCCTCAGGAGGGGGTGGAGGTGGGCCAGGGTCAGGGAGAGGGCCGCCGAGAGGTCGTAGGGGACGTGGGGTGCCCTGCGATCGGTGACGAGGATCGTGCAGCCCTGGGACTCCAGTTCGGCTCGGAGGTTGGGCAGGGGCGGCAGGTGGAGATGGCGGGGCTGGCCGTAGGGGAGCCACCACGTGCCGAGGAGGCCGGCGAACGCACTGTGCGGGTCGGGGACTTCGACGACGAGGTGGCCGCCGGGGCGCAACACGGTGAGCGCGGCGCGTAGTTCGGCGCGTGGGTCCGGGGCGTGTCCCAGGTGGTGGAACATGCTGACCACGTCGTAGCGGGAGCGCAGGCGGGCCGCCAGCCCCGGGGTGGTCAGACAGCCGCGGTGGGCCTCCTCCACCCGGCCCTCCATCAGGGCCTGTTCCACGCGGGCCGTCGGGTCCAGGCCGTCGAAGCTGGTGTACGGGAAGAACTCCTTCGCCGCCTCCGGGAAGCCGGCGTGCCCGGTGCCCACGTCCAGCCAGCTCTCCGGTTCGCGCAGCGCCGACAGCGCGAAGGCGGCGGCGCGGTGCCTGCGGCGGACCGCACGGTCGGAGAGGAAGCGCTCGGCGAACTCCTCCAGTTGCGTCTCGTAGACGTCCCGGTGGTAGAAGGCGAACCCCTCCGCCGTGAGCCGGGGGTTCTGGAAGACGTGCGCGCAGTCGCCGCACTCGTCGAGGACGAACGTGCCCGGCCGGTGCCGCAGCGGGTCGGGGGCGCGCAGCCGGGTCCGCAGCCCACGGGAGCCGCACCAGGGGCAGTCCTCGCGGCGCGGCTCCTGGAAGGGGTCGCGCGGCTCGATGACCTGAGGGGTGGGGGGCGAGGGCTGCATGGGCGGCTCCCTGTGCGACAATCCGCTGCAAACCGGAACGTATGGGATACCCCTCCCGGGTGCAAAGACGTCGTGACCATGGGGTGGCGGTGTGGCGCGGAGGTGTTCGTTCACGGGCGGTACTGTTCGGCGAATGAGCAGCCTTAATCTGGACGACTTCACCGATCTGATCGAGCGCCCGGACGGGGGCGTGCGCCGTGACGCCGAGGCCCGCCGGGAGCGCCAGATCGTGCCGCCCGGGTCGCTCGGGCGCCTGGACGAGCTGGGCGAGTGGCTGGCCGCCGCACAGGGCGCGGTTCCGGTACGGCCGGTCGAACGGCCGCGGGTGGTTCTCTTCGCGGGCGATCACGGCATCGCCGAACTCGGCGTCTCCGCACGGCCCGCGGGCAGTGCCGAGGAGCTGGTGCGGGCGGTGCTGGAGGGCGCCGCCCCGGTGTCGGTGCTCGCGCGCCGGCTCGACGTGCCCGTGCGGATCGTGGACATGGCTCTGGACTGCCCGCCGGAGGCCTTCCCGGAGGAGGTCGTACGGCACCGGGTGCGGCGCGGCAGCGGTCGCATCGACGTCGAGGACGCGCTGACCGCTGACGAGGCCGAGGCGGCCTTCCGGGCGGGTGTGGCGGTCGCCGACGAGGAGGCCGACTCGGGCACGGACCTGGTGGTGCTCGGCGATGTGAGCGTCGGCGGGACCACGGCGGCCGCGGTGCTGGTCGCGGCGCTGTGCGGGACCGACGCGTCCGTGGTGACCGGGCGGGGCGGGCTCGCCATCGACGACCTGGCGTGGATGCGCAAGTGTGCGGCGATCCGGGACGCGCTGCGGCGGGCGCGGCCGGTGCTCGGGGACCAGTTGCAGCTGCTCGCGACCGTGGGCGGGGCCGATCTGGCCGCGATGACCGGGTTCCTGCTGCAGTGCGCGGTGCGGAAGTTGCCGGTGATCCTGGACGGTGTGGTGGCCGCCGCGTGCGCGCTGGTCG
Source organism: Streptomyces sp. NPDC001816 (assembly GCF_042892235.1). NCBI lineage: Bacteria > Bacillati > Actinomycetota > Actinomycetes > Kitasatosporales > Streptomycetaceae > Streptomyces > Streptomyces sp. NPDC001816. The sequence goes on from NZ_JBIATY010000011.1 coordinate 192,804, forward strand.
CCCAGCGGGTGGCGTTCCGGGCACCGGACTGGTGGCTGGCCGGGCACGACAGCGGGGAGCCGGGCCAGGCGAAGGCGCTGGACCGGATGGCGCTGGAGCCGCTGCTGGAGCAGGGCGTGAAGGTCGGCGAGGGCGTGGGCGCGCTGCTGTCGCTCCCGCTGGTCCAGGCCGCGGCGGCGCTGGCCGCGGAGCTTCCCGAGAAGGAGGCGGCGGAGGAGAAGGAGTAGTCCGCATCCGGAAAAGAATGGTTCGCCGGGGCGGCCCCCATATGATCCTCCCCCATGGGAGATGCCCGAATTGCCGTGGAGCAGCATGCCGAGCCGGAGCGGCGGGCCGGCGGGGCCTCCCGTCGGGGCGCCGCCTTCGCCGTCTGGTACCTGCGGGCCGTCGCCTTCATCAACTTCCTCAGCGCGGTCTGGGTCACACTGGGCCAGGACGTGCGCCGGCACAACCAGGAGAACTACTTCACGCCGTACCTGCTGACGGCCGGCTTCGCCTCGGGCGTGTTCACCGCGTTCCTGGCGATCACCATGCGCCGGCGCAAACGGGCCGCGTGGATCCTGAACCTGGTGCTGAGCGGCTCGTTCCTGGCCCTGTTCGCGTTCGCCATGGCGTTCCCGGACATCCGGCGGTACGCGCAGAACTGGGTCTCCCTGGGGCTGACGGCCGCCTTCGTCGGCGCGCTGCTGGTCGGACGCCGGGAGTTCTACGCCAAGGGTGACCGCTCCAACCCGCGGCTCGCCGCGACCGTCGCCGTCGGCGGCGGGCTGGCCGCCTCGCTGCTCGCCGGGCTGCTGATCACGGTCACCAACACGGCGCCGGACGCGGCCCGTTCGACGTTCCTGGAGCGCTGGCACTACGGCACCCTGCGGCTGGTGTCGGTGGCGGCCGAGGAGTCCCGCTTCCCCGGTATCGAACCGCCCAACTGGGCCAACGTGGCGATCAACGTGCTCAGCACGCTGCTCGTCCTCGCCGTGTTCTACGCCGCCTTCCGTTCCCGGCGTGCCGTCGACCCGCTCACCGAGGACGACGAGAAGCGGCTGCGGGCGCTGCTGGAGCGGCACGGCGAGCGGGACTCGCTCGGCTACTTCGCGCTGCGCCGGGAGAAGAGCGTGGTGTGGTCGCCGACCGGGAAGGCGGCCGTCGCCTACCGCGTCGTCGGCGGGGTGAGCCTGGCCTCCGGGGATCCGCTGGGCGATCCGGAGGCGTGGCCCGGGGCGATCGCGCCCTGGCTGGTGGAGGCGCGGGCGCACGGGTGGATCCCGGCGGTGATGGGGGCGAGCGAGGAAGCAGGGACGGTCTACGCCCGGCACGGCCTGGACGCGCTGGAACTCGGTGACGAAGCGCTCGTGGAGGTGGCCGAGTTCACGCTGGAGGGACGCGCGATGCGCACCGTGCGCCAGGCGTACAACCGGGTGAAGCGGGCCGGGTACCGGGTGCGCATCCGGCGGCACGCGGACATCCCGGCGGACGAGATGGCGTACCTCCTGGAGCGCGCCGACGACTGGCGGGACGGGGCGACCGAGCGCGGGTTCAGCATGGCGCTGGGGCGGCTCGGGGATCCCGAGGACGGCCGGTGCGTGATGCTGGAGTGCACGGACGCCGACGGGAAGCTGCGCGCGCTGCTCTCCTTCGTCCCCTGGGGGCCGCACGGGCTGTCGCTGGACCTGATGCGGCGGGGCCGAGACGTCGATGGTTCTGCCAACGGGCTGATCGAGTTCATGGTCATCGAGCTGCTCCGCCGGGCCCACGAGATCGAGATCACCCAGGTCTCACTCAACTTCGCCATGTTCCGATCGGTCTTCGAACGTGGGGCGCGCCTCGGTGCCGGACCGGTGCTGAGGCTGTGGCGGTCGCTGCTCAGCTTCTTCTCCCGCTGGTGGCAGATCGAGTCGCTGTACCGCGCCAACGCCAAGTACCGGCCCATCTGGGAGCCGCGGTTCCTGCTCTTCGAGAAGAGCGCGGACCTGCCGCGCATCGGCCTCGCGTCGGCGCGTGCGGAGGGCTTCCTGGGGGGCCTGCACCGCAGGCACCTGGACACGCACCGATGAGGAACGTTTGATGAGGACGCTCGCCCACTGGGCCCGAGCCGAGTGGGGGCTGCTGTACGTCACCGTGCGCGAGCCCCTGCTCAAGCGCCGCTGGCGGGCGATCCCCATGACGCTCGGGGTGGTGTGCCTGACCGCGCTGCTGCAGTTCGTGCAGAACCGGCCGTGGGGCTACCAGATCGTGCAGAACACGGGGGCCGTACGGGCGGAGGACCCGCTGGGGCCGGCGCTGCTGCGCACTCCCCTGTCGCTGTTCGTCCCGGCGCTGGACCTGCCCGTGTGGGGGGCGCTCGCGCAGATCCTGTTCGTGTTCGGCATCGCCGAGGTGTGTCTGGGCTGGTGGCGGACGCTGGCCATCGCGTACGTGGCCACGCTCGCCGGGACGCTGTACGCGCGCGTGGGCGTCACGCTCGGCGCCCATGCCCCGTTCGGTCTGCCCTGGACGGACGCGCAGGTCGTGGACACCGGTCCGTCGGCGGCCGTGGTGGGGCTCGCCGTCTATGTGAGCTGGCGGTACGGCGCCTATGCGACGGCGGGCGCGGTGACGCTGTCGATGGTGGTCGAGGTGCTGCTCAAGGAGAACCTGGCGGGCAAGGAGCACCTGGCCGCGCTGATGGGTGTGGGGACGCTGTGCCTGGTGGCGGCGGTGCGGCACCGGTACGGGCGGCTGCCGCGGCCCGGTCAGTGGCGGTCGGGCAGGCGGACCGGGCGCGGGTCGGGCTTGCCGCCGATCCAGTCCTGAAGGGTGCGGCGGGGACCGGCCCAGCGGCGGTCGTGGCGGTAGGCGCGCAGGATCGCCCTGGCTCGGGCGCGGGGGCGGCGGCCGTAGAAACGACGGGCCCAGGGCGAGTCCGGGCGGGCCAGGCGGACGGCACCGACCAGCGCGACCAGCGGCACGATCACGCCGAAGATCGCGACCCGCATCTTGCCCTTGCTCAGGGCGATCAGGGAGAGGAGGAAGTTCCCCGCGATGTTGGCGATGACCGTGCCCCGGTCCTGGAGTTCCTCCGCGGACAGGTCGTTGACGCCGAACGGCGCGAACCCGGCGAGCAGCAGGCCGACGAGGGCGGCGGTGAGCACGACGACCTCGACACTCTGCCGGCCCTCCTCGGTCCAGTAGACGTCGTCGAGGTGCAGGATCAGCGCGAACTCGTCCAGGACGAGCCCCACCCCCATGCCGAAGACGACCGCGGAGATGGCCATGCCCGCGCCCTGCGACGACCCGCTGGCGACGGCGCCGAAGCCGCCGGCGACGGTGAGGACGACCCCGGGGACCACGTGATGGATGTGCAGCCCGCCCGCCTCGACGTTGCCGAAGGGGCCCCTGCCGGCCCGGATCAGCCGGACGATCACCCGCGTGACGAGGAAGGTGACGACGAAGGCGGCCAGGGCCAGCAGCAGCGGGAGCTTCCCCGGCTCCAGGATGTTCCGCTCCCACCAGTGCCCCATGTGCGCACTTTAGTCCCGGCCCCGGTGGGGAGCCCGGCGACGGCCCGGTAACCTGCGCCGGTGCTCAAGTCCTCCCCTCTCGACGGCCTCCGCTTCGCCTTCGGCACGCTCTCCGTGCTGCCCGTCCGGGTGCACCGGTGGGACAGGGAGGCCGCCCGCGAGGGCATGCTGAACGCCCCGGTCGTCGGACTGGTCGTCGGCTGCTGCGCGGCGGGGCTCGGGCTGCTGCTGCTCCTGCTGGGTGCCGGCCCGTTGCTCGCCGCCGTCGCCTCCGTCGCCGTGCCGGCCGCGCTGACCCGCGGTCTGCACCTCGACGGGCTCGCGGACACGGCGGACGGGCTCGGCAGCGGCAAGCCCGCGGAGGACGCGCTGCGGATCATGAAGCAGTCGGACATCGGGCCGTTCGGGGTGCTGACCCTCGTCCTGGTGCTGCTGGCCCAGGTCGCCGTGCTGGCGCAGCTCTACGCCGACTCCTGGGTGCGGGGCGCCGCCGCGGCGGTGACCTCGGCGGTCGCGGCGCGGCTCGCGCTCACCCTGGCCGCGCGCACCGGGGTGCCCGCGGCCCGTCCGGAGGGTCTCGGGGCGGCGGTCGCCGGCGTGGTGCCGGTACCGGGCGCGCTGGCCGTCACGGCAGCCTTCACGATCGTCTCGGCCGCCTGGGGTACGGCCCAGGGCCCGTACGGCGCCCTCCGCGCGGCGGCCGCGGTCCTGCTGTCCCTCGCCACCGCGGAACTCCTGCTGCGCCGCTGCACCCGCCGCTTCGGCGGTGTCACCGGGGACGTCTTCGGCGCCCTCGCGGAGACGGCGGCGACGGCCGCGCTCGTGGTGCTGTCGCTGGGCCGCTAGGGGGTGTCTTCTGGATCAGGCCGGCGGAAGAAGCGGTGCCTTACCGGCCGACCCGAGCGGGGTCTGGTGCGTGCAGCTGCAAGGCGGAGGAGGGCGTCGACGCGGAGCGTCGGCAACCGACGACAACGCGGCAGATGTGCGTGCCAGACCCCGCGTCGCCGGCATGATCCAGAAGACACCCCCTAGGTGCAGCCGGTGCGGGGCTGGGCAGCGGAGCCGCAACTCTCCCGCAGAGAGGGCGAGTTGCTCCGCACGTCCTCGGCCTGCGGAATGCCGTGGGTATTCCGCACGGCTCCAGGGCCGTCTCCAGGGGATCCTCCGCGGCGAAACCGTGGAAGATCAGCGGAAATCATGCGAATCTGCGGGCAGCCGGCCCGTCGGAACCCGATGAGAGTGGCTCAGCTCACCGACGTCCGGGGGTGAGAAGTGGCTACGACGCCACGCACAGGTGAACACCCGCAGGCATGAGCGAACGGTCGCACGCGCGTAGTCTCGTCACGGGTGTTCGCCGACAGGGTGAAGGCCCCGGTTGCCACATGCCCCCAGGCCTGGACCTAGGGTCGGCTCTCGGGCCCGGTCGACCCACCCCTCATCGGCCACAGCAACTTCACATCGGAAGCGAGATTTCACCACCGTGACTGCTCTGACTCTCAGCACCGCCGCGGCGCCCGGCCTCCGGGCCGACGCGATCGTGATCGGTGTCGCCAAGGGCGCCAAGGGACCCGTCGTCGCGCCCGGCGCCGACGCCGTGGACAACGCGTACGACGGCAGGCTGGCCGGCGTCCTGGAGACCCTCGGTGCCTCGGGTGCCGAGGGCGAGCTGACGAAACTGCCCGCCCCGGCCGGCTTCAAGGCGCCGCTCGTGGTGGCGGTGGGCCTGGGCGCGGAGCCCGAGAAGGACGCCGGTTACGACGCCGAGGCGCTGCGCAAGGCCGCCGGCCTGGCCGCCCGTACGCTCGCCGGGTCCAAGAAGGCCGTGTTCGCGCTGCCCATCGACGACGCGGGCGCCGTCGGCGCGATCGGGGAGGGCGTCCTGCTCGGCGCCTACGCCTTCGACGCGTACAAGGACTCCGGCAAGGACGCCAAGGCCAAGAACGGCAAGGCGCCGCTGGCCGAGGCCGCGCTGCTCGGCGGCAAGCCGCGGGACGCGGCCCACAAGAGCGCCGTGGCCCGCGCCGTCGCGGTCGCCGAGGAGCTGAACCGCTCCCGTGACCTGATCAACATGCCGCCGAACGACCTCACCCCGGCGGCCTTCGCCGCCCAGGTGCAGGCCGCGGCCAAGGAGCACGGCCTCAAGGTGCAGGTGCTCGACGACAAGGCCCTGGTCAAGGGCGGCTACGGCGGCATCATGGGCGTCGGCGGCGGTTCGGTCGCGACCCCGCGCCTGGTCAAGCTGTCGTACACGCACCCGAACGCGGAGAAGCACCTGGCCTTCGTCGGCAAGGGCATCACCTACGACTCGGGCGGCATCTCGCTGAAGCCGGCCGGTCACAACGAGACGATGAAATGCGACATGAGCGGTGCCGCCGCCGTGTTCGCCGCGGTCGTCGCCGCCGCCCGCCTCGGCCTGGAGGTCAACATCACCGGCTGGCTGGCGCTGGCCGAGAACATGCCCTCCGGCTCCGCCGTGCGCCCCGGTGACGTGCTGCGCATGTTCAGCGGCAAGACCGTCGAGGTGCTCAACACCGACGCCGAGGGCCGGCTGGTCCTGGCCGACGCGCTGTGGGCGGCCTCGCTGGAGAAGCCGGACGCGATCGTGGACGTGGCCACGCTGACCGGCGCGATGGTGCTGGCGCTGGGCCACCGGACGTTCGGGGTCATGGCCAACGACGACGCCTTCCGCACGGCGGTGTACGAGGCCGCGGAGGAGGTCGGCGAGCCGGCGTGGCCGATGCCGCTGCCGGAGCACCTGCGCAAGGGGATGGACTCCCCCGTCGCCGACCTCGCGAACATGGGTGAGCGGATGGGCGGCGGGCTGGTCGCCGGTCTGTTCCTGAAGGAGTTCGTCGGCGAGGGCATCACCTGGGCGCACCTGGACATCGCCGGGCCGGCCTTCAACGAGGGCGGTGCATTCGGTTACACGCCGAAGGGTGGTACGGGCAGCGGGGTGCGGACGCTGGTGCGGCTCGCGGAGCTCACCGCGGCGGGTGACCTCGGCTGAGGTTGATTCCTTTGCCGTAACGGCTCCGGGGTGTTCTTCACTCCGGAGCCGTTTTGTCCTGTTGCTCGCCACCAGTGCGATGTGTCACACCCCGGCCCGGCGTCTCGTCCGCCTCGAACAAGTGCAAAGATGGAGCCCGGCAGGACAGGGCCCCCACCGAAGGGCCGAAGCATCAAGCGGCCGGACACCAGCCGCCCGCCGGTCATCGGAGATCGGCGTAAGGCGCACATGCATGGAGGACGTGACGTGGCGAACGACGCCAGCACCGTTTTCGACCTAGTGATCCTCGGCGGTGGTAGCGGTGGTTACGCCGCGGCCCTGCGCGGGGCGCAGCTGGGCCTGGACGTCGCCCTGATCGAGAAGGACAAGGTCGGCGGCACCTGCCTGCACCGGGGTTGCATCCCCACCAAGGCCCTGCTGCACGCGGGCGAGATCGCCGACCAGGCTCGCGAGAGCGAGCAGTTCGGCGTCAAGGCCACCTTCGAGGGCATCGACGTCCCGGCCGTCCACAAGTACAAGGACGGTGTCATCGCCGGCCTGTACAAGGGTCTGCAGGGCCTGATCGCCTCCCGCAAGGTGACCTACATCGAGGGTGAGGGCCGTCTGTCCTCCCCGACCTCCGTCGACGTGAACGGCCGGCGCGTCCAGGGCCGCCACGTCCTGCTGGCGACCGGCTCCGTGCCGAAGTCGCTGCCGGGCCTGGCGATCGACGGCAACCGGATCATCTCGTCCGACCACGCCCTCGTCCTGGACCGCGTGCCCAAGTCCGCGATCATCCTCGGCGGCGGTGTCATCGGTGTCGAGTTCGCCTCGGCGTGGAAGTCCTTCGGCTCGGACGTCACGGTCATCGAGGGCCTCAAGCACCTCGTCCCGGTCGAGGACGAGAACTCCTCCAAGCTTCTTGAGCGCGCGTTCCGCAAGCGCGGCATCAAGTTCAACCTGGGCACCTTCTTCCAGAAGGCCGAGTACACCCAGGACGGTGTGAAGGTCACCCTCGCGGACGGCAAGGAGTTCGAGGCCGAGGTCCTCCTCGTCGCCGTCGGCCGCGGTCCGGTCTCCCAGGGCATCGGCTACGAGGAGCAGGGTGTCGCCATGGACCGGGGCTACGTCCTGGTCGACGAGTACATGCGCACCAACGTTCCGACCATCTCCGCCGTCGGTGACCTCGTCCCGACCCTCCAGCTCGCGCACGTCGGCTTCGCCGAGGGCATCCTGGTGGCGGAGCGTCTGGCCGGTCTGAAGGTCGTTCCGATCGACTACGACGGTGTCCCGCGGGTGACGTACTGCCACCCGGAGGTCGCCTCCGTCGGTATCACCGAGGCCAAGGCCAAGGAGATCTACGGCGCGGACAAGGTCGTCGCTCTGAAGTACAACCTGGCGGGCAACGGCAAGAGCAAGATCCTGAACACCGCGGGCGAGATCAAGCTCGTCCAGGTGAAGGACGGTGCCGTGGTCGGCGTCCACATGGTCGGCGACCGCATGGGTGAGCAGGTCGGCGAGGCCCAGCTGATCTACAACTGGGAGGCGCTGCCGGCCGAGGTCGCCCAGCTCATCCACGCCCACCCGACGCAGAACGAGGCGATGGGCGAGGCGCACCTGGCGCTCGCCGGCAAGCCCCTGCACTCCCACGACTGAGCCTTCGGTCCACGGGCGCGACGACACAGACTTCCGCAAATTCGTAAGGAGAAACCGAAACCATGGCGGTTTCCGTAACCCTTCCGGCGCTCGGTGAGAGCGTCACCGAGGGCACTGTCACCCGCTGGCTGAAGGCCGAAGGCGAGCGCGTCGAGGCCGACGAGCCGCTGCTCGAGGTGTCGACCGACAAGGTCGACACCGAGATCCCCTCGCCCGCCGCCGGCGTGCTGGCCTCCATCAAGGTCGCCGAGGACGAGACCGTCGAGGTCGGCGCCGAGCTGGCGGTCATCGACGACGGCACGGGTGCGCCCGCTGCCGCTCCGGCCCCCGCGGCCGCCGAGGCTGCGGCCCCGGTCGCCGAGCCCGCCCCGGCGCCGGTCGCCGAGGCCCCCGCGGCCCCGGCCGCACCGGCCCCCGCCCCCGCTGCCGCCCCGGCCGGTGGCGCCACCGGCACGGACGTGGTCCTGCCCGCGCTCGGTGAGTCCGTCACCGAGGGCACCGTCACCCGCTGGCTGAAGTCGGTCGGTGACTCCGTCGAGGCCGACGAGCCGCTGCTCGAGGTCTCCACGGACAAGGTCGACACCGAGATCCCGGCGCCCGCCTCCGGCGTGCTCCTGGAGATCGTGGTCGGCGAGGACGAGACCGCCGAGGTCGGCGCCAAGCTCGCCGTCATCGGCGCCGCGGGTGCGGCTCCGGCCGCCGCCCCGGCCCCCGCCGCCCCGGCCCCGGCCCCCGCCGCCCCGGCTCCGGCCCCCGCTGCTCCGGCCCCGGCTCCGGCTCCGGCCGCCCCCGTGGCCCCGGCCGCTCCGGCGCCCGCGCCCGCCCCGGTCGCCGCCGCCCCGGCTCCGGCCGCCCCGGCCCCCGCGCCGGTGGCTCCGGCCCCGGTCACCCCGGCTCCGGCCGCTCCGGCCGCCGCCCAGCCGACCGACGAGGGCGCCTACGTCACCCCGCTGGTGCGCAAGCTCGCCGCCGAGAACGGCGTCGACCTGGCCACCGTCAAGGGCACCGGCGTCGGCGGCCGCATCCGCAAGCAGGACGTCATCGCCGCCGCCGAGGCCGCGAAGGCCGCCGCCGCTGCTCCGGCTCCGGCCGCCGCTCCGGCCGCCGCCAAGAAGGCCCCGGCGCTGGAGGTCTCCCCGCTGCGTGGCCAGACCGTCAAGATGCCCCGCATCCGCAAGGTCATCGGCGACAACATGGTCAAGGCGCTGCACGAGCAGGCCCAGCTGTCGTCGGTCGTCGAGGTCGACGTCACCCGCCTGATGAAGCTGCGCGGCAAGGCGAAGGACTCCTTCGCCGCCCGCGAGGGCGTCAAGCTCTCCCCGATGCCGTTCTTCGTCAAGGCCGCCGCCCAGGCGCTGAAGGCCCACCCGGTCATCAACGCCCGGATCAACGAGGCCGAGGGCACGATCAGCTACTTCGACACCGAGAACATCGGTATCGCGGTGGACTCGGAGAAGGGCCTGATGACCCCGGTCATCAAGGGTGCGGGCGACCTGAACATCGCCGGCATCGCCAAGGCCACGGCCGACCTGGCGGGCAAGGTCCGCGCCAACAAGATCACCCCGGACGAGCTGTCCGGCGCGACCTTCACCATCTCCAACACCGGTTCGCGTGGCGCGCTGTTCGACACGATCATCGTGCCGCCGAACCAGGTCGCGATCCTCGGCATCGGTGCCACGGTCAAGCGTCCGGCCGTCATCGAGACCGAGGAGGGCACGGTCATCGGCGTCCGCGACATGACCTACCTGACCCTCTCCTACGACCACCGCCTGGTCGACGGCGCCGACGCGGCCCGTTACCTGACGGCGGTCAAGGCGATCCTGGAGGCGGGCGAGTTCGAGGTCGAGCTCGGCCTGTAAGGCGCCTGCGCTGCACGGCAGTACGACACCCCGTCCGGAGCTTTCCGGACGGGGTGTTCGTGTTTGTCGGGATGCTCGGCGTGTAAGGCTCGTCTCACCTGCACAAAAGCACCCCCACACGCCCTGCCCACGGAGCGAACCCGCCGTATTGTCTAAACGTCAGCCCTCCCGAAGGAGCCTCCATGACCGCGCCCGTCATCCACTCGCTGCGCGAACAGATCCGCGAGCACATCGTGGAGGGAATCGTCAGCGGTCGCTGGCAGCCGGGCGAGCGCATCGTGGAGCGACGGATCGCCACCGAGCTGGAGGTCAGCCAGACCCCGGTGCGTGAAGCGCTGCGCGAGCTGGAGTCGCTGCGGCTGATCGAGTCGGCGCCGAACAAGGGCGTCCGCGTACGCAGCCTGACGGCGGCCGACCTGGAGGAGAGCTACCCGGTCCGAGCCGGTCTGGAGGCCATCGCGGCGGAGCTGGCGGCCGACCGCCTCGCGGAGGACTGCTCGGCCCTGGAGCCCCACGTCCTCGCCCTGTACGAGGCCGACCGCAACGCCGACGGCACGGCCCAGGTCCGCCACACGGTCGGCTTCCACCGCGAACTCGTGCGCGCCGCGCACAACTCGGTGCTGCTCCACACCTGGGAGGGCCTGGGCATCGAGGTCTTCACGGCCCTCTCCATCCGCTGGCTGGGCACGGTGCAGCAGTCGTACGCGGAGGAGCACGAGGAGCTGGTGCAGGCCTTCAAGCGCCGGGATCCGAGGATCGCGGAGCTGGTGAAGGCCCACGTGCTCGGCTGCGCGCCGCGGGCTTGATTCAGTAGAGCGCACCTCCGCTCATACGCCGCCCCACCTGCGAAAACAAGGCGCTTCAGCGTCACCCGGTGCCATCACCGAAGGCACCGGGTGCCTACTTTCTCGTAATCGAGAAGTTTTACCCCTCAAGGCTTTGATCGATCATCGATCAGGGAGTTACAGTCGCCGACGGACTTCCACCGAAGTCCTAGCCCTGTCCTGCCAAAGACCTAGGGCACCCCCGAACCCTTACCGATGAGGGAACCCCCTTCGACTGAGGAAGGCGGCGACATGACCGACCCCAACGCCATCCAGCCGAGCGCGCTCGACCAGCTCCCCGACCGCGACCCCGAGGAGACCGCCGAATGGCGGGCCTCCCTGGACGCCGTCGCCAGGGAGGCCGGGCCGCACCGCGCCGCCTACCTGATGCGGCGCACGCTGGAGCGCGCCGAGGCGGGCGGCATCGCGCTGCCGAAGCTCCTCGAGACCGACTACGTCAACACCATCCCCACCGCCGCCGAGCCGACCGTTCCCGGTGACGAGGCGATGGAGGCCCGGATCACCGCGTGGAACCGCTGGAACGCGGCCGCCATGGTGACCCGCGGCTCGAAGTACGGCGTCGGCGGCCACATCGCCACCTTCGCCTCCGCGGCCTGGCTCTACGAGACGGGCTTCAACCACTTCTTCCAGGGCAAGGAGGCCGACGGGTCCGGCGACCAGCTCTACATCCAGGGCCACGCCTCCCCCGGCATCTACGCCCGCGCCTTCCTGGACGGCCGGCTGAACGAGGGCCACCTCGACAACTTCCGCCAGGAGTCCGGCGGCAACGGCCTGCCCTCCTACCCGCACCCGCGCCGCCTGCCCTGGCTGTGGGAGTTCCCGACGGTGTCGATGGGCCTCGGCCCGCTCTCCGCGATCTACCAGGCGCGCTTCAACCGGTACCTCACCAACCGCGGCATCAAGGACGTCTCCGCCTCGCACGTGTGGGCGTTCCTCGGCGACGGCGAGATGGACGAGCCGGAGTCGACGGCGGCCCTCGCGCTCGCCGCCCGTGAGGAGCTGGACAACCTCACCTTCGTCATCAACTGCAACCTGCAGCGCCTCGACGGCCCGGTCCGCGCCAACTTCAAGATCGTGCAGGAGCTGGAGGCCCAGTTCCGCGGCGCCGGCTGGAACGTCATCAAGACGCTGTGGGGCTCGGCCTGGGACGAGCTGTTCCAGCTCGACACCACCGGCGCGCTGGTACGCCGCCTGCGCGAGGTACCGGACGCGCAGATCCAGACGTACCAGACCCGCGACGCCGCCTACATCCGCGCCGACTTCTTCGGCAAGGACCCGGCGCTCGTCGAGATGGCGAAGCTGCTGAGCGACGACAAGATCCTCGAGTGCTTCCACCTCTCCCGCGGTGGTCACGAGGCCCGCAAGGTCTACGCCGCGTACAAGGCCGCCGTCGAGCACAAGGGCGCGCCGACCGTGATCCTGGCCCAGACGGTCAAGGGCCACACCCTCGGCGAGGGCTTCGCGTCGAAGAACGCCAACCACCAGATGAAGAAGCTGACGGTGGACGAGTTCAAGACGATGCGGGACCTGCTCGGCCTGCCGATCAAGGACAGCGACTTCGCCGACGGCCAGGTGCCCTACGGCCACCCGGGCGCGGACTCCCCCGAGGTCCGCTACCTCCAGGAGCGCCGAGCGGCCCTCGGCGGCCCGGCCCCGGCCCGCCGCACGCACGCGCTGGCCCCGCTGCCCGCCCCCGCCGAGAAGGCCTTCGCCTCCTTCGACAAGGGCTCCGGCTCCCAGAACGTGGCCACCACGATGGCCTTCGTCCGCCTGGTCAAGGACCTGGTCCGCGACAAGGAGACCGGTAAGCGCTGGGTGCCGATCGTCCCCGACGAGGCGCGCACCTTCGGCATGGAGAGCCTCTTCCCGTCCCTGGGCATCTACTCGCCCAAGGGCCAGACGTACGAGCCGGTCGACCGCGACCAGCTGATGTACTACAAGGAGGCCAAGAACGGCCAGATCCTCAACGAGGGGATCACCGAGGCCGGTTCGATGGCCGACTTCATCGCCGCGTCCAGCGCGTACGCCACGCACGGCGAAGCGATGATCCCCTTCTACATCTTCTACTCGATGTTCGGCTGGCAGCGCACGGCCGACCAGATGTGGCAGCTCGGCGACCAGCTCGGCCGCGGCTTCCTCGTCGGCGCGACGGCAGGCCGTACGACCCTGACGGGCGAGGGCCTCCAGCACGCCGACGGCCACTCCCCCGTGATCGCCGCCACCAACCCGGCCGCGCTCACCTACGACCCCGCCTTCGCCTACGAGATCGCGGTGCTCGTCCGTGAGGGTCTGCGCCGAATGTACGGCGAGGCCAAGCCGGGCGAGGACCAGAACGTCTTCTACTACCTGACGGTCTACAACGAGCCGCTGCCGCAGCCGGCCAAGCCGGCCGGGCTCGGTATCGACGAGGGCATCGTCAAGGGTCTGTACCGCTTCAACACGGCGGAGTCCGCGGGCGTGACCGCCCCGGCCAACGCCCCGCGCATCCAGCTGCTCGGCTCCGGCACGGCGATCCACTGGGCCCTTGAGGCGCAGCAGCTGCTCGCCGAGGAGTGGGGCGTGGCCGCCGACGTGTGGTCCGCGACCTCCTGGTCCGAGCTGCGCCGCGACGCGATGGAGGCCGACGCGGCCCTGCTGCGCGGCGAGGAGCGGGTGCCGTACGTCCGCCAGGCGCTGCAGGGCGCCGAGGGCCCGGTCCTGGCCGTCTCCGACTACATGCGCCAGGTCCCGGACCAGATCGCGCAGTGGGTCGAGCAGGACTGGTCCTCGCTGGGCGCCGACGGCTTCGGCCTGTCCGACACCCGCGAGGCGGCCCGCCGCCACTTCGGCGTCGACGCCCAGTCGATCGTCGTCGCGGCCCTGGCCCAGCTCGCCAAGCGCGGCGAGGTCAAGGCGACCGCGGTGAAGGAAGCCCGGGAGAAGTACGGGCTGTAGTCACCTGAGTCCTGAGAAGGGGTACGGCAAGCTGCCGTACCCCTTCTTTGTCAGTGGCCCTCGGCATCATGAGACGCATGCGTGCGGCCCGGCTCATCAAGATGGTGCTTCTCCTCCAGTCCCGCCCCTCCATGACCGCCGCCGAGCTGGCCCGGGAGCTGGAGGTGTCGGAGCGGACGGTCACGCGGGACGCGCAGGCGCTGTCGGAGGCCGGGGTGCCCGTGTACGCCGACCGGGGGCGGGCCGGCGGGTACCGGCTGATCGGCGGGTACCGCACGCGGCTGACGGGGCTGGCGCGCAGCGAGGCCGAGGCCCTGTTCCTGAGCGGGGTGCCGGGGGCGCTGCGGGAGATGGGGCTGGACGACGTGGCCTCCGCGGCCCGGCTGAAGGTCTCCGCGGCCCTGCTGCCCTGTCTGCGGGACGCCCCGGACAGCGCGGCCCAGCGGTTCCATCTGGACGCGCCCGCCTGGTTCCGGGAGCCGGAGACACCCGCGCTGCTGCCCGTGATCGCCGAGGCGGTGTGGGACGACCGGCGGATCGGGTCCGTCTACCGGCGCCCCGGCGCGGCACCGGCTGAGGCGCCCCGGAGGCGGAGCGCCAATGAAGCTGCCGCGGTTGTCGAGCGAGATCTGGAGCCGTACGGGCTCGTGCTGAAGGCGGGTGTCTGGTACCTGTGTGCGCGGGTGGGCGACGGCGGCGCCTTCCGGACGTACCGGATCGACCGGTTCGACGCCGCCGAGGCCCGCGACGAGCGCTTCAGCCGTGACCCGGAGTTCGACCTGCCCCGCTACTGGGCCGAGCAGGCCGAGCGGTTCGCCCGGTCGATCCTGCACGCCGAGGTCGTCGTACGGCTGTCGCAGGCCGGGGTGCGAAGACTTCCGTACGCCGTCGATCCCGCTTCCGCTCGGGAGGCGTTGGCGGGCTCGGGTGCCCCGGACGGGGAGGGGTGGGTGGCGGTGACCCTGCCGGTGGAGTCGGAGGAGGTCGCGCACACCCAGCTGACGGCGCTGGGACCGGAGGTCGAGGTGCTGGCGCCGGAGAGTCTGCGGGAGCGGTTCCTGCGCGATGCCGTACGCCTCGGCGCTCTGTACGGGAGGTAACGATCCGCCCCACTCCGCGTGCGCCCCACCGGCTCAGGCCCGATGCTGGACCCGTGATGGAAGAGTCGGAGTTCTGGGAGCTGATCGACACCACCCGCGAGGCCGCCGAGGGCGACCCCGAGGAGCAGGCCGACCTGCTCGTGGACCGGCTGCTCCAGCTGGACCCGGAGACGGTCCTGGACTTCGCCCGGCACTTCGAGTCCCGCTACAACCGCGCCTACCACTGGGACCTGTGGGGCGCCGCCTGGGTGCTGCTGGGCGGGGCCAGCGACGACGCGTTCGACTACTTCCGCTGCTGGCTCATCGGCCAGGGCCGGGAGGTCTTCGAGGGCGCCCTGCACAGCCCGGACTCGCTGGCGGAGCTGCTGGAGGACTTCGACGAGGAGATCGACGGCGACGGCGAGGAGCTGGGGTACGCGGCGGACGAGGCGTACGAGCAGCTCACCGGCACCGTCGCCCCGGACCTCGGCATCGCGTCCACGAGCGACGAACCGGAGGGCACCCCGATCGACTTCGAGAACGAGGCGGCCCTCGCCGAGCTGTATCCCAAGCTTTCGGCGCGTTTCAAGAGCTGACTCCGGGCGCGTGCAACGGGGGCGCCGCGTTGGCCCGGTCGAGTGCCGAGGCCGTCGCGGCGGCCGGTCCGACCACGACCGCCGCGACCACGCAGACGACGGTCCAGGGGCGGCGCACCGCCCGCGCCCACACGGAGCCCGCCGGCCCGGACTGCCGGGCCTGCTCGTCCTGCTGCCGCGTACGAGCGCTCATCGTGTCCCCACCTCCAGTCGGCGCATCTCCCGCTGAGTGCGTGCCTCGACGGTAGGGCGGCGACCTCAGGGGGTGCGGTGAGTCGCCTGTGGCGTTCCTGTGGGCACGGGTCCGGCGGGGACGCGGCCCTGCAGGCGGGCGGCAGTCTGCCTGATCTCCGGGAGCCTGGCGGACAGGGCGGCGCCCGGGCAGCTGGTCATGAAGCCGTCGTTGTGGCCGGCCACGGCGGGCAGGGTGACGGTGCTGCCGGCCTTGTAGCGGCTGAGGCCGTTGCTGGAGACCAGGCGGGTGCGGGAGCGCGGGTCGACGTCGGCGAGGCCGAGCTTCCAGGCGGCGAGGGTGGCGATCGCGTCGGTCATGGCCTGCGGCACGGCGACGCCTGCGGTGAAGGTGCCGAGGGCGGCGATGCCGGTGGTGCGGTGGTTGAAGCCCTGGGTGTGGGCGCCGGTGACGGGCCGGTCGACTCCTCCGGCGCGGCCTTCGTAGATGGTGCCGCAGCGGTCGACGAGGAAGTTGTAGCCGATGTCGTCCCAGCTGCGGGGGCCGGTCTGGCCGGCGTAGAGGTCGCGGATGATGCGGGGCGCCTCGGCGCAGTCGTAGTGGTTGGGCGAGTCGGTGTGGTGGACGAAGACGGCGACCACCTTGTCGTCGTAGCGCGGGGGCGGCTGGCTGTGCGTGGCCGCGGTGCTGTCCAGCCAGGCGGCACGGGGCACGATCAGCGGCCGGGGGGCGCGGTGGGCCTGCTGGGGCCGGTCCGCGGCGGGCCGGCCGATCCGGACCTCGACGGGGCGCTCGACGCCGCGGGCGAACAGGACCAGCGTGAGGACGGCGGTCAGGCCGGGCAGACAGCCCAGCAGCACCAGTACGGAACTGGGCACGCGCACGGCCCGCCGCTTCCGTGTCCCTCGCGATCTTCGGAAGACAGGCATGAGCCCACTGTCGGGCCGGTCCGCCGGGCTCGCGATGTGTGCTGTGCCACCCGGTGGAACCATCGTCCTGGTGGAGGACGTTTCTGGGGATATACGCACACGTGGCCGGTTCGCCGTCCGGTGGCCGCTCTCGCACGAACGTGACTGATCATCGGGCCCGCCCCGGCCGTATTAGGGGGTCCGAGAGAAAGGCGGCTCCGTGGACCTGCTCGACCTGGTGCTCGCACTGGTGATCCTCGTCTACGCGGCGTCCGGTTACCGGCGCGGGCTGGTGGCCGGATGTGTGTCCCTGGCGGGGTTCGTGGGCGGCGCGGTCGTCGGTGTGTGGGTGCTGCCGTGGGTGACCGGCATGGCGGCGCGCGGCTCGTCGGCCGCGACGGTGCTGGCGGTGCTGACGGTGCTGGTCCCGGGGGTGGTGGGGCACGAGCTGGCGGGCCGGCTGGCGCTGCGGCTGCGGCGGGAGCTGGACCGGGAGGGCCGGGGCCCGCTGCGGGTCGCGGACGGCATAGGGGGTGCCGCGGCCAACTCGGTCGCGGTGCTGATCGTGGCCTGGGTCGCGGCGAGCGTGCTGGGCGCGTCCTCGTCGCAGACCCTGACGACGGCCATACGGAACTCGGCGTTGCTGGGCGCGGTGCAGCAGACGATGCCGGAGACGACCCCCGTGTGGTTCTCGCGGGCGACGTCCGCGCTGACCGAGGCGGGCTTCCCGCAGGTCTTCAACCCGTTCGAGAACGAGTCGACGGCCCAGGTGCCCCGGCCCACGGGCGACAGTGTCACGCCGGCCGCGACCGAGGCCGCCAAGCGGAGCACGGTGAAGATCGAGGGCGCCTCCGGCACCGAGGGCCGGGAGGGCAGCGGCTTCGTGTACGCGTCGCGGCACGTGATGACGAACGCCCACGTGGTGGCGGGCATCGACCACCCGAGCGTGCGGGTGGGCGGGGTCGGGCGGTCGTACGAGGCCCGGGTGGTGCTCTTCGACCCCGACCGGGACGTGGCGGTGCTGTACGTGCCCGAACTGCGCGCCCCGGTGCTGCGGTTCGACCGGAGCGCCGCGCGCGGCGACTCGGCGGTGGTCGCGGGCTATCCGCAGGACGGCAACCTGAACCTGCAGGCGGCGACGGTGGCGAACCGGGTGCGGGCGACCGGGCAGAACATCTACAACAACCACACGGTCACCCGGGAGATCTACTCGATCCGCTCGACGGTCCGGCCGGGCAACTCCGGCGGCCCGCTGCTGACCACCGACGGGCGGGTGTTCGGTGTGGTCTTCGCCCGCTCCACCTCGGACGCCGAGACGGGGTACGTGCTGACGGCGGCCGAGGTGGCGAGCGACGCCGGACACGCGGCCACGGCGACGGCGCCGGTGGACACGGGCCAACTGGTCACGTCGTAGGGCGGCTCACAGGGCACGGCCCATGAGCACGTCGTCGACGAACACGCCGTCGAGCAGGAACTCCTCCGGCTGGACGCCCTCGACCACGAACCCCTCGGACTCGTAGAGCCCGCGCGCCAGAGTGTTGTGCCCGAGCACGCGCAGGGTGATGCGGCGTGCGCCGCGGCTGCGCGCCTCCTCGATCGCGGCCCGGATCAGCGCCCGGCCGATGCCCCTGCCGCGGGCGTCGTCATGGACGGCGAGTCCCTGGATCTGCCGTACGTGCGCGTTCACGGCGAGCGAGGTCGGGAAGCCGAGGCGGACATAACCGACGATGCGTCCGTCGAGTTCGGCGACGAGCGTGTCCTCGGGGCTGTGCCGCTCGCTGAAGAAGGGGTCGTACGGCGGCTGCGGCTCCGGCGTGACCGCGTGCAGGGTGGACCACGTGACCTTGTCGAGGAAGGTCAGCTCCTCGTCGTCGGCCGGCAGGGCGATGCGTATGGACGGCTCCGGCATGACGGCCACCCTATGACGGCGGATGACGCCGACCCACGCGTTTTTACGCGCATCCTGCAGACCGGCGGCGCATGCTGAGGTCATGGAACGTTCAAGAATCGCCGTGGCCGGTGCGTCGGGTCTCATCGGCAGCGCCCTGGTGCGGTCCCTGACCGCGGACGGGCACGAGGTGGTGCGCCTGGTCCGCCGTGCGCCCCGGGACGGGAGCGAGGTCCGCTGGGACCCCGAGCGGCAGCAGGTGGACGCGGCCGGGCTGGTCGGCTGCGACGCGGTGGTGAACCTCGCGGGGGCGGGGATCGGCGACCGGCGCTGGACACCGGAGTACAAGCGGCTGGTCCGGGACAGCCGGGTGCTCGGCACGGCGGCGCTGGCGGAGGCGGTGGCCTCGCTGGACATCCCGCCGCGAGTCTTCGTGAACGGCAGCGCGATCGGCATCTACGGCGACACGGGCGACCGGGCCGTGGACGAGGACGCGCCGCCCGGGGACGGGTTCCTGCCGTCGCTGTGCGTGGAGTGGGAGGAGGCGGCGGAGCCCGTGCAGGAGGCGGGCGTGCGGACGGTGTTCGTGCGCACGGGTCTGGTGGTCGCGCGGGGCGGCGGGGCCTGGGGGCGGCTGTTCCCGCTGTTCAAGGCGGGGCTCGGGGGGCGGATGGGCGACGGACGCCAGTACTGGTCGTATGTCGCGCTGCACGACGAGGTCGCCGCGATCCGGTATCTGATCGACCAGGACACGCTGTCCGGGCCGTTCAACCTGACCGCGCCCCAGCCGCTGACGAACCGTGAGATCACCGAGGCGATGGGGCGGGTGCTGCACCGGCCGACGCTGTTCGCCGTCCCGGCGCCGGTGCTGCGGGCGGTGCTGGGCGAGATGGCCGGGGAGGTGCTGGGCAGTCTGCGGGTGGTGCCGAAGCGGCTGCTGGAGTCGGGGTTCACCTTTGCGTTCCCGGGGATCGACGACGCGATCCGGGCGGCCTGAGAGGGCGCCGTGCGTGCGGCCGGAGAGGACGCCGTGCGCGCGGCCGGAGAGGACGCCGTGCACGCGGCCTGACATGACGTCAAGAAGCTCCTGGGTTCTCCTGCGACCTCTTGTGACCGTATGCGACCGCCGTGCGACCGTGCCCTGTTGATGCGCGACTGTTCCCGACCGATCACGGCCCTAACCTCGATCCGAACTCGGGTATCCCTGGAGCCTGTTGGGGGCATGACGTCTCCACCGGCCGCGCAACCACAGGAGGGGCCTCGTGCTTGAGCCCGCGTACCAGGTGGACGTCGTCATCGTGGGAGCCGGAACCGCCGGACTCTCGGCGGCTCATCGGCTCACCAGCGCAGGAGTAACGACCGTAGTCCTGGAGGCCGCCCCTTACGTGGGCGGCCGCATGTCGACCGAGAAGGTCGACGGCTTCCGGCTCGATCGCATCGGACAGCTGCTGTCCACGTCCTATCCCGAGCTCCGGCGCACTCCGGGGCTCGGCTCACTCACCCTGCGCCGCTTCGCGCCGGGCGTGCTGCTGCACCGCGACGGACATACCCACCGCGCGGGCGCACCGGCGACCGGAGGGAGCGCAAGGGGCGCACTCCATGTGGTGCGCGCCCTGGCGAGCGCCCCCAGAGGCTCGGCGGCCGCACCGGGCCGATCCGGTGCGCCGGTGGGCGGCGCGGTCGACCAGGCCCGCCTGGGCACCGCCCTGGGCCGGATCGCCGCCACTCCCGTCGAACGCCTGCTGTCCCGGCCCGAACTGCCCGCCGCACAGGCGCTCGCGGCCCGCGGGGTGCCCGCCCGGACCATCGACGGCTTCCTGCGTCCGCTGCTCGCCGCGCTGCTGTGCGACCCGGAGCTGACCACGTCCAGCCGGTGCGCCGACCTGGCGCTGCACTCCTTCGCGAGCGGCCGGCTGTGCGTGCCGGAGGGCGGCGCGGAGGTGCTGCCGGAGCTGCTGGCCGGCGCGCTGCCGCCCGGCACCGTGCGCACCGGGGTTCGGGTCACCTCCGTGTCCACGACCTCGGTGACCACGGCCGAGCACGGCGAGATCCGCTGCCGTGCGGTGCTGCTGGCGACCGACGCGCGGGCCGCGGCCGAGCTGCTGCCGGGGCTCAGGGTGCCGGACTTCCATCCGGTGACGGTCGTTCACCACACCACGGACGAGCCGGCCGCGGTCCTCACGACGGGCACGTCGCTGCTGCTGGACGCCGACCGCGGCGGACCGGTCGCGCACACGGCGGTGCTCAGCAACGTCGACCCGAGCCGCGCGCCGGCCGGCCGCGTGCTGATCTCGTCGACCGTGCTGGGCACCCCGCCCGACGGCGTCGACACCGCAGTCCGCATCCACCTCTCGCGGCTCTACGGCACCTCGACGCGCCGCTGGGAGACGCTCGCCGTGCACCACACCCCCCAGGCGGTACCGACGATGCGCCCCCCGCACGACCTGCGCCGCCCGGTACGCCTGCTGGCCGGCCTCTACGTCTGCGGCGACCACCGCGACACCAGCACCGTCCAGGGCGCCCTGCACTCGGCCCACCGGGCCGCGGCGGCGATCCTGGCGGACCTGGGAGCGGCAGGGCCGATGCACCGCGCGGATCCGGCACCCACGCTGCCACAGGCGGCCTGAGGGCTCACCCCAACGCCGCCACCTTCTCCCGATACCCCCGCACCGGTGCCGCGTCCCGATACGGCTCCAGCCTGCGTTCGAAGTCCTTCACGTACTCGATCGCGCGAGCGCTCCGCATTTCCGCCGCCTGGCCGGCGGCCTCGGCGGCCAGTGTGCAGGCCTGGTCGAGTTCGCCGAGGCCGAGCCGGGCGGTGGCGAGGACGACCCGGCAGAACAGGCGGCTGCGGGCGTAGGAGGGGGCGCGCAGCTGGAGGGAGCGCTCCGCGTGCTGGGCGGCGGCCCGGAACTGCTGCAGGTCGCGGTGGCAGTGCCCGAGTTCGTCGGCGAGCTGCGCCTCGTCGAAGAACCGGGCCCAGTACGGCACGTCGTCGCCGGGCCGGGCCGCCTCCAGGGCGCGCTCGGCCCGCACCAGCGCCCCGGTGCACGCCCGCACCTCCCCGAGCACCCCGTGCGCGCGGGCCTCGGAGGCGTGCAGCAGCGCCTGCACGACCGGCGGTGCGCCGGTGCCGACCCCCTGCTGGGCCACCCGCGCCAGCTGCACGGCCTCCCTGCCGTGCCCGAGGTAGACGGCCTGTCGGCTCATGGTGACCAGCACGTAGGAGCCGTAGGACCGGTCACCGGCCGCCTGGGCCAGGCGCAGGGCCTGCACGAAGTAGCGCTGGGCGAGTCCGTGCGCGGCGATGTCGTACGAGGTCCAGCCGGCGAGCCTGGTGAGGTCGGCGGCCGCGGCGAACAGGCGCCGGCCGGTCTGTTCGTCGTAGGCGCCGCGCAGCATCGGCTCGCACTCGTGCTCCAGGTAGCGCACGAGGGCCTGCCGGGCGTGGCCGCCGCCGTAGGCGTCGTCGAGGGTGCGGAACAGCTCGCCGACCGAGCGCAGCGCGGCGATGTCGCCGCCGGTGACCTTGTGGCCGGGGGCGCGGGCGGCGTGCCCGCGGGGCCGGGGCGGCGCCGGTACGGCCTCCGGCCGCTCCCGGGCGGCGGGGCGGCTCTGGGCGGGCACCCGGGGTGCCGGCTCCCGGGCCACCCTGTCGTCGGCCTTGCCGATCAGCCAGTCCCGGCTGGGCACGACCAGACCCGCCGGGGTGAAGGCGATCTTGCGCAGCTCGGCGTGGCTGCCGGAGTCCTTGCGCCACAGCCCGCTGACGATGTCGACGGCCTCCTCGGGGGTGGCCGCGAACTCGAGCCCGGCGTACACCGGCGCACAGGCGTCCAGGCCGAGATCCTGGGCCGTGAGCCGGCGTCCGAGCCGGCGTGTGAACACCTCGGCGATCAGGGCGGGCGTGGTGCCCCGGGGCTGCTGTCCGCGCAGCCAGCGGGTGACCGAGGTCTTGTCGTATCTGAGGTCCAGCCCGTGCTCCAGACCGAGCTGGTCGACGCGACGGGCCAGACCCGCGTTGGAGAATCCCGCTTCTGCGATGAGCGCGGCGAGCTGGCGGTTGGGGGTGCGCTGCGCGGGTCGGTCCGTCATCTGCGGTGCGGTCTCCTGCCTTCCGGCGCCTGAAGTGCCGGGATTGCCTGTGAGCAGCCCTTATGGCCTGCTGGACGGCGCGAATGTAGCGGAGAGTGAGTAGACGATCACATGCTTTGCCGTGCATTCATCCGATCGTGTGAGGATTGCCCCCAGGGCTGACGTACGCCGGGCGGACGTACAGTGGCGTGGGCGCGTTACGTGCCTGACACACCCATCGCTGAGGGAGGCGCTTGCCGTGAGTGAGTTGCGGTTCGTCCACATGGGGTTCGGCGCGGACGCCGTCGAGTACCAGGAGGCGTGGGACGAGCAGCGCCGGGTGCACGCGGCCCGGTTCGCCGACGAGACCCCCGACACCGTGCTGCTCCTGGAGCACCCCCCGGTGTACACGGCGGGCCGCCGGACCGAGGACAGCGAGCGTCCGCTGGACGGCACCCCGGTCATCGACGTGGACCGCGGCGGCAAGATCACCTGGCACGGCCCCGGTCAGCTGGTGGGCTACCCGATCCAGAAGCTGCCCCGCCCGGTGGACGTCGTCGCCCATGTGCGCCGCCTCGAGGAGGCGCTCATCCGCACCTGCACCGAGTTCGGCGTGGAGACCACCCGGGTCGAGGGCCGCAGCGGTGTGTGGGTGCTCGGCGACCCGGTCGAGCAGCGCCCGGCCCTAGGCGGACTCTCCCTCGACTTCGACCCGCGGCTCCAGGACGAGGAGTTCGACCCCCGCCTGAACGGCCCGGAGTACGCCCCCTCCAACGCCGGCCAGCGCCGCGAGGACCGCAAGATCGCCGCGATCGGCATCCGCGTCGCCAAGGGTGTCACGATGCACGGCTTCGCGCTCAATGTGAACCCGGACAACAAGTGGTTCGACCGGATCATCCCGTGCGGGATCCGGGACGCGGGGGTCGCCTCCCTGGCCAACGAGCTGGGCCGGGACATCACCATCGAGGAGGTCCTGCCGGTGGTGGAGCGCCACCTGAAGGACATCCTGGAGAACGCGGAACTGAAGCCGAGGGTGATCGAGAAGGCATCCGCCTGATCGGGGAATGCGCCCCATGGCGGTGAGGTTGGCCTCACGCGTAGGGCTCAGTTAATACGGGCGTACGCTGGTGTACGCCGAAGAATCGAAGACTACGTCTGAGCAATCAGACGACTACGTCTCAGCAATCAGCAGGGAGCCGGTCGTGTCCGCAGTCGCACCCGACGGACGCAAGATGCTGCGCCTGGAGGTCCGCAACAGCCAGACCCCCATCGAGCGCAAGCCCGAGTGGATCAAGACCCGGGCGAAAATGGGCCCCGAGTACACGGCGATGCAGAAGCTCGTGAAGAGCGAGGGCCTGCACACCGTCTGTCAGGAAGCCGGCTGCCCGAACATCTACGAGTGCTGGGAGGACCGCGAGGCGACCTTCCTCATCGGCGGCGACCAGTGCACCCGGCGCTGCGACTTCTGCCAGATCGACACCGGCAAGCCCGAGGCCCTCGACCGTGACGAGCCGCGCCGCGTCGGCGAGTCCGTGGTCACCATGGACCTGAACTACGCCACCATCACCGGCGTCGCCCGCGACGACCTGGAGGACGGCGGCGCCTGGCTGTACGCCGAGACCGTGCGCCAGATCCACCAGCAGACCGCCGGGCGCGAGGCCGGCCGGACCAAGGTCGAGCTGCTGGCCCCCGACTTCAACGCGATCCCCGAGCAGCTGGCCGAGGTCTTCTCGTCCCGTCCCGAGGTCTTCGCGCACAACGTCGAGACCGTGCCGCGGATCTTCAAGCGGATCCGCCCCGGCTTCCGCTACGAGCGCTCGCTGAAGGTCATCACCGAGGCCCGCGACTTCGGCCTGGTCACCAAGTCCAACCTGATCCTCGGCATGGGCGAGACCCGCGAGGAGGTCAGCGAGGCACTCAGGCAGCTGCACGAGGCGGGCTGCGAGCTGGTCACCATCACCCAGTACCTGCGCCCCTCCGTGCGCCACCACCCGGTGGAGCGCTGGGTGAAGCCGCAGGAGTTCGTGGAGCTGAAGGAGGAGGCCGAGCAGATCGGCTTCTCCGGTGTGATGTCCGGTCCGCTGGTCCGGTCCTCGTACCGCGCCGGGCGGCTGTACCAGATGGCGATGGAACAGCGTCAGTCCGCTGCTCCGCAGCCGGGTGGCGGCCCCATCGCGACCCAGGCTGTGTGAATTCACGCACAAGCTATTACTGGCCAGTAATGGCCGAGTCGACGCGGTCCTGACCGTCCTTGCTGATGAGGGCGACCGTCAGGGCCGCGTCAGTGTTTCGGCGCTCTGTATCAAGGCTTCATCGGCGTTTGACCGGTCGGTCACGCCCTGGTAACACCAATCAGTGACCCTGATATCACGCGACGTATACCCGACCGAGGGGGGACCTCGATCATGCAGGCCGCGCCCGTCCGCGCCACCGCCATTCCGTCCTTCACCGACGCGCTCCGCGCCGTGGAGTCCCTGCTCATGAGCGGCGGCCAGCGCACCGCCCGCCGCAACGCCTGGACCTCCGTGCTGGAGGACCGCCGACGCGCCAAGGACCGGGTCGAGGCGCAGCGCGTGCTCGAGCAGGCCGCCACCCGCTCCTGAAACCTTTCTTCGCCGGGCACTGCCGTCGTGGGCACTCCCGGGGGCACGTAGACTTCGTGGCATGGCGAGGAAGGAAACCGCGGCGGACGCCGCGAACGCAGGGCGACTGAAGCAGATCGCCCTTACCTACAAGATGACCCGCAAGGCCGACAAGAAGATCGGTCTTGTGCTGGCGGCCGTCGGTATCGGCACCCTCGGTGTCTTCCTCGCGATCGGCTTCCTGATCGGGCACCCGGTCTATCTCGGCATCCTGGGCCTGCTGCTGGCCTTCCTGGCGACGGCGGTCGTTTTCGGCCGCCGCGCCGAGCGTGCCGCGTTCGGGCAGATGGAGGGCCAGCCGGGCGCCGCCGCGGCCGTGCTGGACAACATCGGCCGGGGCTGGACGACGACTCCGGCGGTGGCGATGAACCGCAGCCAGGACGTGGTGCACCGCGCGGTCGGCAAGGCCGGCATCGTGCTGGTCGCCGAGGGCAACCCGAACCGGGTGAAGAGCCTGCTGGCCGCCGAGAAGAAGAAGATGAACCGCATCGTGGCGGACGTGCCGGTGCACGACGTGATCGTGGGCAACGGCGAGGGCCAGATCGAGCTGAAGAAGCTGCGCACGACCATGCTGAAGTACCCGCGCGTGCTGACCGGCCCCCAGGTGACCGCCACCAACGACCGGCTGCGCGCCATGGGCGACCTGATGAGCAACATGCCGCTGCCGAAGGGTCCGATGCCGAAGGGCATGCGGATGCCGAAGGGCGGACCGAAGGCCCGCTAGCCCGTCCTCCTCGTACGAGAAAGGGGGCGCCCGACCAGTGGTCGGGCGCCCCCTTCGTCGTACGAGGGTCTTCGTCGTACGAGGTTCAGCTTCGTCGTACGAGGTTCAGCTGCGGACTTCCACGGTCTTCGCGATCCGGTCGTGCAGGCCGCGGCCGTCCCGGTCCCAGATCAGGGCGGGGATCGCCAGGCACAGCAGGACCGTGCGCAGCAGGGCGCGCAGCGGGTTGACCGTGCCGGTCTCCAGAGCC
Source organism: Streptomyces sp. NPDC001816 (assembly GCF_042892235.1). Lineage (NCBI taxonomy): Bacteria > Bacillati > Actinomycetota > Actinomycetes > Kitasatosporales > Streptomycetaceae > Streptomyces > Streptomyces sp. NPDC001816. Next base: position 218,935 of record NZ_JBIATY010000011.1, read on the forward strand.
ACGACCCGGATGCCGAAGAGGCGCTTGCCCGGGGTGAAGCCGATCGTGCCGACCGTGAGGCCGCTCATCACGAAGAAGATGAGCAGGGCCCAGTTGCTGGTGGCGGGGCTGTTGCCGTGCGTGATCAGGCCGTATGCGATCAACACGCACAGGCCCCAGTCCACGGCCAGGGCGCCGAGACGCCTGCCGGGCCGTGCGATCGAGTTCGGTCCGTCCTCCGGGAGGCCGAGCTGCTCGCCCCGGTATCCGAAGTCGGCGCCGGCTTCTTCCATGGCCGCGCGCGGCCCGGAGAGCCACGATCCCATTGCTTGCCTGTTGTCCACCCGTCCACGGTACGCGCCCGGAATCGGGCAGGGCGCACAGGGGTGTGTCGGGGCTACGGTGGAACCGTGGCCGGTTAACTTCTGCGAAACAAACGGGTCACGCCCGAGAAATCACCCGTCCCTAGGGTCGAAGGCAGCGTGTGCCACCGCACTGGCCGCACGAACGATCTACCACCCCGGCGGGACGGTCGGGAGTAGGAGGAGCTGGATGTTCCAGAACGCCGACGAGGCCAAGAAGTTCATCGCGGACGAGGACGTCAAGTTCGTCGACGTCAGGTTCTGCGACCTGCCGGGCGTCATGCAGCACTTCACGGTGCCCGTCGAGGCGTTCGACCCGGACGAGGAGCTGGCCTTCGACGGATCGTCGATCCGTGGTTTCCAGGCCATCCACGAGTCCGACATGGCCCTGCGCGCCGACCTCTCCACGGCCCGTGTGGACCCGTTCCGCCGCGACAAGACCCTCAACATCAACTTCTTCATCCACGACCCGATCACGGGCGAGCAGTACTCCCGTGACCCGCGCAACGTGGCCAAGAAGGCCGAGGCCTACCTCGCGTCGACCGGTATCGCCGACACCGCGTACTTCGGTCCCGAGGCCGAGTTCTACGTCTTCGACTCCGTCCGCTTCGCGACCAGCGCGAACGAGTCCTTCTACCACATCGACTCCGAGGCGGGCGCCTGGAACACCGGCGCCATCGAGGACAACCGTGGTTACAAGGTCCGCTACAAGGGCGGCTACTTCCCGGTCCCGCCGGTCGACCACTTCGCCGACCTGCGCGCCGAGATCTCCCTGGAGCTGGAGAAGAACGGCCTGAAGGTCGAGCGCCAGCACCACGAGGTGGGCACCGCCGGCCAGGCCGAGATCAACTACAAGTTCAACACGCTGCTCGCCGCGGCCGACGACCTCCAGCTCTTCAAGTACATCGTGAAGAACGTGGCCTGGCGCAACGGCAAGACCGCGACCTTCATGCCGAAGCCGATCTTCGGTGACAACGGCTCGGGCATGCACGTGCACCAGTCGCTGTGGAGCAACGGCGACCCGCTGTTCTACGACGAGGCCGGCTACGCGGGCCTGTCGGACACCGCCCGCTACTACATCGGCGGCATCCTCAAGCACGCCCCGTCGCTGCTGGCCTTCACCAACCCGACGGTGAACTCCTACCACCGTCTGGTCCCGGGCTTCGAGGCGCCGATCAACCTGGTGTACTCGCAGCGCAACCGCTCGGCCGCGATGCGTATCCCGATCACGGGCTCCAACCCGAAGGCCAAGCGCGTCGAGTTCCGCGCGCCCGACTCCTCCGGCAACCCGTACCTCGCCTTCTCCGCCCTGCTCCTCGCGGGCCTGGACGGCATCAAGAACAAGATCGAGCCCGCCGAGCCGATCGACAAGGACCTCTACGAGCTGGCTCCCGAGGAGCACGCGAACGTGGCCCAGGTCCCGACCTCGCTGCCTGCCGTCCTCGACTCGCTGGAGGCCGACCACGAGTTCCTCCTCCAGGGCGACGTGTTCACGCCGGACCTGATCGAGACGTGGATCGACTTCAAGCGCACCAACGAGATCGCGCCGCTGCAGCTGCGTCCGCACCCGCACGAGTTCGAGCTGTACTTCGACGTGTGATCGACGCTGCCCACAGCGTGTGAGGGCCGCCACCGGGAACGCTCCCGGCGGCGGCCCTCGGCCGTTGTTTGCGGCCCGCGTCCTTCCTGTCCTTCCGGCCGCGGCCGTCAGCTCACGACGACGACCACGACGGGGGTGTTGAACCCGTTGTTGAAGCCGAAACCGTTGTTGAAGCCGAAGAAGCCGTTGCGGTTGAAGCAGTCGCCCCGCCAGTTGTTGCAGCCACGGTTGGTGGACACCTGGTTCGGGGTGGCTGCCGACGCGGTACCTGCCGTGCTGATCGCGGCTCCGCCGATCATCAGGACGCCGACGGCGGACACTGCGGCGAGACGCCGCGCACGATGTGCATTCATGGATCCACCTTCCTTCCACCCCTCGTGCGGCTTTCCGGGCACGAGACGGATGGCCGCGACCAGGGAGTGCAGAGTCCGGCGCGGGTAGGGGGTGCCGCACGACCAGTGGGAGATGCAGGGCAGACGACGTCGGACACCCTGCGGTGCGGCTCTCACCGAAAATGCTAGCCGCCCGGCGACCACCCAGCATCCCGGGCAACCTTTGCCGCTTCCCATGTCTCCTATTCTCGGGGGATCATCCTCCTGGTTCTGTCCGACGAGAGAGGTTGAACGGGGATGACCGAACAGGACGACTGGGAGCACGAGTTCGATCACAGATGGGCGAACTCTGCCGAGCACAAGGAGCCCTCCGCACGGGCCCGGATGCTCGCCGCCCGCTGGAAGGAGAACCCGCCGGACCCGGCGCCGTTCCGCGCCGACCCGGACCCGGTGGGGCCACGGCGGTCGTCGTGGGTGTCGACGGCCGTGGTGCTGGGCTGCGTGGCGGCGGTGATAGTGCTGCTCGGGTACGCGCAGATGCGTTCTCCCTACTAGGAGCATCGGGGGCAAAGGGATGCGGGAGGGGACTCGGGCCGCGCAACGGCTGGCCGAGGGCTCGGTGCTGCGGGACGTGATCGACCCGAGCGACCCGAGCGCCTGGCTGTGGCTGGACGAGCAGGTGCGGGCGGACGAGTGGTACTTCCCTCCGTACGTCGTCCCCGCCTGGGAGGAGACAGCCGGCGGCCGTTCGCTGACGGCCGCCCTGCGCGCCGACGGCCCGCTCACCGAGGGTCAGCTCGCGCTGGCCCTGTGCCACCGGGACGGCCGGATCCGGCTCCGGGGGCTGGGGCGGGTCGCCGGACTACCGGCGCTGCTGCCGCTGGTGGCCGTGCGGTGTGCCGACTGGGCGCAGCCGGTGCGGGAGCTGGCCAGGAAGCGGCTCGTCGAGGCGCTGGACGCGGATGCGGAGGCGGCCGCGCGGCTCGCCCCGCTGGTCCGGCGCCTCGCCGACCGCCACCGGGGCGACTTCGCCCTCGGCCTGCTGGGCGAGGTGCTGCGGCGGGCGCCAGGCGAGCAACTGGCGCCCCTCCTCGCCTCCCCCGACCGCCCGGTACGCCGCTTCGCGTACGGCCTCGCCGTCGAGGAGAGGCGGCTCTCCCCCGCCGAGCTGGCCCGCGCGGCCGCCCGGGACGACGACGCCGTCGTCCAGAGCCTGTGCGCCGAGGCCGCGCTGGCCGCCGTGGGGGAAGGGGACACGGAGGAGGTGCTGGGGGCACTGCTCGGCGCCCGCAGTCCTCGGGCCCGGTCCGCCGGGGTGACCGCGCTGCGGCGCCTGGAGCGGCCCGAGCGGGCCATGGGGTTTTTGGCGGACCGGTCCGCGCTGGTGCGGGCCTGTGCCCGGTATGTCGTACGGCAGTACGGGACCGATCCGCTGCCCTGGTACCGGGAGCGGTGCGCCGACCCCGGTGACCCGGCGCTGCCGCCGGGTGCCGCGATCGGGCTCGCGGAGTGCGGGACCCGCGCGGACGCCGCCCTGCTGTGGCCGCTGCTGGACCACCCACTGCCCGGCGTGCGGGCCAGGGCGGTGACCGGGCTGCGGACACTGGACGTGACGGACCTGCCGCGGATGCGGCGGCTGCTGGACGATCCGGCGCCCGGGGTCGTCGGCGAGGCCACCCTCGCCCTGCTCCCATCGGCCGGACTGCTGCCCGAGGCATGGCTGGCGGAGCGGCTGGCGCCGGAGCGGCCGCGCTGGGTACGGGTGTCGGCGTACCGGCTGCTGGACGCGCACGGAGGCGTCGTACGGCTGCGGGCGGCCGTGGCGCTGCTCGGTGACGCGGACGAGCGGCTGCGCACACGGGCAGAGCTGACCGTGCGGCGGGTCCGGTGGTGGGGAGCGGACGCCGAGGTCGCTGAGCTGCTCGGCCGGGCCCGCGCCCACCTGGGCTGAGACCCCCGAACTCACAGGAAGCCTTTGCTGCCCCTAGGTCTGCTCGCGACCTCCTTATGGGATTGAGCAGGTGCACACTGGACATCGGGACGAGTGCCTGACTGCGGGGTGATGCAAGATGCAGAGCCGCTTTAGGAGCGATCGGCGTCTGACCGTGCGGATGACGGTCACCATGTTCCTGCTCGGGCTGCTGTACGTGGCCTTCGTCGCCGCGTTGATCGTGCTGCTGAAGTCCTGGCTGCTGGTCGTGGTCCTGGTCGGGGCGATGTTCGTGGCGCAGTTCTGGTTCTCCGACCGGATCGCGATGTTCGCCATGCACGGGCAGGTCGTGGAGCGCGAGGAGTATCCCGAGCTGCACGCGGTGGTCGACCGGCTGTGCGCGATCGCGGACATGCCGAAGCCGGTGGTCGCCGTCTCCAGCATGGACATGCCGAACGCGTTCGCGACCGGGCGCAATCCCGACCACGCCGTGGTCTGTGTGACCACGGGGCTGCTGCGGCGCCTGGAGCCCGCCGAGCTGGAGGGCGTGCTCGCGCACGAGCTGTCGCACGTGGCGCACAAGGACGTCGCCGTGATCACGATCGCGTCGTTCCTCGGGGTCATCGCGGGACTGATCGTCCGGTTCGCCTTCTACTCACAGCTCTTCGGCGGCCGCAGGGACCAGAACACCGCTGTCGTCTTCGCGGTCGTGATGGGGGTCTCGGCGGCCGTGTACGCGATCAGCTTCCTGCTGATCCGGGCCCTGTCCCGGTACCGGGAGCTGGCGGCGGACCGGGCGGCAGCGCTGCTGACCGGCCGGCCCTCGGCGCTGGCGTCGGCGCTCACCAAGGTCTCCGGGGACATCGCCCGGATCCCGACCGAGGACCTGCGCACGGCCCAGGCCTTCAACGCCTTCTACTTCACCCCGGCGACGGGCAAGGAGCCCGGCATCGAGCGCTTCTTCTCCACCCACCCGACGCTGGAGCAGCGGCTGGAGCAGCTCGGGCGGATCTCCGCGGAGCTGGGTGAGGCGGCCGCTCCCGGAAAGGCGGGCTGAACACGTGAGACGGCTGCGGAAGGCGGGCTGAACCTTGGGGCTGCTGGACATCCTGCTCGGGCGTACGAAGCCCGTCGCGCCCGACCTGGACCAGCTGTTCGCGCTGCCGTCGGCGGCCGTGACGCTCCAGGCCGCGGCCGGGTTCACGCCGACCGGCGACGGCGCGGTGTGCTTCGCCACGGTCGAGGGCGCGGCCTTTGAACAGACCCACCGGGAGGTCCAGGCGCTGCTCGACGCGGACGCGGACCGCAGCGGCCCTCCGGTGGAGTTCACCCAGGACGGCTACGGCTATTCCTGGCTGTTCTCCCGGCGGACCCCCGACCAGCTGCCCCAGCTGGTCAACGACCTGCACGCGGTGAACAGCTCGATGGAGGTCAACGGCTTCGGGCCGCAGCTGCTGTGCTCCCTCGCCGTGTTCCAGGACGAGCGGGAACGGCGCCTGGCCCTCGTCTACCTCTACAAGCGCGGCACCTTCTACCCCTTCGCGCCCCTGCCCGGCGCCGGCGAACGCCGGGACAGCGCGCTGGAGTTGCAGGTGAGGGCCGCGCTCGCGAACGACCTCAGGATCGAGCAGGACCTGAGCCGCTGGTTCCCGGTGTGGGGAGCCCCCGGCCTGTGACCGGGGGCTCCGCTGCTCACCTGCTCTTCTCGCGCTCCTGACGCCGGGACTCGAAAGGCCGCTCGCGCCGGTAGCGGCGCTCCCACCTGGCCTGACGGTCACGGCGCTCGCGGTAGGCCTGGTAGGTGGTGGGCGCGCCCGGCTGTCCTCCCCCGGCGGACGGGGTTTCGCCCCGCCCGTACCGCACGTACAGGAAGAGCACGGCGACGGCGGCGAGCCACCAGGTGTGGTTTCCGAATCCGAGGATCACCAGGACGGCGGTCCCGGACAGGACGACGGTGCCCATGACGGTCCTCCGTTCGCGTGGATGTGTGATCGGCGTGAATCCAGCGTAGGGACGCGGTCACTCGGAGTGCATCCCGATTTCCGTGAGTGAATGGGCGTCATGAGCGAGCCGATCCCCTTCACTCAGCCGATCTCCTTCACTCACGAGTACGACGGTGAACGCCTCAGCGGTCTGTACGGCGGCGGTCCCGGACGGGCCACCGTCGTCCTCCTGCACGGCGCGGGCAACGGCAGCAAGGAGCGGCTGCTGCCGCTGCTCACCGAGGCCGCCGCGCACGGCTGCCGCGCCCTGGCCTTCGACTTCTCCGGGCACGGCGAAAGCACCGGCGCGCTCGCGGAGTTGAGCCTGCGCCGGCGGTTCGAGCAGGCGGTGGCGGTGCTCGACGCGCACGCTCCGGCGGACGACCCGCTGGTCCTGGTGGGGTTCAGCATGAGCGGGCAGACGGTCGCGGATCTCGTACGGCACTACGGCCCGCGAGTGGCCGCCGTGGGCCTGTGCGCGCCCGCCGTGTACGCGTCGGAGGCCCATGACGTGCCCTTCGGGAGCAGCGACGGAAGGTTCAGCGAGATCATCCGTACGCCCGGCAGCTGGCGGAACTCCTCCGCTCTCACGGCCCTGCGGGCCTACGAGGGCCGGGCGGTGCTCGCGGTACCGGGCACGGACGCGGTGATCCCGCCGGAGGTGACGGAGGCCGTCCAGGACGCGCTGGCGGCGCGCGCCCAGTACACCCGCTTCGAACTCCCGGACGCCGAGCACCGGTTGGGGCTGTGGTTCCGCGACCACGCCGAGGACCGGCGGGAGTTCGTCGCGGCCCTGCTGGGCGGGCTCGACGAACAGGGCTGGGCGGCGACGCGGCGGTGGGTGGCCGGGCGGCTTCCCGAGGGCCGTACGGTCGCCGGCTCCCACCCGCTGTCCGGGGGGTGGTCCTCGCAGATGCGCGGGCTCACCCTCGACGACGGGGAGGAGCTGGTGCTGCGCACGTTCGTGAAGCCCTTCTTCCGGCGGCACGCCCCGGGCCTGCTGTCCCGGGAGGCGGGTGTGCTCGGCCTGCTGGCGGGGCAGGAGGGCATCCCGGCCCCGGCGCTGGTCGCCGTGGACGCCACCGGCGAACACTGCGACCATCCCTCGCTGTTGATGACCCGGCTGCCGGGTCTGGTGCGGGTGGACGAGGAGGACCCGGAGTTCCTGGACCGGCGCCTTGACCTGCTCGCCGCCCAGCTGGTGCGGATCCACACGGTCGTACCGCCGGATCGGCCGCGCACGTACCAGGCATGGACCTCGCCCGAGCGGGTGCGCACCCCGGGAGGCCGCATATGGGAGCGGGCGGTGGACGTGATCCGCCGCGACCCGCCGCCGTACGAGGGGCGCTTCCTGCACCGGGACTACCACCCCGGGAACGTGCTCTTCACAGGTGCCGGGGACGGGCTGCGCATCAGAGGGGTCGTGGACTGGGTGGAGACCTCATGGGGTCCCGCCGACCTGGACGTCGCCCACTGCTCGACGGCCCTGGCCCTGCTGCACGGCCCGGCGTACGGTCTCGCCTTCCGGGACCGGTACGAGGAGCGGGGCGGCGCCGGGCTCGCGGACGGGCCCGACCACCTGTACTGGCGGCTGCTGGACGCCCTGGCCTACTCCCCCGACGCGCAGAAGCTGGCCGGACCGTGGCGTGAGCTGGGGCGCACGGATCTGACACCGGAGGTGCTGGGCGGGCGGCTGGAGGCGTATGTGCGCGGGCTGCTGGAGCGGTACGGCTGAGCGGCCGGTCACACCCCCGGCTCGGCCGGCACCACCCCCGCCGCGATGGCCGCGCCGAGGGTGGCGTGGTCGGCGGCGGTCCGGTCGGCGTAGGACACGGCGAAGTCGGCCACGGCGTGGTCGAAGGTGTCGGCGCTGCCGAGGTAGGCGGCGATGGCGATGCGGTCGCCGGAGCGGGCGTGGGCACGAGCCAGGGTGGTGCCGCAGAGGCGGGCGTAGGCGAGCAGGCCGGCCGGGTCCAGGCCGGCGACCTCGGCGGAGCCCTTCATGTCGCGCAGCTGGCGCCAGTAGAAGGAGCGGCCCTGCGGCCCGCTCATCCAGCCGAGGAAGATGTCGGTGGCGGACTGCAGCAGCCGCTGCCCGGCGACCACCCGGTGCCCGGGATGGACGTACGGCCCGCTCGGCAGATGCTCCTCGAGCACCGAGGACCGCGCCTCCTTGATCTGCAGGAACAGCGGGTCGTCGGCGTCACGCCCGGCGAGCAGCACGATGAAGCAGCGCATGCCGACGCTGCCGACGCCGACGACCTTGCGCGCGGCGTCGACGAAGCGGTAGCGGTCGAGGAGGTGGCGGCGCTCCTCGGCGAGGGTGGAGCGGTAGTCGCAGAAGATCTTGCGCAGGGAGGCCATGTCCGGCGCACCGGCGGGTTCCAGGAGCGGCGGGTCGTGGATGATCCGGCGCCGCCCGTCGACCACCTCGGTCAGCCTGCCCAGCGCCTGGAGGCTGGTGCGGCGGCGTGCCCGGGTGAGGCTGGACTCCAGGCGGCGCCGACGGCGGGCGGAGCGGACGAGCGGCAGCAGGCTCTCGGCGTCGACCTGCTCGTACCAGACGGCCAGTTCGCCGAGTCCGGCCATGCGGCGCATGGCGGTGTGGTACCCGGCGGCGGCCGCGCGGGCCGCGGCCCGTTCCCCGGCCTTGGTGTGCCCGTTCTCCCGGGCCGCCACGGCCACACTGGCCGCAAGCCGTTTGACGTCCCACTCGAAGGGCCCGGGGTGGGTCTCGTCGAAGTCGTTGAGGTCGAAGAGCAGGCTGCGTTCCGGGGAGGCGTAGAGCCCGAAGTTGAGCAGGTGGGCGTCGCCGCACAACTGCACGGTGAGCCCGGTGTGCGGCTGGGTGGCGAGGTCGGCGGTCATCACCGCGGTGGCGCCGCGCAGGAAGGCCAGCGGCGAGCCGGCCATCCGCCCGTACCGGATCGGCAGCAGTTCCGGCAGCCGGTCCCGGCCCTGCCGCTCCAGTACGGCGACGGGGTCGCGCCGGTCGGCGGACGGGAGCCAGAGGGCGTGCGCGGAGCGGGGGGCGTGCTTTCGGGCCTCTTTACCGCGCCGGGCCCGGTCCTCGGGGGTACCGCGCCGGAAACGGTCCTCGGGGATGCTCATACGGCAGCCTCTCTCTGCGGGGGCCTCGCCCTTCCCGTCACCTCCTGACCTCCTGTTCGCAGTGAAGGGCGTGGGGGTGGGCGTGCGCATGCCGGGTACGGCGATCGGGTGACGGGGCGGACTGTCAGTGGCGTCGGCGACGATGCGGGCAAGGCATGGTGAGCGACGCGGAGGTCGGCATGGGTGACGGACGGCGGCACATCGGCGTGGCGGAGCGGCGGGCCCGGCTCGCCCTGCGGCACCGTCTCGCGGGCCCGGCGCGGGCGGCGCGGCCCGAGGAGGTCGCCGAATCCCTGGTGGCCCTGCACGGCACGGACCCGGCGACGGTGTACCTGGCGGTGGCGGCGCGGCTCGCCGACCCGGCGAAGGCGGTGCCTCAGACCGAGCGGGCGCTGTACGAGGACCGTACGCTGGTCCGGATGCACGGCATGCGGCACACGGTGTTCGTGTTCCCGACCGGGCTGACGGCCGTCGTCCACGCGTCGACGGGCCTGACGGTGGCCGCCCGCGAACGGGCCTCCCTGCTCAAGGACATGGCCAAGGCGGGCGCCCCGGACGCGGACTGGCTGGCGGAGGTCGAGGCGTCCGCGCTGGCCGTACTGGCCCAGCGCGGCCAGGCGACGGCGGCGGAGCTGACGGCGGACGAGCCGCGCCTGCGCGAGCAGTTCGTGTACGCGGCCGGGAAGAGCTACGAGGGCGTCCACACGGTCTCCTCCCGCCTGCTGCGTGTGCTGGGCGTCGAGGGCAAGGTGGTCCGCGGCCGCCCGCTCGGCTCCTGGACCTCCGGTCAGTTCCGCTGGGCGCCGGCTCCCGAGCATCCCGAACTGGACCCGGCGCGGGCCCAGGCGGACCTGCTGGAGCGCTGGCTGCGGGCCTGCGGCCCGGCGACGGAGGCGGACCTGAAGTGGTGGACGGGCTGGCGGGTCACCGAGGTCCGGCGCGCCCTGTCCGCGATCGGCGCACAGGAGGTCCGTCTGGACGAGGGCACGGGGTACGTCACCGACGGCGACACGGAGCCGGCCACGGCCCCCGGGGAATCCTGGGCGGCCCTGCTCCCGGCCCTGGACCCGACGGCCATGGCCTGGCAGCAGCGCGACTGGTACCTCGCCCCGGACCTGCGCCCGCACCTCTTCGACCGCAGCGGCAACGTGGGCCCGACGGTGTGGTGGGACGGCAGGGTGGTAGGCGGCTGGGCCCAGCGGGCGGACGGGGAGATCGTCTGGCACATCCCCGAGCCGGGCGTACGCCGGGAGGCCGAGGCGGCGGTCGCGGCGGAGGCGGAGCGGCTGCGGGCGTGGGTGGGGACGACGAAGGTGACTCCGCGCTTCCGGACGCCCCTGGAGCGGGAGTTGTCGGCGTGAGGTGCCGGGTGCCCCGCGCGGACGCGCACGGGGCACCCGGCACCACGGCTCAGCGCGAGTACCGCATGAACGCCCGCACCATGTGGCACGTCGTGTCCGACGGCGGGTGCACGCCGATCTGCTCGGCCGTGCTGCGGATCGTCTCGTTGCGCGCCTGGTCGGGCAGGTAGATCCCCAGGTCGAGCAGGGCTATGGCCAGGCGCATGGCCTTCAGGCGCCGGTTGTGCGTGACGTACCAGTCGCGCGGCCGCCCGGCCGGCAGGGCACGCTTCTGCATCGGCACGTAGGGCGAGTCGAGCTGGACGGAACGCTTGGCGGTGGACTGGGTCGGCAACGGCTTGGTCTTCAGGGCGGCAGCGGGCACAGGCATCCTCCTGTCGCGGTCAGGGCAGCGCCGGAAGGCTCCGGCGATTCCCTCGAACACTGCCTCCAGTTTACTGCCCGGCACTGACAATGAGGGAGTCCAGAGGGTCCGTCAAAGGTCCAGGTCAGCAAGGAAATTGTCACCGCGTCACCGCAGGTTCGGGAGATGCGCGTGAGACGGCAGGAATTCGAACAGAATCGATGGCGGGGGCGGTCCGCGATACCGTGCCGCGGTGGACCTCTTCGCACGCTCGTGGACGGCCTTGCGCACGGCGGTCGCCGAGACCCCGGACGAGTACTTCGACCGGCCGTCCGGCTGCGCCGGCTGGCTCGTGCGGGACCTGGTGTGCCATCTGGTCATCGACGCCCAGGACGTCCTGATCACGTTGGTCACGCCCGCGGACGGCGAACCGACCGTGGACGCGGTCACCTACTGGGACCTCCTCGCCGAGCTGCCGACCGGCGAGGACCCGCTCGACGCGCTGATCCCGCGGCTGGCCGCCGCGTACGGCGAGCCGCGGTGGCTCAAGTTCCACCTGGACGACGTCGGCGGCGCCGCGGGCCGCGCCGCCGCCCTCGCCGATCCCGCCGCCCGCGTCAGCACCCAGGACAAGGTGCTGACCGTCGGCGACTACCTGTCCGCGTACGTGCTCGAGTGGACCCTGCACCACCTGGACCTGATCGCGCATCTGCCGTCGGCCGCCGAGCCGCCCGCCGAGTCCCTCGCGGCGGCACGCGCGTCGCTGGAGAAGATCGGCGGGATCCCGTTCCCCGCCTCGTTCTCCCACCGGGACGCATTGCTGGTCGGCACCGGACGCCGCACGCCGACCGAGGCGGAGAAGGCCGCGCTGGGCGACCTCACCGCGAGGCTTCCGCTGGTCCTCGGCTGAGCGGACCTTCGCTCCGCAGGCGGGGAACAGGGTTCGCGTACCGTGGGCCGCATGGAAATCTGGATCAATCCGGCCTGCTCCAAGTGCCGTAGCGCGCTCAGCCTTCTCGACGCCGAGGGGGCCGACTACACCGTCCGCCGTTATCTGGAGGACGTGCCCAGTGAGGACGAGATCAGGGCCGTACTCGACCGGCTCGGGCTCGAACCGTGGGACATCACCCGCACCCAGGAAGCCGCGGCCAAGGAGCTGGGGCTCAAGGAGTGGGCGCGCGACGAGACCTCGCGGAACCGGTGGATCACGGCCCTCGCCGAGCACCCCAAGCTCATCCAGCGCCCGATCATCACGGCCGACGACGGAACCGCCCTGGTCGCCCGCACCGACGAGGCCGTGCAGGAGGCGCTCTCCCGCAACAAGAGCTGAGCCAGGCTCAACTCCCCTGTGACACAGGTTACTTCGACAAACTCCTGCAACCGCTGAGTAACCTCGTTCGGGATCTCGTACATAGCGGCGTACGCTCCCCTACCTCTTCAGGAGGCGCGGATGTCGCGCAGGAGAACTCTCGGCACGAAGAAGAAGATCGCGCTGCTCGTCAGCGCCGCAGCGGTGGCGGGCGGCGGGGCCTTCGCGCTGGCGTCCACCTCGAACGCCGCGCAGAGCCCGCAGAACGCCAAAACGCTGTCCGCCGGGGACTCGACCGTCTGCCAGGGGCTGGCCACGGCCCACGGCAACAACGACAAGTTCATCGCGGACCAGAAGGCGAAGCCGGACGCGCAGTCGGCGGCCCGGATCGCCAACCGCGAGGCGGTCATCAAGCAGATCGAGGTCCAGCAGAAGGCTGCCGGATGCACCGTTGGGGAGTCGGCTCAGGGCTCCCAGGCGGCGCAGGGCAACGCGGGCCAGCAGGGCAATGCCGGGCAGCAGGGCAACGCGGGCCAGCAAGGAAACGCCGGGCAGCAGGGCAACGCCGGGCAGCAGGGCAACCAGCAGGCCGGCAACGCGGGAAACAACGGCGGTGGCGCTGCCGCGGCCGCCGGTCAGCAGGTGTGCAAGGGCTCCACCGTCACACTCTCCGGCGAGGGGGGCGCCCCGGCCGCGTCCAGCAACCAGTTCCCGGCGGGCACGACCCTGAAGGTCACCAACCTGGACAACAACAAGTCCACGACGGTGAAGGTCACCTCGGTCTCCGGCAGCTGTGTGCTGCTGAACAACGCGGCCTTCGAACAGGTCCGGGAGCCGGGCAAGTTCCTCATCCGCCGCGCGGTGATCGAGAAGGTGGGGTGAGGTTCAGCCACCGGACAGGAAATCGGTGAGGTGACGGGCCAGGCCGGGTGAGGCCGCCTGCGGCAGCGCGTGGTGGGAGACACCGGGCAGTACGACGGTCTCCACGTGCGGCAGCATCGCCGCGGCCCGGCTCGTCACCGTGGTGGGGTCATGGGTCCTGCTGTTCGCTGCCACGAGCAGCAGGACCGGCACCTCCAGGGCGCGCAGCGCGTCCGGTGCCGGGCGGGGGTCCGTCACCGGCTTCGCGGACGGGAAGCCCGCACCCGCCTCCTGGAGGGCCAGCCACTCGGGGTCGAGGGACACTCCCCCGGTCTCCCACCGGAGGAACGCGCGGACCCGGCGGGGCGCGGGCCGCAGCAGCATGGGCAGGGCGTGGAGCAGGTACGCCGCCTTGTATCCGGCGAAGCACAGGGTCGGATCCAGGAGGAACAGGCGGCGTACCCGAGCCGGTGTGCGCAGGGCGTGATGCAGGGCGATCCAGGCACCGTACGAGTGCGCGCCCACGTCGGCCGACGTCACGCCGAGGCCGTCCAGCAGGGCGTCCAGCCAGGAAGCCAGGTCGGCGACCGTGCGGGGGTGGCGGTCGGTGGCCGGGGTGCTCAGGCCGGGGGCGCCGATCAGGTCGGGGGCGTAGACGCGCCGGACGCGGGCCAGGTCGGCGGCCTGGGCGTACCAGGACGCGGAGGTCGCCGTGCCGCCCCCCGGCAGCAGGAGCAGCGGGGGCGCCTCGCGCGGGCCGCAGACGTTGACCCGGGTGTCACCGAAGGGCGTGGCGACAGTGAGCGCCTCGCGGTCCGCCGGCCATTTCGCCAGCACCTTCTCGTACGCAACCCGGAAGGCGTCGGCGTCGTACACGCTCGTCCTCGGCATGGAAACCCCCTATTATCTCGCTCGGCAAGATACTCGTTGAGCGAGATGGTACGTCCGGAGGACCTGTATGCCGACCCCGCCCCGCCCCGACGCGGTGCCCGAGCTGGAGTTCGTCCATCTGCTGCGGGCCGTCGCCGTCGAACTCGGCCTGCACAGCGCCCGGTTCGCGAACCAGAACGGCATGCATCCCACGGACGTACGCGCCCTGATCGCGCTCATGGACGCGCGGCGCGCGGGCGAGGAGATGACCGCCGGGCGGCTCGGGGCCGAGCTGGGGCTCAACTCGGCGGGGACCACCGCGCTCGTGGACCGGCTGGAGCGGGCCGGGCAGGTGCGGCGGGTGCGCGGGGAGCGGGACCGGCGGCGGGTCGTGGTGGAGGTGGAGGAGCGCGCGGTCGAGCTGGGCCAGGCGTTCTTCGGCCCGCTGATCGAGCGGTCGCTGGAGCTGCTGCGCGGGTACGACGAGCGGCAGCTGGCGGCGATCCGGGGATTCCTGGGGGGAGTTCGGGAGGCCGCCGCCGAGGGTCGGGAGTGAGCGCCCATACCCCGCGGGTCGGGCCCTCACAACGTGAGCCGGGACACAGAACCACCAGGTAACACGGGGTTCACACGAGAGCAATGATCGGGAAATCGCCTGTTGACAGGCTGCCCGGGAGATCGACGCGGCGCCCCAGTGCCGCAGCGCCGCAAGCACCCGCGAGTGCACCCGCACCCACCCCCGAAGGATGTGGCCCCGTGACCTTCAAGGCTGAGTACATCTGGATCGACGGCACCGAGCCGACGGCCAAGCTGCGTTCCAAGACGAAGATCATCACGGGTTCCCCCGCCGGTCTCGACGCGCTGCCGATCTGGGGCTTCGACGGGTCGTCCACGAACCAGGCCGAGGGGCACTCCTCGGACCGTGTGCTCAAGCCGGTCTTCACCTGCCCGGACCCGATCCGCGGCGGCGACGATGTCCTCGTCCTGTGCGAGGTCCTCGACATCGACATGACCCCGCACTCCTCCAACACGCGTGCCGCGCTGACCGAGGTCGCGGAGAAGTTCGCCGCGCAGGAGCCCATCTTCGGCATCGAGCAGGAGTACACCTTCTTCGACGGCGCCCGCCCGCTGGGCTTCCCCGAGGGCGGCTTCCCGGCCCCCCAGGGCGGCTACTACTGCGGTGTCGGCGCCGACGAGATCTTCGGCCGCGAGATCGTCGAGGCCCACCTGGACAACTGCCTGAAGGCGGGGCTCGCGATCTCCGGCATCAACGCCGAGGTCATGCCCGGCCAGTGGGAGTTCCAGGTCGGCCCGGTCTCCCCGCTGGAGGTCTCCGACCACCTGTGGGTGGCCCGCTGGCTGCTCTACCGCACCGCCGAGGACTTCGGCATCTCCGCCACCCTCGACCCCAAGCCGGTCAAGGGCGACTGGAACGGCGCCGGCGCGCACACCAACTTCTCCACCAAGGCGATGCGCGAGGGCTACGACGCGATCATCACCGCCTGCGAGTCGCTCGGTGAGGGCTCCAAGCCGCTCGACCACGTCAAGAACTACGGCGCCGGCATCGACGACCGTCTGACGGGTCTGCACGAGACCGCCCCGTGGAACGAGTACTCCTACGGCGTCTCCAACCGCGGTGCCTCGGTCCGTATCCCGTGGCAGGTCGAGAAGGACGGCAAGGGCTACATCGAGGACCGCCGCCCGAACGCCAACGTCGACCCGTACGTGGTGACCCGCCTCCTGGTGGACACCTGCTGCTCCGCCCTGGAGAAGGCCGGCCAGGTCTGATCCGCCCAGTGGCTGCCACGAGGGGCGTCCGCCGTCTTGGCGGGCGCCCCTTGTGTGTTGGGCGACGTCCGAGGAGTGAGAGCGGGCTCCTGCCCGGGCGGCTCATCTGCTTCAATGGGTCCATGGCCAGCTTCCGGAAGTACCGCGCCACGGGGCGCCATGACCTGGAGCCCTTCTGGCCGTCCCGTCAGCACCACGACTTCGACCGGGTGTGTTGCCGCGCGACGAACGCGCCGGCCCTCTAAAGCCGTACACCCCGGCCTTCGGCCAGCGCGCACGACGTACGTCCCCTGACGAACCTCTCGCGCGAAAGAGCTGACCTCTCATGGCGACCACTCGTTCCCTGTCCTCCGTCCCCGTCACCTCCCCCGCCCGGCACCGGCTGCGCGCCGTCGATCCCGACGAGGTGATCGACGTCGCGGAGTTCCTGCCGCCGGGCGCCACCTGGCTGCCCGCGCCCCAGCACACCCTGCCCTCGCTGCCGGGCCGGCCGCCGATGGTCGGATACCTCGTCCTCATCCCGGCCGACCGCCCGCACACCGTGCCGGACCATCACCCCGAGCACCCCGGCGACTTCGGCGACCCCCTCGTCCGCATCGACACTGCGCAGCGCACCGCCTCGGTCGACGGCCGCGAACTCGACCTCACCTACCTGGAGTTCGAGCTGCTCACCCACCTGGTGGCGCACCCGCACCGGGTGCACACCCGCGACCAGCTGGTCACCACCGTGTGGGGATACGGCCACGTCGGCGACGGCCGCACCGTCGACGTGCACGTCGCCCGGCTGCGCCGCAAGCTGGGCGCCCAGCACCGCCAGACGATCCAGACGGTGCGCCGGGTCGGCTACAAGTACACACCGCCGGCCGGGCGTTGACCCGGGCTGTCTGCCGACGGCAGACAGCCCTTCCCTCCCCGGCCCGTACCGGGCACGCTCCCCGGTATGAGACTTCTGGTGCTGGGCGGAACGGAGTTCGTGGGGCGGGCCGTCGTGGAGGCCGCGCTCGGGCGCGGCTGGGAGGTGACCGTCTTCCACCGGGGACGGCACCGGCCTCCCGAGGGGGTGCGGTCGCTGCACGGCGACCGCACCGCCGCCGACGGCCTGGCCGCCCTCGCCGCGGACGACACCACCTGGGACGCGGTGGTCGACACCTGGTCGGCCGCGCCCCGCGCCGTGCACGAGGCGGCACGGCTGCTGCGGGGCCGTGCCGGACGGTACGTGTACGTCTCCAGCCGGTCGGTGTACTCCTGGCCCTGGCCCCCGGGAGCCGGCGAGGACGCTCCGCTGGTCGAGGGCGCCGCCGCCGATGCCGAGTCGACCGACTACGCGCGGGACAAGCGGGGCGGTGAACTGGCCGCAGTCGAGGCGTTCGGCACGGAGGGCTCGCTGCTGGTGCGGGCCGGGCTGATCCTCGGCCCGTACGAGAACGTGGGCAGGCTCCCCTGGTGGCTGACCCGGATCGCCCGCGGCGGCCCGGTCCTGGCACCCGGGCCGCACGATCTGCCGGTGCAGTACATCGACGTGCGCGACCTCGCCGACTGGCTGGTGGGCGCGGTGGAACAAAAGCTGAGCGGGCCGTACAACCTGGTGAGCCCGCCCGGCCACACCACGATGGGTGAACTGCTGCGGGCGTGCGTCGACGTCACCGGCGCGGACGCCGAACTGCGCTGGACCGACCCGGAGGTGATCCTGGACGCCGGGATCGAGCCATGGACCGAGCTGCCGGTGTGGGTGCCGCCGGGCGGCGAGATGTACGACGCCGTGCACCGCGCGGACGTGTCCCGCGCCCTGGCCACGGGACTGGAGTGCCGGCCGGCCGGCGAGACCGTCGCGGACACCTGGCGGTGGCTGACCGGGATCGGCGGCAGTGCGCCGCAGCGCCCGGACCGGACGGCCAAGGGCGTGGCCCCGGAGGTGGAGGCGAAGGTGCTGGCCGGGGGCGGGCGTTCGGAACTGCCGCCGCTTGATCGGACTCAAGTGTGTTGTAACGAGCACGAGTGAGTACCGCCTGCTGCCGCCGGGCTGCGTGGACAGGCTTCATATGGGAGCGAACGCAAGTTTGCGTGCCGAATGGGTGACCTTCTCGGGTGGGGCTCGTTGGATGCCGTGACGGGATCTTCGACGCCGGTGGGGGTGAGGGGTGGGCGGGCTGCGGAAGTTGGCGGATCCGTTCGTGGCGCCCGGCCCCGCCGGGGTGGCTATCCGGGCCCGGCTGCGGGTGTCGGAGACGGATGCGGCGGTACTGCGAGCGGTAGGGGCATTTCTCGGTGCGTTGGCCGCCAGCGACCTCGCGGTGCGCTCCCGGCAGGGACTTTCTCACGATGCCGCCTCGTGGGCGGCGCGGAAGCGGGAGCTGTCCGGGGTCTCTTCGGCACGGTGGGCGGGCAGTATCACCAAGGCCACGCACGACCAGTGGGCGCTGGCGCGGCGTGGCCAGGGGGCCGAGATGGGATGGCTGCGCGGGCAGATCACGCGGATCGAGGCCCGCCTCGCCCGCCCTCTGAACGCCAAGGCGGACAAGCGGGCCGGACTGCCACGCGGGTACGGCTCGCGGGCGGAGTGGCATGCCAAGTCCCGCCGCATGCACGTACTCAAAGACCGGCTGACAGGGCTGGAGGCGGACTGGGCGGCAGGCCGGGTGCACGTGGTGCGCGGCGGCAAACGTCTCGCCCGCCTGCGCCACCACCTCGACGAGGCGGGGATGGATGAGCAGGTGTGGCGGGAGCGGTGGCGGTCGGCGCGGATGTTCCTGGCCGCCGACGGCGAGTCCGGCAAACGATTGGGCAACGAGACCATCCGCATCAGCGACGCCGGACAGGTCGCGATCAAACTCCCGTCCGCGCTGGCCCATCTGGCCAACGCACCGCACGGCCGGTACGAGCTGGAGGCGACCGCCGTGTTCAGGCACCGCGGCGAGGAGTGGGCGGACCGGATCACCACCAACCGGGCGGCGGCCTACCGCATCCACCACGACGTCCTGCGTGGCCGCTGGTATGTGACCGCGTCCTGGCAGCGCACTCCTGTTCCTGTGCTGCCGCTGGAGGCGGCCCTGGCCCGGGGCGTGGTCGCGGTCGACATGAACGACGACCACCTCGCCGCCTGGCAGTTGGACGTGCACGGCAACCCGGTCGGCGAGCCGCGGCGCTTCTTCTACGACCTGTCCGGCAGCACCCAGCACCGAGACGCCCAGATCCGCCACGCCCTGACCCGACTGCTGCACCACACCCGCCGCTGCGGGGCCGCGGCGATCGCAATCGAGGACCTCGATTTCACCGACGGCAGGACACGAGAGAGGTACGGCCGCAACAAACGCTTCCGCCACCTGATCTCCCGCTTCCCCACCGCCAGGCTGAAGGCCCGGCTCACAACGATGGCCGCCGAACAGGGTGTTGCGATCGTCGCGGTCGCCTCCGCCTACACCTCCCGATGGGGCGCCCAGCACTGGCAACAGCCCCTCACCAGCACAACTCGCAAGATATCTCGCCACGACGCGGCAGCCGTGGCGATCGGACGACGCGCCCTCGGGCACCCGATCCGGCGACGGACGACACCGCCCCGCAACGACCAGAGTGATCGTTACGGGCATCGGACCGCCCAGGCCGGACCAGGTGCCCCGGGACGTGAGGGACCCCGCCCCTGCATTGCCGGACCACGCACCAGATGCGTGCCGCCCGGACGCGGAGCGAAAGCGGGCGACCAGCGTGCCCAACACCGTTCGGAGCACGCGGCTGAGCAACAGTCCTGGCACCAGGACTCACTCCCACTCAGTCTCTAGGAACGGTGTAGCTGGCACCACCCCCTGACATGGGTCTTCGGCCCAGTGACCGGGGCCGACGGGTCGGCGAGACTTGTGACATGAACACCGAACTGAAGAGTGGCCGTGCCCGTGCGCGGACCCGAGAGGTAGTGCTGGCCGCCGTACAGGGACTCACGCTGGCCGTGGCCGTGCTCCCCTTCTCGGTGCTGCTCCTCGTCCTGACCCTCGTCTCCGTCGCGCTCATCCCGCTCGGCGTCGGCATCGTCACAACGCCGGCGATCCTGACCGCGGTGCGGGCTCTCGCGGACAAGCGCCGGGAACTCGCGGCCGAGTGGTGCGGGGTGCGGATCCGGTCGGCCTACCGGCCGGTCCCCGCGGGCGCCAACCCATGGACGCGCACCTTCACCATGCTGCGCGACCCGCAGGTCCGGCGGGACGTGCTGTGGCTGCCGGTGGACATGACGGCCGGCTTTGTGACAGCGCTGCTGCCGGCCGTGCTGCTCTTCTACCCCTTCGAGGGGTTCGCGGTGGCGGCCGGTCTGTGGCGGGTGCTCGCGGACGGGCAGACCTACTGGTACGGCTTCGTGCCGGTCACCGACCAGCCGTCCGCGCTCGGCGCCGCCGCCACCGCCGTGGTCCTCCTGGTCGCCGCCTACCGCCTCACCCCGCGTCTGCTGAAGGTCCACTTCAAGCTCACCCGGGCCGTCCTCGACGCCCAGCAGGGCGAACTCGCGGAACGGGTCCGGGTGTTGACCGAGACCCGGCGGGACGCCGTGGACACCTCCGCCGCCGAGCTGCGCCGCATCGAGCGGGACCTGCACGACGGGGCGCAGGCCCGGCTGGTCGCGATGGGCATGGACCTCGGCACCATCGAGATGCTGCTGGACAGGGACCCGGCCCAGGCGAAGAAGCTCCTCTCCCAGGCCCGCCGGAACTCGGCCGAGGCCCTGGAGGAACTGCGCGACCTGGTCCGCGGCATCCACCCGCCGGTGCTGGCCGAGCGCGGACTCGGGGACGCCGTACGGGCGTTGGCGCTGCGGCTGCCCCTGCCGAGCGAGGTGAGCGTGGAGCTGTCCGGCCGCACGGACGCGCCCGTCGAGTCGGCCGCCTACTTCGCGGTCAGCGAGGTGCTCACCAACGCCGTCAAGCACTCCGGCGCCGACCGGCTCTGGGTGGACCTGCACCATGCCGGCGACACGCTGCGGATCACGGTCACCGACAACGGCAGGGGCGGTGCCGTGATCGGGGCGGGCTCGGGGCTCGCCGGAGTCGAGCGGCGACTCGGTACATTCGACGGCGTCCTGGCCGTCAGCAGCCCCGCGGGCGGTCCCACCCTGGTGACCATGGAGATCCCGTGCGTGTTGTCCTAGCCGAAGACCTCTTCCTGCTGCGCGACGGACTGGTCCGGCTGCTGGAGGCCTACGGCTTCGAGATCGCGGCGGCCGTCGAGTCCGGGCCCGAACTCACCCGGGCTCTGGCCGAGTTGCAGCCGGACGTCGCCGTGGTCGACGTACGCCTGCCGCCCACGCACACCGACGAGGGGCTGCAGTGCGCGCTGCGGGCCCGGCAGGAACGGCCCGGGCTGCCGGTGCTGGTCCTGTCCCAGCACGTGGAGCAGCTGTACGCGCGGGAGCTGCTCGCCGACGGCAGCGGCGGGGTGGGCTATCTGCTCAAGGACCGGGTCTTCGACGCCGACCAGTTCGTGGACGCCGTACGACGGGTGGCCGCGGGCGGTACGGCGATGGACCCGCAGGTGATCCAGCAGCTGCTGTCCCGGCGGGCGGCCGACGACCGGCCGCTCGGCAACCTCACCCCGCGGGAGCGGGAGGTGCTGGAGCTGATGGCGCAGGGCCGGTCGAACGCGGCGATCGCGGCCCAACTGGTGGTGACGGAACGGGCCATCGCCAAGCACACCTCCAACATCTTCGGCAAACTGGGTCTTGAGGTGTCGGACGACGACAATCGCCGCGTTCTGGCCGTGCTCGCCTACCTCGACCACGACCACTGAGCCGAAATTCAACTTCCGCTGCTCAGGGGGCATTTGAGCCCCGAGTGCGGGGTAATCCTCTGACTAATTTGTGAGACGGCTGAACACCTCCGAAGCGGCGTCCGTATGGATGGACGCCGCTTCACTCCTGTCGGGCGCCTCGATGCTGCCCCGCAAGGAAGTCAGAGGAGTTCCATGGGACGCAACACACGAAAACGCCGTACGCCGCTGGCCACCAAGGCCATAGCCGCATCGGCGGCCCTAGCGCTCGGTGGGGGCGGGCTGATCTGGGCGAACTTCTACGCCTCGGCGCACGAGTCGAGCAACCAGTCGTGGGGAGGCAACCAGACCAAGGCCGCGACGGCGCAGGTCGCGACGATCTCCTGCCCGGACGTCGGCCAGAAGCTGACGAACGTGCCGAACCAGGCCCGCCAGGGCGTGGCGATGGAGCTGTCGAACCTCGACAAGCAGATCACGGAGGCCTACTCCCGCCTCGCCTCCACCCGGCAGTCGCAGACGAACGATCCGAGCTTCGTGCAGAACGCGATCGTCGGCCCCCTCAAGGAGAAGCGGGCCGCGACGATCGACCGGATCAGGATCGACATCCAGCGGGTCGGCGGTTCCTTCGACAACTCGCTCAAGCAGCTCGCCGCCTGTACGACGCAGACCGCCAACCAGACCACCGCCGGTGGTCAGCAGCAGAACGGCGGCCAGACGCAGAACACCGGTGGCCAGCAGCAGACCGGCGGGCAGCAGCAGACCGGTGGTCAGCAGCAGGCCGGCGGTCAGCAGCAGAACGTCGGCGGGCAGGCCGGCAACGGTCCGGTCGCGGCCGACTTCGTGGACATCACGAAGGTCGCGCCGAACGTCCAGGGCAAGCCGGCCAGGACCGGCAACGCCTCGACCGGTTCGTTCACCACGCGCTGCGGTGTGAACGCGAACAAGAACCACAACACCGACAACGTGATCGTGGCGCCCGGCGTGGCCAACGGCGCGCACCACCTGCACGACTACGTCGGCAACCAGAAGGTCAACGCGTTCTCCAGCAACCAGACGTTCCTGCAGGGCGGCACCAGCTGCCAGAACAAGAGCGACCTGTCGTCGTACTACTGGCCGGTGGTCCGCGTCCAGGACGGCACGCAGGACTTCGACCAGAACAAGGACGGCGGTGGCAAGGAAGGCAACGTCGGCAAGATCCTGACGCCGGTCTCGGCACAGATCAAGTACGTCGGCAGCCCGGCCAGCAAGGTCGTCGCGATGCCGCAGTTCCTGCGGATCATCACCGGTGACGCCAAGACCACCACCAACGGTCTGGCCAACGCCAACGCGCACTGGAGCTGCACCGGCTTCGAGAACAAGGTGCAGCTGACGTCGCAGTACCCGATCTGCCCGCAGGGCAGCAAGGTGGTGCGTACGTTCGCCTTCCAGAGCTGCTGGGACGGCCAGAACATCGACAGCGCCAACCACCGCACGCACGTGGCCTTCGCCGACCCGGCGAGCGGTGTCTGCGGGAACGGCTTCAAGGCGATCCCGCAGCTGAAGATGCGCCTGGTGTACGACATCACCCCGCCGACCATCCAGAACGGCCAGGTGAAGAACGCCTACGCGGTGGACGGCTTCCCGGAGCAGCTCCACAAGCCGGCCACCGACCACGACGACTTCATCAGCGTCACGACCAACGGCCTGGCGAACAAGATCGCGAACTGCATCAACAACGGTCAGCGATGCGCGTAGGGACCACGTAGTGGCCACGTAGTGAGAACCCCCTGGGAAAGCGGGCGGTGGGAATCTCCCACCGCCCGCTTTTCTTGTGCTGCGTTTTTCCTGTGCGCCGTCCTTCTTGTGACCCGAACAGGTCAGCCGCTGTGCGCGTGGTGGTTCGCGCCCACCTCGACGTCGCCGCCGAGCGTGCCGCGCAGCGCCTTGACGACCCCGTCGTCGCCGACGGCGACCCACTTGCGGCCGACGAGGTAGAAACCGCCGTAGTCCTTCGCATCGTTGATCCACTCGCGCTGGCCGCGGTCGGTGGCGAAGGTGGCGAGGATGAACTGCCCGTCGGTGTTCTTGCAGATGGCCTGGCGGATCTCGTCGGCGTCGGTCTGCATGTTCGGTTTGCACTTCACCTCGGCGGCCAGGCTCTCCAGGCTGCCCGTGGCGGTGGCCGGCACCGCCTTCGAGTCGCCGCTCGACCCACAGCCCGCCAGGGTCAGTGCCGCAGCGGCGCCGATCATCAGTCGCGTCAACCTCATCCGTTCCTCCGGTCCTGGTGGGCCAAGCATGCCCCAGCTCCTTCGGATACGGCTCCGGGCCGCGGTGCGCTCAAATCCGGTGCCGGGGTGGGCACGGGTGTGCGAGGGTGACCCGGTGAACCAAGACTGGGAAGACCGCGTGACCGCCGCCTGGGCGACCTTCGACGAGTACCCCGAGGAGCGGGCGGCCGAGTTCCGTGCCGTGATCGACAAGCTCGTCGCCGAGCTGCCCGACGGCAGTCCGCCGGCCCTGTTCGAGCAGGCCTGCGCCTGGGACTCGACCGGGCACTCGGACAAGGCGGCGCCGCTGTACCGGGAGGCGCTGGCGGGCGGGCTGAGCGGCTACAAGGGACGCCGGGCCAAGATCCAGCTGTCGTCCTCCCTGCGGAACATCGGGCAGGCCGAGGAGGGCGTCAAGCTGCTCACCCCCGAACTGGACGCGCCCTCGGACGAGTTGGACGACGCCGTACGGGCCTGTCTCGCCCTGTGCCTGTCCAGCCTGGGCCGTGATCGCGAGGGCCTCTCCCTCGTGCTCGGCGCCCTGGCCCCTCATCTGCCCCGCTACCAGCGGTCGATGGCCAACTACGCGCGCTTGCTGGTCGAACCGGAAGAGTGAGTCAACCGCTTGGCGGTGACCGATCAATGGCTCGCTCGTTCTTCCGGACGTGCAGTCACAGGATGTAGCCCAGCGTCACGCAGCTTCCTCCGCCGGGGCCACCGGCCCGGTCGTCGACGTCGAACAGGCCGAGGCCGCGCTCGTCGAGCACTACCCACGGCTGGTCCGGCTCACCCATCTGGTACTGCCGCCGGCCCTCGGCCGCAGCCGCCGGGTGCTGACGGCCCACGCCCTGGTCCAGCGCGCCCTGCCCCGGGGCCGCAAGCAGACGTCCGTGATCCCGGCCCAGTCCACGGGCCGGGAGGGCGACCCCGGGTACGCCTTCCTGCGGCTCCGGGTGCTGCGTGCGGCGCTGGAGGCGGCCCGCCCCCGCAAGGGCCGGCCGCGGCTCTCCCAGCTGCCGCCGCTGCTCCCGCAGGTGTGGGGGCTGCGCCTGTTCCCGCGCTCCGGCGGCGCCGACGAGCTGGCCCTGGACCAGCGGCTGTCCACCCTGTCCGGCCCGGCCCGCGCCGCGTACGTGCTGCGCGGCCTGGAGAAGCTGCCCGACGCGGACATCCGCAGGATCCTGAAGTCCGCCGGGGTCGACCACCCCGAGTCCGCGCTGGCGGAGGCCAACGGGGTGCCCGCGCAGGACGCGCTGCTCACCTCCCCCGAGTTCGACCCCTGCTGTCTGCAGGCCCGGCCCACCGACCTGATGCGCCGCCGCCAGCACACCAAGGCCGCGCTCGCCGCGGCGGCCGCGCTCGCGGTGTGCGGGGCGCTGGTGGCCATGCCGGGCGGCGGCTGGGGTCCCGACGGCGCCGCCGCGCCCGTCTACGCGGAGAACCCGGCGGCCGAGGCGGCCCTGGACCCCGGCAAGCTCACCCGCGTCGCCCCGACGGCGTGGGAGTCGGCGGCCCGCGACGACTTCTCCGTGTGGCCCGCACGCGGCCCGCTCACCGGCGACAAGGCCCTGCTGCGCCGCGCCCTCGCCGTCTGGGCCCGGCCCGGAGAGACGGTCCGTGTCTCGGCCACCCCCGGCACCCAGACCGGCGCTCCGGCCGGCCCGCCCCAGCTGCTGTACGCGGGCGAGGTGGACAACGCGCGCGTGGCGGTCTTCTACGACGGCCTGCGCGTCGCCCGCTACGCCGAGCCCATGGACGGCACCGCCGGCGCCGCCCTCGACTTCGCCCGCGTCGACGGCGCGACCGGCGCCGAGGCGAGCGCGCTGGTGCTCGGCCGCTCCGACGGCAACGTCCGCTACCTGACCGCCCCCTGGGTGAAGAAGGCCGCCGAGCGTGACCTGACGAAGCCGGACGCGGCCGCGGCACCCCTCACCGTCACCGACGGCGTCACCACACCGATGGCCAGCTCCGCCCTGCAGCCCGGCAGCTGCACCTCGTGGAACGTGCTCCAGCTGACCGACGCCTCCGGCACGCGACTCGCCGCGGACCTCGGCGAGCTGGTCCCGGCCCATCTCACCGCCGGACGCCCGGGTGCCACCGGTGAGGCGTCCGGCGCGGAAGGGCTGCGTGCGTGGGCGCCGTTCGCCTGCTCGCTGACCGCGGAACGCTCCGCGGGGGTGCGCAGCGTCAACGCCTGGGCGTTCGCGAACCAGCCGCTGCCCGACGGGAGCGGGGCGGCCGAGTGGGTGTGCACCAGGGCCGAGACCTGGCGCGGCGACGGTACGGCCGCACTGGCCCAGTTCCGGACGCCGGGCAGGCCGGTCGGCGCGGTCGTGGCCAAGGGCACGGACGTACGGGCCTGCGGTCCGCGCGACCCGCACGTCCTGGCCGGGGTGCTGTGGAAGTCGCGCGCCGGGAACTGGTACCTGCTGGCCGCGGGCGGCCAGGACACCGCGTCGATCCGGGCGACGGGCGGGGTCACCGCGTCCGGCCCGGGACCGCTGCTGGTGGCGCGGGCCGAGCAGGGGGCGCAGGCGCAGCTGAAGGGCATCCTGACGGACGGCAGCCCGGTCAGCGGGCTGCACTAGCGGACCGCGCTAGCTGACACTCGCGTCAACAAGGTGCTGCACGGGGGTTCTCAGATGACCTACCCGTCAGTACATTGACATCATGTCTAACACGCAGGCCCGGCCGGTGGAGTCCGAGCGCATACCGCTCAAGGCCCGCAACGTGTCCTTCTCCTGGGAGGACACACCGCTGCACTGGGTGCCCGGCGACCCGTTCACCACGCACACGATCAACGTGCTGCACCTGCTGCTGCCCGCCGGTGAGCGGTGGTTCGTGCATGTGTACAAGCAGGTGCTGCCGCTCATCCGGGACGACCGGCTCCGCGAGGACGTCGTCGGCTTCATCGGGCAGGAGGCGATGCACTCCCAGGCCCATGACGAGGTCCTGCCGCATCTGAGGGAGCAGGGGCTCGACCCGACGCCGTACACCGCGCAGGTCGACTGGTTCTTCGAGAAGCTGCTCGGCGACCGCACGCTGCCCCCGGGCCGGGCGCGCCGCTGGTGGCTGCTGGAGCGGGTCGCGCTGATCGCGGCCATCGAGCACTACACCGCCTTCCTCGGCGACTGGGTGCTCAACGCCGCCGAGCTGGACCGGCGCGGCGCCGACCCGACCATGCTGGACCTGCTGCGCTGGCACGGCGCCGAGGAGGTCGAGCACCGCTCCGTCGCCTTCGACCTGTTCCTGCATGTCGACGGCAGCTACCGGCGCCGGGTGCGCACCTGGGCGACGGCCTTCAGCGCGCTGGTGTTCCTGTGGCAGCGCGGGGTCCGCTTCTTCATGGAGAACGACCCCACTCTGGTGGACGGCAAGGCCTCGTTCAAGGAGTTCTATCTGAGCGGCCGCCGGGGCACCCTGCCCACGACCGGTGCCATGCTCAGGTCCATCCCGCGCTACCTGAGCCACGCCTACCACCCCTCCCAGGAGGGCTCCACCGCCCAGGCGGTCGCCTACCTGGCCTCCTCCCCCGCCGCGCTAGCGGCCGAGAAGACGGGGTCGTGATGCCGAAGCTGCGCACCGTCGCGCTCGTCGCGGGCGCCGCCCTGCTGACCCGGCGGGCCCTGCGCCGCCGCGTCCAGGCCTCGCCGCTGTGGCCGCTGCCCGCGCTGGAGGAACCGACCTCGGGCCGGCCTCGCTCACGGGCGCTGAGGCTGCTGGTGACCTCGCACGAGAAGGTGGCCGACGGGGTCGTGCAACTCCGGCTTGAGGGCTCGCAGTTGCCTCACTGGGAGCCCGGTGCGCATCTCGACGTCGTTCTGCCGTCGGGGCTCGTGCGGCAGTACTCGCTGTGCGGCGACCCGGAGGACACCTCGTCGTACACCGTCGCGATCCGGCTCGTCGAGGACGGGCGGGGTGGCTCGCGTGAGGTGCACGAGCAGGTCACGGAGGGGACGGAGCTGGAGGTGCGGGGGCCGCGAAACCGCTTCCCGCTGGTCGGGGCGCCGTCGTACGTCTTCGTCGCCGGCGGGATCGGGATCACCCCACTGCTGCCGATGCTGCGGGCGCTTCCCGAAGGCACGGACTTCCGGCTGCTGTACGCCGGCCGGACGCGGGCGTCGATGCCGTTCCTGGAGGAGCTGGAGAAGCTGGGCCGGGACCGCGTGACCGTGGTGGAGGGGCTGCCCGATCTCGACGCACTGCAGGTGCCGGAGGGAGCCCTCGTCTACTGCTGCGGGCCTGAGGGGCTCATGGCAGCCGTCGAGGAGCGCTTCCCGCAGGTCCGCCTGGAGCGGTTCGCGCCGCGCACCTCGGCCGACGGCAACCACGCGTTCGAGGTCGAACTGCGCCGCAGCGGGCGGACGTTGACGGTGCCCGCCAACTCCACCGTGCTGGCCACCGTACGCCGTGAACTGCCGGACACCGCCTACTCCTGCGAGCAGGGTTTCTGCGGGACCTGCCAACAGCGGGTGCTGGAGGGCGAGGTGGGCCACCGGGACGAGCTGCTGACCGATGCGGAGCGTGCCGACTCGATGCTGATCTGCGTATCGCGGGCCCGGAGCGATCGCTTGGTGCTCGACATGTGATCACTGACGACCGAATCCGGTCGGTAAGGTGTGCACATGAGTACCGGGGTTCGCCGCAGGATGGGCGTCGAGGAGCGGCGGCAGCAGCTGATCGGTGTCGCACTCGACCTGTTCAGCCGCCGTTCGCCCGACGAGGTCTCGATCGACGAGATAGCGTCGGCGGCGGGTATCTCGCGCCCGCTCGTCTACCACTACTTCCCCGGCAAACTCAGCCTGTACGAAGCCGCGTTGAAGCGGGCCTCGGAGGATCTGGCGGCCCGCTTCGCGGAGCCGCACGAGGGCTCGCTCGGGGCCAGGCTGCTGCGCGTGATGCGCCGCTTCTTCGACTTCGTCGACGAGCACGGGCCCGGCTTCTCGGCCCTGATGCGCGGCGGCCCGGCTGTCGGCTCCTCGACGACCAACGCCCTCATCGACTCCGTACGGCAGGCCGCCTACGAGCAGATCCTCGCGCATCTGGGCGTCACCGAGGCATCCGCGCGCATGGAGCTGGTCGTCCGCTCCTGGATCTCGCTCGCCGAGTCGACGGCGCTGATCTGGCTGGACGGCCGCCGCATCCCGCGCACCGAGCTGGAGCTGCAGCTCGTGCACGACTTCGCCGCGCTGGTGGCGGTGAGCGCCGCCCACGACGCGGACATGGCCGCCCTGCTGCACACCATGGTCAAGGACGAGCCGGCCGACGGGCCCTTCGCGGAGCTCGTCGGCCGGCTGATGTCCCTGGCGCCCTGAGGGGCGAGGACCGCTACCGGTCGAACTTCCGGTACGACGGATCCAGGTCGCGGATCTCGGCGGAGGCGTGCAGGGCGAAGCGCTTGTCCGCCACATGCCCCCGGAGCAGCTCCAGCACCGCCTCCGTGAGCCTCGCCTTCGTCTCGTCGCTGCGGCCGGCGAGGAGCCCGATGGTCACGTGCACGATGGCGTGCCCGTGCTCCGCCGGGTCCTCGTACCCGTACGCCGTGAGTGCGCTCGGCCGGAACTGCGTCTTGCAGGCCTCCGGCTTGGCCGCCGCGATCTCCACGGTCGCCTCGTGCAGCGCCCGCGCGAAGCCGGCGCGGTCGAAGGCGGCCTCCATCGTGTTCGAGTAGTCGACGGTGATCTGCGGCATGAGCACTCCTGTTCTACGGCGACGGGGCCGACCCTACTTCGCCGCCCGGGTGAAGACCGTCACCGTCCGCGCGGGAACGGTGAACGTGCCCGAGTCGGCGGCGTAGGAGGAGGTCTTCACCACCTCGTCGCTGCCGGCCGCCTGCACCGGGTGCAGCCGGTAGGCCGTCCCGGCGAGGGCGCCGATCCGCTGGTCCTGCTGCTGCGGGGTGGCGTTGAAGACCACGACCAGGTCACCGAGCTGCATGGTGATCACACCAGGCGTCTCGTCCTTGCCGGACAGCGGGAAGGACAGCCGGTCCTGCACCTGCGCGGCCGTGCCGAGGGAGAACGCCTTCTCCGTCGTACGGATCCTCAGCAGGTCCTGGTAGGCGGCCGAGGAGCCGGTGATCTGCGGGCAGCCCACCTTCACCACGCCGAGCAGCGGCTTGGCGTAGGTCCACTTGGACTGGTTGTCGGCCGCCATGGGCAGGCCTCGCCCGAAGCCGTTGCCGTCGGCGCAGTTCCAGTGGATGGCGTTGAACCAGTCGCCGCTGTCGAAGGAGTTGCGGTCCAGCGACTTCGAGCGCAGCAGGTCGGTACCCGCCTGGGAGAGGGACGGCCCCTGCGAGAGGGCGGCCGTGGCCATCGCCAGCACCTGCATCCGGGCCCGGTCGGACGCCGAGGTGTCCTTGGGCAGCTTGTAGGTGAGAGCGTCGAACAGCGACTCGTTGTCGTGCGCGTCCACGTAGGCGAGGGCGTCGCCGGGTGCGTCCGCGTATCCGGCGGGCGAGCCGTTGTAGTCGACCTCGGAGCCCTTGACCTCCTTGCCGTCGGTGCCGGTGAAGGCGAAGGACTTCAGGTTGCCGCTCAGACCGACCTTGATCAGGTCCTGGTAGTGCAGCAGCCGGGCCTTCTGCTCGGCCGAAGTGCCGTTGGCCGCCGATCCGTTGGGGTCGGTGTAGAGCCCGGAGGCGAAGCCCTGGATGCCGGGGTCCGAGTCGAAGGGGCCGCCGCCGCGCACGGCGTCACGGGCGCGGTCGGAGAAGGTGGCGATCCCGGTGCCGGCCATGTTCTGCTGCGTGGCCTGCACGAACCGGGCGTCGTTCGCGACCTCTCCGAAGTTCCATCCCTCGCCGTACAGGATGATCTTCTTGCCGTCGACGCCGTCCTTCTCCAGGGTCAGCGCGTCGAGGGCCTTCCGCACCGCCAGGATGTTGGCCTTCGGGTGGTGGCCCATGAGGTCGAAGCGGAACCCGTCGACCTTGTACTCCTTGGCCCAGGTGACGATCGAGTCCACGACCAGCTTGCCCATCATCGCGTTCTCGGGCGCGGTGTTGGAGCAGCAAGTGCTGTTGGCCACGCTGCCGTCGGCAAGGAGCCGCTGGTAGTAGCCGGGCACGACCTTGTCCAGGACGGAGGTGTCCGCCTGGCCGCTGGCCGCCGTGTGGTTGTAGACGACGTCCATCACGACCCGCAGGCCGTCGTCGTTGAGCGCCTTGACCATCCTGCGGAACTGGACGGTACGGGCGGTGCCGTCCGGGTCGGTGGCGTACGAGCCCTCGGGGACCGTGTAGTGGTACGGGTCGTAGCCCCAGTTGTAGGCGTCCTTCGCGGCGATCTTCGCCACGCACTCCTGCTGCTTGTCGGAGTCGGCCGCGTAGGAGGCCAGGTCGCAGTCGGTCCTCGCCTGGTCGGCCTTCTTCTCGGGGATGGTGGCGATGTCGAAGGCGGGCAGCAGGTGCACGTACGAGGTGCCCGACTTCGCGAGCTGCCGCAGGTGCTTCGAGCCGTCGCTGTCCTTGTCGGTGAAGGCCACGTAGGTGCCCTGGTCCTTCGCCGGGACGGTCTTGTCGGCGACCGAGTAGTCCCGGATGTGCAGCTCCTGGATCTGCGCGTCCTTCAGCGGTACGGCCCTGGGCTTGTGCAGACCCGTCCAGCCGCTCGGGGCGAGGGACCGGTCGTTCAGGTCGACGACCAGGCTGCGCTCGGAGTTCGCGGTGAGCGCGACCGAGTACGGGTCGGTGACCTTGTTGGTGACCACCCTGCGGACGCTGGGCGCCCAGACCTTCACGACGTACCGGTAGGGCTTGCCCTTCCAGGACGCGGGGCCGGTGACGGACCAGACGCCGGTGGTGGCGTTGCGGTGCATCTTCACGGCCGTGCCGGCCAGGTCGAGGTGGACCGACTGTGCCGTCGGCGCCCACACGGAGAGGGTCGGCTTCCCGTCGTGGAAGACCGGGCCGAGGCTGCTCTTCGTCGCGCCGGAGTACAGGTCGTCCAGCACGCCGGCGATCTGCACCCCGGTCGCGGCCAGCACGGCACCGTTCGCCGCACGCTGCGAGGCCACGAGCTGTCCGCCGAGCGCCGAGCGGACCCGGTCGCGGTCACGCGGGTCGACGGACCAGGCGGTGTAGTTCTTCAGGTGCGGGAACTTCGCCTTCTGGGCGTCGGTGAGCGTCGCTCTTGTCAGCCGCAGCCAGCGCTCGTCGTCGCCGGTCAGCGCCCCGTCCTTGACGGCGATGGAGCCGTCGTGGGAGTACAGCAGCTGGGTGGAGACGGCGCCGTCGACGCCGTTCCAGGCGACCGTGTTCCGGTCGATCCAGACCGCCTTGGACGTGGTCAGGTCGAGGGCGGCCGCGCTGCCCGCGGGCTGCGGCAGCAGGTACTTCTCCTGGCCGTTCAACAGCCACACCTCGTAGCCGTTGGACTTGAGGTCCAGCGACTGGTCGGCGGGGAGATCCTTGTCGTCGCCCTTGTGGACGATGTAGCTGAGGCTGGTGGCACCCTCGGTGAGCGGCACCTCGAAGACCGCGCCATAGGCATCAGTCTTCACCGGCTTCAGGGGGTTCGACCAGTCGGTGGGGTTCGCGGCGCCCGTCCAGACGTGCAGACCCCAGCCGTCGTAGGCGCCGTCGGCGCGGTGGTAGTGGATGACCGCCTTGGCCTTGTCCTGGGCGGGATGGTCGGGCCGCTCGGTGAGGACGTCCGCCTTGCCCTGCTCGACCCAGACCTCACCCGTCTTGGTGACGTCGATGGACCGGTCGGCGGAGACGTCCTTGTTGCCGTCCTTGTCGATGACCAGGAAGCCGACGTTCGAGGCGCCCGGCTTCAGCTTGACGTAGGCGAAGGCGCCGTAGGCGTCGCGGCCGACGAAGGGGTGGCTGTTCGGCCAGCTGGTCGACTCGCCGTCGGCGAGGTCGCCCCAGGCGTACAGGCCCCAGTTGGCGTAGTCGCCGTCGGTGCGCTTGTAGTGGACGATCGCGTAGTCCCGGGAGGAGGCCGTGGGGACCTCGGGTGCGGCCGGGGTTCCGGTGGTGCTGCTCGCCAGGGTGCTCGCGGTGTGCCCGGCCGAGTCGATCACGACCGCCTTGTAGCGCAGGGCGGTCCCGGCGGGTACGTCCTTGCCGATGGCCTGGGTGACCTTGTAGGGGGCGTGGTCGGCGGAGCCGAGCGTCTTCCACGCGTCGCCTCCGACCTGGGCGGCGAAGACCACGCGGTTGAGCCGACCGCCGTCGACGTCGGCGCTGACGTCCACGGTGCCGGTGGCTCCGGCGGCCGGGGCCTTCAGCGTGATCGTCGGCTTCGCGGCGGGCCCGGCGAGGGTACCGGTGGCCTTGAGGACCACGGCGGAACCGGCCGGGACGGTGACGGCGAGCTTGCGGTCGGCGTCGGACTTCACCGTGCCGGAGGTCCCGTAGACGCCCTGGTACGCCATGTCCGCCGAGCCGGTGGAGAAGGTCGCGGACTTCTCGCTGTCGGCGTTGTTGAACGCGACGACGTACTCGGCGCCGGTCTTCGCGTCCGTACGGGTGAAGGCGTAGACGCCGGCCCCGTCGGCCGCGTACCGCTCGGTCTGGACACCGTCGGTCAGCGCCGGGTTGTTCCTCCGGAGCTTCGAGAGGGCGGCGATCTCCTTGTAGAGCGGCGCCTTCGCGTCGTACGCGTCGCTCGCGTGGGTGCGGTCGGTGCCGATCTCGTCGTCGTCCAGGTAGTCGGCGACCTTGGAGGCGAACATCGTCTGGCGGGCGTCCTTGTCGCCGCCGGAGCCGGTGAAGCCCTGTTCGTCGCCGTAGTAGACGACCGGGTTGCCGCGGCTGAGGAACATCAGCTCGTTGGCGAGCCTGTCCTTGCGCAGGATCTCGGCGTCACCGGCCTTCGGGTTGTCCTGCTTCAGGAAGTACCCGATGCGGCCCATGTCGTGGTTGCCGAGGAAGGTGACCTGCTCGTACGCATTGGCCTTGTCGGTCGTGTACTTGTAGTCGTCACCGAAGACGCTCGCCAGTCGCTGTGCGCTGCCGCCCTGGGAGGCGTAGGAGCGGGCCGCGTCCTGGAAGGGGAAGTCGAGGGTGGCGTCCAGGCGGCCCTGGGTGACGTACGGGGACGTGATGGACGGGTCCGCCGAGTAGACCTCGCCGAACATGAAGAAGTTCTTCCGCCCGTGCGCGGCCGCGTACTTGTCGAGCGCGGTGGCCCACTGGGTCCAGAACTCCATGTTCACGTGCTTCACGGTGTCGATCCGGAAGCCGTCGACGCCGAAGTCCCTCACCCAGCGCTGGTAGATCTTCTCCATGCCGCTGACGACCTCGGGACGCTCGGTCCACAGGTCGTCCAGGCCGGAGAAGTCGCCGTAGGCCGAGGACTCGCCGGCGAAGGTCGAGTCGCCCCGGTTGTGGTACATCGTCGGGTCGTTGAGCCAGGCCGGGACCTTGCTGTTGCTCGTGACCTTCGGCGTGCGCGGGAAGGAGTCCGCGTCGACGGCCGGGAACTTCCTCTTGCCGTCCGCGTAGTCGGAGTCGTCGAAGGGCCGCCCGTCCTTGGTCAGATACGGGAAAGCACCCTTGGACAGGTAGTCGTAGGACTTCTCCTTGTAGTCGACGACGTCGGCGGTGTGGTTGGTGATGACGTCGAAGAAGACCTTCATGCCCTTGGCGTGCGCCTTGGAGATGAGGGTCTGGAGGTCCTGGTTCGTCCCGAAGTGCGGGTCGACCTGGGTGAAGTCGGTGATCCAGTAGCCGTGGTAGCCGGCCGAGGCGTTGCTGCCCGTGCCCTGCACCGGGCGGTTCTTGAAGATCGGCGCCATCCAGATGGCGGTGGTGCCGAGGCCCTTGATGTAGTCGAGCCGCTTGGTCAGGCCCTTGAGGTCGCCACCCTGGTAGAAGCCCTTGTCGGTGGGGTCGTAGCCGGTGCTCAGGCGTGAACCGGTCAGCCCGCCCCGGTCGTTGGACCTGTCGCCGTTGGCGAAACGGTCCGGCATGACGAAGTAGAACTGCTCGCGGGTGTCGTCGTGCCGGGCGGGCTGGGCCGCGAGCCTGGCGTCCGACGGGGGCGGGGGCGGGGTGTCCGCGTGGGCCGCGAGCGGCGTCACGAGGGCTGCGGCGAGCGCGGCGACAGCGACGGCCGCGACCCGTCTGACGTGGGCGGTTCGGCGCGTCGGGGGCGCCGGCCATCTCGGTATCACAGGCGGGAACTCCTTGCGATTACGGCTCTTTTGGGTCCGACCCCGCGCGACCGTACCGCTGCCGAAAGGTTTACAGCAAGACCCTTGAAATCCATAGCAAGAAGTTTCAGCGTCAACCTTGGCGTCCCCTTCTCAACTTCCCCACGCTCACGGGTTGTTGAACTCTGTCCCCTCTGGAGCAAGCTGGTCATCGTCCCCAGGAGCACGTCCTTCGCGTACAAGTACGTGAAGAAGGACGGCTCCGGGAACGTGACCTGGGAGTCCGGGACGAACCGCTCGTACATGACGGGCAGTTCGTCCGGCTACACCACCGGCGACACCTGGAAGTAGTGCCCCGGGCTCAGCAGCTCGACTTGCCGGCGTAGATCGCGAGCGCCGTGTTCGAGCCCAAGGTGGCGGTGAACTGCCCTGCGGAGTTCACCGCCACCGTCGTGTTGTTCTGGACGTTGCAGTAGGTGCCCGCGGGCAGCGAGGTCTGGTACGTGCGGGTCAGGGACGAGGACTCGTGGTTGATCGCCACATAGCCCTTGCTTCCCCGGCCGAAGGCGATCGCGTTGTTGCCGTTGTCCCACCAGTTGGAGACGGCCTGGCCGCGGGTCGCGT
The DNA here is from genome assembly GCF_042892235.1 of Streptomyces sp. NPDC001816. Lineage (NCBI taxonomy): Bacteria > Bacillati > Actinomycetota > Actinomycetes > Kitasatosporales > Streptomycetaceae > Streptomyces > Streptomyces sp. NPDC001816. Next base: position 254,487 of record NZ_JBIATY010000011.1, read on the forward strand.
TGCGGAAGGCGACCATGCGGATGATCTCCGGCCAGGCGTGCTGGCACTTCCAGCCGTCCTGCCAGCAGGCGTTGACGGTGCCGCCGTTCGGCGGGCCCGCGTCCACGTCGGACCACTCGTAGCCGGAGTTGATGTCCGGGGCGCCGTAGGGGTGGGCGAGCATGAAGACGTTAGCCAGGGTGTAGTTGGCGCCGTCCTTGTAGTTGAGGGTCGAGCCGTTGCGTTCCGTGTCGTGATTGTCTACGAAGACGCCTGCCACGGAGCTGCTCAGGTAGCCCCAGCCCTCGCCGTAGTTGGTCAGGTACGCGAGCTTCTCGTTGTTGAAGACGCGCTTGAGGTCGTAGGCGTAGCGGAACTCCTGGACGTCTCCGTTGCCGGTGTACTCGGTCGGCTGGACGGCCTCGTTCGCGCCGTAGATGACCTCCTGCTTCCAGTAGACGGAGGGGTTGGTCAGACGGCTCTTGATGTTGGCCAGGTCGTCCGCCGGGATGTGCTTGGCGGCGTCGATCCGGAAGCCGTCGACCCCCAGCGTGAGCAGGTCGTTCATATAGCCCGCGATCGTCTTGCGGACGTACTCCTCGCCCGTGTCCAGGTCGGCGAGGCCCACCAGTTCGCAGTGCTGGACGTTCCAGCGGTCCTGGTAGTTGGTGACCTGGGAGGTGCAGTCGTCGAAGTCGTAGGAGGAGTACAGGCCGGGGTAGTCGTACTTCGTGTACGACGAGCCGCCCGTGCCGGTGCCCGGGCCCGCCGCCATGTGGTTGACGACCGTGTCGACGACGACCTTCACACCGGCCGCGTGGCAGGTGTTCACCATGCTCTGGAAGGCGGTGCGGTCGCCGAGACGGCCCGCGATCTTGTACGACACCGGCTGGTACGACGTCCACCACTGCGAGCCCTGCATGTGCTCGGCGGGCGGGGAGACCTGGACGTAGCCGTAGCCGGCGGGGCCGAGGGTGTTGGTGCACTCGCGGGCGACCGAGGAGTACTTCCACTCGAAGAGGACGGCGGTGACGTCCTTGGTGCCGGGCGGGGAGGCGTACGCGGCGGTCCCTGGGGCGAGGACGGCGGCGGCCGCGGTGAGGGCGAGGGCACCCGAAACGATTCTGCTGCTGGCCATGTGGGGGTTCCTTCTCCGTTGAAGGCCTTGCTGAAATCTTTCAGAAACCTTGCGGTGGCCAGATGTTAAAGGCCCGCCACCCAAAAGGGCAGCGGGCCGTAAGAAGTTGACGGAAGAAGTTATCGAGCGGTGATCACGCCGTCGTCCACCACACGGTCGTGTCGGCGGGCACCTTCGTCTCGCCGTCGGCCTCGGTCACCTCATCGCTGGCGAGCAGGACGCGGCCGTGGGACGGGGTCGTCACGGACTCGCCGGAGGTGTTCGCGACACACACGAACTCGCCCCGGCGGAAGGCCAGGACGCCCTCCGGCGCGCGCAGCCACTCGACCGCCTCGCCCGCGCCCAGGTCGGGCTGCGCGCGGCGGATGCCCAGCGCCGAGCGGTACAGCTCCAGCGTCGAACCGGGGACGCCCGACTGCGCCTCGACACTCAGCTCGGCCCAGGCCGACGGCTGGGGAAGCCAGCTGCCGCCGGCGCCGAAGCCGTACGAGGAGCCCTCGCGGGTCCACGGGATCGGCACCCGGCAGCCGTCGCGGAAGCCGTCCTGGCCGGCGCCGCGGAAGAACGCCGGGTCCTGGCGCACCTCGTCGGGCAGGTCCACGACGTCCGGGAGGCCCAGCTCCTCGCCCTGGTAGACGTACGCCGAGCCGGGCAGGGCCAGCATGAGGAGGGTCGCCGCGCGGGCCCGACGCAGGCCCAGCTCACGGTCGCCCGCCGTGCGGATCTGGGTGCCGAGACCCGGAGGGTTGGCGAAGCGCGTCGCGTGGCGGGTGACGTCGTGGTTGGACAGGACCCAGGTGGCGGGGGCGCCGACCGGGCGCATCGCCTCCAGGGTGCGGTCGATGACCGTCCGCAGTTCCTCCGCGTCCCACTCCGTGCCCAGGTACTGGAAGTTGAAGGCCTGGTGCAGCTCGTCCGGGCGGACGTAGTTCGCGGTGCGCTCGACGGTCGGCGTCCACGCCTCGGCCACGAAGATCCGCTCGCCCGCGTACTCGTCGAGGACCACGCGCCACTGGCGGTAGATGGCGTGCACGCCGTCCTGGTCGAAGAACGGCATGACATCGTTGCCCAGCAGCTTGAGCTGGTCGTGGGAACCCAGGTCCGGGAGGCCGTCGGCCTTCACCAGTCCGTGGGCGACGTCGATACGGAAGCCGTCCACGCCCATGTCCAGCCAGAAGCGCAGGATGGAGCGGAACTCGTCTCCGACCGCCGGGTGCTCCCAGTTGAAGTCGGGCTGCTCGGGGGCGAAGAGGTGGAGGTACCACTCACCGTCCTCGACCCGGGTCCAGGCGGGGCCACCGAAGATGGACTCCCAGTCGTTCGGGGGGAGTTCGCCGTTCTCGCCCTTGCCGGGGCGGAAGTGGTAGCGCTCGCGCAGGGGCGAGCCGGGGCCCTCGGCGAGCGCGCGCTTGAACCACTCGTGCTGGTCCGAGGAGTGGTTCGGGACCAGGTCGACGATGACGCGCAGGCCCAGCTCATGAGCGTCACGGATCAGTGCGTCGGCGTCGAGCAGGTTGCCGAACATGGGGTCGACGGCGCGGTAGTCGGCGACGTCGTAGCCGGCGTCGGCCTGCGGGGAGGCGTAGAAGGGGCTGAGCCACACGGCGTCCACGCCGAGGTCGCGCAGGTACGGGAGTCGGGAGCGTACGCCTTCCAGGTCGCCCATGCCGTCGCCGTTGCTGTCGGCGAAGCTGCGCGGATAGACCTGGTAGATCACCGCGTCCCGCCACCAGTCGCGGTGTTTGGCGACGGTGGCGACGGCGGAGTCGTCGGCCGGGGCTGCAGGGGTCTGCTGGCTCATGGCGTCCTTGATGCGTAAGGGAGTTCTGGTCATGGGAGCGTGGGTACGGCGACAGGGGCCAGGGGGTGTGCGAGGCGGCCGCGGTGTCAGCGGGGTCGGATGGACACCGCGGCCGCCTACCCGCGCGGACAGGCGCGCGGGAGCCCGGTGCGGGAAGGGCCTCAGCCCTTCGTGCCGCCTGCGGTGAGGCCGGTGACGAGGTTCTTCTGCACGAGGTAGAAGAACGCGGACACGGGTATCGCGATCAGTACCGCGGTGGCGGCCATGTAGTTCCACTGCGCGTCGTGCTCGCTGACGAAGGTCTGCAGACCGACGGCGAAGGTGTACTTCGAGTCGTCGAGCATGAAGGTGGTCGCGAAGGCCACCTCACCGACGGCGGTGATGAAGTTGTAGAAGGCGGCGACGGCCAGCCCGGGGCGGGCCAGCGGCAGGATCAGCCGGAAGAAGGTGCCGAAGGGGCTGAGCCCGTCCACGCGTCCGGCCTCGTCGATCTCGAAGGGGATGGTGTCGAAGTACCCCTTGAGCAGCCACGCGCTGTAGGGCACGGCGGTGGTGCAGTTGATGACGATCAGTGACCAGTAGGTGTCGATGAGCCCGAGTTCGCTGAAGATCTCGTACATCGGCACGATCAGGATGGCGATCGGGAAGGCCTGGGTGAGCAGCAGCACCCACATCAGCGACTTGTAGCCGGGAAAGCGCATGCGGGAGACCGCGTAGCCGGTGGTCGCGGCGACGAAGACACCGATCAGGGTGGTGCCGCAGGCCACGATCATCGTCGACTTGAACCAGTCGAAGAAGGCGGTGTGCTCCAGCACGAAGCTGTAGTTGGAGAAGGTGAGCTTGCCGGCGATCCTGCCGGGGTGCAGGTAGTCGTCCTTGTCCGGGCCGAGGGACAGGAAGAACAGCCAGGCCACCGGGGCCAGTGCGATGAGGCTCGCGACGACGAGGCCGCCGTGCAGGAGCGCGGCACCGAGCGGGCTGCGCTCGCCGCGCCGGCGGGTCCGGCGCGGGGCCGGTGCGGTGGGGGCGGGTCCGGCCTCGGTCTTTTCGAGGGTCGTGGTGCTCATGGCGGCGGCTCCTGCGGCGTCAGACGGCGAGCTGGTCATTGCGCTTCAGCCAGCGGAAGTAGAAGGAGGTGAAGACGGTCAGGATCGACAGCAGCAGTACGCCGTACGCGGCGGACTGGGCGAAGTCACGCGGCTGCTGTCCGAAGCCCAGGAAGTAGGCCCAGGTCACGAGGATCTGGGCGTCGGGGGCACCGGTGGGGCCGAACAGCAGGAAGATGATCGCGAACTGGTTGAAGGTCCAGATGATGCCGAGCAGCACCACGGTGGAGCTGACCGAGCGCAGGCCGGGCAGGGTGACGTGCCGGAACTGCTGCCAGGCGCTGGCGCCGTCCATCTCCGCGGCCTCGTAGAGCGTGGAGTCGATGGACTGCAGGCCGCCGAGCAGCGAGAGCATCATGAACGGCACACCGCACCAGGTGTTGACCATGATCGCGGCGAACCGCTGCCAGAAGGTGTCCTCCAGCCACTGCGGCTGGGGCAGGTGGAGGGCGTCGAGGAACTGGTTGAGCACGCCGGAGTCGGCGAGCATGATCCGCCAGGAGAAGACGGTGACGAAGGTCGGCACGGCCCAGGGCAGGACCAGCATCAGCCGGTAGAAGGTGCGGCCGCGCAGCTTCTGGTTGAGCATGAGCGCGAGGCCGAGGCCGATCGTGTAGTGCAGGAACACACAGGCCGCCGTCCAGAAGACGGTCCACAGGAAGTGCGACCAGAAGCGGTCGTACGAGGTCGGGCCGAACAGGATGTCCTTGTAGTTGTCCAGGCCGATGAACTTGTAGGTGGCGGCGATGTGGTTGACGCCGATCGTGCGCGCCGAGTTGAGGCTGTTGGCGTCGGTGAGGGTCAGGTAGACACCCCGCACCAGGGGGTAGCCCACGATGACACCGAGCACGATGACCACCGGGGCGATCATCGCGTAGGCGTACCAGTGTTTCTGGTAGCCGTTCTTGATGCGCTGCCCCAGCCCGGGCCGAGGCGCGCGGTCACCGCGGCGCTTGCCGGTCGCGCGGTCGATGGCGACTGTCATGGTTCGACACCTTCTGATGGTTCAGGGGTTGGGCCGGGCACAGGCCGATGGCCGCCGGATCCTTCCCCCCTCGGGAGGATCCGGCGGCCAGCGGGCTTACTTGCTGAAGTCGGGCACCAGCTTGGTCATGGCCAGCTCGGCGTTGCTCAGACCCTTGTCCAGCGACTCCTTGCCACCGGCGATCTTGGGCAGCTCGGTGTCCAGCGGACCCCACAGGGAGCTGTACTCGGGCAGCGCCGGGCGGGGCTGGGCGGCGGCGAGGACGCCCTGGTAGCCGGCGATGCCGGGGTCGGCCTTGACCTGGGCGGTGTAGGCGTCCGAGCGGGTGGGCAGCGTGGAGTTCTTCAGGGCGATGGTCTCCTGGGACTTCGCCGAGGTCATGAACTGCACGAGCTTGAGCGCCGCGGCCTGGTGGGCCTTGTCGGAGCCGGCGTAGACCGCGAGGTTGTGGCCGCCGGTCGGGGCGCCCGCCTTGCCGGAGGAGCCGGCCGGGACGGTGGCGATGCCCAGGTTGGACTTGTCCGTGAAGGCCTTGCCCTTGTAGAAGTTCGTGATCTCCCAGGGACCCTGGACGATCGCGGCGACCTTGCCGTTGACGAACGCGTCCTGGATGTGGGCGTAGGCGTCGGCGGTGGTGTCGGCCTTGTGCAGACCCTTGCCCGAGAACAGGCTCAGCCAGGTGCCGTAGGCCTTCTTGGCGGCGGCCGAGTTCACGGTGATCTTCTTGGCGGTGACGTCGACGGTGTCGGTGCCCTCGCCGTAGAGGAAGGACTGGGCGTAGTAGGCCTGGGTGGAGCCCCAGTAGCCGTCGACGCCGGTCTTGGCCTTGACCTTGGCGGCGTCACTCTTCAGCTCGGCCCAGGTCGTGGGGGCCTCGGTGATGCCGGCCTTCTTGAACAGAGCCTTGTTGTAGACCAGGGCGAGGGTGTCGGTGACGAACGGCACGCCGTAGGTCTTGCCCTCGTACTGGGCCTGCTTGATCAGGTTCGGCTGGAACTTGGCCTGGTCGGCGAGGGCGTCCGTGCCGTCCAGCGGCAGGAGGTAGCTCTTCTTCGCGAAGGCCGGGGTCCAGCCGACCTCGGAGCGCAGCACGTCCGGGGCGCCCTTGGAGCCGGCGGCGGTGTCGAACTTGTTCTGCGCCTGGTCGAAGGGGACGTTGACGTACTTGACCTTGATGTTCTTGTTGGCGGCCTCGAACTGCTTGATCAGGGCCTTGTACGTCGGCGCCTCATTCGTGGCGTTGGAGGTGTCCCACCAGGTGATGGTGACCGGGCCGTCCGACTTGCTGTCGCTGTCGCTCCCGCCGCACGCCGTCGCCGCCAGGGCGAGGGACGCCACCAGCGCGGAGGCCGCTATGCCACGCCGCATGAGTTCTCCTTGAGGGTTAAAGCCCGTGTGATGCAGGGAGGGTCCCGTCCGCCGTCCCCGCGGTCTTGCCGACTGCGCCGTTGCGGCCGCCGGGCGACTGGAACGTAACAGCCGTGTAAGCCTTGCGAAAGACCTTGCAGAAAAAAAGTGCAAGACACCACGATGGTTACCGCCCCGTGACCTCACGGCGACACCCGCGCAACCGCCTATTGAAGCCGCTGAGCGGGGAGAGCGACACTTGTGCAAGACTCTGCAAGCTCTTGCTGCCACTATTTCGAGGGAGCCCGATGACGCAGCAATCCACGGCAGGCCGTGCGGCCGGCCGCGCACGGCGTCCCGTCGGTGTGCAAGGCGCGATGCGGCCGGTACAGTCCAGTGCCGTGACCACACGGCTTGCGGACATCGCTGCGCAGGCGGGGGTGAGCGAAGCGACCGTCAGCCGCGTCCTCAACGGGAAGCCGGGCGTCGCCGCCACCACCCGCCAGTCCGTGCTCGCCGCGCTGGACGTGCTCGGCTACGAGCGTCCGGTACGGCTGCGGCAGCGCAGCGAGGGCCTGGTGGGCCTGATCACCCCGGAGCTGGAGAACCCGATATTCCCGGCCCTGGCCCAGGTCATCGGCCAGGCGCTGACCCGGCAGGGCTACACCCCGGTGCTCGCCACCCAGACCCCGGGCGGGTCGACGGAGGACGAGCTGACCGAGATGCTGGTGGACCGCGGGGTGGCGGGGATCATCTACGTCTCCGGGCTGCACGCCGACACCACCGCCGACATGCAGCGCTATGAGCGGCTGCGGGCGCAGGGCGTGCCGTTCGTCCTGGTGGACGGGTTCTCGCCGCAGGTGCAGGCGCCGTTCATCTCCCCCGACGACCGGGCCGCCATGACGCTGGCGGTGACGCACCTGGCGTCGCTGGGCCACACCCGGATCGGTCTCGCGCTCGGCCCGAAGCGGTTCGTGCCGGTGCAGCGCAAGATCGAGGGCTTCATACGGGCGATGCAGGACCAGTTGGGGCTGGACGCCCGGACGATCGAGACCGAGCTGATCCAGCACTCGCTGTACACACTCGAGGGTGGCCAGGCGGCCGCGACCGCGCTGATCCAGCGCAACTGCACGGCGGTGGTGTGCGCGAGCGACATGATGGCGCTCGGTGCCATACGGGCCGCCCGGCAGCTGGGCCTGGAGGTGCCGCGGGACGTGTCCGTGGTGGGCTTCGACGACTCCCCGCTGATCGCCTTCACCGACCCGCCGCTGACCACGGTCCGCAAGCCGGTCCCGGCGATGGGCCAGGCCGCGGTGCGCACGCTGCTGGAGGAGATCGGCGGGACGCCCGCGCCGCACAGCGAGTTCGTGTTCATGCCGGAGCTGGTGGTGCGGGGTTCGACCGCTTCGGCGCCGAATGTCCTCCGTATGTCGTAGAACGTGCGGGTTGGACCCAACCTTGGGATGATCTGGCGAGGAAGCCTTTTCTGGCAGACTCTGTGCCTATGAGTGACTCGACCGTGACAGAACCGGAAGGTCGCGAGGAGTTGGCCGTTCCGCAGGCCGTCACGGGCGAGGACAGACAGGGTCTACGGCATCGGCTGCGCCGCCCGCGCAGGCCCCGGTTGTGGTTCGAGATCCTGCTCGTCGCGGTGAGTTACTGGACCTACTCCCTGATCCGCAACGCGGTCCCGGAGCAGAAGGCCCAGGCGCTGCGCAACGCCGACTGGGTCTGGCATGTGGAGCACCGGCTGGGCGTCGCCGTCGAGGAGTTGGTCAACCATGCCGTGAACTCGGCGAATTGGCTGATCATCGGCATGAACTACTACTACGCCACACTGCACTTCGTGGTCACGCTGGGTGTTCTGGTGTGGCTCTACCACTGGCATCCCGGCCGCTATGCGGCGACCCGGCTGGCACTGTTCGCGACCACGGGTGTGGCGCTCGTCGGCTACTACCTGTTCCCACTGGCCCCGCCCCGGCTGATGAACGGCGGCCTCTTCGTGGACACGGTGACGGTGCACCACACCTGGGGCTCGATGGCCTCGGGCGACCTGAAGCACATGTCGAACCAGTACGCGGCGATGCCGTCCATGCACATCGGCTGGTCGCTGTGGTGCGGGCTGACCGTCTTCGCGCTGGCGTCCGTGCCGTGGGTACGGGTGCTGGGCCTGCTCTACCCGGCGACCACACTGCTGGTGATCGTTGCCACGGCCAACCACTTCTGGCTGGACGCGGTGGGCGGCGTCCTCTGCCTGGCCTTCGGTTTCACGGTGGCCCGGCTCTGGTACGGCAGCCTGCCGTACGCCCTGCCGAGGCTGGTGCCGGTCCCGGCCCGGGCCGCCGCGCCGGCTCAGGTCCCGTCCGCGTAGCAGACTCGGCTTCCGTCCGGTAGAAGGCTCAACTTCCGTCCGCGTAGAACAGGTCCTTCACGACCGTGCGCGCCCTACGGGTCGTACGGCGGTAGGCGTCCAGCATGTCCCCGGCGTGCCCGGCGCCGTAGCCCAGGTAGCGGCCGACCGCGGCCAGCTCGCGGGGCTCGGTCGGGAAGGTGTCCCCGGCCCGGCCGCGGACCAGCATGACCGCGTTGCGCACCCGGGTGGCCAGCACCCAGGCCTCGTCCAGCACGGCCGCGTCCTCGGCGGCGATCAGCCCGGCCGCGTGGGCGTGGGCCAGGGCCTCACGGGTACCGGTGGTGCGCAGGCCGGGCTCGTGCCAGCCGTGGCGCATCTGGATCAGCTGGACGGTCCACTCGACGTCGGACAGGCCGCCGGGACCGAGCTTGGTGTGCAGCCTGGGGTCGGCGCCGCGCGGCAGCCGCTCGGCCTCCATCCGCGCCTTCAGCCGGCGGATCTCGCGCACCGCGTCCTCGCCCAGGCCCCGCTGCGGGTAGCGCAGCGGGTCGATCAGCTCGGTGAAGCGGCGGCTCAGGTCCTCGTCCCCGGCGACCGGCTCGGCCCGCAGCAGCGCCTGCGACTCCCAGACCAGGGACCAGCGGCGGTAGTAGGCCTCGTACGACTTCAGGGTGCGCACCAGCGGCCCCGACTTGCCCTCGGGGCGCAGGTCGGCGTCGATGAGCAGCGGCGGGTCGGCGCTGGGCAGCTGCAGCAGGCGGCGCATCTCGGCGACGACCTTGTTCGCGGCCTCCGCGGCCTCCCGCTCGTCCACGCCCTCCTGCGGCTCGTGCACGAACAGCACGTCGGCGTCGGAGCCGTAGCCCAGCTCGTGACCGCCGAAACGGCCCATCCCGATGATCGCGAACCGGGTCGGCAGGGTGTCGCCCCAGCCGTCGCGGACCACCGCGCGCAGGGTGCCGGCGAGGGTCGCCGCCGTCAGGTCGGAGACGGCGGCGCCGACCCGGTCCACCAGGGCGCCCTGGTCGGCCTCGGCGGGGCTGGTCTCGGTGCCGTACGAGGAGACGATGTCCCCGGCGGCCGTACGGAACAGCTCGCGGCGGCGGACCCCGCGGGCGGCGGTGACGCCCTGCTCGGCGTTCTCGGCACGGCCCACGGCGGCGAGGATCTCCTGCTCCAGCGGGGCGCGCTCGCGCGGATCCAGACCGCCGCCGCCGTCGCCGTCGCCCAGCAGGGCCACCGCCTCCGGGGCGCGCATGAGCAGGTCGGGGGCGAGGCGGCCCGCCGACAGGACGCGGGCCAGGTTCTCGGCGGCCGCGCCCTCGTCCCTGAGGAGCCTGAGGTACCAGGGGGTCTTGCCGAGCGCGTCGGAGACCTTGCGGAAGTTGAGCAGACCCGCGTCCGGATCGGCGGAGTCGGCGAACCAGCCGAGGAGCACGGGCAGCAGGGTGCGCTGGATGGCCGCCTTGCGCGTCACGCCGGAGGCCAGGGCCTCCAGGTGGCGCAGGGCCGCGGCCGGGTCGGCGTAGCCCAGGGCGACCAGGCGCTCGCGGGCCGCCACCGCGCTCAGCCTGGCCTCGCCGGGGGCGAGTTGGGCCACCGCGTCGAGCAGCGGGCGGTAGAAGAGCTTCTCGTGCAGCCGGCGTACGACACCGGTGTGCCGCTTCCACTCGCGCTGCAGCTCGGCCACCGGGTCGGTGCGCAGGCCCAGGGAGCGGCCGAGGCGGCGCAGGTCGGCCTCCGCCTCGGGGACGAGGTGGGTGCGGCGCAGCCGGTAGAGCTGGATGCGGTGCTCCATGGAGCGCAGGAAGCGGTAGGCCTCGTCGAGGCGGGCGGCGTCCTCGCGGCCCACGTAGCCGCCGGCGGCGAGTGCCTGGAGCGCGTCGAGGGTGGTGCCGCTGCGCAGGGAGGGGTCGGTGCGGCCGTGCACCAACTGCAGGAGCTGGACGGCGAACTCGACGTCCCGCAGGCCGCCCGGGCCGAGTTTCAGCTCGCGCTCGACCTCCGCTGCGGGGATGTTCTCCACCACCCGGCGGCGCATCTTCTGCACGTCGGGTACGAAGTTCTCGCGCTCGGCCGCCTTCCAGACGAGGGGTTCGAGCGAGTCGACGTACGCCTGGCCCAGGATGGTGTCCCCGGCCACCGGGCGGGCCTTGAGCAGGGCCTGGAACTCCCAGGTCTTGGCCCAGCGTTGGTAGTAGGCGAGGTGGCTGCTGAGGGTGCGGACGAGGGGGCCGTTGCGGCCCTCGGGGCGCAGGTTGGCGTCCACCGGCCAGATCGAGCCCTCGATGGTCGTCTCGGAGCAGATCCGCATCATGTGCGAGGCCAGCTTGGTCGCGGACTTGAGCGCCTTGCCCTCGTCCGCGCCTTCCGCCGCCTCGGCCACGAAGATCACGTCCACGTCCGAGACGTAGTTCAGCTCGTGGCCGCCGCACTTGCCCATCGCGATCACCGCGAGACGGCAGACCGCGGCGTCCCCGGGGGCAGCGGCCACGGCCATGGCCAACGCCGTGCGGAGAGTGGCGGTGGCCAGGTCGGCCAGTTCGGCGGCGGTCTCGTGGAGGTCCGTGGTTCCGCACACGTCACGTGCCGCTATCGACAGCAGGCAGCGGCGGTAGGCCACGCGCAGCGAGATGGGGTCGACGGCCTCGGCCAGACCGCGCTCGAACTCCTCCACACCAGGGTGCAGGTCCCGGGGCTCGTACGTGACCAGCGCCTGCCAGTCGCTCGGGTGGCGGGCGAGGTGGTCCGCGAGGGCGGCGGAGGCGCCGAGGACCCCCAGGAGGCGGTCGCGCAGGGGCTTGGCCGCTATCAGCGTGTCCAGCAGTTCGCGGCGGGCGGTGGGCGCGGGCTGGGCCTCCAGCAGGCGCACCAGGCCGTGCAGGGCCAGGTCCGGGTCGGCGGTGGCGCCCAGGGCCTCCAGGAGGAAGGGGTCGTCGCGGAGGGGGGCCAGCTCGCCGCTCTCCAGGAGGCGCTCGGCGGCGGAGGGATCCGTGAAGCCGTGCCGCAGCAGTCGCGTGAAGGTACTGCTCCTGCGCCCCGGCGTCATCCGTGGCCTCCCCTGGATCTCGGTCCTCCTGGCGAGAGCCTAACCGGAGAGGGCGGCTACGGCGCGGGTGCCTGCGGCGCGGGTGCCTGCGGCGCGGGTGCCTGCGGCGCTTGGGCGGCTCCGTTGTGCGGGCGCGCTGTGCCTGCAGCGGGTTGGGCGGTACGTGGTGGGGGGCGCCCTGCCTGCGGCGGGCTGTGCGGGTGGGTGTGCCTGCGGCGCGTGTGCCTGCGGCGCTTCGGCGGCTCCGTAGTGCGGGCGCGCTGTGCCTGCGGCCAGCTGTGCGGTGCCGTGTGACCTGCGGCGCTTGAGCGGCTCCGTAGTGCGGGCGCGGTGCGCCTGCGGCCAGCTGTGCGGTGCCGTGTGACCTGCGGCGCTTGAGCGGCTCCGTAGTGCGGGCGCGGTGCGCCTGCGCCCAGCTGTGCGGTGCGTGGTCGGGGGGTGCTCTGCCTGCAGCCGCCTGCGCGGGTGCGGTGTGGCTTACGCCCTGTGCGTGCGGCGGCCCGCTCGGGTGCTGTGTGCCTGCGGCGGGCTGTGCGGGTGCGGTGCGGTGTGCCTGCGGCGGCCCCTGTGGGTGCTTCGTGGCTTGGGGCGCACCCGATGTGGTGGGTGGGGCGGGGCCGCGCCGGGTGGTGCCCGTCCTCGGTCCGGCGGGCTGTGGGGGGAGTCGTAGCCGAGTTTTCGCCGGCCGCTGCGGGCGGACACCACCCGGCACGTCCCCTTCCCGCCGTGCGCGGGTGCGGCGTCGTGGGGCCACAGGTTCTCGGTTTCGGTGGTGGCGGGCACCGATTTGGGCTTCGGTGTGGGGGAGACGTTCAGCGGGAGGAGTCCATTCATGGAGATGACGCTCGAAGTGATCCTGCTGCCCGTGTCCGATGTGGACCGGGCCAAGGAGTTCTACCGGGACAAGGTCGGCTTTCACGTCGATCTCGATGGTGAGGTGATGGAGGGCGTGCGGATCGTGCAGCTGACGCCGCCGGGGTCGGGGTGTTCCATCGCGCTCGTCGACGGGCTGCAGGTGCCCACAGGGACGCCTCGGCCGGGGACGTATCACGGGATGCAGCTGTGCGTGACGGATGCCAAGGCCGCGTACGAGGAACTGACCGCGCGAGGGCTCGAGGTGAGTGAGCCGGTGCAGTTCGCGCCTCAGGACGGGGCCACGTTCATGTACTTCAAGGATCCCGACGGGAACGGGTGGGCCATCCAGGAGTACAAGCGGCGGATCACCGAGCCGCTGCATCAGGTGCTCGCCGGACTGGTCCACCGGGAGGAGTAGTTCACGAGGTCTTCATCCTCCGGGTTGAGTGACGTGGGGCGGGGGAATATTGACGTGTGCATGCTCTGTCCGCACCGCCAACCCCGCCCCTCTCCCCGGAGGTTGATGTGTCCGGCAGTTCCGTGTTCCGCCGTGCCCGCACCGTCGTGGCGTCCGCCGCGGCCTTCGCAGCGGCCGCGTTCGGCGTGTGGACCGGGCTCGGCGGTGAGACCGCGCACGCCGCGGGCGCCGTCCCCAGCCCGGACCACGTGGTCGTCGTGGTCTTCGAGAACCACGCCTACAGCCAGGTGATCGGCTCCTCCAGCGCCCCGTACATCAACTCGCTCAAGTCCGGCGGCGCCAACCTGACCCAGTCCTACGCCATCACCCACCCGAGCCAGCCGAACTACTTCGCCCTGTTCTCCGGCTCCACGCAGGGGATCACGGACGACAGCTGCTACACCCCGGGCTTCTCCTCCGCGGCGAACCTGGCCTCCGAGCAGATCGCCGCCGGCCGCAGCTGGGCCAGTTACAACGAGACGCTGCCCAGCCAGGGTTCGACCACGTGCAGCAGCGGCAAGTACGCGCGCAAGCACAACCCGTGGTTCGGCTTCAACAACGTGCCGACATCGAGCGCCAAGACCTTCGCGCAGTTCCCGGCCGACTACTCGACGCTGCCTCAGATGTCGTTCGTGGTCCCCAACCTGTGCAGCGACATGCACGACTGCTCGGTGTCGACCGGTGACACCTGGCTGAAGAACAACCTGGGCGCGTACGCGACCTGGGCCAAGACCCACAACAGCCTGCTCGTCGTCACCTTCGACGAGGACAACCGGCTCAGCGGCAACCGCATCCCGACGGTGCTGTACGGCCAGCCGGTGGCGGCGGGGTCCTCCTCGTCCACCACCTACAACCACTACGACATGCTGCGCACCCTGGAGGACACGCAGGGCCTGACGACCCACGCGGGCAACGCGGCCTCCGCCCGGGACATCTCCGGTATCTGGGCGCCCTGACGTGTACGTAGCGGACAGCCGCGCCAACACTCCCGGTGCGCCGGCGTCCGCGGACGGTGCCGTCCGGCCTCTTGCCGGGCGGCGCCGCGCCGTGGTCGCCCCCACGGTCCTCGCCCTCGGCACCGTCAGTCTGGTCACCGACGTGTCGTCCGAGATGGTCACCGCGGTGCTCCCGCTGTACCTGGTGACGGGGCTGGGTCTGTCTCCGCTGGGCTTCGGGCTGCTCGACGGGATCTACAACGGCTTCTCGGCGCTCGTACGGCTCGCGGGCGGGCATCTCGCCGACCGCGGGGGCGGGCGGCACAAGTGGGTGGCCGGGTTCGGCTACGGCATCTCGGCGCTGTGCAAGCCGTTGTTGCTGGTGGCGCACTCGCTCACCCCCATCGGGCTGAGCCTGGCCGCCGACCGCACCGGCAAGGGACTGCGTACGGCCCCGCGTGACGCGCTGATCTCGCTCTCCAGCACGCCAAAGACCCGGGGCCGCGCCTTCGGCGTGCATCGGGCGATGGACACCGCGGGCGCCCTGCTCGGGCCACTGGTGGCGTTCCTGATCCTGCGGGCCACGGTCGACGGCTACGACGCGGTGTTCACGGTCAGCTTCTGCGTGGCCGTGTTCGGGGTGCTGGTGCTGGTGCTGTTCGTGCCGGGTGGTGGTCGCCGGGAGGGTGACGCCACCGGGGACGATGCGCGGCCCACGCTGCGCGCCGCCGTAGGGCTGCTCCGCCGGCGCGACCTGCGCCGGATCACGGTCTGTGCCCTGCTGCTGGGGCTCGCCACGGTCAGCGACTCCTTCGTCTACCTGCTGCTGCAGCGTCGGCTCGGTGTCCCCGACCGCTGGTTCGCGCTGCTGCCGCTCGGCACGGCGGCCGCGTTCCTGCTGCTGGCGATCCCGCTCGGCCGGCTCGCCGACCGGGTGGGCCGGTGGGCCGTCTTCCTGGCCGGTCACGGAGCCCTGCTCGTCGCGTACACGCTGCTGCTCACCTCCTGGCACGGCGCGGCCCTGCCGTACCTCGTCCTGGCCCTGCACGGCGGCTTCTACGCGGCCACCGACGGGGTGCTGATGGCGGCGGCCTCACAGGGCGTGCCGGAGGCGCTGCGCTCGTCCGGCCTGGCCGTCGTGCAGACCGGGCAGGCGCTGGCCCGGTTCGCCTGCTCGCTGCTGTTCGGCGCCGCCTGGACGGTCTGGGGCGACCGGGCCGCGCTGGTGGGTGCGGCGGTGGCCCTGGCCGGGTGTGCGGCGTTCTCTCTCACCCTGCGCCCGAAAGGCACCGTCACCGCATGACCGTACGCACCCGCATCCTGATCCTGCTCTCGGCCGTCGTCGCGCTGGCGGCGGTCGCGGTGGCGTCCGTCCTGCACGCGTCTGCGCGCGCGGACCGCCGCGACCACGCGCAGGCGGGCGGCCCGAAGGTCACGTCGGGCACGGTGTCCCTGACCGGGCACGGCCGCATGGTGTTCCGCAACATGGCGTGGGGACCGCACCGCGACGAGCTGACGACGGTCCCGGCCTCGGACCCGGCCGGACCGCGCACCGCCTCGGGCGTCAAGTGCCTGCGTTTCTACGCCGCCTCGGGCACCGGAGTGTGCCTGCAGGCGGTGCACGGCCCGGTCTCGGACACCTACCGCGCCCTGATCCTGGACGACCGTCTCCGTACCCGGGACCACTACGACGTCCCGGGCATCCCGTCCCGGGCCCGGGTCTCCCCCACCGGGCACTTCGCCGCCTGGACGGCGTTCGTGGGCGGTGACTCGTACGCCGGTACGAACTTCTCCACGCGCACGGCGATCGTGGACGCCCGTACGGGCGAGCTGATCCCGTCCCTGGAGGCCTTCCGGATCGTCAGGGACGGGCACCCGTACCGTGCGGCCGACACCAACTTCTGGGGCGTGACGTTCGCCGCGGACGACCGCACGTTCTACGCGACGCTGGCGACCAGGGGCAGCACCTATCTGGTCCGGGGCGACCTGCGCACGCGTACGGTCACCACCCTGCACGCGAACGTCGAGTGTCCGTCCCTCTCCCCCGACGGCAGTCGCGTCGCGTACAAGAAGCGGGTCAAGGGCCTGCCCAAGGACGCCCCTTGGCGTCTGTACGTCCTCGACCTGCACACGATGCGCGAGACTCCCCTCGCCGAGCCGCGCAGCGTCGACGACCAGGCGGTCTGGAAGGACACCCGCACGATCGTCTACGCCCTGCCCGGGGACTACGGCGCGGACCTGTACGAGGTGCCGGCGGACGGGTCGGGGCAGCCGCGGCGGATCAGCAAGGCGGCGGTGTCGCCCGCGTATGTGCGCTGAGCGGAGCGGCGGACGGTTCACAGTAGGGACATGGACGACACGAACCTTCTGGCCCGGGGCCGGGTGGCCACCCGGCTGCCCGCCCAGGACCTGGACCGGGCCCGCCGCTTCTACTCCGAGGTGCTCGGCCTGGAGCCCGTCGACGAACGCCCGGGCGGGCTGCTGTACCGGTGCGGGGGCACGGACTTCGTCGTGTTCCTGTCGGCCGGAGCCTCGCCCGGCACCTTCACGCAGATGGCCTGGGAGGTCGAGGACATCGAGGCCGTCGTCTCGGAGCTGCGGCGACGCGGGGTGGTCTTCGAGGAGGTCGACCAACCCGGCTTCCACACCCGGGACGGCATCGCCGAGATCGACGGGAACTACCCGAGCAAGGGCGCCCGGGGCGAGCGCGGCGCCTGGTTCCGGGACAGCGAGGGCAACCTGATGGGCATCGGCCAGCCGGTCAGGTGAGCGTCGAGGTGTCGATGACGAAGCGGTAGCGCACGTCCGAGGCGAGCATCCGCTCGAAGGCTTCGTTGATCTTCGCGGCCGGGATGATCTCGACCTCGGCGCCGATGCCGTGTGCGCCGCAGAAGTCGAGCATCTCCTGGGTCTCGCGGATGCCGCCGATGAGTGACCCGGCGAAGATGCGGCCGTGCATGATGAGGGAGAACACGTTCAGTGAGAGCGCTTCGGGGGGAGCACCGACGTTGACCAGGACTCCGCCCGGCTTCAGCAGCCCGAGGTAGGAGTCCAGGTCGACTCGTGCGCTGACCGTGTTGACGACGAGGTCGAAGGCGCCGGCGAGCCGCTCGAAGGTGGCCGGGTCGCTGGTGGCGAAGTACTCGCGTGCGCCGAGGCGCAGGCCGTCGTCCATCTTCTTCAGCGACTGGGACAGGACGGTGACCTCCGCACCCAGGGCGTGGGCGATCTTGACCGCCAGGTGCCCGAGCCCGCCGAGCCCGACGACCGCGACCTTCTTGCCGGGGCCCGCGCCCCAGCGTCGCAGCGGGGAGTACGTGGTGATGCCCGCGCACAGCAGTGGAGCGGCCTCTTCCAGGGCGAGAGTGCCGGGGAGCCGGAGCACGAAGTCGTCGTTGACGACGACGTGCGTGGAGTAGCCGCCCTGCGTGACGGTGCCGTCCTCGTCGACGGAGCCGTACGTGAGGGTGTTGCCGTTCAGGCAGTACTGCTCCTCCCCCCTCAGACAGGGTTCGCACACCCGGCAGGAGTTGACCATGCAGCCGACGCCGACACGGTCGCCGGGCGCGTACCCGGTGACCTCGGAGCCGACCTCGGCGACGACGCCGGCTATCTCGTGCCCGGGGACCATCGGATACGACGCCGGGCCCCACTCACTGCGGACGTTGTGGATGTCCGAGTGGCAGATACCGACGTACTTGATCTCTATCAGCACGTCGTGCGGACCCACGTCCCGTCGCTCGACGGTCGTGGGCGTGAGCGGTTCGGTCGCGGACGTCGCGGCGTAGGCGGGAACGGTGAGCACGTGTCCCTCCCGTACTTCGAGGGTGCGTGGTACGCAACGGCGGAACGTATCCACCCTGTGCCACAACCTGGGCCGGAGCCACCTGAGCGAGGTGTCGGTGCTGCGTCCGCTCGCGTTCAGGAGCAGAGATTCACGTGTCGGACGGCCAGGACGTGCCCTGCCGCGTCGATGAGTCGGCTGCGGGAGAGCTGTCCGCCGGCCACCGCGTTGGTGATCGCCGTTGCGATCGAGGACGTCCGGGAGCCGACGTTGCTCCCCAGGTCGAACAGGACCATGTCGGCACCTGAGCGCAGGGCCTGGACTGCGGCGGCGGGGACGCTGAAGCCGGCGGCGGAGATCGCCTTGGCGCTGAGGGAGTCGGTGATCACCAGCCCCTTGAAGCCCAGCCGGCCGCGGAGCACGGTGTTGATGTCGGTCGGCGACAGGCTCGCCGGATTGGTACCCAGGCCCGGAACGATGTTGTTGGAGACCATGACGGCCGGGGCGCCGGCCTTGATGGCCGCTGTGAACGGCGGGATGGCCACCTTTTGCAGGGTGGACCAGGGCAGGGTGCGGGCGGGGCCGAAGTCGGAGTTGTAGCTGGAGCCGCCCAGGCCCGGGAAGTGCTTGACGACGGGTATCACGTGTCCGGCGCGCAGCCCGTTCATGTACGCGACGCCGTCCTGGGAGACCACCGAGGTGTTGCCGCTGAAGGACCGCCATCCGTCGGGGTTGGTCTTGCTGGGGGCCACGTTCCTGCCGTCGACGTCGACCACCGGCGCGAGGTCCATGTTCACCTGGGCGGCCGACATCTTGGCGGCGACCTTCGTGACGTTCTGCTGGATCTGGGCCGGGGTCCAGTGCGCGCCCATGTACGCGGGCCAGGGCAGGGATCCGACGAGGTTTGCCATGCGCTGGATGTCGCCGCCCTCCTCGTCGGTCATCACCAGCAGGCCCAGGTGACCGGGTACGTGGGTCTTCAGGGCGGTCAGCCGGGAGCCGAGGTCGGACGGTGCCGTGCTGCCGAACAGGATCACACCGCCCGCACCGGCGCTCACCTCGGAGGTGACGTCGGACACCGAGGTCTCCGACACCGGGACGGCGATGGTCAGCATGGCCAGCCGGCGGTTCGACCACCCGGCCAGCTTCGCGCTGTTGGTGCAGGCGGCGGCTGTGCCGCGGTCCGGAGCGAGGGATGCTGGGGAGCCGGAGGGCGGGGATGCGGTGGGGGTGCCCGCACTCCAGCCCGCCAGGAGCATCGCCGCCACGGCGGTGGCGCTCAGTCTTCTTGCGTTCCTGGCCCGGCTGGGGAGCAGCGGTGATGCTGTCGTGGTACTGCGGTCACGGTACGACGGGAGGTTCATCGCCTGGCCTCCTTCGGGAAGTCGCGACGGTGCCCGTCGCGCTGAGGACCGTAGGAGCCGAGGTGGGCTCTACGAAGCGTGAGATGCGCTTCAGCCTGCATTTGTTCGAGGCTCCGCGGTAGGCGTACCACCAGAATCTCGCGTCGGTGTCGTCCCCGCTGAGACGCACTGGGGCCGACGGTCCGCGACCGTCGGCCCCACGGGATCGTTTCGCCGGAAAACCGGCTCCGACCTGTCCTTACAGCACCGGCAAGTTCTTCCGCAGCTCGAACGCCGTCACCTCGGAGCGGTACGGGCCCGACTCAAAGGCTCGGCAGATTTACAGCGAGCTAAGTCCGCTATCCGTGACGTGCAGTTTTCCTCTGCGTGCTGCTGCTGGGGGATGCCTGGGGGGATGAGCGTCTGTTCCAGGTCTGCTCTGTGTCGCGAACAGCCGGTGGCCGGGGTGGGTGCGCGGGTACGGTCGGGGTGCTGGATCCGACCGTGTTCGAGGGGGTTTTGGTGGCGGGCGGGGAGGCGCGGTACGGCGCTGATGGCGGGGACAACATCGATTTCCGTGATGGTGTGTTCACCGGCCCGGTCACGGGCAAGGACGTCGACATCCACCACCATTACTACGGAACAGGGCGGCCGACGGCTGCGTGGCCGCATCAGGTGGGGGTGATCCCGCCGCGGGCGGGCTGTTTCCAGACCCGGGCCGAAGTGGTTCGGTTGCGTGAAGCCCTCACGGGTGGACGGGCCGCGGTCCTGGTGGGGCAGGACACGGTGCGTGGTCAGGTGCTGGCCGGGATGGGTGGGGTGGGCAAGACGCAGCTGGCCGCCGACTACGCCCGTACCGCTTGGCGGACCGGTGAGCTGGACGTGTTGGTGTGGATCACCGCGAGCAACGCGATCGCGGCCGCCTCCGGGTATGCGCAGGCTGCCGTGGAGATCCTGGGCGCCGACCCGGCGGACCGGGAAGCGGCCGCCCGCGCGTTTTTGGCCTGGCTGGAACCCAAGGCGAACGCGACGCCGTGCCGGTGGCTGGTCGTCCTCGACGACGTCACCGACCCCGCCGACCTGAACGGGCTGTGGCCGCCGGCCGGCCCGCACGGCCGGACCCTGGTCACCACCCGCCGCCAGGACGCCGCCCTGGCCGGCCGTCTGATCAAGGTCGGGCTGTTCACCGAGGCGGAATCCCTCGCCTACCTCACCGCCGCGCTGGGCGCCCGTAGCCGCCACGAGCCCGCCGAACAGCTCACCGCGCTCGCCCGGGACTTAGGGCACCTGCCGCTCGCGTTGTCGCAAGCCGCTGCCTACCTCATCGACGCCGGCATCAGCGCCGCCGCCTACCGGGGGCGGCTGGCCGACCGTGCCACCCTGCTCGCCGACGCCGCCCCCGAGGTTCTGCCCGACGGTCAGACCCAGAGCGCGGCGGCGGCCTGGTCGCTGTCCGTCGACCGTGCCGACACCCTGCGCCCGGTGGGCCTTGCCCGCCCAATGCTCCAGCTCGCCGCGTTCCTCAGCCCCGACGGCATCCCCGAAGCCGTTCTGACCAGCGCGCCCGCCCTGGCCCACCTGACCCGGCACCGCGCCGAAGACGGCTCTGAGGCAACACCTCAGAACGCACCTCGATCACAAGAGCAGGACAGGACTCCGGCGTCCGTCACTGCGAACGAGGCGGTCGGTGCTCTGCGGGCGCTGGATCGGCTCAGCCTCATCGACCACACGCCCGCCACCCCCCACCAAGCCGTCCGCGTCCACCAGCTCATCCAGCGCGCCACCCGTGACACGCTCACCCCCGACCAGCACGACCAGCTTGCCCGCACCGCCGCCGACGCCCTCACCATCACCTGGCCCGCCATCGAACGCGACACCGAACTCGCCCAGGCCCTGCGCGCCAATGCCACCACCCTCACCCGCACCGCCGCAGACGCCCTGTACCAGCCCGCCGCGCATGCGGTGCTGTACCGGGCCGGACGTAGCCTCGGCGAAGCCGGCCAGGTCACCGCCGCCACAACCCACTTCCATCGCCTGACCGAGACCACCGGCCACCACCTCGGCCCCGACCACCCCCACACCCTGACCGCCCGCCACAACCTCGCCCGGTGGCGGGGGGAGGCGGGAGACACCGCTGGCGCCGCAGCCGCGTACGAGCAGCTGCTGGCAGACCAGGTTCGGGTGCTGGGTGAGGACCACCCCGACACCCTGACCAACCGCAACGAACTCGCCCGGTGGCGGGGGGAGGCGGGAGATGCAGCCGGCGCAGCAGCCGCACTCAAGCAGCTGCTGGCCGACCGGCTGCGGGTGCAGGGTGAGGACCACCCCCACACCCTGACCGCCCGCCACAGCCTCGCCTACTGGCGGGGAGCTGCGGGGGATGCGGCCGGCGCCGCGGCCGCGTTCGAGGAGCTGCTGGCCGACCGAGTCCGGGTGCAGGGTGAGGAGCACCCCGACACTCTGGCCACCCGCAGCCACCTCGCTCGGTGGCGGGGGGAGGCGGGGGACGCGGCCGGTGCCGCAGCCGCGTACGAGGAGCTGCTGGCCGACCGGCTGCGGGTGCTGGGTGAGGACCACCCCTCCACCCTGGCCACCCGCCACAACCTTGCCGACTGGCGAGGGGAAGCGGGGGATGCGGCCGGCGCCGCAGCCGCACTCAAGCAGCTGCTAGCCGACCGGCTGCGGGTGTCGGGTGAGGACCACCCCGACACCCTGGCCGCCCGCAGCAACCTCGCCCGGTGGCGGGGGGAGACGGGAGACGCGGCCGGCGCCGCAGCCGCGTACGAGGAGCTGCTGGCCGACCGGCTGCGGGTGCTGGGTGAGGACCACCCCGACACCCTGACCACCCGCAACAACCTCGCCCACTGGCGAGGGGAGACGGGAGACACGGCCGGTGCTGGAGCCGCGTTCGAGCAGCTGCTGGCCGACTACGTTCGGGTGCTGGGTGAGGATCACCCCGGCACCCTGACGACCCGCAACAACCTCGCCTCCTGCCGGGGGAAGGCGGGGGATGCGGCCGGTGCCGCAGCCGCGTACGAGGAACTGCTGGCCGACCGGCGGCGGGTGCTGGGTGAGGACCACCCCCACACCCTGACCACCCGCAACAACCTCGCCCACTGGCGAGGGGAGACGGGAGATGCGGCCGGTGCCGCAGCCGCGTACGAGGAGCTGCTGACCGACCGGCTGCGGGTGCTGGGTGAGGACCACCCCGACACCCTGACCACCCGCCGCAACCTCGCCCGCTGGCGAGGGGAGACGGGAGATGCGGCCGGTGCCGCAGCTGCCTTGGCCGATCTACTGCCCCACGCCGTGCGGGTGCTGGGCGAAGACCACCGCAACATCAGGATCATCCGGGGCAGCCTCGCCTACTGGCGGGGGAAGGCGGAAGAGACACCCCGCGCCTGAAGGCTGGCGGGACCCGACGCCTCCCCGAGCCTGACGGGCTGGCCGTACGGGTTCCGGGGGCATTGGCGTACGCCTACGGTCCCGCTGCCTTCAACGGATGCCGCGCCTCACCGCCCTGCACTACGACGGCTTTCAAGACCGCCCACATTTCGGTGCCGACTAACGCCCGTGACCTGGCAGTTCATCCTTGCCGCGCGTCTCGCGAGCAGCATCCTGGCCAGAGGATGGCCAACGACACCGCCGGATATGGACGGCCCAGAGACGGCCCCACGGCTGCGAGACGCCGTGGGGCCGACGGATAGTGACCGCCGGCCCCCAAGGGATCGTTTCGGCGGAAACCCGCTCCGACCTGCCCTTACAGCACCGGCAAGTTCTTCCGCAGCTCGAACGCGGTCACCTCGGAGCGGTACTCCTCCCACTCCGACTTCTTGTTGCGCAGGAAGAAGTCGAAGACGTGCTCGCCGAGGGTTTCGGCGACCAGGTCGCTGCGTTCCATCAGGGTCAGGGCCTCGCCGAGGTTCTGCGGGAGGGGTTCGATGCCCATGGCGCGGCGCTCGGCGTCGGAGAGGGCCCAGACGTCGTCCTCGGCGCCCGGCGGGAGTTCGTAGCCCTCCTCGATGCCCTTGAGGCCGGCCGCCAGCAGCAGCGCGTACGCCAGGTACGGGTTGGCGCCGGAGTCCAGGGAGCGGACCTCCACGCGCGCGGAGCCGGTCTTGCCGGGCTTGTACATCGGGACGCGGACCAGGGCCGAGCGGTTGTTGTGGCCCCAGCAGATGTAGGAGGGGGCCTCGCCGCCGGCGCCGGCCGTGCGCTCGGAGCCGCCCCAGATGCGCTTGTAGGAGTTCACCCACTGGTTGGTGACCGCGGAGATCTCCGCCGCGTGCTTGAGCAGGCCCGCGATGAAGGAGCGGCCGACCTTGGAGAGCTGGTACTCCGAGCCGGACTCGTAGAACGCGTTCCGGTCGCCCTCGAAGAGGGAGAGGTGCGTGTGCATGCCGCTGCCGGGGTGCTCGGAGAAAGGCTTTGGCATGAAGGTCGCCTGGACCCCCTGCTCCAGGGCCACCTGCTTCATGACCAGGCGGAACGTCATGATGTTGTCCGCCGTGGAGAGCGCGTCGGCGTAGCGCAGGTCGATCTCCTGCTGGCCGGGGGCGCCCTCGTGGTGGGAGAACTCGACCGAGATGCCCATCGACTCCAGCATGGTGATCGCCTGGCGGCGGAAGTCCATGCCGACGTTGGTCGGGGTGTGGTCGAAGTAGCCCGAGTTGTCGGCCGGAGTGGGGCGGGAGCCGTCCAGCGGGCGGTCCTTCAGCAGGAAGAACTCGATCTCGGGGTGGGTGTAGAAGGTGAAGCCCAGGTCGGAGGTGCGGGCCAGGGCGCGCTTGAGCACGTAGCGCGGGTCCGCGAAGGACGGGGAGCCGTCCGGCATGAGGATGTCGCAGAACATGCGGGCCGTGCCCGGGGTCTCCGCACGCCACGGCAGGACCTGGAAGGTGGAGGGGTCCGGCTTGGCGATCATGTCGGACTCGTAGACCCGGGCGAAGCCCTCGATGGCGGAGCCGTCGAAGCCGATGCCCTCGTCGAAGGCCTGTTCCAGCTCGGCCGGGGCCACGGCGACGGACTTCAGGAAGCCCAGCACGTCCGTGAACCACAGGCGTACGAACCGGATGTCGCGCTCCTCCAAGGTCCGGAGCACGAACTCCTGCTGCTTGTCCATCTTCCGCTTCCCCATCCTTGCTGGTCAGGCCGCCTGGGAGCATCCCACCACAACACCGTTTCATGCGCGTTGCGGACCTTGATCGCCCCAGCGTCCTAGGCCTGAATGCCTGTCGTACGGCAGGTGTACTGCTCTGCCGCCCATCTTGCCTCCTCTCGCCGATATCCGTAATGGCCGGTCCGCTTCCCTCGTGAGCGACACCACACCCCTTTAATTTGAATCTGAGATGCAAGTTTTCATAGCGTGCTGACCAGCAGAGCCGATCCGTCGAGCCGAGCAGTCGAGCCGTGAGGAGTCACGATGCTGTCCGAGCAGTCCGCAGTCACCGTCCGCGCCAGCCTTCCCGCCGTCGGCGCGGCCATCGGCGAGATCACCGAGCGCTTCTACGCCCGGCTCTTCGCCGCCCACCCCGAACTGCTGCGCGACCTCTTCAACCGCGGCAACCAGGCCGCCGGCCTCCAGAAGCAGGCCCTCGCCGGCTCCATCGCCGCCTTCGCCACCCACCTGCTGGAGCACCCGGACCAGCGGCCCGACGCCCTGCTGAGCCGGATCGCCCACAAGCACGCCTCACTGGGCGTGGCCCCCGAGCAGTACCCGGTGGTCCACGAGAACCTCTTCGCCGCCATCGTCGAGGTCCTGGGCGAGGCCGTTACGCCCGAGGTCGCCGCCGCCTGGGACGAGGTCTACTGGCTGATGGCCAACGCGCTCATCGCCATCGAGAAGCGGCTGTACGAGGAGAGCGGCAGCACCGGGCGGCGGCCGTGGGAGGTCGTGGAGCGCGTCGAGGAGACGGCGGACGTCGTCACCTTCCGGCTGCGGCCCGCCGACGGCGGCCCGGTGCGCGACTTCCGCGCCGGCCAGTACGTCTCCGTCCAGGTCGAGCTGGCCGACGGGGCCCGGCAGATACGGCAGTACAGCCTGTCCGGCGCGCCCGGCGAGACGCTCCGCCAGTTCAGCGTCAAGCGCGTGCAGGGCGACGACGCCACGCCCGAGGGCGAGGTCTCGAACCACCTCCACGCGCGCGTGCGCGAGGGCGACGTCCTCGACCTCTCCGAGCCGTACGGCGACCTCGTGCTCGGCGACAGCACCGGTCGGCCGCTCCTGCTCGCCTCCGCGGGTATCGGCGTGACCCCGATGGTCGCGATGCTCGCCGCACTGGCGGCCGACGGCCACGATGCCCCGGTCACGGTCGTGCACGGCGACCGCTCCCCCGCCGACCACGCCCTGCGCGCCGACCACGAGGCGTACGCCGCCAAGCTCCCGGACGCGTCCACGCACTTCTTCTACGAGCGTGACGCCGAGCCCGGCACCCGCACCGGCCTGGTCGACCTCACCGACGTCACCGTGCACCCCGGCACGCGCGCGTACCTGTGCGGACCGCTGCCGTTCATGCGCGCGGTGCGCTCCCAGCTGATCGAGCAGGGCGTGGCTCCGGCGGACATCCACTACGAGGTGTTCGGACCGGACCTCTGGCTCGCCCAGGCCTGAGTACCTTGCGGCCACCGCCACGCACGGCCTGCGTGGCGGTGGCCGCAAGGTACTCAGGCCCCGAAGCGCCGTGCCCCCTCCCGGCCGATCTCCTGGTTCTCGGTCACGTACGGGCGCAGTTCCTGCTCGTAGGACTCGAAGGCCTTGGTGTGGTCGTCGGAGGCGGCGAGGTGGCGGGCGAGGGTGTGCGCGCCGATCAGGGCCTGGGAGGTGCCCATGCCGGAGGTCGGGGCGGCGCAGTGGCCCGCGTCGCCCACCAGGACAACGCGGCCCTCGGACCAGCGGTCCAGGTGCACCTGGCAGGCCGAGGAGAAGTAGAAGTCGGTGGCGGCGGACATGTCCTCCAGCAGGCGGGGCAGCAGCCAGCCCGCGCCGGCCATCCGGTCCCGGGTGATGCGCTCCTGCTCCGCGCGGTCCAGCAGGTCCAGCGCCGGGGAGTCGCTGGCGAAGGACAGGCTGACGGACATCCGGTCCCGGTCCGCCGCACTGAACATGTAGACCGCGCGGCCGGGGGTCTGCCACAGCGCTCCCCGGTGGTCCAGGCCGAGGTGGTTGGCCGTGCTGAAGCCGACGCCCGAGAGGCCGAGGTGGCGGATCGCCTCGGAGTGCGGGGCGAAGACCAGGCGGCGCACCACGGAGTAGATGCCGTCGGCGCCGACCACCAGGTCGTACGTGTCCGGGGCAGACCGCTCGAAGCCGACCCGGACACCGGTCGCGTCCTGTTCGATGCGGTTGATCGAGTCGTCGAAGACGTAGCGCACCACGTCGGCCGTGCGCTCGTGGAGGATGCGCGTCACCTCGCGCTTGGGGACCTCCAGCTCCCCGGCGAAGATCTCGGCCGGCAGCTCGCCGGCGTGGTCGCCGGCCGCGTCCAGGAGGTCGGTGCCGGTCATCCCGGTGGCGTGGGCGCGGACCTCCTCCAGGATGCCCAGCTCTTCCAGCACCTCGAAGGCCGGTCCCCGGAAGTCGACGGCGTAGCCGCTGTCGCGCAGGGCCGGGGCGCGCTCGACGACGGTCACCTCGTGACCGTCACGGTGCAGGAACCAGGCCAGGGCAGGACCGGCGACACTCGCGCCGGAGATCAGGATCTTCATACGTACCCCCGTTGTCGATCCATGCGGAGGTCCCAGCCTTCACGAGGCCCACGCCAGCGATCAACGGCCGTTTCCGGCCAAACGGCGGCCCTTCAGTCGCCCCGCGGTCCCCTGGAGATGCCCAGCAGCAGGGGCCCCGTCGGTTCGGCCACCATGTCGCCCACCGTCAGCGGGTCCAGCGTCGCGAAGAACGCCTCCTGGGCCCGGCGCAGGGCGCCCCGCAGGCGGCAGGCGGCGTTCAGGGGGCAGGGGGTCGTGCCGCCCTCGCAGTCGACGACGTCACCGTCCCCCTCGAAAGTGCGGACGACCGTACCCACGGAGGCCGTACGGCCCCGTTCGGTGAGGGCGAGGCCGCCGCCCCTGCCACGGCGGGCGTCGAGCAGACCCAGGTGCTGGAGTTCCGCCACGACCTTGGCGGCATGGGTGTACGGCACGTCCATGTCCGCCGCGACCTGGCGGGTCGTGGGGTTGGCGTCGCCGGCGACGGCGAGCCGCATGAGGACCCGCAGGGCCAGGTCGGTGGAGCGCAGCAACCGCATATCGTGAGGGTAGGTAATGCGCATCCGGGGTTCAAATTATTCGGTCGCCGAGCCCTCCCTACGGACCGGCGCTCCTTGCGCACTACGATCAGCGAGCCCCACTGTCCACGTCCGTTTCCCCCAGAAGGACACCTCATGGGTTCCGCCAAGAACAGCAGCAGCGCGGCGCGCAAGGCGCGCATCGAGGAGTTGCGGCGCGCCGAGCGTGCCCGGGAGCGCCGTAACCGGGCGCTCACCATC
This sequence comes from Streptomyces sp. NPDC001816, assembly GCF_042892235.1. NCBI lineage: Bacteria > Bacillati > Actinomycetota > Actinomycetes > Kitasatosporales > Streptomycetaceae > Streptomyces > Streptomyces sp. NPDC001816. The sequence continues at coordinate 282,102 of NZ_JBIATY010000011.1, forward strand.
GCCGCCAGCGCGGTGGTCGTCGGCGGTCTCGTCGTCGGTGGTGTGGTTCTCGTGAACTCGCAGTCGGACGACTCCGGCAAGAACAACACGGTCTCCAGCGGTGACGCGAAGGGCTCCGGGGACTCCGGGCACTTCACCACCGGCAAGGACGGCGTGAAGACCTGGTCCGGGAAGCTGGCGCGGACGCACGTGACGACCCGGGTGTCGTACCCGATGCACCCGCCGGTCGGCGGCAACCACAACCCGGTGTGGCTCAACTGCAACGGCGACGTCTACACCAAGCCGGTGCAGGACGAGAACGCCGTGCACGCGCTGGAGCACGGCGCGGTCTGGGTGACGTACACCGACAAGGCGCAGAAGGCCGACGTGGACGCGCTCGCGGCCAAGGTGAAGAAGACGCCGTACTCGCTGATGAGCCCGTACCAGAACCAGGACGCCCCGCTGGTCCTGTCGGCCTGGGGTCACCAGGTGACCGTGAAGAGCGCGAGCGACCCGGAGGTGGACAAGTTCTTCGCCACCTACGTGCAGGGCGCCCAGACGCCCGAGCCGGGCGCCTCGTGCACCGGCGGGATCATGAAGTGAGGCGGCAGCACATCGGCTGGGTGGCGGGCGCCGCGGCAGCGGTGCTCGTCGCGGCCGGGGCGATCACGTACGCGGTCGCCGAGGACGGCGGATCGGACCCGAAGACGCCCACGGCCGAGTCCGCCGACGCCGGGTTCGCGCGGGACATGGCCGTCCACCACCAACAGGCCGTCGAGATGTCGTACATCGTGCGGGACCGCACGCAGAACGAGGAGGTGCGGCGGCTCGCGTACGACATCGCGCAGACGCAGGCCAACCAGCGCGGGATGCTGCTGGGCTGGCTGGATCTGTGGGGGCTGCCGAAGGTGTCGGCCGATCCGCCGATGACCTGGATGGGCATGGGCGACATGGCCTCCGGCAAGGACGGCGCGCTGATGCCGGGCATGGCGACCAACACCGACCTGAAGAAGCTCCAGTCGCTGAGCGGCAAGCAGGCGGAGGTCCTCTATCTCCAGCTGATGACGGACCATCACAAGGGCGGTATCCACATGGCCGAGGGGTGTGTGGCCAAGTGCACCGTCGGGGTGGAGAAGCGGCTCGCGCAGGGCATGGTCGACGCGCAGCGGTCGGAGATCGAGCTGATGGCCGGCATGCTCAAGGAACGGGGCGCACAACCCCGTTCGTAAGCCGCGATGCGGACGAAAGCCTCAAATCGCCCTCGATGACGATTACTTGAGCTTCTCTTGACCTTTGCGTTCCCCTGGCATGAACGGTTCATCGAAAGAGTGGCCCCCATCGTGTGATCCCTTCGCGGGCCGACGCCGCCGCGGGCCGGTGTGCGGATCCACGACGTACCGACCACTACATGCATGCGAACCGCATCGCAGGGGGTTCTATGAGATCCAACCGCGCCAAGGTGCGCGCCGGCGTGAGCATGGCAGCGACACTGCCCATGATCGCCGGAGCGCTGGCGTTCGGTATATCCGCGGCGCACGCCGCGGACACCCCGGCCCGTGACGCACTGGCGGGCACCAAGCCCGCGTGGGCCACGGCCAAGGCGGACAAGGGTGCCACCGCAGACAACGCCCAGGTCAAGGCCCGCGTGTACCTGGCCGGCCGGGACCGGGCCGGACTCGCCGCCTACGCGAAGGCCGTGTCCGACCCCAGCTCGCCGCAGTACGGCAAGTACCTGAGCGCCAAGAAGGCGCAGGCCCGCTTCGGGGCCACCAAGGCCCAGGTTGCCGCGGTCAAGTCCTGGCTGAAGGCCGCCGGGCTCCAGGTCACCGAGGTCACCTCGCACTACGTCGCCGTCTCCGGTGACGTCGCCGCCGCCGAGAAGGCGTTCGGCACCCAGCTGCACGAATTCGCCAAGGGTTCGAAGACCTACCGCGCCCCGGCGAAGACCGCCTCGGTGCCGGCCGGTCTGCAGGGCGCCGTGCTGACCGTCACCGGTCTGGACAACGCCCCGCACAAGTCGACCCACGACGAGCAACTGCCGCCGCCGGACGACGTGTTCAAGAACTCCGGGCCGTTCTCCTCGTACTTCGGCTCGAACATCGCGACCACGCTGCCGGACGCGTACGGCGGGAAGATCCCGTACGCGATCAAGGGCTACACCGGCAAGCAGCTGCGTGCCGCCTACGGCGCGGGCGACTACACCGGCAAGAACGTGCGCATCGCGATCACCGACGCGTACGCCTCGCCGACCATCGCCTTCGACGCGGGCAAGTACGCGCTGAAGAACGGTGACGCGGCCTGGAAGACCGGCCAGCTGCACCAGGTGCTGCCGAAGAACTACACCAAGACCAAGGAGTGCGGCGCGGCCGGCTGGTACGGCGAGGAGACCCTCGACGTCGAGGCCGTGCACGCGGTCGCGCCGGCCGCCGACGTCACCTACGTGGGCGCCGCGTCCTGCTACGACGACGACCTGCTGGACTCGCTCAGCAAGATCGTCGACAACCACCTGGCCGACATCGTCTCCAACTCGTGGGGCGACATCGAGGCCAACCAGACGCCGGACCTCGCGGCCGCCTACGACCAGGTCTTCCAGCTGGGCGCGGTCCAGGGCATCGGCTTCTACTTCTCCTCCGGTGACAACGGCGACGAGGTCGCCAACACCGGTACGAAGCAGGTCGACACCCCGGCCAACTCGGCGTGGGTGACCGCGGTCGGCGGTACCTCGCTGGCCGTCGGCAAGGGCGACACGTACCAGTGGGAGACCGGCTGGGGCACCCAGAAGGCTCTGCTGTCGGCCGACGGCAAGAGCTGGACGAACTTCCCCGGCGCGTTCACCTCGGGCGCGGGCGGCGGCACCAGCAAGACGGTGGCGCAGCCGTACTACCAGAAGGGCGTCGTCCCGGACAAGCTCGCCAAGGCCAACAGCGCCGACGGCAACCGCGTCGTCCCGGACATCGCGGCCATCGCCGACCCGAACACCGGCTTCCTGGTCGGCCAGACCCAGACCTTCCCGGACGGCACCCAGCAGTACAGCGAGTACCGCATCGGCGGCACCTCGCTGGCCGCCCCGGTGATCGCCGCGGTCCAGGCCCTGGCCCAGGAGGCGCACGGCGGCAAGGCGCTCGGCTTCGCCAACCCGGCGATCTACGCCAAGTACAACAAGAAGGGCGTGTACCACGACGTCACGGACAACCCGACCGGCTCCGGCCTGGCGGTGGCCCGTATCGACTTCGTGAACGGCCTCGACGCCTCCGGCGGCCTCGCGACCTCGGTCCGCAGCCTCGGCAAGGACAGCTCGCTGTCCGCGGTGAAGGGCTACGACGACGTCACCGGCGTGGGCTCGCCCGCGGGCGGCTACGTCCAGTCGTACCGCCGTCACTGATCGCGCCGGTGATCGGCTGACGCCGGTCCACTGACGCGTTGGGCGCTCCAGGGGGGCGTGGGGTACACAACACCCCACGCCCCCCATCGCGTCGCTCTGACGATTACACTGGGCCAGTGCCTCCGTTGAACTTCTGGTCGATCTATCAGCATGGCTTCGCACGCGTCGCCGCGTGTACGGGTCACACCGTCATCGCGGACCCGCATGCCAACGCCGAAGCGGTCCTGCGTCACGCACGCCGGTGCGCCGAGGAGGGCGTCGCCGTCGCCGTCTTCCCGGAGATGGTGCTGTGCGGCTACTCGATCGAGGACCTGCTGCTGCAGGACGCGCTGCTCGACCAGGTCGAAGAGGCGCTCGGCGAGGTGGTGACCGGGTCGGCGGACCTGCTGCCGGTCCTGGTCGTCGGCGCCCCGCTGCGCCACCGCAACCGGGTCTACAACTGCGCGGTGATCGTGCACCGCGGCCGGATCCTCGGTGTGGTCCCCAAGTCGTACCCGCCGAACTACCGGGAGTTCTACGAGCGCCGGCAGATCGGCGACGGCGCGGACGAGCGCGGCGGTTCGATTCGCGTCGGCGGCGAGGCAGTCCCCTTCGGCGTGGATCTGCTGTTCGCGGCGGAGGACGTCCCCGGTCTCGTACTGCACGCGGAGATCTGCGAGGACATGTGGGTGCCGGTGCCGCCCAGCGCGGAGGCGGCCCTCGCCGGTGCGACCGTCCTCGTCAATCTCTCGGGCAGCCCGATCACGGTCGGGCGGGCCGAGGACCGCAAGCTGCTGTGCCGCTCGGCGTCCTCCCGCTGCATCGCCGCGTACGTCTACGCGGCGGCCGGCCTCGGCGAGTCGACCACCGACCTGTCCTGGGACGGCCAGACCATGGTCTACGAGAACGGCGCGCTGCTGGCCGAGTCCGAGCGGTTCCCGCTCGGCGACAGTTACGCGGTGGCCGACGTGGACCTCGACCTGCTGCGGCAGGAGCGGCAGCGGACGGGCACGTTCGACGACAACCGCCGTACGCACAGGGCGCGGACGAGTGACTTCCGGACGGTGGGGTTCGAACTCGATCCACCGCTCACCGACCTGGGGTTGCGCCGTCGCCTGGAGCGCTTCCCGTTCGTGCCGGCCGACCCCGACCGCCTCGCCCTGGACTGCTACGAGGCGTACAACATCCAGGTCGAGGGCCTCCAGCAGCGCCTCGCGGCGATCGGCGGCCCGAAGGTGGTCATCGGGGTGTCCGGCGGCCTGGACTCCACGCACGCGCTGATCGTCGCCGCCCGCGCGATGGACCGCGCGGGCCGCCCGCGCAGCGACATCCTGGCCTGGACCCTGCCCGGCTTCGCCACCAGCGACCACACCAAGGACAACGCGCATGCGCTGATGCGTTCCCTGGGTGTCACCGCGGCCGAGCTGGACATCACGCCGACCGCACGGCTGATGCTGCAGGAGATGGGCCACCCGTTCGCCTCCGGCGAGCCGGTGTACGACGTCACCTTCGAGAACGTGCAGGCGGGCCTGCGCACGGACTATCTCTTCCGGCTGGCCAACCAGCGTGGCGGCATCGTGCTCGGCACCGGCGACCTGTCGGAACTCGCCCTCGGCTGGTCCACGTACGGCGTGGGCGACCAGATGAGCCACTACAACGTCAACGGCGGAGTGCCGAAGACTCTGATCCAGCACCTCATCCGCTGGGTCATCAGCAGCGGCGAGTTCGACGACGAGACCGGCAAGACGCTCGCCGCAATCCTCGACACGGAGATCAGCCCGGAGCTGGTGCCTGGTGAGGAGATGCAGTCGACGGAGTCGAAGATCGGCCCGTACGCACTGCACGACTTCACACTCTTCCACGTGCTGCGGTACGGCTTCCGGCCGTCGAAGATCGCCTTCCTGGCGTGGCACGCCTGGCACGACGCGGAGGGCGGTGCCTGGCCGCCGAACTTCCCCGAGGCCAAGCGGGTGGCGTACGACCTGCCGGAGATCCGCCGCTGGCTGGAGGTCTTCTGCCGCCGCTTCTTCGGGTTCGCGCAGTTCAAGCGATCGGCCATGCCGAACGGGCCGAAGGTCCTGGCCGGCGGTTCGCTCTCCCCGCGGGGTGACTGGCGTGCGCCGTCGGACAGTTCGGCACGGACGTGGTTGCGGGATCTTGAGCGCTTCGACCTTTGAGTAGCCCCCGGGTCAGCCCTTGAGCGAGGCGACGAAGGGGGCCCAAGCAGTAGCGCTGAGGATTAGGGCAGGGGAATGGGGGGTCTTGGAGTCGCGGACGGGGACGAGTCCGGGGATGTTGTGGGCGACTTCGACGCAGTTGCCGCCGTCACCGTTGCTGTAGCTCGACTTGCGCCAGAGGGCGGCGCCGGGAAAGTCGCTGGCCACTTCGACGCAGTCCCCGCCGTCCCCGTTGCTGTAGCTGCTCTTGAACCAGAGCGCGTCACTCAAGTCGATCCGGTTGCTTGCCATTTCGGTAATCCTCTGCGGCTGCCTTGATCATGTCGAGGGACGTGTCTGGTGACAGCGCGACGGCCCTGAGCCGATCGTATGCCTTGCGGTACTGCTTCACGAGGGCCGGATCGTCGATGGTGTCCCCGCTGTAGGACGCCTCGGTGTAGAGCAGCGGCGGCGCGTCCGGGAAGGTCATGACCTTGATGGAGGCGGCCATCAGGGGATACGCGCCGCACGTCCGCGGAACGATCTGCGGAGTGATCCGGCGCCGCTCGGCCAACTCCACGACCCGGTCCAACTGTTCGGCCATCTCCAGCGGAGGAAGGATCGGGTCCGCGATCAGCGACTCGTGCAGGACCGCCCAGTACTCCGGGGTGGAGTGATCCTCCTCGACGAGGCGGGCCCGGGCGAGTCGAGCCGTCACCTTCTCCTCGACCCACTCGTCGGAGGCCGCCGGGTGGGCCGACCGGACCAGCGCCCGAGCGTACGAGGCGGTCTGGAGCAGCCCGGGGAAGGTGATGGGGCACCACTCCTCAATGGCTTCCGCGTACTTCTCCGCCTCCAGGACCTTCTCGAAGTAGGCGGCATGCGGCCCCCTCCGCGCCTTCCGCACATCCTCACAGTGCCGCTCGAAGAACCCATCGGTGTTGAGCACCCGGTCCGCATGCCGAGCCAGGTCGAGCGGCATCCTCCGCTCCCCGTGCTCGATGTCGCTGAGGTACGTCTTGCCGTAGAAGCTGCCCTCAAGGAACGCCTCCAACGACATCCCCGCCGCCTCCCGCTTCCACCGCAACTCCTTGCCGTAGAAGGTCGGGACGCTCATCGAGCCGTCGATGTCCTTGCGCCGTGCCATGGTTCACCTTCCGCTGCCCTGGTCGCGAACGCGAAACCCCCTCCACCGTACCGATCCCGACGACACTCTGTGAGGCATTCATCACACAACGCACAGGAATGGGAAGACCCCACCCATGCCCGACCACTCCCCCACAGCTCGGGAACTGCAACTCGACCTGCTCGCCACACCGAAGGCCGTACCGGAGCTGCGCCACCACCTCCGCGCACACGACTTCGAAGTCCGCTTGTGTGCAACGGAGTTACTGACGAACGTGATCGACCACCTCGGCGAGGGCACCCCGGTGACGGTCCGCGTCACCGGCACACCCCACGGCCACACCCGCGTCGAGGTGACCGACCCCGACCCGCGCGCCCTGCCAGTACTCCTGTCCGCCGCCGGCATGGCCGAGTCCGGCCGGGGCCTGGCCCTCATCGAGGCGCTGGCCCATCGGTGGGCCGTGACCCCGGAGGCGGACCGCAAGACGGTCTGGTGCGAACTGACCGGGCCGCTGATGGTCTGATGGCAGGGCTATCTCGAGCCATGTGAAAGGTGACAGTGCGTGGGAAGTCTGTTGAAAGGCATCTCTGGCATCCGCTGGGGGGAACTGCGCGACGCGCGACAGCTCCCCGCCGGGAACATCCCGCCGCTGCTCTCCCGGATCGCGTACGGAGGTGAGGACACTGCCCGCCTCGCGATCGATGAACTCGGGGACTGCATCTGCGCGTTGGGGTTCGTAGTCGGCGAGGCGACCGCCTCGACGGTCCCATTCCTCCTGGAACTCGCCGGGGCCCCGTACGTGCCTTGCAAGGCCGAGCTGTTGGAACTACTGGAGAGCATCTACCGGACCGTGAGTTGGCACTCTTCGGCCGTGGCGGCCGGCGGCCCGAAGCGCACGAGCTTCCGGGAGCAGCCTGCCTGGGAGGTGGCAGCCCGGGGAGCCGTACGCGCAGGCCGACCGGTCGTCGAGGGCCTGGCCTCATCCATGCGACGGGAAGAGGCCGAACCAGCACGGAAGCTGCTGCTGACGATGGATGAAGCGCCACCGTTCCCGGACCTCTGAGGGGAGTTGTACGGAGGCCTTCGGGGTCGGTGTCAGTGGACCGGTTCGAGATGGTCGGCGTCCGGGCGCCCGGCGCTCAGGTGGGCGGTGAGGAAGCGGGCGGCGCGGTCGAGTGCGGCGTCCGCCTCGTCGAGGCGGCCGTAGTGGTGTTGGAAGACGTGGGGGAGGCCGGGGCCGACTTCGAGCGTGACCTCGACGCCGTCGGCGCCCGCGCGGCCGGCCAGCCGGACCGCGTCGTCGAGGAGTACCTCGTTCGCCCCGACCTGCACGAGGAGTGGGGGCAGTCCGGTGAGGTCGGCGAACACCGGACTGGCCAGGGGATGCGCCCTGTCGCCTGCGCCGACGTAGAGATCGGCGTAGGCGCGCAGGTCGGCCTCTGTGAAAATGGGGTCGGCGCTCTCCTTGGAACGGATGCTTCCTCCGGCGAGGGTGAGGTCGGCCCAGGGGGAGAAGACGACCACGGCGGCTGGTTGCGGCAGCCCGGCCTCCCGGGCGGCGAGCAGCGTGGCGATGCTCAATCCGCCACCGGCGGAGTCACCGGCCATGACGAGGTCCCGCGGGTCGGTGCCCGACGCCAGCAGCTCGCGGTAGGCCGCGAGTCCGTCGTCGACAGCCGCGGGGAAAGGGTGCTCGGGCGCCAGCCGGTAATCCACCGACGTCGCGCGCAGCCCGGCGCGGCGGGCCAGTTCACCGACCAGCCCTGCGTGGGTGTCCGGTGAGCCGATGACGTAGCCGCCGCCGTGCAGGTAGAGCAGTCGGCCGCGGCCGGAGGCTTCGGCCGGCTCCAGCTCCAGTATCGGCCGCCCGCCCAGGACGGCCCTGCGGGTGACCATGCCCTCCGGCGCGGGGCGGGTGACAGCCGCGGCGAAACCGCTGCGCTGCTCCTCGGGAGTGGGCCGGATCTTGCTGCGAGGGGCGGAACGGAGTATGGCGTCCAGGGCGTCGCGCTGCTGTCGGGACATGCGGGGCCTCCACGGGTCGGGGTGCGAGGATAGATTCCTGGGAATCCACCTGCCTGACCCCAACCGGATTCCACGGAAGATGATTCCCGGGAATCTACTGGAGCTGATATGAGCCACATCACCCCGATCTTCTCCGATCTGGTCCGCGTCGAGACCCGGCTCTACAACGCGGTGAGCGCCCGGTTGCGCGACGAACAAGGGCTGGGGCTGGGACAGTTCGAGCTTTTGGAGATCATCGACCGCGTGCCGGGGTGCCGCGTGCTCGACATCGTCGGCGAACTGGCGATCACCGTGGGGGCCGTCAGCAAGGCGGTCGACCGGCTGGTGGCTGCGGGCTGGTGCCTGCGGGTCGCGCACCCCCAGGACCGCCGCTCGTCCGTCCTCCGCCTCACATCCGCGGGTGAGAAGCAGTTGTCCGCTTCCCGCCCCATTGTCGAAAGCGAGCTCATCTCACTGACCGCGGTGGTTCCCCCCGACGACCTGTCCCGCATCGCCTCAACCCTGGCCATCCTTCGCGCAACCCTCGAGGCGGGCCCCCAGAGTTGAGTGACGCTGCTCGGGAGTTCCAGAGAAGCCCCGTGAGAACTCTCCCGTCTCCAGGTCCAGGCGGTGTGCCTGCCTGAGTCAGTCGTCGTCGCTGACCACCTCCACGGCCTCCCTGACATCCGGGTCGGGGTCGTCCGCGAGGTCTTGCAGCAGCTCGGCGACACCTGGTGTGGACCAGCCGGCGACCGCCCACACCAGTGCCTCCCGCACCCCGGGGTCGGGGTGGGCGGCCAGGTGGGCAAGCTGGGCGAGCGGGCCCCGGCGCCGCATGCCGAACCAGTGCAGAGCCTCCCGCAGCACGGCGGGGTCTCCCGGTTCGCCGGCCGCCGCGACCCTCGCGAGCAGCACCCTCGCCGGTGGCGCTGGGCCGTCCAGCGGATGCGGCAACCGCTCGCGCAGGCGCCGCGCCCCGTACCCGCCGCGCACCCGGCATCCGAAGCAGGTGCAGGGGCGCACACCATGCGCGTCGGGCAGGTACCGCCAGCCCGCCACCTGCGGTGCGGTACGGATCCGGTGCACTTCGCGCGGCCCGATCGCCCGGGGCACGAAGACCTCCCACCCGCGCGGGTCCTCCAGTACCGCGATCCGCCGCACCGCCTCGGCTGCGGACGCGGTGGCCTGGGTGCCCCGTCTCCGGTCCGCGTACCGCCCGACCAGCACCTCCTGGTCGTCGTCCAGCCGCACATGCACGGCGACAAGCCCTCCCCGACTGCCGAAACGGGCCAGCTCGCGCAGCCATTGGTGGGTGAGCGTGTACGACGGCAGCACCGGGAAACAGAACACCCCGCGCCCACCGCCCTGTCCGTGACTGACGGCACGGATCCCGGACCGCCGGATCCGCGGCGCGTTCGCCGCCGACGTCAAGTGCACGAACATCGCCATGGGCGGCATGCTAGGTGGCTGGTCCAGTTCGTGCAGTGCCTCGTATGACTGGAGTTCGGGGGCCTGGCGCAGTTCGGTACTCCGGTGACCGGGCTGGTCCCCGCGCTGGAGCGGGTGGTCACCGAGTCGTGCGCGGACCTCGGATATCGGCTGTTCCTGCGTGCGATGAAGGCGTACCACGTACCGGCCGACAGACCGAGGCTCGTTGCCCTCGGTGTTGCCCTCGGTGAGCGGTTCGGCTACCCGTATTGGGTCGTACGTGAAGGCCTCAACGACCGGGCCGCTTGACACTAAGTCTGGAGTTTCAGGTGAAGGAGGCGTCGAGGAGGGTATCGGCGGCAGTGGTGCGGGCGTAAAGGACGGAGCGGCCGGCACGGTGGGCGCTGACCAGACCCGCGTTGCGTAGCGCGGTGAGGTATTGGGATACCCCGGCCGGGGAGAGTCCGGTGCGACGGGCCAGTTCGGTCGTGGAGGCCGGGGTCGCCAGTTCGGTCAGCAGCAGAGTTCGTGAGCGGCCCAGTACCGGGACGAGGGCGCACGCTCCGGTGGCGGGCCGTGTCTCCCACAGCGCGCCGACGCCACGGGCCGGATAGGCGAGTTGCGGCGGGTCCGGCGGTCGCACACGGGTGCGCAGACCGGGGCCGGTGAACGCGGAGGGGATCAGCAACAGTCCCGCGCCCGCGAACTGGCGGGGCATATTACGTTTCCGGCGGACCAGTGTGAGTGTGCTGTCGTCCCAGCTCACCGAGGTGTGCAGGTCGTTGAAGAGGTAACCCGCGCCGTGCTCGGCGACGGTGCGGGCCCGGTAGAAGATGTCGGCGTCCAGTACGGCCCTGATCCGTGCCCAGTACGGGGCGAGTGCCAGCTCCCAGTACGTTTCGATCTCTTGCGTGACCTTGGCCAGCCGCGCGGGCGGATCGGCGTGCAGGCTCGAGAGCCGTGGGCCGAGGTGCCCCTGGTGGCGGGCGAGGTGGTCGAGGTCCTCGCGTACCCGGTCGGCGGGCGAGGCCGAGATCGCATCCCACTCTGCCGCCGGCGTGGGGGCCGGCCCTGCGGGCGCCGGGGTGAGGAAGTCCGGCACGTAGCCGGAGGTCCCGATCAACTCGGCAAGCCATCCCCGGTCCAGGCCTGCGGCCAGTACGCGTGGCCGCACCTGCTCGATCCAGGGCCGGTGGACCGGGTGCGCGGTGGTCGACTTCAGCAGCCGGAAGCTGGGCGCGACCTCCCACATCGGCGAGATGGCGAACCGCACCTGCGCGAGATCGTTTGCCGAGAACGCCAGCTCCGCCACGACGGCCCCCTCATTGGATTCAGATATGTGTTAAACAATGGCCCGCCAGGTTACCGTGCGTCGATCATCCCGCCATGACCTCACAGACGATCACCGCGGCGGCAGCGGGCACCTGGAAGCTCGGCGACCGCACGGTCCACCGGATCGGCTTCGGCACGATGCGCCTGCCCCAGCACGGCGAGGCGTTCGCGCCCGACGCCGTCCCACGCGACCGCGACCAGGCGATCAAGGTGCTGCGCCGGGCGGTCGAGCTCGGCGTGAACCACCTCGACACCGCCGCGTTCTACTTCTCGCCGCTGCGCTGTGCCAACGAGCTGATCAACCGCGCCCTCGCGCCCTACCCGGACGATCTCGTCGTCGCCACCAAGGTCGGACCCAGCCGCGGTCCCTCGGGAAACTGGCTGCCCCACGCCACCCCCGGGCAGCTGCGCGGCCAGGTCGAGGAGAACCTGCGCCAGCTCGGCCGCGACCACCTCGACGTGGTCAACCTGCGCATCGTCGGCACCGATTCCATCGCCGACCGCTTCGGCGCGCTCGCCGAACTGCGCGACGCCGGTCTCATCCGCCACCTGGGGCTGTCCAACATCCGCACCCACCACCTCGCCGAGGCTCAGGCCATCGCACCGGTGGTCTGCGTCCAGAACATGTACGGCATCGGCGTATCGCCCGAGCAGGAGGAACTCCTGCGCCTGTGCGGTGAACAGCGCATCGCGTTCGTGCCGTTCTACTCGATCGCCGGCAGCGGACGCACGGCCGGCGCGCCCGCCGACGACAGCAGCCAAGTGCACGCCATTGCCCGCGCCCGGGGGGTGAGCACCGCCCAGGTCCGGCTGGCGTGGACGCTGCACCGCGGCTCGCATGTCCTGGCCATTCCCGGCACTGGTGACCTCGACCACCTCGCTCAGAACGTGGCGGCCGGGTCTCTGAGCCTCTCCGAGGACGAACTGGCCGTCCTGGACTCGCTCCACCACGCGACCGTATGACCACGTCACCCTGATGACCCCGATGACGTCGTGGCCCGCTTCTCCTGATCGGCCCCTCGCGTCCGAAATCGCCGCTGTCGGCGAGGGTGAGGGCGCAGTCGAGCCAGGGCCTGTTGCGAAGGTGCCAGGGGCCCCGACCCGCGTAAGTAGGGCCTCCGTAGGCTTCCTCATGTGACTGACACGTCTGACGGCTCGAAATGGACGCCGGCGCACAAGGCCGTGGAGGCCAGTGACTACGAGGCGCTCACCGTTCTTCTCGCATCCGGAACGGACCCGAACGAAAGGTGCTTCGGACACACGCTGCTCACCCACGCGCTCGACGTTGAGGGCGACGGCCACCTGCAGACGGGATACCCGTGGAACACCGCGGCGACGGCCATCCTGCTCGCGTACGGCGCAGACCCTGAGCTGCCGGCCGACGACGGGGAAACTCCCATGCAGGTCGCCGAACACTACGCTCACGCCATGGCACAAGCACTGCTCAAGCGCTTCATCTCTCCGTGTTAGAACCTGCTTGGCACGTGCTGGTCACAGCCACTCGTTGAGGACTGCGAGCTTGTCGTATGTCGTGGCCACGGCCCGGTGGCGCTTGAGGCGATTGATCCCGCACTCGACGGCATGCCGCTCGCGGTAGTCGGTCTTGTCGAACTTCGGCGGCCGACCGCCCTGGGACCCTGATCGCCAACAGCTAGGACAGTGGCCGACCGCCAAGGCCCGTCCGGCTGACGGCGCGAGGCGAGAAGGTGATCGGACCTATCCAGCCCTGGCGGATGAGAGCGATCTGTGACGGCAGTGGTGACACGGGGTCGAGGGCCCTTCCACGGGACCAGTTCTCGAACAGTCCCTCGGTCGTCTCGACCGCGGACACCACCATGGTCACTTTCAGCTTCCCGTCACTCCAGGTGTTCCACAGAGCCCAGCCCTCAGGCCGGGGCTCGACACCGATTCGCGCGCATATCTCCTCGTAGCCTTCCTCCATGCCGGCCGGCATGGAGGAAGGCTTCAGCACCGAGGCTCCCACGAGTCGCACCAGGGGCCGGTCCTCCTCCAGGCAGCCGTCGCCATCGAAGTGGTAGTGACGCAGAGCCCGAGCAAGTGCGTTCACGCTGCGCTGGAGCGCTGTCGCATCTTCCGGGTCTTCCTGGTACGAAAGCCATCCTTCGCTCGATGCTTCCAACTCGACGCGGTTGGCGAGGCGTTCGATCTCCTTGAGGTAATCCAGATCACTGAGCTTTGGCGAGGTCATGGCCCGAAGTGTCACACCAGGCCAGTCGAAACCAACACAGGTTATCCATCCGGGCCACAGCACCATGCGCAGCGCAGGCTTCGGGAGACAGGCCCTAGGTAAGTCAGGGCCGGTCTGTTCGTTTCCAGGTCGCGGAGGCGTACGGATTCGTAGGCTCGCGGGATGACGGAGATCAACGAGGCCGCCCAACGCGTCGCAGCCCGCCGGGCGGAGCTCGATGAGAAGGAGAAGCTCCTGGCCGAACGGCTCGACGCGGAACGGGCTGCCGTCTCCGTCATGCACCGTTCGTCGCATGAGAACAGGGAGACTTGTGAGCACATCTGAGGCTTCGTCAACGTCGTCGAAGGACCCGTCCGGGGACCTCAAGCGCCTACTGGTCAGGGCCGATGATCTGGCCCCGGCCGGCCTGGGCGATTTCACCGAGTTGGCCTCGCCTTCGTCCGACGAAGACCCGCCACCGATGACCGGCCCGACCCCGGAAGGCACGGCCTTGCTGAACCGGACGTTCACCGACAAGGCCGCGAGAGAGGTCAGGACGTCCTTCGTGAACGCCGACTCCTCGATCGTCATCGATGTGGGGGTTTCGGAGCGGGTGGCGGGGGCCGCCGTGAGCTGGATGGCCGACATGCGGCAGGTGTACGCCCAGTGCGCCGCGTGGACCATCAGCATCGGCGATCAGGAGATAACTGTTGAGGTGGTGGAACCGGCCGATGATCCGAACAAGCCACTCGAGGTGGAGCGGAGGTTCGGCGACGAGGCGCTGATGCGCACGATGCTCGCCGGTCCAGTCGGGCAGCAGGCCCAGATCACCACGCTCCTGGTTCGCGACGGTGACAGGGTCCTGGAACTGACGTTCCGTAGCTTGGCGGCCGACGCAGGTAGCCCTGAGACGACCCGGTTGAACACCGCGATGTCGAAGTTCCTTGAGCTGGCTCCGGCAAAGTTCCTCGGTCTGCCGGTCGGCTAGAGATCCCCCAACTGACGCGCGCACAACATGACGGAAAGCCCCGGCCAGGAGCATCACTGAATCCGCCTCGTGCCCTGGTCGGGGCCTTGCGGTACGGCGTTGTGGTTGTGCAGGCACGCCGGTGACGGCGCGAACCGCCCGCTATCAAGGCGACCCCACAATCGGCGACCTCGGCGGCCTCACCGCCCACCGTCGGCTGATCCGACTGGACCTGCGCCGCACCGGGCGGTCGGCACGGCCCGAGGACTCCGCCACCTACCGCTGCGACCGGCTCGTCGACGACGTGGAGGCCCTGCGTCGCCATCTCGGCCTCGACCGGATCGATCTGCTCGCCCACTCGGCCGGCGCGAACCTGGCCGTGTCGTACGTGAGCCGCCACCCGGAACGGGTCGGCAGGCTCGCGCTCATCACGCCGAGCGTCCTGGCCGTCGGTGTCGCCATTGGCCGGGCCCTTTCTCCACGGCCGACTGGTGATCCAGCCCAGTACCGCCCATTTCCCGTGGCTGGACGACGGACCCGTTTCGCGGCAACGGTCACGAACTTCCTGAACGAAACCAAGACCCTCTGAGTCAGTGCTGCAACGCCCCCGCCTGCTCGGGCACGTGCGCAGCGACGACGCGGCCCACTGAAACAACCTCCCGCCGCCGGTCCACCAGGTACGCCGCACTCGCCACACCCAGACCGAGGACAGCCAGCGCCGCCCCGGCAACCGCAGGCGACGTAACCCCAAACCCCGCGGCCAACGCCAGCCCCCCGATCCAAGCGCCGCCGGCATTCGCCAGGTTGAAGGCCGCCTGGTTGGCCGAGGAGGCGAGGGAGGGAGCCGCCGCGGCCTTCTCCATGACCATCAGCTGGAGCGGGGAGCCGGTGACGAACGCCGCCATGCCGAGCAGGGCCACGGCCAGGGCAGCGCTCCACTCCGCCCGCATCAGCACAGGGAAGAGCAGCAGTACGGCCACCATCGAGGCGAGCCCGCCGAACAGCGTGCCGCGCATCGAGTGGTCGGCCAGGCGTCCGCCCAGCAGGTTGCCCGCCGTCGCGCCGACGCCGAACAGGGCGAGCAGCACCGTCACGCTGCCCTCGGCGAACCCGGCGGAGTCCGTCAGCATCGGGGTGACGTAGCTGTACGCCGCGAAGAGGGCGCCGAAGCCCGCCACCGTCGTGCCGAGGGCCAGCCAGACCGGCAGGGAGCGCAGGGCGGCCAGTTCGCCGCGCAGGCCCGTGGTGGGGGCGGCGGCGCGGTCGCGCGGGATCAGGAGGGCCAGCGAAGCTATCGCCGCGAGGCCGATCGCGCTCACGCCGAGGAAGGTCGCCCGCCACCCCAGGTGCTGGCCCATCAGCGTGGCGACGGGAACGCCCACGACGTTGGCGACGGTCAGGCCGAGGAACATCAGGGAGACGGAGCGCGCCTTGCGCTCCGGCGGGACCATCGCCGTGGCCACCACCGCGCCCACGCCGAAGAAGGCGCCGTGTGGCAGGCCGCTGAGGAAGCGGGCGGCGAGCAGGGAGTCGTAGCCGGGAGCGAACGCCGAGAGCGCGTTGCCCGCTACGAACAGGGCCATCAGAGACATGAGCACCGTGCGGCGGGGCATCCGGGCGGTGAGCGCGGCCAGCAGCGGGGCGCCGATGACGACGCCCAGCGCGTACGCCGAGACCAGGTGCCCGGCGGTGGGGATCGAGATGTGCAGGTCGTCCGCGACGTCGGGCAGCAGGCCCATGATCACGAACTCGGTGGTACCGATACCGAAAGCGCCGACGGCCAGAGCGAGCAGGGCCAGGGGCATTGAGGGCCTGTGCCTTTCGAGGTAAGAGAGCGGAGTTCCGTCACCAGTTTATGTTCATCTACGGAACAAAGTCTCTCGGGCCCAGTATTCCGGCCGGTTACGAGGACGTGTCCACCTTCACACGAGCAGCCACCGGGAGGTGGTCACTGTTCGTGCGGGGCAGCGTCCAGGAGCTCTCGGGCACGACGCCCTTGACCATGATCTGGTCGATCCGGGCCATCGGGAACGACGCCGGCCAGCTGAACCCGAAGCCGCTGCCCGCCGCGCCCTGGGTGGAGCGCAGCTGGGAGGTGACGTTCTTGAGCGAGCGGTCGTTCATCGTGCCGTTCAGGTCGCCGAGCAGGACGACCCGCTGCAGGGGCTCGTGGGCGATGGCCTCGCCGAGCGCGTCGGCGCTCTTGTCGCGCTGCCGGGCGGTGAAACCGGCCTCCACCTTCACCCGCACCGAGGGAAGATGCGCGACGTAGACGGCGATCGGGCCCTTGGGGGTCGTCACGGTCGCGCGCATCGCGCGCTTCCAGCCGAGCTTGATGTCGACGTCCTCGACGTCGGTCATCGGGTACTTGCTCCACAGGCCGACCGTGCCGACGACCGAGTGGTACTTGTACGTGGACGCGAGCGCCTTCTCGTACACCGGGGCGGCGGACGCGGGCAGTTCCTCCAGCGCCAGCAGGTCGGCCCCGGACGCGGCGACGTCCTGGGCGGTCGCGGCCGGGTCGGGGTTGTCGGCGTTCACGTTGTGGGTGGCGACCATCAGGTCGCCGCCGGCGGCCGTCCTGTCGGTGAGCAGTCCGCCGAAGAGGTTCAGCCACACGATCGCCGGGAGGAGGATCGCGAGCAGGGCGGTCGCCGACTTCCGGAGCACGCCGAGGACGAGCAGGACCGGGATGGCCAGGCCCAGCCAGGGCAGGAAGGTCTCCGTGAGGCTGCCCAGGTTGCCCACCCGGTTCGGGATGTGCGAGTGCAGCAGCAACACCAGCGCGAGCAGCAGCGCGAAAACGGCGAGGACGATGCCCCGGCGCCAGATGCGTGGATCACCGCGCCAGCCGCCGAACAGGCGGTGCATCAGGCGCCGAAGCCGGGATCCCGGTCGCTCGGGCCCCGAGCCGCCGTTGTCCGTCTCCGTCATGTACGCCTGCTGCGCCATACCGTCTGCCTCACTGCCTGCCGTGCACACCGTCGTTCCCCTGCGTTCATCCGACCCTAGGGGATGATCGACCCTGATCCCGCCGTCCCATGACGGCCGTACGGAAGACGAGGACGAACGAGTCGGCGCCCGGGGTTCCGGTTACCCCCGGGAGCGGCGTGGTCTGTGACGAAACGTGCACATACGTGCTACGAGCCTGTCGAGCTGACGGGTCGTAGGCCTTCCAGGACGGTGTCGACGATCTGTTCCGCGAGTCCTTCGGGCAGGTCGTCGTCCGGGCGCATGACGGAGCGCACGAGCATGGGGCCCATGAACATGTCGTTGGCCAGCTCCAGGTCGACGTCCGCCCGCAGTTCGCCGCTCTGCCGTGCGCGGCGCAGCACTTCGAGGGAGAGGGCGCGCCGGGGCGCTATGACGTTGGCGTGGTACGCCGCCCAGATCTTGGGGCTGCTCTTCATCTGCGCGTACACGTTGTGCAGGATCGCCGACGAGCGGCTGGCGAGGCCGCGTTGGCGCAGGGACTCCAGCAGCACGATCAGGTCGTCGCGCAGGGAAGTGCCGGGGAGTACGGGGTCGGGGGGTTCGGCGGCGCGTACCACGTCGACGAACAGCTCCTCCTTTCCGCTCCAGCGGCGGTAGATGGTGGCCTTGCCGACCCCGGCCGTGCGCGCGACGCGCTCGATGGAGAGCTCGGCAAGGGGTACGCCGTCCTCCAGGAGCTTCACGACGCCCTCCAGGATGGCGCGTTCCACGGCCTCACTGCGCGGTCGGCCCCGCACGGGCCCGTCCGGCCGCGTCCGGCTGTCGGCAAGGCTCACTCGTCCGTCCTTTCAGTGTGTTGCGGGAATTCTCCCGCAACAGCCTCCTTCCCCCGTGGATCCGTGGGTTTCGGTCAGTCCGCGGCTACGACCAACTCCTGCTCCTTCTTGCCCTCCTGTCCGACCGGCGGCTTGCCCGGCAGGAAGAGGACTGTCACCAGGGCGCCGACGAGCGCCACGCCCGTACCGCACAGGGCGGTGACGTGCATGGCGTGCAGGAAGGCGTCGTTGGCGGGGGCGACGAGGGCCTTGCCCGGCCCGCCGAGCTTCTCGGCGACGCCGAGCGTGGCCTCGATGGACTCGCCGGCCGTGTCCCTGAGGCCGGGCGGCAGCAGGCCGAGCTTGCCCTCGATGCCGTTGCGGTAGGACGTGGAGAGCACCGAGCCGAGCACGGCGATACCGAGCGCGCCGCCGACCTGCCGGAAGGTGTTGCTGAGCGCGGAGGCGGAACCGGCCTTCTCGCGGGGCAGGGCCTGCATGATGACGACGGAGGTCGGCGTCATGATGTGCGCCATGCCGGTGCCCATGAGGAAGAAGACGACCTCCAGCACCCAGATCGGCGTGTCGGCCTCGAAGCCGGAGAACGCGGCCAGTGTCGCCGCGATCAGCACCAGGCCCGCGGTGGTCGTGGCCTTGTTGCCGAACCGGTCGACCAGCAGCCGGGCCCGCGGCGCGAAGATCAGCTGGGCGGCGGCCAGCGGGAGCAGCAGCAGACCGGACTGCAGCGGCGAGTAGCCGCGCACGCTCTGGGTGTAGAAGACGGAGAAGAAGGTCACGCCCATCAGCGCGAAGAAGACGAGCGCGATGGCGGCCATGGCGGCCGAGAAGACCTTGTTCTTGAAGTAGGTGACGTCCAGCGACGGGTGGTCACTGCGCTTCTCGAAGATCACGAAGCCGGTGAGGACGGCGAGACCGGCGGCGATGGTCGCCAGCACCTTGGCGTCGGTGAAGTCGGCCAGCTCGCCGCCCTTGATGATGCCGTAGACCAGCAGGACCAGGCCGACGACGGACAGGACCACACCGACGGGGTCGAGCCGGCCCGGCCGGGGGTCGCGCGAGTCGGGCACGAGCCACACCATCAGGGCGAGCGCGATGATCACGATCGGCACGTTGATCAGGAAGACCGAGCCCCACCAGAAGTGGTCGAGGAGGGCGCCGCCCGTGATCGGGCCGATGGCGATGGCGAGGCCGACACCGCCGGCCCAGATACCGATGGCCTTGGGCTGCTCCTCGCGCTCGAAGACGTTCATCAGCACGGCGAGGGTGGCGGGCATCACGAAGGCGGCACCGAGGGCCATCAGGGCCCGGTAGGCGATCAGCTGGTCCGGGGAGCCGGACTCGGCGGCCAGGGCCGAGCCGATACCGAACACGACGAGGCCGCCGAGCAGGACCTTCTTGCGGCCGAGGCGGTCGCCGATGAGGCCGGCGGTGAACAGCAGGCCGGCGAAGACCAGGGTGTAGGCGTTGATCGCCCACTCGATCTCGCTCTGGGTGGCGCCGATGCCGGTGGGCGCCGGGGTGGAGATGGTCTTGATCGCGACGTTCAGGATCGAGTTGTCGAGCACCACGATGAGCAGGCTCAGCATCAGCACGCCGAGGATCGCCCATCGGCGCCGGTGTACCGCTTCCGGTATCCGGGAGGCAGGGACGGAACTTGTCATGTGTCCGAGCCTACGACCATTTCAATACGGAACGGTCTCGTATCTTATTCCTTTACCGAGGCCTTACACAGCGGGGCCAGAGCGGGGCCAGGGCGGTGATGTGACCCGCCGAAGGGATCACAGGGGGCTCCTCTGGCCCTCGCTGGCACGAGGTGCCACCATGGAAGCGATCCGGGGACGCCGTCAGGGCGCCTCGAGATGACTGAAGGAGCCGTTGCCATGACGCAGCTTTCGGCTGCCCAGAACAAGCCTTCCGACGGCAGCAAGGCGCTGTACGGGGGGAAGGGCACTCGCCGCATCACCGTCCGCGACATCGCCCTCGCCAAGGAACGCGGCGAGAAGTGGCCCATGCTCACCGCCTACGACGCGATGACCGCGTCCGTCTTCGACGAGGCCGGGATCCCGGTGATCCTGGTCGGCGACTCGGCGGGCAACTGTCACCTCGGGTACGAGACCACCGTGCCCGTCACCCTCGACGAGATGACCATGCTGTCGGCGGCCGTCGTACGCGGCACCCAGCGCTCCCTGATCGTGGGCGACCTGCCCTTCGGCTCGTACCAGGAGGGCCCGGTGCAGGCGCTGCGCTCGGCGACCCGGCTGGTGAAGGAGGCGGGCGTCGGAGCGGTCAAGCTGGAGGGCGGCGAGCGCTCGCACG
Organism: Streptomyces sp. NPDC001816; assembly: GCF_042892235.1. Taxonomy (NCBI): domain Bacteria; kingdom Bacillati; phylum Actinomycetota; class Actinomycetes; order Kitasatosporales; family Streptomycetaceae; genus Streptomyces; species Streptomyces sp. NPDC001816. The sequence goes on from NZ_JBIATY010000011.1 coordinate 302,729, forward strand.
AGCAGATCCGGCTCCTCGTCGAGTCCGGCATCCCGGTGATGGCGCACATCGGGCTGACCCCGCAGTCCGTCAACGCGATGGGCTACCGCGTGCAGGGCCGGGGCGAGGAGGCGGCCCAGCAGCTGCTGCGCGACGCGAAGGCCGTGCAGGACGCGGGTGCGTTCGCGGTGGTGCTGGAGCTGGTTCCGGCGGAGCTGGCGGCCGAGGTGACGCGGGTGCTGCACATCCCGACCGTGGGGATCGGCGCCGGGCCGGAGACGGACGCGCAGGTGCTGGTGTGGACCGACATGCTCGGGCTGACGTCCGGTCGTGTCCCCAAGTTCGTGAAGAAGTACGCGAACCTGCGTGAGGTCATGGGCAACGCTGTGAAGGAGTTCGCCGAGGACGTCGTCGGCGGTGCGTTCCCGCTGGAGGAGCACTCCGTCCATTAGCCATTGCGGCAACACCCCGGACAGCCCGCCGATCATCCCCCGTCGGCGGGCTGTCCCTTTTTTGCGCCTAAACCGGCGCCGCTCTCGCGTAGGTGGTTGCTCGCCGTCGTGGTTGCTCAATTGGTGGTTGCGGTGTTCGTCGGCGTGTTGTCGGTGGCTGTCGGTGCCCTGTCGGTGGTTTGTCGGTGGGGGCTGGCACCTTCATGGGCATGACGCGAATCGATGACAACCCCGCCGGCGGACGCGCCGCCGTGACCGTTCGGGGACTGGTCAAGCACTACGGCGAGACCAAGGCGCTCGACGGGGTCGACCTGGATGTGCGGGAGGGCACCGTGATGGGGGTGCTCGGGCCGAACGGTGCCGGGAAGACCACCCTCGTACGGATCCTCTCCACCCTGATCACGCCGGACGCCGGGCAGGCCACCGTGGCCGGCTACGACGTCGTACGGCAGCCCCGACAGCTGCGCCGGGTGATCGGACTGACCGGGCAGTACGCCTCGGTCGACGAGAAGCTGCCCGGCTGGGAGAACCTCTACATGATCGGGCGGCTGCTCGACCTCTCCCGCAAGGACGCCCGCACCCGCGCCGACGAACTGCTGGAACGGTTCTCGCTGACGGAGGCCGCCAGGCGCCCGGCGAGCACGTACTCCGGCGGTATGCGACGGCGGCTGGACCTGGCCGCCTCGATGATCGGGCGGCCGGCCGTCCTGTACCTCGACGAACCGACCACCGGGCTCGACCCGCGCACCCGCAACGAGGTGTGGGACGAGGTCAAGGCGATGGTCGGCGAGGGGGTCACCGTGCTGCTCACCACCCAGTACATGGAGGAGGCCGAGCAGCTCGCCTCCGAGCTGACCGTCGTGGACCGCGGGAAGGTCATCGCGAACGGCGGCATCGAGGAGCTGAAGGCCAGGGTCGGCGGGCGCACGCTGCGCGTGCGGCCGTTGGACCCGCTGCAGCTGCGGCCCCTCGCCGCCATGCTGGACGAGCTGGGCATCACCGGGCTCGCGGCCACCACCGTGGACCCCGAGTCCGGGACGCTGCTGGTGCCGATCCTCAGTGACGAGCAGCTGACCGCCGTGGTCGGCGCGGTCACCGCGCGCGGCGTCACGATCTCCTCCATCACCACCGAACTTCCCAGCCTGGACGAGGTGTTCCTGTCCCTCACCGGCCACCGTGCCGGTGCCCCGCAGGACGCCACGCCCGCCGAGACCCGCGAGGAGGTCGCCGTATGAGCTCCCACCCGTCGCCCACCACCACCCTGAACGAGGCGCTTCGCGCCGCCCCTTCCAACACTCTGACCCCGGCCGCCGCTGCGAAGGGCGATACGCCCATCCCGCTGCGCGCCCATCTGCGCCACACCGGCGCGCTCATCCGCCGCAACCTGCTGTGGATCCGGCAGGACCCGGAGTCGATGTTCGACGCCATCCTGTTCCCGGTCATCTTCACCCTGCTGTTCGTGTACGTCTTCGGCGGCTCCATCGGGCAGTCCCTGGGCGGCGGTCAGGAACGGTACGTGCAGTACGTCGTGCCCGGCCTGATGGCCATGATGGGCATGAACATGGCCCAGGGCGTGGGCACCGGCTTCAACCAGGACTTCAACTCCGGTGTCATGGACCGCTTCCGGTCCCTGCCGATCGGGCGCGGCTCCGTGCTGTTCGCCAAGATCGCGGTGGAGCTGATGCGGATGCTCTTCGCGACCGTCATCCTGATGATCGTCGGCGTGCTCGTGGGCTTCGACATCACCAACTGGCCGGGGATGCTCGCCTCGGTGGGCCTGTCCGCGCTGTTCGGCTCGGCCCTGATGTGGGTGTTCCTCACCCTCGGCGTGGTGATGAAGAGCGCGCAGTCCGTGCAGGCCATGGGCTTCCTGGTGCTGATGCCGCTGCAGTTCGGCTCGTCGATCTTCGCGCCGACCCGCTCGATGCCGGGCTGGCTGCAGAACTTCACCGACTACAACCCGCTGTCCGCCCTGGCGGACACCGCCCGCGGCCTGATGGTCGGCGGACCGGTCGCACACGGCCTGTGGGTGACCCTGATCTGGTCGGCCGGCCTCACCGCGGTGATGGCCCCGGTCGCGATCCACAAGTTCCGCACGAAGAGCTGACGTACGAGGAGCCGACGCTCAACGGCTCCACAGCAGGGCGGTGGCCTCCGCGAGGGAGAGGTCACCGCCCTCGGCGTACGCGGCCGCGTACGCGGGGCCGTCGAGCGTCTCGCGGATCCGGGACTCGGTCATCTCGTACGTCCGGCGCTCCAGGCCGGAGGGTACGTGCTCGGCCGGCAGCAGGGCGTTCGCGGCGGCCAGGCAGCGGGCGGCGTCCGCGGCCCGGGTGCCGCCGTCCAGGCTCGCCAGGGCCATTGCCCCGATGGTGAGGCAGATGGAGCCCAGGTGCGGGGTGACCACCTGGGACAGCGGGTCGTCGGCGCGCTGCAGTGCCGTGCGGACGCGGTCCAGTGACTCCTCGGAGCGGCGGTCGAGGGCGTCCAGCCAGGCGTCCTGACTGAGGATCATGACGTCGAAGACGACGAAGTGGGCGATCGTGAACTCCTCGCGCAGCAGGCGGAGTTGCTCGCGCGCCTCCTCGGTGCGCCCGGTCAGGCCGAGCCAGGCGGCGAGGAAGAGCCGGGCGGCCGGCATCGCCTCGTTGACGGCGCCCTCCTGGTTGGCGATGACGTCCCGCAGCATGCGCTCGCCGCGTTCGGTGTCGCCCCCCTCCAGGAGCACGCTGCCGAGCCGGGCGCGGAGCACGGCCATCTGGGCGCGGGCGCCGAGGCGTTCGGCGTGGACGATGGCCGCCTCGTAGTCGGCGGCGGCCGCGAGGTAGGCGCCCTTGCGTTCGTTGGCCTCGCCGCGTGCGGACAGCGCCTCGGCGAGGCCCCACTGGTCGCCGAGGCGGCTGTAGATCTCCAGCGCCTCGTCGGCGTCGCGGGTCGCGTCGCCCGCCCAGGCGGTGCGGTTGGCGAGCAGGTTGGCGCGCAGCTGCAGGGCGCCGGCCAGCTCCCACTCGAAGCCGGGGGTGTCCCGGCAGGTCTGTATGGCGGCGTCGGAGATCGTGCGCATCCGGTCCGCGCCGTCGGTGAGGATGACGGCGTAGAACCATATGGCGCCCGGGGCGCGGCAGGTCTGCGGCAGGCCGGGCTCGTAGACCTGGGCCATGACCCGCAGCTTGGCCTGGGCCTCGGGGGTCTGCCAGCTGTTGATCTCGGTGTCCATGCAGGCGAGATGGGCGAGGTGGACGCCGCGCCGGGCCTCGAGGAGGAGTTCCCCGGTGAACGGGGGCGGGGTGTCGGTGCAGCGCTCCCAGACCGGGAGGGCGGGGCGGACCGGCTCGGTGAACGGGTCGGGGCCGAGGGCCATGGCCTCCTCGCACCAGGTGCGGCACTCGATGCGCAGGTCGCGCATCTGCCAGTACCAGACCAGGGACAGCACCAGGCTGAGCGCCTCCTGCTCGTCGCCGAGGGCGACGGCGTGCCGCAGGGCGGTGCGCAGGTTCTCGTACTCCAGCTGGAACCTGTCGATGGCGGCGCGCTGTTCGCCGCCGCGCAGCAACGGGTCGGTGGTGCGGGCGAGTTCGCGGTAGTACGTCAGATGGGCGCGCTGGGCCTCGGCCCGGCGCCCGGTCTCGTCGAGCCGTTCGGCCGCGTACTCGGCAACCGTCTCCAGCAGCCGGTAGCGCATCCCGCCGTCCGCCGACGGGGAGGCCACGACCAGGGACTTGTCGACCAGGGAGCCGAGCGCGTCAAGGGCGGCCGGACCGCACACGCCTTCGGCGGCGGTCAGGTCGCAGCCGCCAGCGAAGAGCGACAGCCGGCACAGGACGTCCCGTTCGTCCGCGTCGAGCAGGTCCCAGGACCAGTCCACGACGGCGCGCAGGGTCTGCTGGCGGGGCAGCACGGTGCGGCTGCCGCTGGTGAGCAGCCGGAAGCGGTCGTCCAGCCGGCCGGCTATCTGGCGCGGGGTCAGCATGCGCAGGCGGGCGGCCGCCAGCTCGATGGCGAGGGGCAGCCCGTCGAGCCGCCGGCAGATCTCGGCACAGGCCTCGGGGTCTTCCTCCAGGCGGAATCCGGGCCGGGCCGCCGCACCTCGCTCGGCGAACAGCCGCAGCGCGACCGGTTCGGGCAGCGGCTCCACGGGCCGCACCAACTCCCCGGGCACGGCGAGGGGTTCGCGGCTGGTGGCGAGCACGGTCAGCTGCGGGCAGCGGGCCAGCAGCCGCTCGGCCAGCCGGGCGGCCGCCTCGACGACGTGCTCGCAGTTGTCGAGGATCAGCACCATCCGGCGGCGGGCGCAGTACTCCACGAGCCGGTCTACCGGGTCGTCCACGTCGCTGATCGCGCGCATGGCCTCGACGCCGGCGCCGTGCAGCACGGTCTCGCGGGCGCCGATCGCGGTCAGCACGGCCTGCGGTACGGCGTCCGGGTCGTCGACGGGCGCCAGTTCGGCCAGCCACACCCCGTCCCGGGCGGTGTGCCGTACGGCCTCGGCGGCCTCCTGGGACAGCCGGGTCTTGCCCGCTCCGCCGGGCCCGAGCAGGGTGACCAGCCGGGCGGCCGCGAGGTCGGCGCCGATGGCCGCGATGTCGGCCTCCCGGCCGACGAAGGAGGTGAGCCGGGCGGGCAGGTTGCCGAGGGCGGCGGGCGGCGCGGGCTGCGGTTCCCGCTCGGTCTCGGTGAGCAACTCGGTGTGCAGGGCGCGCAGTTCGGGGCCGGGGTCGGAGCCGAGCCGGTCCGCGAGGAGCTGTCGTACGTCCTCGTAGGCGGCCAGTGCCTGGGCCGGGCGGCCCGCGTCGCGCAGTGCGCGCAGCCTGAGTGCCTGGAGCGGTTCGTCCAGGGGATGGCTGTCGCACAGCGCGGCCAGCTCGGGCAGGGACTGCTCGGCGTGGCCGAGGGCGAGGGCGGCGGTGTGCCTGCCGCGCAGGGCGTCCAGGCGGCGGGTTTCCCAGCGGGCGGCGTCGGCGGTGTGGTCGGGCAGGTCGGCGAGGGCGGGGCCGTGCCACAGGGCGAGCGCGTCGTCGAGGACGGCGGCGGCCTTGGCGGGGTCGCCGTCGGCCAGGGCGCCGAGGCCCTCGCCGGTCAGCCGGTCGAACCGGCCCAGGTCGATGTCGTCGGGGTCGGCGGCGAGCCGGTAGCCGCCCTCGGCGGAGGCGACCGCATCGGCGCCGAGGGCTCTGCGCAGCCGGCCGACCAGCGCCTGCAGCGCGCCCGTGGCGTCGGCGGGTGGCTCGGCACCCCACACCTCGTCCACGAGCAGGTCGGTCGGGACGGTCCGGCCGGCCCGCAGCGCGAGCACGCTCAGCAGGGCACGCAGGCGTGCCCCGCCGACCGGGACGGGCGTGCCGTCGGGGCGGAGTGCCTGGGTGGGGCCGAGAAGGCGGTAGCGCACGGGGTTCATTGTCTCCGGAGCGGTCGGTACGGGTCACCGGGTTCGGGCGGCGCGCCGCCCGGGACCTCCGGGGTCGTCCGGGATTTCCAGGGTGACGAGGACGCCGACGGCGCGGCGGACGCGGTAGGGCACCCGGCGCGGTGGCTGTTCCTCCTCCTCGAAGCCGCCGAACCACCTCGGGCAGCTGTCGACGGGCTCCAGGGTCCGTGCGCCGGGCACCGGCTCCAGACTGCGCCCGGTCGACCGGAAGACCACCGTGCCGGGCTCCAGGTCGGCGAGTACGGCGGGTTCCGCGGCGCGCGGGTCGTGGTGGGCGGCGTACTCCTGATGCACCAGGTCGATGGAGCGCACGCGGCCGACGGTCCTGTGCTTCGGGCCGCCGTGGTTCTCCACCCATGCCTCGGCGCCGTGCCAGTGGTCGTTCCCGGCTTCCTCCCCGTCGACGGCGACCAGCCGCCAGCCGACTTCCTGGCCCACGCCGAACGGCCTGCCGCAGCACTCCATCTGCCAGTCCTCGTAGAAGACCCTCATCACCGTCATTCCCCCACCCTCCTGGAACCGGACGGCCGCCGCGAGACGTTTTCCTGGTGAGTCCCCGGCCGGTACGGTCGGCCTCCCGACCGTACCCGCCCACAGGAGCCGCTCATGACGACCGCCACCACCCGCCGCGGCGAGAGCCGGATCAGCCCCGTGTTCGTCGGGATCCTGGCCGTCACGGCGGTGACCGGCTGGGCCACCTGGACCGGGTTCGCCGAGCAGCCGGGTATCGCGGTGTTCCTGTTCGTGACGGCGGCCTGGATCGTCTCCCTGTGTCTGCACGAGTACGCGCACGCGCGCACCGCCCTGCACAGCGGGGACATCACGGTCGGCGCGAAGGGCTACCTGACGCTGAACCCGCTGAAGTACACGCACGCGCTGCTGAGCATCGTGCTCCCGGTGCTGTTCGTGATCATGGGCGGGATCGGCCTGCCGGGCGGCGCGGTCTTCATCGAGCGCAGCCGCATCCGGGGCCGCTGGCGGCACAGCCTGATCTCGGCGGCGGGCCCGCTGACCAACGTGCTGTTCGCGGCGGTGTGCACGGCGCCCTTCTGGCTGCACGCGCTGGACGGGGTGCCCCGCGACTTCCGGTACGCGCTGGCGTTCCTCGCCCTGCTCCAGGTGACGGCGGCGATCCTGAACTTCCTGCCGGTGCCGGGTCTGGACGGGTACGGGGTGATCGAGCCATGGCTGTCGCACCAGGTGAAGCGGCAGGTGGAGCCGTTCGCGCCGTTCGGACTGCTGTTCGTGTTCGCGCTGCTGTGGGTGCCGTCGATCAACAGCGCCTTCTTCGACGCGATCGACGCGATCCTGCGCGGGCTGGGCATCGACGGCTTCTCCCGCGCCTGCGGCTACGAGCTGTACCGCTTCTGGCGCGACACCCCGGAGATCTGCACGATCAGCCGGTGATGGACTTCTCCTGCGCCGCGGCGGCCCGGCCGCGCTTGACGTAGTACCAGGTCATGTTGGACGTCAGGCCCGCCAGCAGCACCCAGACGATCCCCAGCCAGCTGCCCTGGACGAACGAGACGACCGCGGCGGCGACGGCGAGGACGCAGACTGCGAGGGTGTAGAGGGCGATGCGGGGCATGGGGGTCGGCTCCTTGCGGGGGACACTGCTACGGCGACCAGTGTCCCCCATGCCCTCAGACGTCCGTGACGCGGAGCCCGGCGTGTGCCTTGTAGCGGCGGTTGACGGAGATCAGGTTCGCCACCAGCGACTCGACCTGGTGGGCATTGCGCAGGCGGCCCGCGAAGATGCCGCGCATGCCGGGGATGCGTCCGGCCAGCGCCTGGACGATCTCCACGTCGGCGCGCGCCTCGCCCAGCACCATCACGTCGGTGTCGATCTCCTCGATGTCCGGGTCCTGGAGCAGCACGGCCGACAGGTGGTGGAAGGCGGCGGCGACCCGGGACTCCGGCAGCAGGGCGGCGGCCTGCTGCGCCGCGCTGCCCTCCTCCGGCTTCAGCGCGTAGGCGCCCTGCTTGTCGAAGCCCAGCGGGTTCACGCAGTCGACGACGAGCTTGCCGGCCAGCTCCTCGCGCAGGGACTCCAGCGTCTTGCCGTGGCCGTCCCACGGTACGGCGACGATCACGATGTCGCTGCGGCGCGCGGTCTCGGCGTTGTCGGCGCCCTCGACGCCGTACCCCAGCTCCTCGGCGGCGGCCTGGGCTCGCTCGGTGGCGCGCGAGCCGATGATCACCTTCTGGCCGGCCCGGGCGAGCCGGTAGGCGAGGCCCTTGCCCTGCGGGCCGGTGCCGCCGAGCACGCCGACGACCAGCCCGGAGACGTCGGGCAGGTCCCAGGGGTCCTTGGCGGGGGCCTTCGCGGGAGTCTGTGCGCTGTCGGTAGAGGTCATGGGGCGACTCTAGTGCCCCGGCAGGCAACGTTCGCCCGTCAAGGAGCGGCGTCCGGTGCGTGCTCTCGGCGTGCCGGCCGGAAGTCCTCGTACTGGATGTACTTGGGCTTTCGGCCGGTGCGGCGAGAGGGCGTGCCGGGCGTCGCGACGGGGCGAATGTTGCCTGTCGGGGCACTGGTCTGTGGGGCCGACGGCACCGGGTCAGGTGAGCCGCGTCACGGGTACCCGGCGGAAGGTGATGGTCTCGTAGGCGCTGAAGTCGCCTGTCTCGTAAAGGAGTCCGACCGTGCCCCGGTCGACGCGGACCAGGTCGGAGTAGGCGGCGGGCAGTCCGTCCACGGAGAGGGCCTTGCGCCAGGTGGTGCCGCCGTCGCCGGAGGCGCGGAGGGTCATCAGGGCGCGGGCGGCGGGGTCGGCCGGGGCGGAGAAGAGCAGCAGGTCGGGATCGCGGAGCTGCAGGACGGAGGCCTCGCAGACCGGGGTGGTGAGTCCGGCCTGCGGGCGGAAGGGCTTGACCAGCGTCCTGCCGCCGTCCCTGGAGTGGGCGTCGGCGCGGTTGCCGGGCGAGGGCGAGTCGTTGCGGGTGTTGAAGTAGACGCGGCCGTCGGGGAGTTCGGCGGCGGTGGTCTCGTTCACGTTGATGTAGCCGTCGGTGTTCTCGTCCAGGTAGCCGAGGTACCAGGTCTCGCCGCGGTCGTCGCTGAGCAGGCAGTGGCCGCTGTTGTACCTGGCCTCGGCGCCGGTGTCGGTGCCGATGGGCGGCAGGGTGTGGTTGCCGGGGACGAGCACACGGCCGGAGCGGAGCTGGAGGGCGTGGCCGGGGGTGGTGGCGTACCAGCGCCAGCCGGGCTTCTTCACCTGCGCGGTGATCTCCTTCGCCCTGGACCAGGTCGCGCCGTCGTCGTCGCTGTGCTGCACCCACACCCGGCGGCCGTCGGCGTCGCTGATCTGGCCGCGCAGGATGGCGGCCTCGGTGGCGGCGGCCGCGGCACGCACGTGCACGAGCAGGATCCGGCCGGTGTCCAGGACGACCGGGGCGGGGTTGCCGGCGAGGTTCTTCCCGTTGCTCGCGGCGACCCGCAGCGGGCCCCAGGTGCGGCCGCCGTCCGTGGACCGCTTCAGCACGATGTCGATGTGCCCGTGGTCGGCGGCGGAGTCGACCCGCCCCTCACAGAAGGCGAGCAGCGTGCCCTTGTGCGTGGCCACGACGGCCGGGATGCGGAAGCTGGCGTAGCCCTCCTGGCCGGCGCGGAAGGGGACGGACACGTCGGTCATGGGGCGGCTCCTCACACGAAAGCGGAAAACGGAGAGCGGAGAGCGGAGAGCGGAAAACGTTCAGTGATGGGCCGTCAACATCCCCAGGTTGGGCGAATTCGGGGTGAACTCCGCGTCACGAGTGACCGGTTGGGGCAGGATGCGGCCGCATGGACGCCGTACGGGTCGCGCTGCTGCGCGAAGTACTCGCCGGGACCGAGTGGTTGGGGGCCACCCGGCGGTTCGCCGGCATGCTGCGCGGGTCCGTGGTGGCGCACGGGGGCGGGCTGCTGCTGGTGGGCACACCCGCGTACGAGCCCTGGCATCTGGCCGCGCATCTGGTGGACGAGGCGGCCTGGTCCGGCACTCCCGAGCTGGCTCCGACCCTCGTACGACACCACGCGCGCCCCTCCGATCCCGCGCACCTCGCTGTGGGACCCGGCCGGATCGAGGAGGCACGGCGCGGCGAGACCCTGCTCGTGGTCGCCCCCGAGGAGCCGGCGGAGCTGCTGGAGCGGGTGCACGCGGCTCGGCGGGCCGGGGTCACGGTGCTGGCCCTCGGTGCGGGCGGGCCCGAGCTGTCCGCGATGGCCCACGACACGCTGGCCGTACCCGAGGGGGCGGAGCTGGACCTGGACAGCGTGCAGCACCTGGTGAGCGCGGCGGCCGGCGAAAACGGTGGCTCTCCGAGGGTGCGGCGGGGCTTCCGTGACCGTTTGTCGAGGCTGGCGGAGATCCTGACGGCACCGCCGGCTGCGCCTTGGTGACTTTCCCACCCACCCGCCCGTCTCGGTCGGCTACCTGCCTTCGGCAGAACAACTTTCAGCCGAACAAGACGAGTGGGCGGGCGGAGAGAGCGGGGCGACCGGAAACCTGATCGAGCACCATCCCAGCCAACCGAGACGGGCGGGCGGGTGGGAAACGGGGTCCGGGGCGGAGCCTCGGGCTGTGGCTGCGAAAAGCAGTTGCTCTGTAACTCGGCCGAGCCCAGCATGCCGAAGTGGCTTCAGCTCTCCTCCCCGACCTCGCCCCCTGGAAGGCCTCCGCCGACTTCCGCCGACTCTGGGCATCCGGTCTGATCAGCAACTTCGGCAGCTTCCTGACCTTCGTCGCCCTGCCGGTCCAGCTGAAGGACCTCACCGGCTCGGCTGCGGCCGTGGGCGCGATCGGAGCCGTAGAACTGATCCCCCTGATCGTCTTCGGCCTGTACGGCGGCGCCCTCGCAGACGCCCTCGACAAGCGCCGGCTGATCGTGTGGACGGAGGCCGGCCAGGGCCTCCTCAGCGCCGCCCTGCTGGTCAACGCCCTGCTGCCCGGCCCCGCAGTCTGGCCGCTCTACGTCATCGCCGCCCTCTCCTCGGCCCTGGTCTCGGTACAGCGCCCCGCCCTGGACTCCCTGCTCCCCCGGATCGTCGCCCACGACGACCTGCCCGCGGCGTCCTCCCTGAACTCCCTGCGCTGGACGGTCGGCGGAGTGGCCGGCCCGGCGATCGCGGGCGTGGTCGTCGCCTACGCGGGCCACGGCTGGGCCTACGCCGCCGACCTGCTGACGTTCGCCGTGTCCCTGCTGTTCATCGTCCGCATCGCCCCCTCCCCCGCCTCCCACGAGGCCGCGAAGCCGGACCTGCGGGCCATCGCCGAGGGCGCGCGCTACGCCTGGAGCCGCAAGGAACTCCTCGGCACCTACATCGTCGATCTCGCCGCGATGTTCCTGGCCATGCCCCTCGCCGTCCTGCCGTTCCTCGCCGACGAGCTGCACGCCGAGTGGGCGCTCGGCCTGATGTACGCGACCGTCCCGCTGGGCGCGATGGTGGTCGGCCTGACCAGCGGCTGGACCTCCCGGGTGCACCGGCACGGACGCATGGTGGTGCTGTCGGCCGCGCTGTGGGGCGTGGCGATCGCGGCCGCGGGAGTCGTCGGCAACGTGTGGCTGGTGCTGCTGCTCCTGACCGTCGCCGGCGGCTGCGACATGGTCAGCGGGGTCTTCCGGGCCGCGATGTGGAACCAGACGATCCCCGACGAGCTGCGCGGCCGCCTCGCCGGCATCGAACTGCTGTCGTACTCGGTGGGTCCGACGCTGGGCCAGGTCCGCTCGGGCGGGGTCGCCGCGTGGGCGGGCGTACGCGCGTCCGTGTGGTCGGGCGGCCTGCTGTGCGTGGGCGCGATGGGGCTGCTGGCCCTGTGTCTGCCGGGGCTGATGACCTACGACGCCCGGACCAACGCGCACGCGGTGCGGCTGCGCGAGCAGCGCACCGCCACCGCCACCGCACCCACGCAGGTGTGATCAGTCCTGGTCGGCTTCCTGGTCACCGCGTGCCGACGCGTCGTGCCAGCGGGGGTCGGTGTCCCACTCCAGGTTGCGCTCGGCCGCCGTCTCCATGGCGTGCCGGGCCTCCTCCGGGGAGGCGTACGGCCCGAAGCGGTCCTTGCCCGGGCACTCCGGGCCCTCTTCGACCTTCTTGTGCTCCAGGCAGTAGTACCACTCGCCCGGCTTGCCGACGGTGCGCTTCTTGAACAGGGCCATGAACAGCTCCTCTCGCCACGGACATGTTCCCCCATGCCCGCTGGTTAGACTCGCTGGCATGTCTGGCCAGTCGCTGCTCGTACCAGGGGAGCTGTCTCCCACCCGTTCGGTACCCGGAAACATCCGCCGCCCCGAGTACGTCGGCAAGCCCGCGCCGACGCCGTACACCGGACCGGAGGTGCAGACCCCCGAGACCGTCGAGGCGATGCGCGTCGCCGGTCGTATCGCCGCGCAGGCGATGGCGGAGGCCGCGAGGATCATCGCGCCGGGTGTGACCACCGACCAGCTGGACAAGGTCGCCCATGAGTACATGTGCGACCACGGGGCCTACCCGTCCACGCTCGGCTACCGCGGCTTCCCGAAGTCGCTGTGCACCTCGGTCAACGAGGTCATCTGCCACGGCATCCCGGACTCGACGGTCCTGAGCGACGGTGACATCGTCAACCTGGACGTGACGGCGTACATCGGTGGGGTGCACGGCGACAACAACGCCACGTATCTCGTCGGTGACGTGGACGAGGAGTCGCGGCTGCTGGTGGAGCGGACCCGGGAGTCTCTCAACCGGGCGATCAAGGCGGTCCGGCCGGGCCGGCAGATCAACGTCATCGGCCGGGTCATCGAGTCGTACGCCAAGCGCTTCGGCTACGGGGTCGTACGGGACTTCACGGGGCACGGCATCAGCTCGTCGTTCCACTCGGGCCTGATCATCCCGCACTACGACAGCCCGCACGCGACGACCGTCATGCAGCCCGGCATGACCTTCACCATCGAGCCGATGCTGACGCTGGGCACGCACGAGTACGACATGTGGGACGACGGCTGGACGGTCGTGACCAAGGACCGCAAGCGGACGGCCCAGTTCGAGCACACGCTGGTCGTGACGGACACGGGTGCGGAGATCCTCACCCTGCCGTAGCCGGCCCACCTCCCCGCAGCCCGCCCTGACGCCCAGGGCGGGCTCTTTTCTGCCCTGATTTCTGCCCCGATTCCTGTCCTGATCTCTGCCCTGATCTCTTCCCGGATGTTTTCCGACAGCCTGTCGGTAAACTTACCGACAGTGGGTCGGCAAACCGAGGAGAGCCCATGGAGTCGTTCTCGTCCCTCATCCGCACCGCGTCCCACGAGCAGCACGTGGAGGCGGAGACGTCGACGTTCATGAGCGACCTGCTCGGCGGCCGGCTGGGCGTGACCGCGTACGCCCGCTACACGGAGCAACTGTGGTTCGTGTACGAGGCGCTGGAGAGCGCGGCCGAGCGGCTGGCGGCGGATCCGGTGGCCGGGCCGTTCGTGCGCCCCGAGCTGTTCCGACTGGCCGCGCTGGAGCGGGACCTGGCGCATCTGCGGGGGTCCGGGTGGCGAGCGGGACTGAGCGCGCTCCCGGCGACGCGGGCGTACGCGGACCGGGTGCGGGAGTGCGCCGAGCGCTGGCCGGGCGGGTACGTCGCCCATCACTACACCCGCTATCTGGGCGACCTCTCCGGCGGGCAGATCATCCGCGACCGCGCGGAGAAGGCGTGGGGCTTCGCCAGGAAGGGCGACGGGGTCCGCTTCTACGTGTTCGAGGGCATCCGCAACCCGGCGGCCTTCAAGCGTGACTACCGGGACCTGCTGGACGGCGTCGCCGCGGACGACCTGGAGAAGCAGCGGATCGTGGCGGAGTGCAAGAAGGCGTTCGCGCTGAACACCGCCGTCTTCCGGGCCCTGGGCGAGGAGTTCCCGCTGAGCGCCTAACGCTCCAGGAAGACCCGCCCCCCGATCTCCACCCACCCGTGCGGCTGAGGCGCCGTGAGGATCTGGGACCCCCTGCCCTGCGTGATGTTCAGCGCCCGCCCCAGCCTTTCGGTGAGGAGCAGCGCCGCCGCACCGGTCGCCTCGTCCTCCTCGATCCCGTCGTCACGGCCGGGGAAGCCGCGGGCGCGGATCCGGCCGGCCGCCTCGTCCTCCCACGCCCAGGCGTAGATCCACTCGCCGGGCGGCGGCACGTCGAGGGCGTCGACCTCGGCGGCGGTGGGGTACTGGCGCAGGGTGCGCGGCGGCGCCCACTCCGCGCGGGCCTCGATCCAGCTGAACTCGCCGTCCAGCCGGGCACCCACCACCCCGGCGGGCGTGACCAGTTCGGGCACGTCCAGCAGCCAGGCCGTGCCGACGCAGGGGTGACCGGCGAAGGGCAGTCGCAGGGTGGGGGTGTAGATGTCGATCACCCCACGCTCGGGGTCGTCCACGAACACGGTCTCACTGAAGCCGAGCTTCGCGGCGAACTCCTGCCGCTCACTCCGCTCGGGCAGCACCGATCCGTCCCGGACGACACCGAGTTCGTTGCCGTAGCCGCCGTTCGGCGCACAGAACACGCGGAGCACGTCGTAGTCAGTCACTCCGGAATTGAAACATCGCGGCGCGAGCGAGCGCGTCCCAGGCCGGGGCGCCGCCCGGGAGGGGCCAGGAGGGGGTGGGAGCCTCCTCGTACGGCAGCGAGGACATGACGTCGCCGTACGCCCGTGCCAGCGTGTCCCGCTGCCGCTCGGCGTCGGCGTCGGCGGGACGGGCGGCCAGCTGCTCCATGCTCCGCTCGTGCCCCTGGGTCACCTCGTCGGCGGTCCGGCGCCAGTCCTCCTCGTCCGGCAGCCGGGTCAGGACGACGCAGGGCGGGGTCCGGCCTTCCGCGAGGGACGCGACGGCACGGTCGTGGCCGTCCAGGATCACCCAGCCGTCGAGGAGTGTGACCCACCACAGGAGAACCGGCGCGAGCGTGCCCTCGCGCGCGTGCTTCCGGTACGCCTTCACCCGCGGGTCGTCCTCCGGTGACAGCGGCCGCAGCGGGACGACGCCCTCCCAGCCGCCACGGCACCAGTCCAGGTGGCCGCCGGGCCAGCCCCGCAGGAAGTCGCCCCACCAGACGTACTTCGGAAACCGGTGGCGCTCCCCGAGGTGCCACCGCCCCTCGTGCAGGGGCCCGTCCTGCGGCGCCTCCTCCAGCCAACGCGCGTACTGGTGGACCCAGTTGCCCGGCCGGCGCTGCCGCGCCGAGCGGGGCGGCGGCAGCGGTGAGCGGTAGCCCGCAAGGCGGTGCACGAAGAGCCCCTCCCGCGAGCAGCCGCCCTCTTCCTCGCGGCCCAGCAGCACCGGCCGCTCCCCCTGCCGCAGCAGCAGCCGACCGCCGGGCGCGCACTCGAAGCGCAACGGCGGCGGACCCGGCCGGTCCCGCACGTCCAGCACGACGCCGCCGGCCCCCAACAACTCCCTGCGCGCAGTCCCCATACCCCTCACCCTCCCATCACTTGACCCTCCCTTTACCACCCCTTGGGGTCTCTTTTGAGCCGTCGAGATCAAGCCGTGCCTGTGAGATTTCCGTGAGAGCTGAATCACGACCCGGGCGGGTATTGGTGAGGTAAGCCTCATGTAAGTTAGGCCAGCCTCACCAACCCGTCCCCGCTTGGAGCCTGCATGCGAGCCGTCCGACTCACTGTCACCGCCGCCGCCACCGTGGCCGCTCTGACCGCCCTCCCCGCGTGCACGGCGAAAAGCGACGCCAAGGACGGCGACGCGATCCAGGTGACCGCCGCCGACTCGAAGTGCGAGACCTCCGCCAAGTCGGTCCCGGCCGGGCAGGTCACGCTGAAGATCGAGAACAAGGGCTCGAAGGCCACCGAGGTCGAGATCCTGTTCCCGGACGACCGGATCGTCTCCGAGAAGGAGAACATCGGCCCGGGCACCAAGTACACGCTGACCGCCGAGGTCAAGGCGGGCTCGTACGAGATCGCCTGCGTCCCGGGCATGAAGGGCAAGGGCGTCCGGCAGAAGCTCACGGTCACCGGCTCCGGCAAGGCCGCCAAGCGGGACCCGAAGCTGGACCAGGCGGTCGCCGACTACCGCGCCTACGCCCAGGAGCAGGCCGACGCCACCCTGCCGCTCGTCGAGACCTTCGTGAAGGCGGTCAAGGACGGCGACGTCGAGGCCGCCAAGAAGGCGTACGCGCCCTCCCGCCTCGGCTGGGAGCGCACCGAGCCGGTCGCCGAGTCCTTCGGTGACATCGACCCGAAGGTCGACGTCCGCGAGGACGGCCTGGATGACGGCCAGAAGTGGACCGGCTGGCACCGCCTGGAGAAGGCCCTCTGGGCGGACAAGAAGATCGGTGCCGAGGAGAAGACCCTCGCCGACCAGCTGGTGACCGACCTCAAGGACTGGCAGGAGCGGGTCGGCAAGGCCGAGATCACCCCGACCTCCATGGCCAACGGCGCCAAGGAGCTGCTCGACGAGGTCGCCACCGGCAAGGTCACCGGTGAGGAGGAGCGCTACTCGCACACCGACCTGGTCGACTTCAAGGCCAACGTCGAGGGCGCGCAGAAGTCGTACGACCTGCTGAAGCCGGTCGCGCAGAAGAACGACGCCGCGCTGGTCACCGAGCTGGACAAGCAGTTCGCGGCGCTGAACACGCTGCTCGACAAGTACCGCTCGGACAAGAACTCGTACGACTTCACCTCGTACGACACGGTCGGCAAGGACGACCGCAAGCAGCTCTCGGACGCGGTGAACGCGCTCGCGGAGCCGCTGTCCAAGCTCGCCGCCGCGGTTGTGAAGTAAGGGGAGACGCGTCATGACCGAGACCCGGGAAAGCATGGACAGCCAGGACAGCAAGGGCGGCCAGGGCAGCTCCTCCCCCTCGCGCCGGGCGCTGATCGGCTGGGGTGGTGCCGGGCTCGCGCTCGGTGCCGCCGCGGCCGGCGGTGCCGTGGCGGCGGCCAAGGCGGGCAACGACGTGGAACCGGCCGCCGCCGAGGTGGGCGCCGCCGTGGAGTTCCACGGCGCCCACCAGGCCGGCATCGCCACGCCGGTGCAGGACCGGCTGCACTTCGCCGCGTTCGACGTGAAGACCGAGGACCGCGCCGAGTTCGTCCAGATGCTGAAGGACTGGACCGAGGCCGGGCGCCGGATGACCGCCGGGAAGGCGGTCGGTGAGGGCGCGTACGGCGGGCTCGCCGAGGCGCCGCCGGACGACACCGGTGAGGCCCTGGGTCTGAAGCCCTCGCGGCTGACGCTCACCATCGGCTTCGGACCCTCGTTCTTCGACAAGTTCGGGCTGTCCGGCAAGCGGCCCGAGGCGCTGGTCGACCTGCCCCAGTTCCCGGGCGACAACCTCGACAGGACGCGCAGCGACGGCGATCTGTGCGTGCAGGCCTGCGCGGACGACCCGCAGGTCGCCGTGCACGCCATCCGCAACCTGGCCCGCATCGGCTTCGGCAAGGTCGCCATCCGCTGGTCCCAGCTCGGCTTCGGCAAGACCTCGTCGACGACTCCGGACGCCCAGACGCCGCGCAACCTCATGGGCTTCAAGGACGGCACCCGCAACATCGCGGGCGTCGAGACGGACCGGCTCAAGAAGTTCGTGTGGGTCGGCGAGGGCGACGGCACGAAGTGGATGACCGGCGGGTCGTACCTGGTCGCCCGGCGCATCCGCATGCACATCGAGACCTGGGACCGGACCCCGCTGCAGGAGCAGGAGGACATCTTCGGCCGGGACAAGGGCGAGGGCGCGCCGGTCGGCAAGGCCAAGGAGCACGACAAGCCGTTCCTGAAGGCGATGAAGCCGGACGCGCACGTGCGCCTCGCGCACCCCGACTCCAACAACGGCATCACGATCCTGCGCCGGGGCTACTCCTTCACCGACGGCACCGACGGCATGGGCCGCCTGGAGGCGGGCCTGTTCTTCCTGGCCTACCAGCGTGACGTGCGCAAGGGGTTCATCCCGCTGCAGCGGCAGCTGGCGGCCAAGGACGCGCTCAACGAGTACATCCAGCACGTGAGTTCGGCCGTCTTCGCCGTCCCGCCCGGTGTCACGGGCAAGGACGACTGGTGGGGCCGCACGCTGTTCTCCGAGGAGGCGTAGCCCGTGTTCTCCAACTACCTGATCGGCCTGCGCGAGGGCCTGGAGGCATCGCTCGTCGTCTGCATCCTCATCGCCTACCTGGTGAAGACGGACCGCAGGGACGCCCTGAAGCCGATCTGGATGGGCATCGGCGTCGCCGTCGCCCTCGCGATGGGCTTCGGCTGCGCCCTCGAATTCGGCTCGCAGGAGCTGACGTTCGAGGCGCAGGAGGCGCTGGGCGGCTCGCTGTCCGTCGTCGCGGTCGTGCTGGTGACCTGGATGGTGTTCTGGATGCGGCGCACCGCCCGGCACCTGAAGTCCGAGCTGCACGGCAAGCTGGACGCGGCGCTCGCCATGGGCACGGGCGCGCTGGTCGCCACCGCGTTCCTGGCCGTCGGCCGGGAGGGCCTGGAGACCGCCCTGTTCGTGTGGGCCTCGGTGCACGCGGCGAGCGACGGCACCCCGCGCCCGCTGATCGGCGTGGCCCTCGGCCTCGCCACGGCGGTCGTCCTCGGCTGGCTGTTCTACCGGGGCGCGCTGAAGATCAACCTGGCTAAGTTCTTCACCTGGACCGGCGGCATGCTGGTCGTGGTCGCGGCGGGCGTGCTCGCGTACGGCTTCCACGACCTTCAGGAGGCCAACTGGATCCCGGGCATCCGGGACCTGGCCTTCGACATCAGCGACACGATCGAGCCGGACAGCTGGTACGGCACGCTGCTGAAGGGCGTGTTCAACTTCCAGCCCGACCCGACCGTGGTCCAGGTCACGGTGTGGCTGCTGTACCTGATCCCGACACTCGCGGTCTTCCTCGCCCCGGTAGGGTTCGCCTCCGGGAAGGGGAAGGTGAAGGCACCTCATGACCAGGGAACGCAGCCGTCGAACGCTCCGCAGGCGTGACCGGAACGCACTCATAGCGGTCTCACTGACCGTCATGTCACTGCCGGCGAGCGGATGTGTGGTGGTGCACGGGGAGCGCGAGATGCTTCCCGCCACCACCCGCGCCGAGGCCGCCAAGGCGCTCACCCAGTTCACGGACGCGTACAACAAGGCGGACAAGGCCTACGACCGCTCCCTGGACGAGGACCATGTCACCGGAGCGCTCGCCGACATCGACGGCGCCCGGCTGAAGGCCGGGCACGCCAACAGCCCGTCGGGCAACGCGCATCACGTGCAGCTCACGCTGACGGACGCCCATTTCACGATCCCGAAGAAGGCCGGCTGGCCGCGCTGGTTCGTCGCGGACGCCAAGGGCAACCTGGGCAGCAGCAACGCCCGTTGGCTGCTGGTGTTCACCCGCGACGACCTCGGCGATCCGTGGCAGGTGGCCTATCTGACGCTGGTCGCGGCCACTGACGTACCGCAGTTCAAGAAGGACGAGGACGGCTGGGCCGAGGCCGTGCCCGCCGACGCCACGCAACTGGCCGTGCCGCCCGCCGACCTGAGCAAGGGCTACGCGGCCTATCTGAAGAACGCCGGCACGACGTTCGCGGACGGCCGGTACACCAGCGGCCTGCGCGCGGACCGCAAGAAGCAGACGTCGAAGCCGGGCCTGGTCCGGCAGTACATCGACGAGCCGCTGACCCACGGCGACTACGCGCCGCTCGCGCTGCGCACGGCGGACGGCGGGGCGCTGGTCTTCTTCACCACGCACCACTACGAGAAGCAGACCGCCGCCGCGGGCACCTCCGTGCCGACCCCGAACAAGGACGTACAGGCCCTCACCAAGGGTGAGATCAAGCAGTCGCTGACGCTGGAGATCATCTCCAACGAGGCCGCTCTCGACCCGGCGGGCAGCGGTCCGGTGTCGGTACTGGGGCGGGTGCAGGGACTGACGGCGGCACAGGGCGAGTAGAACGCCCCAAAGGGGCGCGGGGCTGTGTCGATCATGCGGCTCCGCCGCGATGGGGGTCCCCCCGCTCGGGCGAAGTCGAGAGTGGGGGAGCGACCAGCCACAACGTACCCGCAGCCGCCCGACGGCCTGTCGCGGCACCCCGTGGAGCGCCCGCCGCTCGACCCGCGGAGCGATCAGCGCCGCAGCGGCCAGGTGGCGCTCGTGTGGTCGGCCGCGGCGCCGGCGTGGCGGGCGCAGGCGTCCGTGAGGGCCTCCAGCAGGCTCAGCGGGTCGGGCAGCGCGTGCTCCGGGCCGCGGACCCAGCGCACCTGCTGGTCGTCGCCGGGCAGCCGGGCGGGCGGTACGAGGACGTAGGAGCCGCGGCAGTGCCAGCGCAGCCCCGGGTGCTCGTCCATGGTCTCGGGGTGGCAGTCCAGCTCGCAGGGCCACCACTCGTCCTCGTCCTCGGGGGTGCCCCGGGTGAGGGTGAAGAACAGCATGCGGCCGTCGTCGCTCTCGGTGACCGGACCGACCTCCACACCGGCGCCGAGGAGCCGGTCCAGCGCCTCCCGGCCGGCCTCCAGGGGCACGTCGAGGACGTCGTGCACCATGCCGGTGGCGGTGATGAAGTTGGCCTGCGGCTGGTGCCGGGCCCAGCGCTCGATCTGCGCGCGGTCCGTCGTGGACTGGGTCTGCCAGGCGAACGACACCGGGTGCCGGGCCGGGGTGGGGCAGCCGACGCGGTCGCAGGAACAGCGGTAGCCGGGGGCGGGGTGCGCGGCGGGTGCCAGGGGCAGTCCCGCTGTGGCGGCGGCGAGCAGCAGGGCCTCACGGCCGCCGTCGTCGGCGGCGGTCTCCTTCGGGCGGCGTCCGAGCAGCCACTGGGAGAGTTTGCCCTGCCGGCCGGACCGGCCGCCGAACGTCGCGCTCATCTAACCCCTTGTTCCGGTGGTCGCCTCGCTGTGTGTGCGGACAGCATGCCTTATCGTCCCATCTGCCAATGCTTCGGGGGCCGGAGCGGGGATCCGCAGGAACCGGACGAGACGTGCCTCACAGCACCTCAGCGGGGGGCGAGGCCGTACAGCGCGTAGTCGACCAGGGTGTCCGTGTACGCGTACGAGATAGGCCCGGTGTGCTGCAGCCAGCGCTGGGCGAGCGGTGAGACGAACAGCTCCAGGGCGATGCGCGGGTCGACGTCGGGGCGTACCGCGCCGCTGTCCTGCGCGGAGCGCAGCCGGTCGACGTACAGCTGGAGCTGGGGTTCGAGGAGCTTGGTGACGAACTCGCGGCCGAGCTGCTCGTTGACCACGCCCTCGGCGGCCAGCGCGCGGCTGGGTGCCTCGAAGCGGGGGTCGTACAGCTCGTCGACGGTGGCCCGCAGCACCGCCTTGAGGTCGGCGGCGAGGTCGCCGGTGTCCGGGATGGCGTACGGCTCCTGCCCCGCCGCCCGGGCCACCTGCTCGCCGAGGTCCAGGAAGGCCTCCATCAGCACGTCCGCCTTCGACGCCCACCACCGGTAGATGGTCTGCTTGCCGACCCCGGCGCGGGCGGCGATCCCCTCGACCGTGGTCTTCGGGTATCCGACCTCGACGACCAGGGCGAGGGCGGCGTCGTAGATCGCCCTGCGGGACTTCTCGCTGCGGCGGGTGGCGTCGGGGGCGGGCTTCTTGACCATGGGGTGAAACTAACAAGCCCCGCTGACTAAGCGGTCGAATCCTCCGGCGGCCAGGCATCGCCCCAGTCGGCGTCCCGGGCCGCCTTGTACAGGTCGCCGTGGCGCTTGGTGACCGTCGTGCGGCGCAGCTGCTCGTCGGCCTCGCACAGATCGAGGAGCACCTGGCCCTTGCGGATCTGCGGGCGCCGGACCACCCGGGCGGGGGCCGGCTCGGCGGGCAGCCGGGTGGCCGCGACGTAGCTGAACTTCTCGTCCTCGTACGCCAGGGAGCCGCCCTTGACCTGGCGGTGCAGGGAGGAGCGGCTGACCCGGGCGGAGAAGTGGCACCAGTCCGTGCCGGGGACGATGGGGCAGGCGGCGCTGTGCGGGCAGGGCGCGGCGACGCGGAACCCGGCGCGGACGAGGCGGTCGCGGGCCTCGATGACCCGGGCGTAGCCGGCGGGGGTGCCGGCCTCCACGATCACGACGGACTGCGCGGCGGCCGCGGCCGCGTCGACGAGGGCGCTGCGGTCGGCCTCGGCGAGTTCGTTGAGGACGTACGACACCGTGACGAGGTCGGTGCTGTCGAGGGTGAGCGCCGTGCCGATCCGGGCCCGCTGCCAACGGGCGTCGTGCAGCGCGGGGTTGGCTTCGGCGATCTCCCGGCCGAGGGCGAGCGCGGGCTCGGCCCAGTCCAGCACGGTGACGCTGCGCTCGCCGGGCCAGGTTGCGGTGACGGCCCAGGTGGCGGCGCCGGTGCCACCGCCGACGTCGACGTGGCTGCGGGGCGTCCAGCCGGGCACGGCGTCCGCGAACGCCTCCAGCGCCGAGCGGACCGCCTCGAAGGTGGCCGGCATGCGGTAGGCGGCGTAGGCGGCGACGTCGGCGCGGTCGCGCAGGATCGGGGCGTCGGTCGGGGTGGCCCCGCGGTAGTTGGCGATCAGCCTTTCCACGGCGCCGGCGGCTTGCGAGGGCGGTAGCCCCGCGAGCAGGTCGGCAAGGGCGGCGCGGAGTTGCTCGGCCGGGCGTACGGGGTCGTTCACCCGGCGATTCTACGGCGCCCGGTGCCGGTGCCGGCCTTGCTGGGGGCTCCGCCCCCAGACCCCCGGGCCTATGCCCACCCACCACCCGTCTCGGTCGGCTGGAAAGGCGCCGCCACGGGGTCCGTCTCGGGCGGTCGGGAGGCGCCGTCACGGGATCCGAATCGGTCGGTCGGAAGGCGCCGCCACGGGATCCGAATCGGGCGGCCGGAAGGCGCCGCCACGGGATCCGAATCGGGCGGCCGGAAGGCGCCGCCACAGGGACCGAATCGGGCGGCCGGGAGGTCGCCACGGGATCCGACTCGGGCGGCGGCCGGGAGGTGCGCCTCAGATCACCGCTCTCGCCAGACGCGTGGCCGCAGCCGCCCTCGGCCGGCTGTCCGGCGGCCTGCGTACGGGGTGCACCGTGTTCGCCAGCAGCACCAGAAACGTGTCCGTCGCCGGATCCACGACCAGCGAGGTCCCCGTGAACCCCGTGTGCCCCGCCGCTCCCCTGCCCGCCAGCTCGCCCATGAACCACGGCTGGTCCAGGGCGAAGCCAAGGCCCGGCGGGGTGAACAGCAGCTCCACGAAGTCGGGGCCGAGGATGCGCGCGGGGCCGTACGCGCCGCCCGCGAGCAGGGCGCGGCAGAAGACCGCCAGGTCGTGCGCGGTGGAGAAGAGGCCGGCGTGGCCCGCCACCCCGCCGAGCGCCCAGGCGTTCTCGTCGTGGACCTCGCCGCGCAGCATTCCACGGTCGGCCTTGGCCCAGGGCCGCCGCTGGTCCTCGGTGGCCACCGCGCCGGGGCAGGGGCCGAAGGCGGTCGCCGTCATCCCGAGCGGGCGGGTGATGCCGTCCTCGATCAGGACGTCGAGGGGGCGGCCGGTGATCCGTTCCAGAACGAACTGGAGCAGGATCATGTTCAGGTCCGAGTAGAGGTAGCGGCCGGGCTCGGACGTGGGGGCCTCCGCGCGGAGCATCGCGAGGCGGGCGGTGGCGTCCGGGCAGTCGTACAGCGGGAGTTCGGGGCGCAGCCCGGAGGTGTGCGTGAGCAGCTGCCGTACGGTGACGCCGTGTTCGGCGGCCGCGGTGAACTCGGGCAGGTAGGCGCCGATCCGGGCGTCCATGCCGAGGGTGCCGCGCTCGATCTGCTGCACGGCGGCGACGGACGTGCACAGCTTGGTGAGGGAGGCCAGGTCGAACGGGGTGTCGACGGTCATCGGGATCCGGTCGGCGGGCGGCAGTTCGACGCCGGTGTCGGTCTCGGGGTCGTAGGAGGCGTAGCGGACCGCCCAGCCCGCTGCCTCGGCGACGGCGATCACTGGCCCGCGTCCGGCCATGACGACGGCACCGGCGGCCCAGGGGCGGGCTCCGGTGGTGAGGGCGTGCACCTCGCCGGCCAGGCGCTCGAGTTCCTTGGCGTCGAGCCCGGCGCGTTCGGGGGTGCCGGCGCGCAGTCTGGGTGCGCTCAGTTGTCCTCTCCCTCCGACCCCGCACGGGTGTTCCAGGGACGGCACATTCCCATGAAGCAGGCCGCCGCTACCAGTGCTCCCGCCAGTTGGACGACCGCCATGGGCACGGCGGTGTGCTCCCCGGCGACGCCGACGAGCGGGGAGGCGACCGCTCCGACGAGGAAGGAGGTGGTGCCGAGCAGGGCGGAGGCGGAGCCCGCGGCGTGCCGGGTGCGCAGCAGGGCGAGGGACTGGGCGTTGGGCAGGGTGATGCCCATCGCGGACATGAGGACGAACAAGGCGGCGGCGATCGGCGCCAGGCCGACCTCGCCGAAGGTGCCCGCGGTCATCAGCAGCAGGGCGGTCGCGGCGAGCACGATGATCGCGAGGCCGGTGCCGAGCACCTTGTCCAGGCTGACCCGGCCCACCAGGATGCGGCCGTTGACCTGCCCGGCGATCATCAGCCCGACCGAGTTGACGCCGAAGAGCAGGCTGAAGGTCTGCGGGGAGGCGCCGTAGATCTCCTGGACGACGAAGGGGGAGGCGGATATGTAGGCGAACAGCACGGCGAAGGCGAAGCCGCCGGCCAGCATGTAGCCGGTGAAGGGCAGGTCGGCGAGCAGGCCGCGCATCGAACGCAGCGCCTGCCCCACTCCCCCGCCGTGCCGTTCGGCGGGCGGCAGTGTCTCGGGCAGCCGCAGCCAGACGAGGGCGGCGAGCGCGGCCCCGACCACGGTGAGGACGACGAACACGCCCCGCCAGTCCGTCACCCGGAGGATCTGCCCGCCGATCAGCGGCGCCACGATCGGCGCGGCCCCGGAGATCAGCATCAGGGTGGAGAAGAAGCGGGCCATGGCCACACCGTCGTAGAGGTCGCGTACGACGGCCCGCGCGATGACGATGCCGGCCGCGCCCGCGAGACCCTGGGCGAGGCGGAAGGCGACCAGCGCCTCGACGGTGGGCGCGAAGGCGCACAGGGCGGTGGCGACGAGGTAGACGGCGAGGCCGGTCAGCAGCGGGCGGCGGCGGCCCCAGCGGTCGCTCATCGGGCCCACGACCAGCTGCCCGAGCGCCATGCCGGCCAGGCACGCGGTGAGGGTGAGCTGGACGGTGGCGGCGGGGGCGTGCAGGGAGCGGGTGACCTCCGGCAGGGACGGGAGGTACATGTCCATCGCCAGCGGGGGTGTGGCGGTGAGGCCTCCGAGGACGAAGGTGACGAGCAGACCGGTGCGGCGGGTGGCGGCGGCCGAGACGGGTGCGGTGGTGGACTGGCGCTCCGTCTCCGGTGTCGGTGCCGCCGCGTGCTCGGGCATGTGTCCCTCCCTCTCGTCAGGAATCGGCCTCCATGCTCGCAGCTCGTACACACTGCCGTGGCACACATGAACGAGGGTGGGGCGGGGCTGGTTGGCTGAGCAGAGCGTGCGGTATCCCGGGGAGGCTCCCGGGGGGGGCCGTGGCCACCGTCACCAGGTAGCCGTATGGCGGACACCTGATTCCGCATCGCGGACTTCCCGCCTACGCTGCGGAACCATGACTGACAGGCAATCGAAGATCGCGGTGGTGACCGGCGCCGGCTCCGGTATCGGGCGGGCCGTCGCCGTGGAGCTGCTGCGCGCCGGCTGGTCGGTGGCGCTGGCCGGCCGGCGCGTCGAGACGCTGGAGGAGACGGCGGCACTGGTGCCCGGGGCGCCCTCGCTCGCCGTGCGCACCGACGTGTCCCGGCCCGAGGACGTGGACGCGCTGTTCACGGCGGCCGTGGACCGGTTCGGGCGCATCGACCTGCTGTTCAACAACGCCGGGACGTTCGGTCCGGGCGGGGTGCCCGTCGAGGACCTGCCCTACGACGCCTGGCGGCACGTGGTGGACACCAACCTCAACGGGGCGTTCCTGTGCGCGCAGGCGGCGTACCGGCGGATGAAGGAGCAGGACCCGCAGGGCGGCCGGATCATCAACAACGGCTCCATCTCCGCCCACACGCCCCGCCCGCACTCGGTCGCCTACACCGCGACCAAGCACGCGCTGACCGGCCTGACCAGGTCGCTGTCGCTGGACGGGCGGCCGTACCGGATCGCGGTCGGGCAGATCGACATCGGGAACGCGGCCACCGACATGACGGCCCGGATGCAGACCGGGGCACTGCAGGCGAGCGGCGAGGTGGCCCCGGAACCGGTGATGGACGTGGCCGACGTGGCGCGCACCGTGCGGCACATGGCCGAGCTGCCGCTGGAGGCGAACGTGCAGTTCGCGACGGTGTTGGCGACGGCGATGCCGTACATCGGGCGAGGCTGAGGACGGGACTCGGCCCGGGGCCCGGGGCGGGGCGGAACCGAACCCTTCAAGTTACACAAACGGAATTTCAACGTCCGCCCTATTGCGGCCCGTCGGCCGCTTATGCTCAACTTTCCTCCACAAGAGCTTCACACTTGGAGCACAGGAGTTCCGTAGCCATATCGAGGGGGGAGTCGGCAGCCGTTCCACCGGACCGGAGTTGGGGGTGGACCTCGCGTGGGACCGCGGGGTACGCACCGGTCGGTGGAACGGCTGCCGCCGTACTCGATCCCGTACCTCAGCGCCCGTGCCGCGGCCCCGATCCGGACTCCGGCTCCACCTCGGCCTGCCCCTCTTCGACCCGAGCCGTCTCGACCCGAGCAGCCTTGGCCCGAGCAGCCTCGGTCCGAGCAGCCTTGGCTCGCACCACGCGCCGCCGCAGCGCCCACGCACCCGCTCCCAGCAGTGCCGCCGTACCGGCCGCCCCCTCCAGCAGCCGCCACGACGAGGGGTGCCCGGAGGACGCCGAGCCGGGAGCCCCGGCCGCGGCGTGGACCGCCTTCCCCTCGGGCGCCGGGCTCGCGCTCGCCCCGCCCTCACTGATCGGCTCGACGAGCATGCCCACCGCCTGCGCCGAACGCCCGGCCCCGAAGCCCCAGTCGAGCAGCGCGGCGGTCTGCTCGTAGACGGCGTTGCTGCCCTCGGCCGGATGCATCACGGTGACCAGCAGGGTGCGGCCGCCCCGGGTGGCCGCGCCGGTGAAGGTGTTGCCGGCGTGGCTGGTGTAACCGTTCTTCACGCCGATCAGACCGTCGTACGTGTGCAGCCCCCAGGCCCCCGTGAGCAGGCGGTCGGTGTTCTGGATCTGGAAGGTCTTCTTGCCGCCGGCCGGGAAGTCGGCGGTCCTGGTGCCGCAGTAGCCGCGGAAGTCGCCGTTCTTGAGGCCGTGCCGGGCGAAGAGCGTGAGGTCGTACGCCGAGGAGAGCTGGCCCTTGTGGTCGAAGCCGTCGGGGCTGACCACATGGGTGTCCAGGGCCTGCAGGTCCTCGGCCATGGCCTGCATCTCGGCGACCGTCTTGGCCACACCGCCGTTCATGTGCGCGAGCACGTGCACCGCGTCGTTGCCGGAGCGCAGGAACACGCCCTGCCACAGCTGCTCGACGGTGTAGGTGATGCCGGGCTTGATGCCGACGAGGCTGGAGCCGGCCGGGATGTCGGCGAGGTCGGCGTCGGTGACCTTGTACCGCTCGGTCCGCTCGAACTTCTTCAGCACGGTGTCCGCGAACAGCATCTTCAGCGTGGACGCGGGCGCCAGGCGCCGGTGCGCGTCGAAGGAGGCGAGCACCTCGCCGGTCCCGCCGTCGGCGACCAGCCACGAGCGGGCGCTGAGCTTCCGGGGCAGGCCGCCGGCGCCGCGCACCTGGACTCCGGTACGGGCCAGCCGCTCACCGCCGATCACGGTCGCGGCGGAGGCAGGGGCGGCCACGGACAGGGGGAGGGCGGCGGCCGTCAGCCCGAGGGCGGCACGCCGGCTGAGCCGGGAACATTCACGCACCCGGGGACCGTACACCGCACCCAACAGGCATTTCCTGGCAGGAGGCCCTCCATGGCACAGGAATTTGCTGTCTTATGAAAATTTGACCCCCCATCCTGCTTTCTCAGCTCTGACACACCTTTTACTCAGCGCGCCTCAAAGGTTCCTCCCTAGCTTGTGGCCGCGCCCACAGCGGGCGCCAAGAACCTTCGAGGAACGGGATGTTTGGCATCTATCTCAAGCGTGAGCTGAGCCGCCGCAAGAAGGCCGCTCTGGTCATCGCGATGGGTCTGGCGCTCGGTATCGCGCTGGTCATCACCGTCAGCTCGGTGTCGGCCGGTATGACGCAGGCGCAGGACAAGGTCCTGAAGTCGCTCTACGGCCTCGGCACCGACATGACGGTCACCAAGGCGCAGTCGGCACCCAGGGCCGGCAGCTCGCAGGGCCCGAACTTCAAGTTCGACGCCAAGTCCAGCAGCAAGACCGCACAGAGCTCGGACCGGGTGATGACACAGGGTGGTCAGGCCCTGAAGTCCTCGCTGGTCGCGAAGGTCGCCGCGCAGAAGGGCGTGGCGAGCGCGGTGGGCGCCCTCTCCCTGAACGTCACCAAGGTCGACGGCTCCTTCACCCAGGGCAAGGCGAAGTCGTCCACGTCCTCCGGAAGCTCCCAGCAGCAGGGCGGCCCCGGCGGAGGAAGTGGCGGGCAGCCGCAGGTGCAGGGCGGCGGCGCCAACTTCAACGTCAACAGCTACTCGGTGGCCGGCGTCGACGTCACCGACCAGGCCCTCGGCCCGCTGGCCACGATGAAGATCACCTCCGGGAAGACCTTCACCTCGGCGCAGACCGACGCGAAGGTGGCGGTCGTCAGCAAGTCGTACGCCAAGGAGAAGAAGTACAAGGTCGGCTCGACCTTCAAGATCTCCGGCACCAAGTACACGGTCATCGGCATCGCCACCCCGGACAGCAGCGAGTCCACCACCGACGTCTACCTGCCGCTGAAGCAGGCCCAGTCGCTCGGTGACGCCAAGAACAAGGTCACGACGATCTACGTCAAGGCGACCGACTCCCAGCAGATCTCCGCCGTCAAGAAGACGATCCAGAGCAACATCTCCGGTACGACGGTCACCACCTCCTCCGACCTGGCCTCCACCGTCTCCGGCTCGCTGTCCACGGCCTCGAACCTGGCCGGCAGCGTCGGCAAGTGGCTCTCGATCACCGTCCTGGTCGCCGCCTTCCTGGTGGCCGCGCTGCTCACCTCCTCGGCCGTGTCCCGGCGGGTGCGCGAGTTCGGCACCCTGAAGGCGCTCGGCTGGCCGAGCCGCAAGGTGACCCGGCAGGTGGTCGGCGAGTCCATGGTCAACGGCCTGATCGGCGGCGGCCTCGGCATCGCCCTGGGCCTCGCGGCCGCCTACACGGTCACCGCGATCAGCCCGAAGCTGCAGGCGGAGCTGGGCAGCAGCGGCGGTGGCGGCATGGGCGGTGGCATGGGCGGCGGCCCCGGTGGCGGCGGCCCGGGCCAGCAGGCCACCAAGAACACCCTGGAGATCGCGCTGACCGCGCCCGTCTCCCTGACCACCATCGCCCTGGCCGTCGGCCTCGCGGTCGCCGGCGGTCTGATCGCCGGCGCCATGGGCGGCTGGCGCGCCTCCCGGATGCGCCCGGCCGACGCCCTGCGCAGCGTCTCCTGACCCACCCTTCTGTTCACTCACGGAGCACCCATGTACAGACTCACCGGCGTCACCAAGCGGTACACGCGGGGCAAGGAGACGGTGGAGGCGCTGCGCGGCGTCGACCTCACCATCGCCGACGGCGACCAGCTGGTCATCCAGGGCCCGACGGGCGGCGGCAAGTCCACCCTCCTGCAGATGATCGGCGGCCTCGACCGCCCCTCGTCCGGCAGCGTCGAACTGGACGGCGTCGACCTCGCCACGATCAGCGAGGCCAAGCTGACCCGGCTGCGCGCCGAGAAGATCGGCATCATCTTCCAGGCGTTCAACCTCATCCCGACGCTGACCGCGCAGGAGAACGTGGAGACGGCGCTGGTCCCGCTGGGCGTGAAGCCGGGCGAGCGGCGCGAGCGGGCCGCCGAGGCGCTGCGCTCGGTGGGCCTCGGCGAGCGGCTCTCCCACGTCCCCTCGGAGATGTCGGGCGGCCAGCAGCAGCGCGTCGCCATCGCCCGCGCGCTGGTGAAGAACCCGAAGGTGCTGCTGGCCGACGAGCCCACCGGCAACCTCGACGAGGGCACCCGCGACGACATCATGGCCCTGCTGGAGGGCCTGTGGCGGGAGCACGGGCTGACCTTCATCATGGTCACCCACGACTCCTCCATCGCCCGCCGCGCCCCGCGCCTGGCCACCATCAAGGCGGGCCAGATCACGCTCACCGAGCGGGGCGGGGGTGCGGGACGACAGCAGGCGTACGGGCAGTACGCGCCGCAGGAGCAGTATGCGCAGCAGCAGTACGGGGGGTACGGCTACTGACGTCGTCGTACGGCCCATTGGGACCGCTTGTACGGCTCGTTGGGGCCGCTCATCGTCCGAGCAGGCGATCGATCTCGGTCAACTGCTCTGCGGTGAGCGGCCCTTTCGCGATCGCGCCGGCGTTCTCCTCGGCCTGGGCGACGGTCCGGAAGCCCGGGATCGGCACGGTGCGCGGGCTGCGCGCCCACAACCAGGCCAGGGCGCCCTGGGCGGGGGTACGGCCGTCACTGGTGAGAATGTCCCGCAGGGCCTCGACCCGACTCACCCACTCGGGATCAGCGCCGGACCCGTCGCCCCCGAACCCCTGGAGCCAGGCGGGCGGCCTGCTCCGGATGTCCCCGGCCTCCAGGGAGGTGTGCCGCTTCCCGGTCAGCAGCCCCATCGCGAGCGGGCTGCGGTTGATGCCGGCGAGGTCCAGCCGCTCGCACAGCTCGATGAGCCGAGGCGCGTCCTGAAGAACATTGAGCGCGTGCTGTACAGCCGTACAGTGCGGCCCTTCGGCGAAGACGGCGGCGCGCTCGGGATCGTCGGTGCTCCAGCCATAGGCGTGGATGAGCCCCTCCCCGACCAACTCCTCACACAGGTCCCGCAGTTCGGCAGCCCGCACCGGATCGGCGTCGGACAGATGAAGCTGATACAGATCGATGTGATCGGTGCCGAGGCGACGCAGTGACGCGATCAGGGCCCGGCGGGCGTACTCCGGGGTGTCGTCGGCGCCGGTGAGGGTGCGGGTGTCCGGGTCGAAGACGTTGCCCCACTTGGTGGCAAGGACGATTTCATCCCTGCGCTTGCCGAGCGCCCGGCCCAGGACCTCCTCACTGTGCCCGGTGCCGTAGACGTCGGCGGTGTCGAAGAAGGTGACGCCGAGGTCGAGGGCACGGCGAACGGCCCGCACGGACTCCTCGTCATCCACCTTCCCCCACCCGAGGGGCTGCCCATCGGCGGCCTGCCACTCACCACCGATGGCCCAGCACCCGAATCCGAGCGCACTCACTTCGATCCCGCTGCGCCCCAGTGTCCTGCTGGTGGTCTCCATGCCGCAGAACGCTAGGAGTTGAAGCGCACACGAAGGCAAGCGGTTTCACAGCGGGATTTCTCGGAGGCTTGCTCGGGAGGATTACGCCTGCCCGGTCTCGAACCGGGAGATCCTGCCGTCGTCCTCGATCTCGAAGTGCCACTTGGTGCGCATCTCGCCCCAGGCGTCGTTGCGGTAGCGGGCGATGAGGTCGCGGCCGCCACGGGACTCGTTGTCGACATCCATGTGGCCGTTGGAGGTGAAGATCTCCCGGTCGATCCACTCGGCGAGGTCGCGGTCGGCGCCGTCGTCGGACATCGTCGCGCCCGGCGAGAGGAGGGACATGAAGCCCTCGCGGTCATGCGAGTTCACGGCGTTGACGAAGGCCCGGACGGACGGATCGCTGAGCTTGGCTGGCTGAATCGTCATGGCGCCAGACTCACACCGCTCCCCCGCCCCCGCCACCCGAACGCCATCCACGACGGGCCCGCAGGAGCACGGGATGCGACGGTGACAGGGGACTTCATAGGCGCTGACAGGAGTGACGACCGTGACCTGTTACGACCGACGTGATCTGGGCCTGCTGCTGCTCCGGCTGGGGACGGGCGGGGTGCTCGTCGCACATGGCACACAGAAGCTGTTCGGCTGGTTCGGCGGCCACGGCCTGGAGGGCACCGGCCAGTTCATGGAGTCCGTCGGCTACGCGCCCGGCAAGGCAAGCGCGACGGCGGCGGGCCTGGCCGAGGCGGGCGGCGGCACCCTGCTGGCGCTGGGCCTGGCAACCCCGGCGGCGGGCGCGGCGGCGGCCGGCGCGATGGCCGGGGCGGCGGCGGTCCACAAACCCAACGGCTTCTTCGCCCAGGAGGGTGGCTACGAGTACGCGGCCACCCTGGGCCTGGCGGCAGCGGGCCTGGCCATCGCGGGCCCGGGCCGCCTCTCCCTCGACCACGCGTCCGGGCATGTTTTCGACCGGGGGTGGATGGTGCCGCTGGCACTGGGAGTGACGGCAGCGGCTACGGCGGTGGTGGTAGGAGCACGGAACCGGCGGGTGCGACAGAAGACGGAAGGCGAGCAGGAGGTCCTGTTCGAGGACTAGCCCAGCCGGGGCATGCCAAGCTTCGGGGCATGAGCGACCAGGACACCTCCCCCGCCCTCTGGCCGACGATCCACGAACTCTGGGACCGTCTGGAGGCGACTCGCAGGCATGCCGGCCCGGAGGGCGTACTGCTCCGCATCCTCAAGTTGTCGGAGGAAGTGGGCGAGGTGGCCGAGGCGGTGATCGGCGCGACCGGCCAGAACCCACGCAAGGGGGTCACCCACACGTGGGAGGACGTCCAGTCCGAACTGTGCGATGTGGCGATCACGGCGCTGGTGGCGCTGCGGACGTTGACGCCGGAGGCGCGGGAGGTCTTCGAAGCGCACCTCAAGGGTGTACGGGAACGCCCGCTGACTCCTCCTGCATGACCGCTGATGCTCGAGGGGCGGAGCTAGCGCTGGGATCTTGAGAGCGGAATACGGATGCTCATGGGTGTTGGCTCATGCTCTCCTCGGCTTGCGGGGCTTGGCCCAGTTGCCGTGCGGCCGGTTTCGTTCCTGGGCAAGCATCGCTGCGTCGAACTGGGCCTTGCTTGTGACCGTTCGCGGTTCGGGTTCGAGCACGGCTGCACTTGCTCGCCACGGGGTGGCCGAGGCCCAGCCGACGAGGGGCATGGTCTCGTTGTAGTGGGGCGCGAACCGTGCGGTGATGAGCGCCGGCATCCGGTAGTTCAGCCCTCGCACATGCTCGACGAACGCCTCGGGAAGCAAGACGTGGTGCGTCTCGACGTAGTGGGGGAAGTCCTGGCGCCAGAGCCAGGTGCCGTCGGTCACCAATGACGAGCAACCGAGGGAGTGGCGGTGCGCGCTGGCGGTGATGACGTCATGGCCCGCTTCCATGACGTCGATGAGGATGTGGCCGGCATCCAGGTAGGCCACAAGGTCTGCCTCGTCCGGTGCGCCGAAGGGCCGGACGGCGTCGCGGATGGATCCGTTCGGCCGACCGGGGCGGTTGTCGAGTTCGTCGTAGAAGCCCAGCAGTCCCAGCACCGTATTTCCCTTCAAGTCAGTACCAGATCTCGACGACGCGCCCTTCCATGTCCAGTTCAGGCACCTCAGGAATCCGCCCCGCGATCCCCAGCGCAATCCGCTGCGCCGACCAGGCCGCCGCAGCGGCATCGAGGACGTCGTCCGCAGGAACGCGATCCGCCTCGCCAAGCGCGTCCGGCAGCACAACCCCGGCTGCGGCCAGCAACTGGCGCCGCGCATTCTGGCCACGCCACGTCTTCTTGGCGTGGTCCAGCGGCACCCCTCCGGCCAGGGCATAGAAGGACACCTCGGGGTGGACCTCGTGGATCCGCTCGTCGGCGAGCCAGCACGCGCGGGCCTCGAGGAGTTTCGGAGCGAGGGCCCACGCCTGTCGGCTCAGCCGGTGACCCGTGAGCTCATGGCACCGATCGCCGGCCGCCACGTAATCCGACTCAAGCCACGCCGGGCGCGGCGCCACGAGGAAGACGCTGTTGCGCCGTGCCCCCAGGAATGTCCTCGCCCCGAGATCCGCGGCGCGCCAGCCCTTCTCGATCAGGCCCAGCGGCATGTCCACCGCGATCGCCTCTGCGCCGGCGGCACGCTTGATCAGCGCATCGAGCCGGACGTCCACGAGGCTGCCCGCGAACGTGCCGTCCGTGAGCCTGATGCCTATCCAGCCCTGCCTGCCGCAGGCGTCGACCCCCAGGACTTCCATCCCACCCAGC
Source organism: Streptomyces sp. NPDC001816 (assembly GCF_042892235.1). Classification (NCBI taxonomy): domain Bacteria; kingdom Bacillati; phylum Actinomycetota; class Actinomycetes; order Kitasatosporales; family Streptomycetaceae; genus Streptomyces; species Streptomyces sp. NPDC001816. The sequence goes on from NZ_JBIATY010000011.1 coordinate 336,622, forward strand.
CTCTCGCAACAAGAGGAACAAGAGAAAGAGGCAGACGAGTCGGGCTGTACGCCGGGTCCTGTTCCGCTCAGGGAGAGATCACGAGACCACGCTCTGACCTGCACGTTTACGGGCATCCGGCGGCTGGTCCAGCCCTCTGGGACTTCTCAGGGACTTTCAGCGGAGCGTGAACGGCGGGTCGGACTTTCAAGCGTTTCGAGCTGCCGCACCGCGCAGTGCGGTCCCCGAGGGACCGCACTGCGCTCGCCATACCCGCCGTCAGGCGGGCATGGCACCGTAACCGCCGAACTCGGCGAGGAGGCGGTAGCGCTCCTCCGGCGACAGGAAGTCGACCCTGGCGGCAGGCAGGTCCGGCTGGGCAACCATGTTCTGCAGCAGGCGGTCCAGCCGCGCGAGGTACAGTTCGGCCTCCGCCGGGGCGAACGCGTCGGTGCGGTAGCCAAGGCGCAGGGTCAGCCCGGGGCCGGGGATCACGGACAGGGCGAGCGAGTAATGCGTCGCGTCCGTACCGGCGATGCCGACCAGCTTCAGCCCCTCAGCCGGGGACCCCCAAGCCGACGCGTCCAGGGGGTAGCTCTCGAAGACCATCGTGGTGTCGAAGAGGTCCCGGCTACCGGCTTGCCGCTGCACCTCGGACAGGCCCAGGTGGTGGTGATCCATCAAGGCCGCCTGCTCCCCCTGGAGCCGCTTCAGCAGCGCGGCCACCGACTCGCCGTCGCGCAGTCGTACGCGGACAGGGACGGTGTTGATGAAGAGGCCGACCATGCCCTCGACGCCGGGCAGCTCAGGCGGACGGCCGGAAACCGTCATGCCGAAGACGACGTCCTGCCGACCGGTCATGCGGGTCAGCAGCAGACCCCACGCCGCTTGCACCAGGGTGTTCATGGTGACGCCCTGCTGCCGGGCGAACTCGCCGAGCCTGGCCGTCAGCTCCTCCGGCAGGTTGCTGGTGAGCTGCCTCGGCAGTTCGGGCGCCCGGTCGGCCACCTGGGGGGCGATGAGGGTGGGGGCTCCGAGCCCGGCCAGGGCGGAGGCCCAGGCCGCGCGGGCAGCGTCGCGGTCCTGCGCGGTGAGCCAGGCCAGGTAGTCACGGTACGGGGTGACCTTCGGCAGCCGGGAGTCGTCGCCACCGGTGCCATAGAGGGAGAGCAGCTCACCGATGAGCACTGATGCCGACCAGCCGTCCCACAGGATGTGGTGGTTCGTCAGCAGCAGGCGGTGGCGGTCGGCGCCGAGCCGCATCAGCGTCAGCCGCAGCAGCGGCGGGCGGCCGAGGTCGAACTTCCGCCGCCGGACCTCGTCCGCGACGCGGCAGGCCTCCGCCTCCCGCTCGGCGTCGTCAAGGCCGGAGAGGTCCGCCTCGGTCCAGTCCAGGGAGACGATGCGCCGGACGATCTGCACGGGGCGCTTGAGGCCGTCGTGCCGGAATCCGACGCGCAGGTTGGCGTGCCGGGCCAGCAGCCGCTCACCGGCGGCCTTCAGCGCACCGG